>JBMNHO010000002.1:987500-1167500 GCA_050950425.1 Oscillospiraceae bacterium
TTCGGCTTCAAGGGTCCTTTTTTTGGTGCTTTTCAAAGTCATGTTGTTTAATTTACAAGGTACACGCCGCTTCAAGCGACAGGTCTCTATCTTAGCACATTCTTTCGCTTCTGTCAAGTGCTTTTTCCCTTTTTCGCCGCCGCTCTCGCAGCAGCAGGTTCTCATCTTAGCACGTCGTCAGCGTCTTGTCAAGTGCTTTTTTCTGCCCTTCGCAGCAGAACTTTATCCTAACATCTCTATCGCCTCTTGTCAAGTGCTTTTTTTCGCTGCTCTCGCTTCCGCGGCAGCCCTCTATTCTAACACTTCACGCACGGCCCTGTCAAGTTTTTCGTCCCGCCCCTTAGGCGCTCAATTACTATACCAAACCTCCCCCCGCTTTGTCAACTCCTTTTTTCCCTTTTCTTCCCCTTTTTTTGCTTTTCTTTACTACTTCACATGTTCTGTTTTGTTAAAAAACATCCGTATCCACTGCACACCAATGGATACAGATGTTTTTCTCCGTTCGGCTTCCGGCCTTCCTTTTTTGCCGTTTTCTATGTTGTTTTCCACAACTGAGTGGATTTCATGTGATTCTCCCCCTCTTTTCTTTCCCTTTTTCGTGTCATTTTTGAGAAAAGAATCTATCCTTTCAGCGACTCTGCATGATCCATCTTGTTCCTTATCACAACCGCTTGATACAAATAGGGGATTTCAATGCCGGCTTTCTCATATTCCTTTTTGGTGCTTCGCAAAATATCACTTTTCATTTGCGCCGCCACAATGGCGTCCGCCGCCCACACAAATGCACGTATCGTGATGCCGGAGGTGCTGAACTTTTGCACGCGAACCAGCACCTCCGGCACATCGTTTTCCTTGTCTGCCTCCGTTCGTACATCCAAATAACGGGGATGGCGCCGCACCTGTTCTTCTAAAATCTGAATGGCCAGCTCCAAATCAGACGTGCAGGCCACCTCCAGATCGAGAAAAAGGCAGACCATGCCGCTGCCATAGCTGGCATTTTCGATCACTTCCGTGTTCATCGTACTGTTGGGGATGATCAGCCGGTTGTTCTCAAAGGTGCGGATGATGGTGTGGCGCAGGGTGATCTCCTCCACTATGCCCGTGATGTTCTGATCCAAATACCGAATGATGTCCCCCACGCGAAAGGGCTTGAACACGCCGATCAAAGCGCCGCTAACCAGGTTGCCGATGGAGGCCTGGGCCGCTACGCTGAGGGCCACCGCGGCAATTCCGGAGCCGGCCAAAAGCGACGTGGTGATATTGTTCAGCCCCGGCACCTGCCCCACAACAGCCATGGCCCCGCCTAGATAGATCAGCCCGACCACAATCCGACGCAGCAGGTTGATCCCCGCGACGATCTGTTCTTTGCCGCCTCTGGCCTCGATGCGCCGGATCCACATCCGAAACAGCCGTTTCGCGACCAGCGCAACCACCAGAGTGACACCAATGACAATCAAAACGTACAGTATGACCCCAAAAACAGATCCCATATCTGCCTGCAGCCAATTCATGATCATTTGCATAAATGATACGCCTTTCTTTTTTTGTCATGGTACCATAAAACCAAGCAAAATACAATGATATAAAACGTGACGCCGGCAGCGCAAAAAAGTCCTTTTGCGCTGCCGGCGTGTCCTAGACCAGAAACAGGAGCAGAAGCGGCCTGGCCGCGTTCCAAATCGTTATATTATATGTATCTTTCTATCTGCCGTCTCTTCGCCCACCAGGGCAGCCGCCCCGCCCGGCAGCCGGCAGGTATGCAAACACCACAAACGCAACGGTTTTTACCGGTTGCTGTGACGCCAAATTTTCATCTTTTCCGCTTCCTGGATCAGCTGATCCCGGAAGTCCGGATGGGCAATGCTGATCAAGGCCTCCGCCCGCTCCCAGGTGGACAGGCCCTTCAGGTTCACCATGCCATATTCCGTTACAACGTAATGGATGCAGGAGCGCGGGTCCGTGGTGATGGTGCCAACGGGCAGCGTGGGGACAATGCGGCTCCTGACAGCGCCGTCCTTCCCCGTAACGGTGGAGGCCAGGCAGATAAAGCTCTTTCCGCCCTTGGACTGGTACGCGCCCATGGCGAAGTCCAGCTGGCCGCCGGTGCCCGAAATATGTTTCAGCCCGGCAGACTCGGCGTTGATCTGGCCGAACAGATCTATTTCAATGGCGTTGTTGATGGAGACAAAATTGTCAATCTGGGCGATGACATGGACATCATTGGTGTAATCCACAGGCGCGCTCATCACATCCGGATTTTGCCGCACATAGTCATACAGCTTTTTGGTTCCCGCGGCAAACGCGAAAATCTGGCGGCCCTTGTCCAGGTTTTTGTACCGTCCGGTGATTTTCCCGGCAACTGTCATGTCTACAAACGCATCCACATACATCTCGGTGTGAACGGACAAATCCTTCAAATCAGACTCCGCAATCATAGCGCCGATGGTGTTGGGCATGCCGCCGATGCCAAGCTGCAGGCAGGCGCCGTTTTGAATCTGCGGCACCACAAGGTTTGCCACTGCCCGGTCTACGTCGGTGGGCGGCGCGCCGGCGCCCAGCTGGGCAACCTCCGGATTGTCCCCCTGCACCACCATGGCCACGTCACGAATGTTGATCTCCGTGCCGCTCAGGCCGTTGACCCAGGGCAGGTTTTCGTTGACTTCAACAATGATGCACTTTGCCCTTGCCAGAATATCGGCAATGTGGGAGCAGGCCAGGCCAAAGTTAAAGTTCCCGTGGGCGTCCATCGGCGTGGTCTGCAGCATAACAACATCAACCGGTGCAAGGTTTTCCCGGTAGAACCGGGGCAGCTCGGAATAGCGCATGGGAGTAAAAAAGCCCATGCCCTTGCTCATAATTTTCCGGTCCACGCCGCTAAAGTGCCAAGAGTTCCATGTAAAATGATCCCCGGCGTCCTCCGCCTTGGCAATTTCAGGCATCCACATGGTTACGCCGCCGCGAATTTTCACGTCGGTCAGCTCGTCCTTTCGGGCAGCCAGCGCCTTGTCCAACACAATAGGGTGGTTTGTGCACCAGGCGTAATCCACCCAGTCGCCGCTTTTGACCACCTTGACCGCCTCTTCCGGGGTGGTCAATTTCTGCTGATACTGTTCCTGATAGTTGTTCATAAAGCTCCTCTTTCTCCTTTTCCCTAAACCTGCGTCGATTCTTCCGCTCCAACGCCCTGTCTGACCGGTCTTCCCAAATGTCCCAACATAATGATTCGATTCGGAGCCGCCAAACAAGGCGGCAAACCAAATTCATAAATCGTATATGCCATTTTTGGCGTGCGAATATTTTGTATACTAATAATTTGCGATTGCAGTATATCAGCTTGTTTGCCTATTGTCAACAATTTCACCCGAATTTTCGAAATAAACTTTTCTGTTTTCACAGAAAATGAGATGAGCCCGCTTGAATGGGCCACCCATTCAAGCGGGCAAGCGGAATTCTGTCTGAATCCCGTTCATAGCAGATGTTCCGCTTCCAGCCATGAGAGAACCTCGCCCAGGCGGCCCGCAACCTTTCGAGGGTGAAACGGGAGAAACGCCTCCCTCGGCGTGGTGCCTGTGGCGACGGCCGCAAAATCCACTTCTGCCCGTGCGGCGGCTTGGGCGTCAACGACTGTGTCGCCGATGTACAGGGTGTGTTCTTTCCCGACGCCACACCGCGTCATCGCTTCCAAAAGCCCCCCGGGGTCCGGCTTGGGGCGGGGAATGCTGTCCACTCCCACCAAAGTGCGGAAAAAGGGGCGTGCGCCCGTGTATGTCAGCATGGCTTCCAGCCTTGCGACGGGTCTCGTGCTGACCACCGCCATCTGGCACCCTTTTTCCTGCAATACCCGGAGCATCGGCAGCGTGTCCGGAAACAAACGCAGCGCCCGTTCCATGATCTGATCCGCCTTTCGGGAGTACCGGCTTCGAAACATCTCCCTTTTTTCCGCGGATCGCTCCCCCGTTACCATGCTGAAGCTGTCCTCCAGCGTATACCCGATGGTGCGGCGCAGGATGTCGTCCGGATAATCGGGATATCCCATGGAGCAGAGGGCATGGCGAAAGCATGCCAAAATGCCCCCTGTCGCGTCTCCCAGGGTATAGTCCAGGTCAAACAATACGGTATGATACGCCATGTTTCGTCTCCTTTAATGCGGGCGCGGAAAAAAGTATCCAAACGGAAACACACCGCTGCTGCATTGCAAATATTTGTCCCGGACCACCCGCCCCATCTCCCGCTCCGATATCTTGATGCGGAGCGCGGCGTCCCGCAAGGGAAAAGGCACCAAATGCCCCGGCCCGTTCCGAAAAAACAAAGACTGTACCGATACAATTTCCTTCACGCAGGCAAGCAGGATGTGACGCCGGCGCTCCATGCCTCGGATCAGCCACTGGGCCTGCCGCAGCCGAGCCGACAAATACTCCTTCACCTCCGGATCACCCGTCGTCTTCAGCATATGCCGGTAATCCTCACTGATGGAAAGCCCCGGGAAAAAGTAATCATTTGTCAATATCTCAAAATGCCCCGGAAATTTCACAACGAACACATCCGGGTGGAGATAAGGCAAATTCTCCCGCTTGGAAAATTCAGCGCCGGGCCTTGGGTTGAGGGAGCGAATCACGCTGCACGCCTCCCGCACCTGCGCCCCTTCCGCCTGCAAAGAGCCGGCGATCAGCGCCGTATTGCGTTCCGCCATGGCCGCAAGATGATGTTTCACAATCTGAATCGGCAGCGACGCCTCGGTTTCGCCTCTTCTCCGCAGCTGAAGGTACAGGCAATCCTGCAAATCCTTGGCGCCGACGCCGGCAGGGTCCAAAGACCGCACAATTTCCAGCGCCTCTTGCATCACCCGCGCGGAGACGCCGGTGCAGCGGGCCATTTCCTCTTCCGTTTCCTGTAAATATCCGTTGTCATCCAAATTTTCGATGACATATTGGGCTGCCTGCTTCTGCTCCTTTGGCAGATCCAGCATACGCAGCTGGGCCTCCAGGTAAAACCCCAGGTCTTCCTCTACGGCGCCATAATTCGACACGGGGTCGTCCGGTTCTCCCGCGTCGGCTTCATAATAAGGCTTGTTTTGCGCATCCGCGGTTTCCAGCCATTCCAGCTTCCGCTCTGTTTCATCGTCCTTTTTATGACGGCAGGAGTCTTCCACCTCCAGCACCGGATTTTCATGCAGCATATCTTCCAGATAGACCCGTAGCTCCTGGGCGCTCATTTGCAGCATTTTATAATATTGTGCCTCCCGTGCGGACTTTGCCCACTCTTTCTTTGGCATCTGATTTGTTTCCACCTTGGATTCTCATCCTTTCTTCCGTCTGCCGCAATGCATCGCTCCCTGAATGGAGCGGGCAGCACCTGCTTCCTGTTTTTGAGATGGCGCCACGCCTGTTTTTCTTTGTTCTGCTTTGTTCGCCTCTTAGTATACCCTTTGCCGGAAAAAAACGCAACTCTTTCTCAACTTGCCTTTGCTCCCTTTTTTTGATATAATGAACTACCTTGGTTTCCTTTTTACGAGACAAAATGCGGGAAACCGCCTTTGTTCATTTTCAATCCTGTTTGGGAGGACACCGGCATGAATAAAAAAAATATATCCCGTCTGCTGGAGCCGCGCATCCGGCTATATTTCTTTTTCCTGGTGGCGTTTGCCATCGCTTCCGCGTTTTTTAACTATTACCTGGCCGGTATTGAAGCGGCTGTGGTTGTTGTTTTATATCTTTATTTTTACACGACCAATGTGCGGCGCCAGCGCCAAATCCTGCAATACATTGAAACGGTTACCTACGATGTGGACACGGCCACGAAAGACACCATGCTCAATTCCCCTTTGCCCATGGTCATCTTTAATCCGGAAACGGAAGAAGTCATTTGGAGCAACGAGCGGTTCCTGCAGGCATCCGGCGAGCGGGATCACTTGTTTGACACGAAGATCACAAACGCGGTCCCCTCTTTTTCCGCCCGCTGGCTGATGGAAGGGAAAACGGAGTGCCCCGAGCTTGTGGAAATGGACAAGCGCAAATATTTGGTGTTCGGCCATCTGGTGCGAACGGATGAAAAGCACCCGTCCCGGGGGCTTTTGGCAACCACTTATTGGGTGGATGTGACGGGTTTTGCCAGTATCCGGGCAGAATATGCCTCCAGCCGCCCTGTGGTTGCCATTATCATGCTGGATAATTACGAGGAAATTGTCAAAAATCTGTCTGATAACGCAAAGTCGGCCATGCTCGCCTCCATCGACGATTTGGTGGTGGAGTGGATCACGCCGGCAAAGGGTCTTTTGTGCCGGTATGACAGAGATCGTTATCTGTTTTTCTTCGAGTCCCGCTTTTTGCCCGCCTTCCGGGAGGGTAAGTTTGCCCTGCTGGAGGCCGTGCGTACCGTTGTGAACCCCGCGGGCATCGCCGCCACTGTCAGCATCGGCATGGGAAAAGACGGGGAGACCATCGGCGATTTGTTCCAGTATGCCGCCCTTTCCATTGAAATGGCGCTGTCCCGGGGGGGCGACCAGGTGGTCATCAAGGATCGGTTCCAGTTTGAGTTTTTTGGCGGCAGAGCCAAGGAGCTGGAAAAGCGGGCCAAAGTCAAATCCCGGGTGATGGCCAACGCCCTTGGCCGCTTAATAGACGACGCGTCTCATGTTCTGGTGATGGGGCATCATATGCCGGACTTGGATTGCATCGGCGCGGCGGCAGGCATTTGCGCCATTGCGAGGAAAAGAGAAAAAAAAGCATATATCGTGCTGGATCCGGGGAGCAACTTGGCCGCCTCCATGACGGATCGTCTTGCCGCGCTGCCGGAATATGCCGACGTCTTCCTCTCCCCTCAGGACGCTCTGCTCAAAGCGGACAACCGCAGCCTTCTCGTGGTGGTGGACACCAACCGGCCGGAGCAGGTGATCAACCAGGATCTGCTTATGGCCTGCAACCGGGTCGCCGTCATCGACCACCATCGAAGAGCCGCCACCTATATTGCAGACGCGGCGCTGAACTTTCACGAGCCCTTTGCCTCTTCCGCGTGCGAGCTTGTGACAGAACTGATCCAATATCTGATCGAGCCGAAAGACCTTTTGCGGACGGAGGCGGAGGCCCTCCTCGCCGGCATCGTGCTGGACACAAAAAGCTTTTCCATCCGAACGGGCAGCCGCACCTTTGAAGCCGCCGCCTTCCTGCGGCAGGCGGGCGCCGACCCCATTCAGGTGAAAAAGCAGTTTCAAAACGACCTGGCCGGCACCGTCGCCCGGTACGATGTGATCCGCAGCGCCCGCATTCACAGGGACACCATCGCCATCGCCGCCGTGGACCGTGCCGTCGGCCGCATCATCGCCGCCCAGGCGGCGGACGAGCTGCTGAACATTTCCGGCGTGGAGACCTCTTTTGTACTATATTCCACCCAAGATTCCGTGATCGCCTCCGCCCGCTCCATGGGCAACGTGAATGTCCAGCTGATTATGGAAGCCTTGGGCGGCGGCGGAAACAGCGCCACAGCCGGCGCCCAGATCAAGGGCCGCACCTTGGAGCAGACGGTTTCCGACCTGGTCGCCGCCATTGATCAATATTTAGATGAAGAATAAAAGGAGTGCTTTTTATGAAAGTGATTTTACAGCAGGATGTCAAAGGCAAAGGGAAAAAGGGCCAAATGGTCAACGTATCCGACGGCTACGCCAGGAACTTCCTGCTCCCCCGTAAGCTGGCGGTGGAAGCCACCCCGGACGCCATCAACACCATGAAGCTGCAGGAAAAGGCGCGCCTCGCCCAGGAAGCGCAGGAAAAGCAGGAAGCGGAAGACCTGTCCGCCAAGCTGGATGGGTGCATGGTAAAGGTCTCTGCAAGGGCCGGGGAAAAAGGCCAGCTGTTCGGTTCTGTCACGTCAAAGGAAGTGGCGGAGGCGCTGCTTTCCCAGCACCAGATCAGCATTGAAAAACAAAAAATCGTGCAGGACGAGCCCATCAAAAGCTTCGGCTCCTATCACCTGAAATGCAAGCTTGGATACGGTGTTTCAGGCACCATTCATTTGATGGTAACAGAAGAGAAATAATCCAAGGGGGGGAGGATGGATTGCCATGGATGAACTGCTGACACGGCAGCTGCCCCACAGCCTGGAGGCAGAGCAGGCAGCCCTCGGCTCCATGCTGATCGATGCCCGCTGCATTCCGGATGTTATCGAGACGTTAAAGCCGGAGGATTTTTACATCCAGCAAAACCGCGACATTTTTGAAACCATTTATACCATGTTCAGCTACTCTCAGAAGATCGACCCTGTCACGGTGCTGGAGCAGATGCGGCAGCGAGGCGTTTTCCAGGAGCAAACCTCCCAGAAATACATGCTGCAGCTGATGGAGATTACCCCGACGGCCGCAAACGTGAAAGAGTATACCAAAATCGTAAGAGACCAGGCGCTGCTGCGCCATTTGTCCGAAGCGGCGGCGGAGATCACGCAGCTGATCGCGGAAGGGGCCGCCGCGCCCGATGCGCTGGAGGCCGCCGAGCGAAGGATTTACGCCCTGCGGCACGGCCGCGGCAGAGAAGGGCTCTACCCCCTGTCCGCCGTTTTGCTGGAGGTGTACACCCGCCTGGCCGAGCTGTCCAAAAGCGACGCCGCCATCCCGGGGCTTTCCACAGGCCTTTCCGACTTAGACGCCACCATTTCCGGCCTGAACAAATCGGATCTCATCTTGCTGGCTTCCCGCCCCGGCATGGGGAAAACCAGCATGGCCCTGAACATGGCGCTGCACACGGGGAAGTTTTCGGGGAAAACCGTTGTGTTTTTCTCCCTGGAAATGTCGAGAGAGCAGCTTGCCATGCGCCTGCTTGCCACAGAGTCTTTTGTAGACAACAAAAAGCTGCTGACGGGCCGCCTGTCTGACGAGGACTGGGGAAAGCTCACCTCCGCCACAGCGGTTTTGAACCAGACGGACATCCGCGTGGACGACAACCCGGTTTTAACCGTGGCCGATATGAACGCCAAATGCCGCCGGGTGGAAAACCTGGGCCTTGTGATCATCGACTATTTGCAGCTGATGCAAAGCGCCGGGAACAAGCAAAGCCGCAGCGGGGACAACCGGCAGCAGGTGGTTTCCGATATTTCCCGTTCTCTGAAAATCATGGCCAAGGAGCTGAATGTTCCCGTTTTGTGCCTTTCCCAGCTGTCCCGGGCCAACGAGACCCGCAGCGATAAGCGCCCCCTGCTGTCCGATTTGCGGGAGTCCGGCGCCATCGAGCAGGATGCGGATATCGTCCTGTTCCTCTACCGGGAGGATTATTACAACGAGGACACGGAAGAGCGCAACGTGGCGGAATGCATCGTGGCCAAAAACCGGCACGGGGAAACCGGCAAGGTTTCCCTCCAGTGGATTCCGGAATACACCGCCTTCTCCAGCCTGGAGTGGAAACACAAAGAGGAGTGACCTATGCGAATGCAACAAATTTCTTCACTGGTTCAAGAGTATGATATGTTTCCGAAGGATACAACGATTCTCTGCGCCGTGTCCGGCGGCGCAGATTCCATGTGTCTGCTGCATATGCTAAAGGAGCTGCGGCAGACCGACGGCCTCACCATTGCCGCCGCCCACTATAACCATCTGTTGCGGCAAGACGCGTCCGACGGGGACGAGGCGTTTGTGCAGTCCGTCTGCGCCCAGTGGGACATTCCTTTTTACGTTGGCCGGGGAGATGTGAAGACCGAAGCCGCCAAAGCGGGCCAGGGAACGGAAGAAACCGCCCGGGCCATGCGATATGCCTTTTTGCAGGAGACGGCAGCCGCCGTGGGCGCCGGACGCATTGCAACGGCCCACACGGCAGACGACAACGTGGAAACCATTTTGATGCGTTTTGTCAGAGGCAGCGGCCTGTCCGGCCTGTGCGGCATTCCGCCCCGCCGGGGAGACATTGTCCGCCCCCTTCTGCAAATCGCCCGGAAGGATGTTCTCTCTTATCTTTCGGAGCATCAGATCCCCCACAGGGAGGACGCCTCCAATCATGACCTTTCCTACACCCGCAACCGGCTGCGGCACGAAGTGGTTCCCCTTTTGCGGAAAATCAACCCGAACCTTTCCGCCACGGTGGCCGCCGCTGCCCGCTCTTTGCGGCAGGACCATGATTACCTCAACGCCGTCACAGCCCGAAACAGGGAATTGATCCAGCCGGCAGAGGGCAATCGGGTCATCTCCCGCAAGGCGCTGCTGCAGCTGCCCCCTGCCGTCTCCACCCGGATTGTGTACCAAACCCTGGAGGAAATCGGCATCGGCCGCAAGGATATTTCCGTTTCTCATATCAGCGCCATTTTGTCCCTTTTGCGCAGCGACGACCCCTCCGGCCGGGTCACGCTTCCCCGGGGCGCGTTGGTGCAGCGGGTGTACGAGGAACTGCTCTTTGCAAAGGATTCCGACTTTTCAGACAGCTTTTCCCCTATGCCCTTGGCAGAAGGGGAAACCCACATTCCCCATTTGCCCTGGACGGTTACGGTCACCCGGTGCAAAGCGCCGGAGACGCCCCCCTCCGGTACCCTGTTTTTCCTGGACGCCGCCAAGGCTTCCCAGGCTCCCCTTGAACTTCGCCCCCGGAAAACAGGAGACGCCATTCGTCTGTTCCGGCGGGAGGGAACAAAATCCCTGAAGGAATGGATGGTAGACGCCAAAATCCCCCGGCATCTGCGGGAGCTGATTCCTGTTTTTGCAACGGAAACAGAAGTGGCGGCAGTCGCCGGCTTCGGCCCCGCCGCGCATTGGGCGGCGGCCCCCGGCAGCCCGGCGCTTAAAATTGAAATAGAAGGGATCGCTCTATAATGGAACAGGATATCCAGCAGATTTTATTTTCCCCTGAAGAAATTGCCGCCCGTATCCACGAAATCGCCCGGGAGATCAATCGAGATTATGCGGGGCGCGCCCCTTTGCTCGTTAGCGTACTGCGGGGCTCTTTCGTGTTTATGGCGGATTTGGTGCGCCAAATTACGCTGCCCTGCACCATCGACTTTATGGCCGTCTCTTCTTACAGGAACAAATCCTCCAGCTCCGGCGCCGTCCAAATCACAAAGGACTTGAGCGACGACATCGTGGGGAAAGACCTCATCGTAGTGGAGGACATTTTGGACAGCGGAAACACGCTGCACTATTTGATGAACACCCTTTCCGCGCGAAACCCCGCCTCCATCCAGCTGTGTACCCTTTTGGATAAGCCCGACCGGAGAAAGGTTCCCGTAAAGGTTCATTACCGCGGCTTTGAAATCCCGGACGAGTTTGTGGTTGGCTACGGGCTGGATTACGCGGAGCGCTACCGCAACCTGCCCTACATAGGCATTTTAAAGCCCTCCATATATGCCGATTGACCGTTTCCCCCTTCCCTCTGCTTTTTGATTCCTGTTCTGTTTGGAACATCTTTGACCGAACGCAACGGACAACAAACCACACGGGGACAGTTGGTTTCTCCGATAAGGGAGTGATTCTTTTTTGAAAAAAATCAATTTGAGAGACATGGGATTTTACGCGCTGATTATTATCATTTTAATCAGCACCATTGTTATTTTGCGGCAGGCCAACGGAAACAATGACCTGATCTATTCGGAAGTGCGTGATTTGTTCGAAACGAAAAAAGTAGAACGGTTCTTGGTGGACGGCAAAACGCTGACCGTGACCCTCGCGGAGCCCATCGACGGGACGTATACATTCACCTATGAGCTGGCCAGCTTCGATGTGTTTTATAACGACCTCCACACGCTCATTGACCAGCAGCACGCCCAGGGGATCATCAAAGAATACGATTACCCCGCGGGGTTTGAAGCTCCCTGGTGGTTCTCCTTCCTGCCTTATGTGGTTCTCATCATTGTGATGGCCTTGATCTGGTACTTTATGTTCAGCAGGGCGGCGGCAAGCGGCGGCGGCGACCGAACAGCCAAATTCGGAAAAGCACGCACCAAAACGTCGTATGACGAGAAGAAAAAGACCACCTTTGCCGATGTGGCCGGGGCCGATGAAGAAAAAGAAGAGCTACAGGAGATCGTCGAGTTTCTGCGCAACCCAAAGCGGTTCATCAGTTTAGGCGCCCGCATTCCCAAGGGTGTTTTGCTGGTGGGCCCGCCGGGCACCGGCAAAACCCTGATCGCCAAGGCAGTGGCCGGGGAGGCGGGGGTGCAGTTTCTCTCCATCTCCGGTTCCGACTTTGTGGAGCTTTATGTGGGCGTGGGCGCCTCCCGCGTGCGGGACTTGTTTGACCAGGCCAAAAAAGTGTCTCCCGCCATTATCTTCATCGATGAAATTGACGCGGTGGGCCGTCAGCGGGGCGCCGGCCTCGGCGGCGGCCACGACGAGCGGGAACAGACCCTGAACCAGCTTCTCGTGGAGATGGACGGCTTTGGGAACAACGAAGGGGTCATCGTCCTGGCCGCCACCAACCGCCCGGATATTTTAGACCCTGCCCTCCTCCGCCCCGGCCGGTTTGACCGCCAGGTTTTCGTAGGGATGCCGGATATGCGGGGCCGGGAAGCCATTTTAAAGGTACACACCCGGGGAAAACCCCTGGCAGAGGACGTAGACCTTGCCGCCCTCGGAAAGATCACCTCCGGCTTCACCGGGGCGGACCTTGAAAACCTGGTCAACGAAGGAGCCCTTCTGGCTGTCCGTCGGGGCCATCGTTTTATCACCATGGACGACTTGCAGCAAGCCATGATCAAGGTGGTGGCGGGCCCGGAGAAAAAAAGCAAGGTGGTTTCCGCCCACGAGCGAAAGCTCACCGCTTACCATGAGGCGGGCCACGCCGTGGTCATCCGGAACCTGGAAACACATGCTCCCGTGCATCAGATCTCCATTGTCCCCCGGGGGCAGGCCGGCGGCATGACCATTTTCCTGCCCCAAGAGGACAAAAACTTCATCTCCCGCAACGAGATGTTCGAGCAGATCGTCTCCCTTTTGGGGGGCCGTGTGGCTGAGCAGATGGTGCTGGGCGACGTGTCCACCGGCGCGTCGGACGATATCCGCCGCGCCTCGGCGATCGCGCGGAAGATGGTGACGGCATACGGCATGAGCGAAAAGCTCGGCACCATCTCCTTCGAATCCGGCCAAGACGAAATCTTCATCGGCCGCAGCATGGCCCAGGCCCGCCCGTATTCAGAAGAGGTGGCCGCCGTCATCGACGAAGAAGTCAAGGCCATCATCGACAAGGCATACGCCCAGTGCGAATTGATTTTAAGCCGGAATATGGATAAAGTCGAGCAAATTGCCGCCTACCTGCTGGAGTATGAAACCATGGACGCCGCTACCTTCCGGGCCTTGTTCACGGAGAACGGCGAATTTGACGCGCCCCCGCCGGAGCCAAGCCCGGCTTAACGCCCCGAGGCGTCTGCACGCAGACAGGGGCAAAAAGCGGCCGCGCCAGCAAGCCCCCCTCCTCTGCCCCGCTAAACGGGACAAAAGAATAAAACCCCTCTCCTTTGCCCAAACTAGCAGGGCGGAGAGGGGGTTTTTTATGGGGCTACATTGTTCTCACAAGGTCAAATGCGCCGTCGCCGGGGCGCTGGCCGGCGCGGCCAACGGCTTTTTTGGCGGCGGCGGCGGTATGATCCTAGTGCCCCTGCTCACTCGTTGGGCAGGGCTCAAACAGCGCCAGGCCTTCGCCACCTCTGTCTCTATCATCCTGCCCCTTTGCGCGGTTTCCGCCGTTGTGTACCTGCTGCGCACGCCCTTTCACATCTGGGACGCCCTCCCCTATCTCTGCGGCGGGCTGATCGGCGGCCTGCTGGGCGGAAAATGGTTCCGCCGCGTTCCAACCCAATGGCTGCGCTGGGCCTTCGGCCTTCTTCTGCTGTATGGCGGCGTCAAATCGCTCTTCTTCTAGCGAAGATATCACAAAGCAAAGAAAGGGGATGGGAAAATGGCCTTTGCGCTGGCCCTTTTGGCGGGCGCCGTGACGGGGGTTCTCTCCGCCTTTGGCGTGGGCGGAGGAACTTTGCTTTTGATCTATTTGTCGGTGTTTACGGGCGTACCCCAGCAGACCGCCCAGGGGATCAATCTGCTGTATTTCCTGCCCGCGGCTCTGGCCTCCCTGCCCTCCCATTTTAAAAACGGCTTCATCGACCGCACTGCCCTGCTCCCCGCTATTTTGTGCGGTCTCGTCTCCACGGCTCTGTTCGCTTTTTTGGCAACGGGGCTGGAAACGGGACTTCTGCGCCGATTTTTTGGCGGATTTCTGCTGGTCATTGGCCTGTATGAGCTGTTTGGGCATAAACCAACCGGCGAGGATGACCCCCGCCGGCCCGATGCTTCTTCCTATTGATTCCCTTTTTGTATCTGCCGATAGGACAAATACCCTTCTAGGATCAAAGCGGCGGCAACCGCGTCGATCTTTGCTTTCTTTTTTTTGCCCCGCACCCCTTGGCCTACCAGAATACGGTCGGCGTCCACTGTGGTCCGCCGTTCATCCCATAAGATAACGGGAAGGCCGATGGCGGTCTTCAGCGCTTCTTCCAATGTCCTGCTTTTCTGGGCCCGTTCTCCCAGGCTGTCGTTCATGTTTTTGGGATAGCCCAAAACCAGCTCCTCCACCTGATATTCCCCGGCAAGCCGATGTATTTCTTCCACCACTTTTGCCATATCCCGCTGGTGAATGGTTGTGGTAAACCCCGCCAAAAACCCGGTGGGGTCTGATATGGCGATCCCCGTCCGGGCATCTCCGTAGTCTATGGCCATAATACGCATTGTTTGACTCCTTTATATAAAATCACCCCTTGTGAAAGCGTGCTTCCACAAGGGGATCTTTTGGCATAGGATGAACGATCAGACCAGTTCCAGGATGGCCATTTCAGCGCCGTCACCCCGGCGGGGGCCGATCCTCACGATGCGGGTATAGCCGCCGGCCCGCATGGAATATTTCGGTGCAATTTCATCAAACAGTTTTTTCGCGACATCTTCTCTTGTAATAAAGCCCAATGCCTGACGATAGTCCGCCAACGTCTGATGCTTGCCATATGTGATCATCTTCTCGGCCAAAGGAGCCACTTCCTTGGCTCTCGTCACCGTGGTCTTGATTCTGCCGGTTTCCAGCAGGCACGTAACCATAGTCCTGAGCATTGCTTTTCTCTGGTCGGTGGGCCTGCCGAGCTTCCGTGTTCCAGGCATTTATTTCTCCTCCTTGTTCTCCGCGCTAATTGTCTTCGCTTGCAAGGGTAAGCCCCATCATCGCAAGCTTATTGATCACTTCTTCCAGTGATTTGCGCCCCAAGTTCCGCACCTTCATCATCTCGTCTTCCGTCTTGCTGATCAAGTCTTCCACGTTGTTGATGTTGGCACGCTTGAGACAGTTGAAGGAGCGAACGGAGAGATCCAGCTCCTCAATTGTCATCTCCAGCACCTTGTCCCGCTGGGTCTCCGCTTTTTCTACCACCGTGGATTTATTTCCCACGCTTTCCGATAAGTCGGTAAACAAAACGAAATGGTCACAGAGAATTTTAGCACCCAATGAAACAGCATCCCTTGCGGTGATTGTGCCATTGGTCCAGACTTCCAACGTCAGTTTATCAAAGTCTGTCATATTGCCCACACGTGTGTTTTCCACTGTATAATTCACCTTGTATACCGGGCTGTAGATGGAATCCACCGGAATCATTCCAATGATGTTTTGCGTCGGCTTGTTCCGGTCGGCCGGAACATAACCCCGGCCATGATCCAATGTCAGTTCCATCTCCAAAAAAGCGTTTTGGTTGAGTGTGGCAATGTGATGCTCGGGATTCAAAATCTCTACTTCGCTGTCTGCCTTGATGTCCCCAGCTGTCACTTTTCCTTCGCCGGACGCTTCAATATATACAGTTTTCACGTCTTGGCCATACAGTCTTGCGATAATCCCTTTTACATTCAGCACAATCTCCGTCACATCTTCCTTGACCCCGGGAATCGTAGAAAATTCATGCTGCACTCCATTGATCTTGATCATGGTGACAGCAGTACCCGGCAAAGAGGACAGAAGAATCCGCCGCAGGGAGTTTCCCAAAGTTGTGCCATAGCCGCGTTCCAATGGTTCCACCACGTACTTTCCATAGGTACCGTCCTCTGGTGTTTCTGCACATTCAATGCGCGGCTTTTCTATTTCTACCATATCGCTATTACCCTCCTTTTCAATGCGGCATGCCAGCAGCATGCCGCACGGTTGTTCAGCTCACCAATCATTGAGGGCTTTTTATTATTTAGAATACAGCTCGACAATCAGATGCTCCTCGATGGGAAGGTCAATATCCTCCCGGGCGGGGAGGGCAAGCACCTTAGCTTCCAACTTCGTCTGATCCATTTCCAGCCACTTTGGCATGGGCCGAGATGCGTTGGTCTCCAAGGAAGCCTTAAATTTATCCAGGGAACGGCTGTTTTCTTTCATTGAAATGACCTCGCCCGGCTTAACCAGATAAGAAGGAATGTTCACTTTCTTCCCGTTGATGGTAAAGTGGGCATGGCGCACCATCTGGCGTGCCTCCGCACGAGACATTGCAAATCCAAGCCGGTATACAACGTTGTCCAGGCGGGTCTCCAAAATGGACAGCAGGTTTTCGCCCGTCACACCTTTGCGTTTGTTTGCCATGTCAAAATAGGTTCTAAATTGGTTTTCCAAAACGCCGTAGTAACGGCGGGCCTTCTGTTTTTCGCGCAACTGCAAACCATATTCCGACGCTTTCTTGTTCCGGGCATTGCCATGCTGGCCAGGGGGGAAGGAACGACGGTCGACTGCGCATTTATCGGTATAGCATCTGTCGCCTTTCAGAAAGAGCTTCTGACCCTCTCTGCGACACAGGCGGCAAACAGCTCCCGTGTATCTTGCCATGTTCTATAACACCTCCGTAGTTTGATTAAACACGTCTTCTTTTCGGCGGACGGCATCCATTGTGGGGGATGGGGGTGACGTCTTTGATCAACGTGACTTCCAGACCCACTGCCTGCAATGCGCGGATTGCAGCTTCGCGGCCGGAGCCCGGTCCCTTGACGTACACTTCCACTGTCTTTAATCCATGCTCCATTGCCGCCTTGGCTGCTGTTTCAGCGGCCGTCTGGGCGGCAAACGGGGTGGATTTTCTTGATCCACGGAACCCCAGTCCACCGGAGGATGCCCAAGAAATGGCGTTTCCTTTGGTGTCGGTAACGGTGACCATCGTGTTGTTGAAAGAAGAGCGAATATGCACGGCACCCTTCTCAATGTTTTTGCGCTCACGGCGCTTGCGAATGACTCTTTTTCCTTTTGGAGCTGCCAACTGCTCTCCCTCCCTTACTTCTTCTTATTGGCAATGGTCCGTTTGGGACCTTTGCGTGTTCTGGCATTGGTTTTGCTGCGCTGCCCCCGCACGGGAAGGCCCCTTCTGTGGCGAATGCCACGGTAGCAGCCAATTTCTGTGAGCCGCTTGATATCCATCGCCACATCACGGCGCAAATCTCCCTCTACGGTGTAGTGCTTGGTGATGCAATCGCGCAGTGCGGCCTCTTCTGCATCCGTAAGATCTTTCACGCGTGTGTCAGGGTTGATCCCTGTTTCCGCCAAAATGTCGTTGGCGCTTTTTCTGCCAATGCCGAGAATATAAGTCAAACCAATTTCAATTCGTTTGTCCTTCGGCAAGTCAATACCGGCAATACGTGCCATTTAGTTCAGCACCTCCATTAACCTTGTCTCTGCTTATGCTTCGGGTTTTCGCAAATTACCATAACCTTGCCCTTGCGTTTAATGACCTTGCATTTTTCGCACATGGGCTTCACAGACGGTCTTACTTTCACTTTGTAACCTCCTGTTTCCAGTGACAAAACAGCGGCTCATATCTCACATCCTACATGTTGCAATGTGCAAGTGACATGGAACGGCAGCCCTGTTTCCATTGATTATTTACTCCGCCAGGTGATCCTGCCGCGGGTCAAATCATAGGGAGACATTTGTATGGTCACCTTGTCGCCCGGCAGGATTCTGATAAAATTCATCCGGAGTTTTCCGGAAATATGCGCCAAAATCGTATGGCCGTTCCCAATATCCACATGGAAAGTGGTGTTCGGCAGCGCTTCCGTCACGATGCCCTCCAGCTCAATTACGTCATCTTTGGCCAAGCGTATTCGCCTCCCTTAGGTCGTCTTGGCTCTTGCCTCGATGTATGGCAAGTAGCTTTCTGATTTCTTTGTTTTCAATCCTTCCGCCCTCCCGAAAGCGGGAGAGCGCCGGATGTTCCCGTTTGCCCATATAACGCACATGCTTTTTGTTTTTGCGCTTTGGGCGCTCCAGCGGTCTGTTCTTTCCGTCTGCCAGGAGGAAATGTTTTTCTTCCACACCCACAACAAGGAACCATGCGCCCTTATCGTGGCCGGCGGCAGAGGAAACAATATCTGCGTAACCGATTTCCATCGAGTCACTCCCCATCAGAGAGCCGGGTTAAAATCTCCGCTTCTCCCTCTGTTATGAGAATCGTGTTTTCGAAATGCGCGGACAAAGACCCGTCTTTCGTGACAACGGTCCACCCGTCGCTCAGGCGGCGGACGTGGTAGTCTCCTGCGTTCACCATGGGTTCAACGGCCAGCGTCATCCCCGGGAACAGCCGGGCTCCCCGGCCGGGAGAACCGAAGTTGGGAACCTCGGGCGCTTCATGTAAATGGGCGCCCACCCCGTGTCCCACATAGTCCCGCACAACGGAACACCCGTGCTGTTCGACATAGGCCTGCACGCCATGGGAAATGTCAAACACCCGGTTGCCCGGTTTTGCATACGCAATTCCTTCATAAAAGCTCTGCCTTGTCACGGCAATTAGACGCTTCGCCTCGTCGGACACATGGCCGCACGGAAACGTGTCGGCGCAGTCTCCGTGAAATCCATCCAAACAGGCGCCAACGTCAATGCTGACAATGTCGCCTTCCCGCAGACGCCGGCTGCCCGGTATCCCGTGAATCACTTGGTCATTCACAGAGATGCAGATGCTGCCGGGGAATCCGTTGTAATGGAGGAACGAGGGGGTTGCCCCCTGAGACGTTATAAAGCGGTAAACGGCCTGATCAATTTCGCGGGTTGTCACGCCGGGAAGTACCATTTTACCCGCGAGGGCGCGGGCTGCCGCGGTAATGCTTCCTGCACGGCGCATGAGCGAAATTTCTCTTGCGGATTTGATCGGAATCATGGCTTGATCCCCAGAGCTTCCAGAATGATGCGGGTGGTGGCTTCAATGCTCGATTGATTGGAAATCATTTTCAGAAGCCCCTGGGCTTCATAAAAGCCCTTGAGCGGTTCTGTCTCTGTGTGATACACCTGCAAACGGGCTTTCACCGTTTCAGGCATATCGTCTTTGCGTTGGATCAAGGCAGCGCCGCATTTGTCGCAGACGCCTTCCTGTTTCGGCGGACTGTTTTCAACATGATACGTTGCGCCGCACTCCGGACAGGTACGACGCCCGGTCATGCGGGCCTCGATCTCTCCGTCGGAAATTTCGATGGAAAGCACCGCGTCAAAGGAGATGCCGGTCTGCTCCAGCGCTTCCGCCTGGGCGATGGTACGGGGCACACCGTCCAAAATGAATCCGTTTTTGCAGTCAGCTTCCGCAAGCCGTTCTTTGATGATGCCGATGATGACATCGTCGGGGACCAGCTTCCCGCTTTCCACAAACGATTTTGCCTTCAGGCCCACCGGGGTGCCATTTTTCATGGCAGCCCGGAGGATATTGCCTGTGGAAATGGGCGGAATGCTGCAAATGCGGCTTAATATTTCAGCCTGTGTGCCTTTTCCGGCGCCAGGCGCGCCCAAAAGTATCAGTTTCATACTGATGACCTCCTTATTCCAGGAACCCCTTGTAATGACGCATCAGCATCTGCGCTTCCATCGCTTTTACTGTTTCCAGCGCCACGCTGACGACGATGATGATGGATGTCCCGCCGATGGACAAGGAAGCCACGCTGATGATGTTCCCGGCAACGATCGGCACGATGGCCACAACGGCCAGATAAATCGCACCGAACAATGTAATTTTACCCAATACATTCCGAATAAAATCAGCTGTGGGTTTGCCCGGCCGAAATCCGGGGATAAATCCGCCATTCTTTTTCAGATTGTTTGATATCTCAATGGGGTTGAATTGAACCGAGGCATAGAAATAGCTGAATCCTAAGATCAGCAGGAAGTAAACCACGACATACAAAATCGACGTCGTTTGGAATACTCCCAAAAATCCAGCCCAAAACGTACCGTCCGCCGGTTTCGGCATAAATGCCGCAATGGTGGCCGGCAAAGAAGCGATGGCTTGGGCAAAGATGATGGGCATCACGCCGGCCATGTTGACCTTAATGGGCAAGTGGCTGCTTTGTCCGCCATACATCTTCCGTCCAACCACTCTTTTGGCATACTGGATGGGGATGCGCCGCTCCGCGTTGGAGATATACACGATAAAGACCACAATGGCCAAAACGCCAATGATAATCCCGATCAACCCCAGGGCGCTGATGTTGTTGGCTCCTTCTTCCAGAGCCACTCCGCTGTAATGGTTTCGAACGCCGATAAACAGGGAGTAAACCATGGTCGGCATCCTGGATACGATGCTGGCAAATAAGATAATGGAAATTCCATTTCCGATGCCAAACTCCGTAACCTGTTCCCCCAACCACATCAAAAACGCGGAACCTGCCGTAAAGGTTGCAATAATCACGATTGCCGCCCAAATGGAGGTATCAGTCAGTATGCCGTTTGCTTTGATCAGGGCATAATAACCAAATCCCTGCAACAGTGCGATGGCAACCGTCGTGTAACGGGTAATCGCTGCCAGTTTTTTACGTCCTTCTTCGCCGCCATCTTTCTGCATCCGTTCCAGGGCCGGGATGGCCACTGTCAAAAGCTGAATGATGATGGAGCTGTTGATATACGGTTGAATCGACAGCGCAAATATGGTCGCTTGTGAAAATGCACCGCCGGACATGGCGTTGAGCAGGCCCAAAGCCGTGTTGCCTACGCTGTTGAAATACTCTGACAGCGCATTTAAATTCACAAAAGGAACCGGAACCGCATTGCCCAAACGGTAGATGAGCAATATCAGCAGCGTAAAGAGAATCTTTTTCCGCAGTTCTGGGATCCTCCATGCGTTACGGACGGTCTGAATCAATTAAACCACCTCAGCCTTTCCACCTGCCGCTTCAATTTTCTCTTTTGCAGATGCGGAAAAGGCAGACGCCTGCACGGTAACTTTTTTCTCCAGCTTACCATTGCCCAGTACTTTGTATCCATATTGGCACTTGGACAAAATGCCTTTTTCCAGCAATGCCTGTTCGGTCACAACGGCTCCGTCCTCAAAACGGTTCAGCGCCGTCAGATTGATTGCTTCATAAGGCTTTGCGAAAATATTGTTGAATCCGCGTTTCGGCAGGCGCCGGGCCAAGGGCATCTGGCCGCCTTCAAAACCGATTCTGACGCCGCCGCCGCTGCGGGCTTTTTGTCCCTTGTGGCCACGGCCGGCCGTCTTTCCGTTGCCGGTGCCCCTGCCGCGTCCCTTTCGTTTGCCTTCCTGAACGGAACCTGCCGCAGGGGAGATTTCATGCAAATTCATGTTGCACCTCCTTACTGTTCCTCAGACACCTGCAGCAAATACCCGATCTGGGCAATTTTACCGCGGGTCTGTGGGGTGTCAGGCTGTACGGTCTCGCTGCCGATTTTTTTCAGCCCGAGAGAATGGGCAGTGGCAATGTGTTTTGCCAATCTGCCGTTCAAGCTTTTTACCAGCTTAATTTTGAGATTTGCCATACTTGTCGCCCTCCTAACCTTGGATCTCTTCCACGCGCTTGCCACGAATGCGTGCCACTTCCTCAGGTCCTCTTAAGGAGCGCAGGCCAACCATGGTAGCTGTGACTACGTTCTGCGGGTTGTTCGAGCGCAGGCACTTTGTGCGGATGTCTTTCACGCCGGCTGCTTCCAGCACAGCACGCACCGGGCCGCCGGCAATGACGCCGGTACCGGGGGCAGCGGGTTTCAGCAATACTTTGCCCGCGCCAAACTCGCCTAGTACTTCATGCGGAATTGTGGTGCCGGAAAGGGTAATCTTAACCATGCTCTTCTTGGCTTCTTCAATGCCCTTCCGAATGGCTTCCGGCACTTCCGAGGCTTTGCCCAAACCAAAGCCCACTCTGCCTTTTTCGTCGCCTACAACGACCAACGCTGCGAATTTAAAGATACGGCCACCCTTGACAGTCTTGGAAACTCTGTTTAAGGAGACTACTTTTTCTACAAATTCGCTCGGCTCTCTTTCAAATCTCGCCATAATTTGTCCTCCTCTCCTTAAAACACGAGTCCGCCCTCACGGGCGCCTTCGGCCAGTTCTTTCACACGTCCATGGTACAAATAGCCGCCGCGGTCAAACACAACTTGCTCAATGCCCTTTTCACGAGCGCGGGCCGCCACCATTTGGCCGACCTTCTTTGCGCCCTCTTTGTTGCTGCCCCGCCCTTCGAACGCTTTTTCCAAAGAGGAAGCAGACACCAGCGTGACCCCGTTTACATCGTCGATCACCTGAGCATAAATATTGGTTTCACTGCGGAATACATTCAGCCGGGGACACGCAGGCGTGCCGGAAATCTTTGCCCGTATTCTCTTGTGGCGTTTCAAACGCTGTGCGTTGGTATTCGGTCTCTTAACCATATTGGCACACCTCCTTCTTATTTTTTCACGCCGGTCTTTCCAACCTTGCGGCGGATGACCTCGTCGATATATTTGATGCCTTTCCCTTTGTAAGGCTCAGGCGGGCGTTTCTCGCGGACTTCCGCCGCAAACTGGCCCACCTGCTGTTTGTCCGGGCCGCTGATGATGATTTTGTTGGGCGCCGGTACCTCGACGGTAATCCCATCCACCTCATCCATGGTGATTTGGTGGGAAAACCCAACGTTCATCACCAGCTGCTTGCCCTGTTTTGCGACTCTATACCCTACGCCGTTGACTTCCAGCTCTTTTTTGTAGCCCTCCGACACACCGATGACCATATTGTTCAGCAGCGTGCGGGTCAAGCCGTGGAGCGCACGATTTTCTTTCAAATCGTTGGGGCGTGTCACGTGGATCACCTGGCCGTCCGCCGCGATGTTCATGGCAGGGTGAAGCTGCTGCTGCAGCGTCCCTTTCGGGCCCTTTACGGTGATCAGATTTCCCGCTTCAATTTTCACATCCACCCCCGTGGGGACGGAAATGGGCATTTTCCCGATTCTTGACATTTCAGTACTCCCCCCTTACCACACAAACGCCAGGACTTCACCACCGACATGCGCGGCCCGCGCTTTTTTGTCGGTCATGACGCCCTTGGAGGTTGATACGATGGCGATCCCGAGGCCGCGCAACACACGGGGAAGCTCCTCTGCACCCACATATACCCGCAGACCAGGCTTTGACACACGGCGCAGGCCGGTGATCACCTGTTCTTTGCCGGGATGGTTGTATTTCAGCGCGATTCGAATGACACCCTGTGTGCCGTCGTCTACAATCTGGTAGTTTTTGATATAACCCTCTTCCAGCAAGATTGCCGCTATGGATTTTTTCATTTTAGAGGCAGGAATATCCACTGTGTCATGCTTCACAGAGCTTGCGTTACGGATACGGGTCAGCATATCTGCAATTGGATCAGTAATATGCATTGAATAAGACCTCCTTCAAAAGGTTACAGGCCGAAGCCTGTTTGGGTGGCACGGTATCAGAGCAAATCCTCATCTGACTTGTGCCATCCGCTTGGCTGCATGGCAGCTTGACACTTACCAGCTTGCCTTTCTGACGCCGGGAATCTGGCCCCGATGCGCCAGCTCACGGAAGCAGATGCGGCAGATGCCATAATCCCGCAGATACGCATGAGGGCGGCCGCAGATCTTGCAGCGGTTATACCGTCTGGTAGAATACTTCGGCTGTCTCTGCTGCTTTAAAATCATTGCCTTTTTTGCCATTTTTCAACCCTCCCTCAGCTTCTCACGAAGGGGGCGCCTACCATAGTGAGCAACTCCTTCGCTTCTTCATCGGTGTTTGCAGTGGTGCAAATGACGATGTTCATGCCGCGGATTTTATCAATTTTGTCATATTCGATTTCCGGAAAAATCAGCTGCTCCCGAACACCCAGAGCATAGTTGCCCCGGCCGTCAAAGCCGTTGGGGTTAATCCCCCGAAAATCCCGCACCCGGGGCAGGGCCACGTTCAGCAGCCGGTCCAAAAACTCCCACATGCGGTCTGCCCGCAGCGTCACTTTCGCGCCGATGGGCATGCCTTCTCTTAATTTAAAGTTTGCGATGGACTTTTTGGCAAAGGTGACAACTGCCTTCTGGCCGGTAATCGTGGTCAAATCGTTCACCACGGCTTCCAGTATCTTCGCGTTGTCCCGCGCCTCGCCGCAACCGATGTTGACGACGATTTTATCCAGTTTCGGAATTTGCATCGGGCTCTTGTATCCAAATTTTTTCATCAGAGCCGGAGCAACCTCTTCCATATACATTGTCTTCATTCTTGGCATTTCGTTCGCTCCTCTCCGTTAAATCTCTGCGCCGCACTTTTTGCAGACACGAACTTTTTTGCCGTCAGCCAGCATCTTGTGTGCCGGTCTTGTGGGCTTGTCGCATTTGGGGCAAACGCGCATCACTTTGCAAGCGTAAAGGGGCGCTTCCTTTTGGATGATGCCTCCCTCTTCCCCTTGCTTCCGAGGCTTTGTGTGGCGGGACACCATGTTGATGCCTTCCACAATGATCTTGCTGGATTTCGGCATGACGGTTAAGATCTTGCCTTTTCTGCCTTTATCCTTGCCGGTCAAAACGACAACCGTGTCGTCTTTTTTAATGCTTAGTTTGTTCATCTTCGTCCCCCCCCTTATAAGACTTCGGGGGCGAGGGACAAGATCTTCATATAATCCTTGTCACGCAGCTCCCTGGCAACCGGGCCAAAGATACGGGTCCCGCGGGGGTTTTTATCCTCCTTGATGAGAACCGCCGCATTGTCGTCAAAGCGGACATATGTTCCATCGGCACGACGCACACCCTTCGCGGTACGCACGATCACCGCACGCACCACTTCGCCTTTTTTAACGGTTCCACCCGGCGCGGATTTGCGGATAGAGGCCACGATTACGTCGCCGATGTTCCCATACCTTCTCTTGGAACCGCCTAAGACGCGGATACATTTAATTTCTTTGGCACCGGTGTTGTCGGCCACCTTGAGATATGTTTCCTGTTGTATCACAGCGGTACCTCCTTACTTTGCTTTCTCAATGATTTCCATCAAGCGCCAATTTTTATCCTTGGACAAAGGACGGGTTTCCATCACTTTGACCTTGTCGCCGATGCGGCACTGGTTCTGCTCGTCGTGTGCCTTCAGCTTATACGTGCGCTTCACGATTTTCTTATATAGCGGGTGCTTTACCCGGTCTGCAATCGCAACCACAATCGTCTTGTCCATCTTATCCGATACGACCATGCCGATTCTGGTTTTGCGGGAAGCTCTCTTTTCGTTTTCCATTGATTATCTTCCTCCTTATCGGCTCTGAGAGTTGCTCGCCTGGAACGCCTTCTCACGTATGATGGTCTTTACACGGGCGATATCCCGCTTCACATCAGCAATTTTCAGCGGATTGTCCAGCTGATTGGTCGCGTGCTGAAGCCGGAGATAAAACAAATCCTTCTTAAGACCGGTGAGCTTTGTTTCCAGCTCCGCGGCCGTCATATTGCGTACCTCACTTGCCTTCATCATGATTCACCACCTGTCTCGGTTTCCGCTTTCGCCACAAATTTCGTCTTGATGGGTAGTTTGTGGCTGGCGAGACGCAGCGCTTCTCTTGCCATTTCTTCCGAAACGCCTGCAATTTCAAACATCACTCTTCCCGGCTTGACCACAGCAACCCAATACTCGGGAGACCCTTTACCGGAACCCATTCGGGTTTCAGCGGGTTTTTCTGTGATGGGTTTATCCGGGAAAATCTTAATCCAAACCTGGCCGCCACGCTTGATATAGCGGGTCATCGCGATACGCGCGGCTTCAATCTGGTTGCTGGTAATCCATGCCGGCTCGGCAGCCTGAAGGCCATATTCGCCATATGTGACGGTTGTGCCGCGGGACGCCTTGCCCTTTAAACGGCCTCTGTGCACTCTGCGGTATTTGACTCTCTTTGGCAGAAGCATTATTGAGCGCCTCCTTCCTTCTGGGGACCTCCAGCAGGACGGTTATACCCACTCTGGCCTGCGGGACGGTGATTGTTGTAGCCGCCCTGTCCTCCGGGGCGACGGTTATTGTAGTTGCTTCGTCCGCCGCGGTCGCCGCCTCTGCGGTCGTTTCTTTGCCGGTCGCTCCGGGGCGGGCGGGTGGTGTCCATGGTGCGGGGTGTGGTGCGCAGGGTCTGGCTCAAAACTTCGCCTTTGTAAATCCAAACTTTTACGCCGATCCGGCCAAAAGTGGTGGCGGCCTCCGCAAAGCCGTAGTCAATGTCGGCGCGGATGGTCTGCAGGGGGATGGTCCCCTCGCGGTAGTGCTCGGTTCTTGCAATTTCGGCGCCGCCCAAACGACCGGACACGTTGGTTTTAATGCCCCGAACGCCCATTCTCATGGCTCTGCCCATGGCGTTTTTCATGGCACGGCGGAAAGAGATTCTCTTTTCCAGCTGCGCCGCAATGTTTTCCGCCACCAGCTGCGCGTTCATATCAGGGCTTTTCACTTCCACGATGTTCAGCGCGACAGGTTTGCCGATCATCGCTTCCACCCGCTTGCGCAGGCGCTCAATTTCCACGCCGCCCTTGCCGATGACCACACCGGGGCGGGCGCAGTGCAGGTAAATCCGCACTCTGTCGTTGCTGCGTTCAATTTCAATCTTGGGGATACCTGCGGAATACAGGGTTTTTTTCAAAAACTTCCGCAGTTTATAGTCTTCCACGATCAGGTCGCCCACTTTTTCGTTGCTGGCGTACCAACGGGAATCCCAGTCTTTGATGACACCCACGCGCAAGCCGTGGGGATGCACTTTCTGTCCCATAGTTTACCTCCTCACCTCTAAGCCTTTTCTTTCACTGCGATGGTAACGTGAGACGTTCTCTTATTGATCCGATATGCTCTGCCTTGGGCTCTCGGCATAATCCGCTTGATAATCGGGCCGGGCGTTGCGAACACTTCGGAAACATAGAGTCGCTCCGGGTCCATCTCGTGATTGTTTTCCGCATTGGCAGCGGCGCTTTTCAAAAGCTTGATCAGCGGCTCGGACGCAGACTTTTGGGTTTGCATCAAAATAGCCATTGCCGTACCCACAGATTTTCCGCGAATCAAATCGCAGACAATCTGAACTTTGCGGGGCGAGATGCGGACATATTTCAAATGTGCTTTGGCTTCCATAAATGCATATCCTCCTTACTTCGTTTTGGAGGTCTTGCCGCCGGAATGACCTCTGTAAGTGCGGGTTGGGGCAAATTCCCCTAATTTATGACCAACCATATCTTCTGTGACATAAACAGGCACATGCTTGCGGCCATCGTGCACTGCAATGGTATGCCCTACAAAAGAGGGGAAAATGGTGGACGCGCGAGACCATGTTTTCAGCACTTTTTTTTCACCGGCCTGGTTCATCGCTTCCACCCGCTTCAACAGCTCGGGGGCGACAAATGGTCCTTTTTTCACACTTCTGCTCATCTAGTTCTTGCCTCCCTTACTTTGCATTGCGGTGTTTCACAATGAATTTGTCCGTGCGGTTTTTCTTCTTCCGCGTCTTGTAACCCAACGTCGGCTTACCCCACGGGGTCACAGGGCTGGGACGGCCAATGGGTGCTTTTCCTTCGCCGCCGCCATGGGGGTGATCCACCGGGTTCATGGCAGATCCGCGGACAGAAGGCCGCCAGCCCATGTGGCGTTTCCGGCCTGCTTTGCCGATCTGGATGTTTTCATGTTCCAAATTGCCCAATTGGCCGATGACCGCGATGCATTCCTGGCGGACGATCCGCACTTCGCCGGAGGGCAGGCGAATCTGCGCCAAGCCGTTCTCTTTTGCCATCAGCTGCGCCGAGGCGCCGGCAGAACGAACCAGCTGAGCGCCCTTGCCCGGGTACATCTCAATGCAATGGATCACAGTACCCGTGGGAATGGCGGAAATCGGCAGCGCGTTGCCGGGTTTGATGTCTGCCTTGGCGGAGGAAATGACCTTGTCGCCGGCAGAAAGGCCCAAAGGCGCCGGGATATATCTGCGCTCGCCGTCTTCGTACTCGATCAGCGCGATATTGGCGGAGCGGTTGGGGTCATACTCCAAACGAAGCACGGTGCCGGGAACATCCAACTTATTCCGCTTAAAATCAATGATTCTGTATTTCACTTTATTGCCGCCGCCCCGATGACGGACGGTGATTCTGCCGTAGCTGTTGCGACCTGCATTCTTTTTCAGGGGTTCGGTCAGGCTGCGCTCCGGCTTTGCCCTTTTATCTATACCCTCGAAAGCCGAAACGGTCATATGTCGCCGGGACGGCGTTGTCGGTTTATAGGTTTTAATCGCCATTGCGTCTTACCTCCTTAAATCATGCCCTCAAAGAATTCAATGCCCTTGGAGTCCGGCGTGAGCTGAATCATCGCCTTTTTCCAGTTTTTGCGGCGGCCCTTGGGATGGGCTCCCATGCGCTTTTCCTTGCCGATCATGTTCAGTGTGTTGACCTTCTGCACCTTTACGCCGAAAATTTCTTCGATGGCTTTTTTGATTTCCGGCTTGCCGGCCGTTTTCGCAACTTCAAAAACGTACCGCTTGTCTCCGATTCCTTCCATGGACTGCTCGGTGATAACGGGGCGAAGGATGATATCATACGCATTCGTCATTATGCGAACACCTCCTCAATCACAGCCAAGGCGCTCTTGTCCACGACAAACCGCTGGGCGTTTAGAATATCATACACGTTTAAAATTTTCGCCGTTGTGACCTGGATGCCCGGAATGTTCCGCGCGCTTTTCACAATGGCCTCCCGCAGTTCCGGGGTCACCACAACAGCCTTGCGCTCCACGCCGACGGCGTTCAAAAACGTCTGGAACTCTTTTGTCTTGATGGTGTCCATATTCAAATCGTCCACCACAATGATGTTTCCTGCCGCCGCCTTTGCGGAAAGGGCACTCTTGAGCGCCAAACGCTTTACTTTTTTGTTCACGGCATAGCGGTATGTTCTGGGTTTGGGCGCGAATGCCACGCCGCCGTGTGTCCATTGCACTGCGCGGGTCGAGCCATGGCGGGCGCGCCCGGTGCCTTTTTGACGATAGGGCTTTCTGCCGCCGCCGGATACTTCCGCGCGTGTCAGTGCGCTTTGGGTTCCCTGTCTCAAGTTTGCCAAGTGGTTTTTTACCACCTCGTGGAGAACAGCCTCGTTGGGTTCTGTTCCAAAAATGGCCTCGGACAGTTCAATTTCACCAACGGACTGCCCTGCCATATTATAAACGGTTGCTTTCGGCATACTCTTTTACGCTCCTTCCACTCTTATTTGTTTTTGACTGAGTTGCGAAGGAAGACCACGCCGCCCTTTGGGCCGGGGATCGCGCCGCGCACTGCAATCAGATTAAATTCGGGGTCCACTTTCACCACGTCCAAATTCATCACCGTGATCTGTTCGTTGCCCATTTGGCCGGCGCCAATTTTGCCGGGAAAAATACGAGCGGGGTCCGTGCCGGATCCCATGGAACCCGCGTGCCGGTGAACCGGGCCGCCGCCGTGGCTCATGGGGGTCCGCCGGGCGCCCCAGCGCTTGATCACGCCGGCATATCCTTTTCCTCGGCTGGTCCCGGTGATGTCCACCCGGTCGCCTTCAGCAAACACGTCTGCTTTCAGCACACTGCCGACACTCAAATCGTCCCCGTTTTCCATGCGAAATTCCTTCAGCGTCCGCTTCAACGCGTCGCCCGCTTTTTTGAGGTGTCCCATCTTGGGCTTGTTCACCTTCCGCGCGGGAACATCCTCAAAGCCCAGCTGAACCGCGGCGTAGCCGTCTTTTTCCACGCTCTTTTTCTGGACAACAACACAAGGGCCCGCTTCAATGACGGTAACGGGAATGACCTTGCCGTCTGCGTCAAAAATTTGCGTCATGCCCACTTTTTTGCCGATCAATGCCTTTTCCATGCAGTCTCCTCCTTTAGGTTATTGGTTGGCTTTGCCAACATGACCCGCCCGCTTTGCATGCAGCGGACAAAGGTACCAACAAGATAATGCGATGTTAAAATTGCGATGCGAAAACAATGCGATGCTAAAGTTTGATTGAAATCTCCACGCCGGCGGGCAGATCCAAATTCATCAGCGCTTCCACCGTTTTCGGGGTAGGCCTCAAGATGTCAACCAAGCGCTTGTGGGTGCGGCGCTCAAACTGCTCCCGGCTGTCCTTGTATTTGTGAACCGCCCGCAAAATGGTGACAACTTCCTTCTTCGTGGGAAGGGGGATGGGGCCGGAAACAGCCGCGCCGTTGCGTTTGGCGGTTTCCACGATTTTTTCTGCGCTGGCGTCAATGAGCTGATGGTCATACGCCTTGAGCCGGATACGAATCATTTCTTTCTGTGCTGCCATGTGGTGGTTTCCTCCTTACGTAAACGTACAAAGTGATGGTTTCTCTTCGTACGGCGAGGGAAATACTTGTACGCTACTCCGTGCGTATCATTCTGCTCCATAAGCAAAACCGGCGCAAATAAGGTTGGCCGGTTTCCTTCCGCGCAGTGATATACGCAGCATACAGTTTCCTCAGCCGCCCGATTTTCGGACATACTCCGCGGAAGTTACCGGGTCACCCCGCAATCTCCCGCATCATCGCAGTAAAACGGTTTCCTATATGGAAAACGCTTGGCGCTCTGTGAACGCCAAGCTATCATATAATATTGTCTGTCTCCTGTCAAGAGAAAATTTACAAAAAGGGATCCCTTTTCGTCTTTTTGGCACATTTTCACGAAACGAACGCGTTGAACCGATCCTTTTCGCCCCCATCTGCCGTCAGCCCGCTTCATTCCGCCGTTTCATACCCATATCCGCTTCCCATCTCCCCCCGGGGCCGATACATCGGGGTCTGGGCGCCTTGCTGCATTTGCGCCGCCGGGTCAAACTCCACTGGTTCCCCGTCCAGCGTCACCCGGTTCCAAACCCATGAAACGCCGCCCCGGGTTCCCCGCACCAGCTCGCAGGGGATTCCCGCCGTTTCACACAAAAGGGACATGGCCATCGCGGTTCCCTCGCTGTTGGCGCTTCGCTGAACCAACGCGCCGTAAACGGTGTCTCCGCCGGTCGGGCTGTAAGCCGCCCGCTGCTTCAGCTTGCGATACAGCTGCGTCACCGTCTCTTTCTGAGAATCCCCTCCGGCTGTGTCCGCCAAAAGCTCCGCCGCCCGCTTCACCTGCTCCTGCCGGCGCAGCAAAACGTCCCGATGGCTCTGGTACGTAAGCGCGATTTCCACGATCCGATCCGTTCCCTCTTCCGGGTACAGGCTGATCTCGCAATCCGGCAGGCCGAAGGCGGCCTCCGGCGTGGCGTCATATGCCTTTTTGACGATCGCTCGGATGGCCGCCTCGTCTTCCTCGAAATATCCGATGTGCAGCACGGCGGAGGAAGAAAACTCCCGCAGCGCCCCCTGCAGCACTTCTTTCATGGCGCTGCCTCCCGTGGCGGCAACCACGCCCTTGATCTCTTCATACGACTTGCGGTACACAAAATAAAGGTTCACTTCATAGTAAGAAACAATCCGGGAGAAATCGTACGTCATGTAATCCACGGCGTACGCCCCCAGAGGGCGGTTTCGTTTCACTTCCAGGCAAGCCTTTGACAAACACGCTCCCACGTCGCCGGAATAATTGTACAGCCGGATGACGCCATGCTCCCCGCCCCGGCCGACCAATTGCAAAATGGCGTCCACCAAGGACTCGTATCCGTCGGCCCGCAAGATAGACGTATCTGCCAAAAGGCCGTTTTCCTCGTGGGCCTGTTCTGTTACATATTCCCGATTGAGAAACGTGGCGCTGCACCCTTGCAGCAGCAAGAGAGCGGCCAGCCCGATCACGAAAAACCGCCCTTTCATCACAGCTTCCTTTCCTTCGCCTTCAACGGCGTTCTCAGTAGCCCAGGTGCTGGTTGACCACCACCACTTCCATCTCCCCCGCCATGCCGGGCTTTCTCCAAAAAACGGAAAGCGCCTTGCAGATCCGCTGGGGGCTGTCGCAGTCATAGCAGCGGTCCCCGCGCTGGGCGCAGGGGGTGTCCAACCCAAGCCGTTTGGCGTTTTGGGGGGCGGCAATGTTCCGCGCCCGCCACAGGGCGCCGTCATAATCGGGCGCGATTTTATTGACCCCCACAATGAGGTAGACTTTTTCGTGTCCATAAATGGTGGAAGCCACCCGATTTCCGTTGCCGTCAATGTTGATGATCTCGCCGGTCTCTCCAACGCCGTTTACAGACGAGAGGTACACCTTTGCCCCGGCGGCGGCCGCCGCCGTTCCCCCGGCCCAGTGCCAATGCACCTCGTTGTGTGCGGAGAGGGACTCGTACAGCCCCATTTCCTGAAGGGTGACAGAGCCGCCCATCCCCACTGTAACCTGGTCGATGGCTTCGTTTAAGTATGCGGCGGCTTCTTGCGCCGTTTCAAAGTAAGAGGTGCGGTACCCCCCTGCTTCCAGGTTCTTCCGAAGTTTTTCTATGTTCATATCCATCTCTCCTAAATCGCGTTCTTTTTGTACTCGTCAAACCCCACGCCCAGCACCTCATACGCCTCGCTCACGATCAAAAACGCGTCCGGGTCGATTTCCTTCACCATGCGCTTCAAGTCCATGATCTGGTGTTTTTTAAAGGCGCACAGCAGCACTCTTTTCTCTTCCCCGGAAAAGGCCCCCTGCCCCTGCAAAATGGTAACCCCCCGGGACATGCCCTGGGTAATGGCCGCCGCAACCTCGGCGGATTGATCGCTGATGACATAGGCAAACTTCGCCTTGTTCATACCATACAGCACAAAATCCATCAAAACCGTGCTGATGTAGAGGGAGACGAGACCGTAGAGCGCGCTGTTGACTTCGCCAAACGCCAAAGCGGAAATGCCAATCACGCCGAGATCCAGCAGCAAAAGCAGCTGGCCCATGGGCAAATGGGCAAATTTCAGCTTGAGCAGGCGGGCCCCGATGTTCACCCCGCCGGTGCTGCCGCCATGGCGGAAAATGACGCCGTAGGCAACGCCCAGCAGCAGCCCGCCATACAGGCTGGCCAGAAGGGGATCCATGGTGGGGAAGGTGTAAATCGACCCCACCACATCAACCAGAACAGAGCTTAATATCGTTGTATACAGCGAGCGAAACAAAAACTGCTTCCCCAAAAACCGCCACCCTATCAAAAAGAGGGGGATGTTCATGGCGATCATCAAAATACCCACCGGCGGCGCGCCAAACACACCGTTGATGGCCATGGCAATACCCGTTACCCCGCCAAAGGCGATGTTGTTTGGCGCAAAAAACCAGTTGTACGAAATGGCAAAGATCAGCGCCGTCACCGTCAGCCATATGCCGTGGTAAAGCTCTTGCAAAACCGGGTGTTTTCGATTCATATGATAACCTCCTGTCAGGACGTCTCGTCCGTCCCTTCCAATAAATTAAGCTGGATTTCCCCCAGATCTTCCGGTTTCAGCAACGCCCCCCTGCCCGGCAGCGCCTTGGCACGGTAGCGCCCCCGGTTTTTCATCCGGGTTTGTTCCAAAGGTGCCGCCCACTTCACTTGATGTTTTGGTTTCAATGTCATCACCTGCGCCCCTTGAGCCGTTCGGGTGGTTTTCACGTCCAAAAGAGCCGAGTCAAACAGCACGGCCCGGTCCTCTGTGGAGCAGATGACGATCTCCTTCTCTTCTTCCTCCAGCAGCAGGATGGAGGCCACGGGGCTTTTGTTTGAAAAGGCCCCCGTCAGCTTCCGGCGGCGGGAAACCGTTTGGTAACGGGCAAGGTCGATCCGCGCCACCTTCCCGTTTTCAAAGCAGAAGAGAAGGCTTCCTTTATACCCCCGGGACAGGCAGGCAAACAGGACCCGTTCCCCCTCTTCCATGCCCAGCTTCGCGGGCAAATAGTCGCCCAGCAAAGAGGCCTTCATATCGTCAAACTCATACAGCCGGGCTTTGTACACCTGCTGTCGGTTGGTAAAAAACAGGCATTCCGCCCGGTTTGTGGTTTCCGTTTCGCAAAGAAGGTCGTCCCCCGGCTTCCACTTTTGCTCCCCGCCCAAGCGCAGGGAAAGGGGCGTAATCTTTTTGAAGTACCCGTCTTTGGAAAGAAACAGATGCACGGGATAGTCGTCGGCTTCCTCCTCCTCGGCCGCTTCCTCCTCGGCCGCGTCATGCACAACCAGGGTTTTTCGGGGCACGCTGTATGTTTTCTTGATCTGTTCCAGCTCGGAGATGATCAGCCGCTTCACTCTTTGGGGCTTTTCCAGCATCTCTTTGAGATCCGCGATCTCCCCCTCCAGCGCGGCCGTCTCCTCCACGCGCTTTAAGATATATCCTTTGTTGATGTTTCGCAGCTTGATTTCCGCCACATAGTCCGCCTGGATTTGGTCAATTGCAAACCCTGCCATGAGATTGGGAATCACATCTCCGTCCTCTTCCGTTTCTCTGATGATGCGAATGGCCCGGTCAATGTCCAGCAAAATCTGCTTCAGTCCCACCAGCAGGTGAAGCCTCTCCTCCTTTCGTTTCATCATGTAGTGCACCCTGCGGCGCACCCCCTCGGTGCGCCAAGCGACCCATTCCTCTAAAATCTCCACAACGCCCATCACCCGGGGCATCCCGGCAACGAGAATGTTAAAGTTGCAGGAAAAGGAGTCCATCAGCGGTGTTTGCTTCATCAGACGGGCCATCAGCCTCTCCGGGTCCGTCCCCCGCTTCAAATCAATGGCAAGCTTCAGCCCGTTTAAATCCGTCTCGTCCCGCATATCGGAAATTTCTTTGACCTTTCCGGCTCGAACCAGGTCGGTCACCTTGTCTAAAATCGCCTCCACCGTGGTTGTGTAAGGAATCTCGTAAATCTCGATCACGTTTTCTTTTTTGACATATCGCCACCGGGCCCGCACCTGCACAGAGCCCCTCCCCGTCCGGTAAATGGTGTCGAGGGCCTTCTCGTCATACAAAAGCTCCCCGCCGGTTGGAAAATCCGGCCCATGGAGGGTCGAGAGCAGGCGGTGCCCTTTGTCCTTTAAATAGGCAATGGTGGTGTCGCATACTTCACCCAAGGGAAAGCCGCAAACCATGCTGGCCATCCCCACGGCGATCCCCTGGTTGGCAGACACCAAAACGTTGGGAAAGGCGGTGGGCAGCAAGGTCGGCTCCCGCATGGTCCCGTCATAATTGTCCGCGAAGTCCACCGTGTCGTAATCAATGTCCCGAAACAGCTCGCTGCAAATGGGCTCCAGCTTCACCTCTGTGTACCGGGCGGCGGCATACGCCATGTCCCGGGAGTATACCTTGCCGAAGTTCCCTTTGGAGTCTACAAAGGGGTGGAGCAGGGCGCCGTTTCCCCTGGAAAGACGCACCATGGTCTCGTAAATGGCGGCGTCGCCGTGGGGGTTTAGCCGCATGGTCTGCCCCACTACATTGGCAGATTTGGTGCGTTTCCCGTTTAGCAGACCCATGAGATACATGGTGTACAGCAGCTTTCGATGGGACGGCTTGAACCCGTCAATCTCCGGAATGGCCCGGGAGACGATGACGCTCATGGCATAGGGCATATAGTTCAGCTCCAAGGTGTCTACAATGGGCTGCTCTGTCACCTGCGCCTGGAGCCCCTCCACCTGGGGATGCCCGTTTTCTTTCTTTGGTTGTTTCTTTCGCGCCATTATATCCGTCCTTTATCTGTATGCCCTTCCTCAGGAAACATCCGCGGCGTCCAAATATTTATGCCCGTTGTCCGCGATGTGGCTTTTCCGGCCGGACAGGTTGTCCCCCAAAAGCAAATCGAACACCCGGGCCGTCTGTTCCACGTCAGAGGGCATCACCCGAATCAGCCGCCGGGTGGCGGGGTTCATCGTGGTCAGCCACATCATGTCCGATTCGTTTTCGCCCAGCCCTTTGGATCTTGAGATGTCGTATTTCTGGGTGCCGATGGTTTTTAAAATATCCGCCTTTTCCCGCTCGGAATAGGCAAAATAGGTCTTTTGCTTGGTATTGATTTCAAACAGCGGGGATTCCGCGATGTACACATACCCCGCCCGGATCAGCGCGGGAGTGAGCCGATACAGCATGGTGAGGATCAGCGTGCGGATCTGGAACCCGTCCACATCCGCGTCGGTGCAGATGATGATTTTCTGCCACCGCAGCCCCCCCAGGTCAAAGGAAGGAATCTCCTTTGTATATTTGCTCTCCACCTGGGCGCCGCAGCCGATGACCTTTAATAAATCCGTGATGATCTCGCTTTTGAAAATTCTGGCATAGTCTGCCTTGAGACAGTTTAAAATCTTCCCCCGCACGGGCATAATCCCTTGAAATTCCGCGTTCCGAGAGAGCTTGACGGCGCCCAGCGCCGAATCCCCCTCCACGATATAAAGCTCCCGCTTGGCCACGTCCTTGCTGCGGCAGTCTACGAATTTTTGCACCCTGTTTGCAATGTCGATGGAGCCGGACAGCTTTTTTTTCAAGTTCAGCCGGGCCTTTTCCGCCGTCTCCCGGCTGCGCTTGTTGATCATCACCTGTTCCGCTATTTTTTCCGCGTCAAACCGATTTTCAATGAAATAAATCTCCAGCCTGCTGCGCAAAAAATCCGTCATGGCTTCTTGGATGAATCTGTTGTTCACGGCCTTTTTCGTCTGGTTTTCGTAAGAAGTTAAGGTGGAAAAGCAGTTGGTCACCAGCACCAGGGCATCCTGAATGTCCGGAAAGCCGATTTTCCCCTCTCCTTTCTGATACTTTCCGTTTTGGCGTAAATATCCGTCCAGCGCGGAGACAAAGGCGCTTTTCACCGCCTTTTCCGGCGCGCCGCCATACTCCAGCCAGGAGGAGTTGTGGTAATATTCCACCTGGCTGACGGTGTTGGAAAAACAAAACGCGACCGACATTTTTACCTTATATTCCGGCTTGTCCTTCCGGTCTCTTCCCTTTGCCTGCCCCTCCCAAAACACAGGCGCCGTCAAAGGGGTTTTTCCCGCAAGCTCGGCCACATAGTCCTTGATCCCGTTTTCATACCGGAAGTCCGTTTCCTCAAAGCCCCCTTCCACTTCCTTGCGGAAGCGAAAGGTGATGCCCGCGTTGATCACCGCCTGCTTTTTCAAAACATCCTGAAAGTAGGCGTCCGGGATGGCAATGTCTGTAAACACGTCTAAATCAGGCTTCCAGCGAATCCGCGTCCCCGTTTGTTTGCGGCTGCTTGGCTCTTTGTGCAGGCCGCCTATGTTCTCTCCCCGCTCAAAACGCAGGGTGTATTCCGTGCGATCCCGAAACACCGTCACATCCATATATTCCGACGCGTATTGGGTGGCGCAGGAGCCAAGACCATTGAGCCCCAAGGAATATTCATAATGTTCTCCGGCGTTGTTGTCGTACTTCCCGCCGGCATATAGTTCGCAAAACACCAGCTCCCAGTTGTACCGGTTCTCCGTCTGGTTAAAATCCACAGGACAGCCTCTTCCAAAGTCCTCCACTTCGATGGAGCGGTCGGCATAGCTGGTCAGGATGATGACATTGCCAAACCCTTCTCTGGCCTCGTCAATGGCGTTGGAAAGGATTTCAAAGACAGAATGCTGGCACCCTTCCAATCCGTCAGAGCCAAAAATAACCCCCGGGCGTCTCCGAACCCGGTCCGCGCCCTTGAGGGATGAAATGCTGTCGTTGCCATAATTCCGTTTTGATCCCGATGTTGCCATAGAGGCCTCCTTTTCCGTTCAAACGCCCGTCCAACCCCCCGTTTCGCCTTGGAAGAAAACGTCTTTTGTTTTGTCTTTACTATATCAAGGGAACGAAACGGTGTCAAGTGCTTCCGCCCGCCCGGGGCTCACTTTTCCCCCCTTTTGTGTCGGGCTTTTTCGCCTTCTTTTCGGCGGGTTTCCACGCGGGCCCGGGGCGGGGGATCCGCCTCTGCCGGCGGCTTCCGTTTCCCCCGTTTTGTTGGAAATTTTCACGTTGGCCTTGTGTCCGCTTTCATTTTATAATATAATGTTTCATGCGTTACATCTTGGCAGATCGTCTGAATAAATATTCAGACGATCTCAAGAAAATATTTCACAAAATGGGAGGAGTATTGGAATGAAACATTTGAAGAAGCTGGCTTTGGGCGTTCTTGCCGCCTGCATGCTGCTTGCGCTGGGCGCCTGCGGCGATCAAGCCGCCACCTCATCGGCAGATCCCAGCGCCGCCGCGTCCGACATCAAAACCGCGCAGGAGGGTGTGCTGATCATGGCCACCAACGCCTATTTCCCGCCGTATGAGTATTATGAAGGGGGCGAGGTTGTTGGCATCGACGTGGAAATCGCCAAAGCCATTGCGGAAAAACTAGACCTCACCCTGAAGGTGGAGGACATGGAGTTTAACTCCATCATCGCGGCGGTTCAGTCCGGCAAGGCAGACATCGGCGCCGCCGGGATGACCGTGCGGGAGGACCGTTTGGTCAACGTCGACTTTTCTGATTCTTACGCCACGGGCTATCAGGTCGTCATCGTCAAGGAGGATTCCGACATCAAAACTCCCGATGACCTCGCGGGCAAAAAGGTCGGCGTGCAGGAAGCCACCACCGGCGACATTTATATCACCGAGGACTACGGCGACGACGCGGTGGAACGTTACAACAAGGGAACGGAAGCCGTTTTGGCGCTGTCTCAGGGCAAAATTGACGCTGTCGTCATCGACCGGGAACCGGCAAAGTCCTTCGTCGCCTCCACCCCCGGCCTGAAGATTCTGGAAACGGAATACACCGTTGAAGACTACGCCATCGCCATCGCCAAGGGCAACACCGCCCTGAAGGACAAAATCAACGCCGTTTTGAAAGAGCTGAAAGACGACGGCACGCTGCAGAGCATCATCGACAAATATATCAAAGCGTAATCATTCGTCGAGACGCTAATCCACGGTCAGGGGCGGTGGGCTGCCACCCCCCTGATCCATGTTCTCACGAGAGGGGGCAATTGCATGGCCGAATGGTTTCATGCGAGTTATGAAGGGCTGCGTCAGTGGTTTGACACCCTTCACATCAAGTTCATCAACGATTTTGTCACAGACAACCGTTGGCGCTACCTTTGGAACGGGCTGGGCGTCACATTAAAGGTAACCCTTGGCGCGCTGATTTTGGGCATCATCCTGGGCTTTCTGATCGCCATGATCCGTTCCGCCCACGACACCACAGGAAAAATGAAAATTGCCAACGGAATCTGCCGGGTCTATTTAACCGTCATTCGGGGCACGCCGGTGGTTGTGCAGCTTTTGATCATCTATTTTGTGGTGTTCGCCTCTGTCAATATCGACAAAACCGTGGTGGCCATCATCGCCTTTGGCATCAATTCCGGCGCTTATGTAGCGGAAATTGTACGGTCCGGCATCATGTCCATCGACAAAGGCCAGATGGAGGCCGGCCGCAGCCTGGGCTTTAATTATGTGCAGACCATGCGGTTTATCATCCTGCCCCAAGCCGTCAAAAACGTGATCCCCGCCTTGGGCAACGAATTCATTGTATTGCTGAAAGAAACCTCGGTCAGCGGCTACATCGCCCTTCAGGATCTGACCAAAGGCGGAGACATCATCAGAGGCCGCACCTTTGACGCTTTCCTGCCCTTGATCGCCGTGGCTCTGATCTATCTGGTTCTCGTCATGGTTTTGTCGAAATTTGTCACCGTGTTGGAAAGGAGGCTGCGCAGCAGTGATCACTGATCAACCGCTCATTCAAGTGGAGCAGCTGGAGAAATCCTTTGGCAGCCTCCATGCCCTTCGGGGCATTGACCTCACGATCTCCAAAGGGGACGTTTTGGTCATCATCGGCCCCTCCGGCAGCGGAAAGTCCACCTTTTTGCGCTGTCTGAACCTGCTGGAGATGCCCACCGGGGGGAAAATCCTGTTTGAAGGGACGGATATTACGGCGCCCAAGGCCAACATCAATTTATACCGCCAGAAAATGGGGATGGTCTTTCAGCAGTTTAATCTGTTCCCCCATATGACGATTTTGCAAAATATGACGTTGGCGCCCATCCGCCTGCTGGGGCGCTCCAAAGCAGAGGCAGAGGAAAAGGCCATGGCCCTTTTAAAGCGGGTGGGTCTTTCCGACCGGGCAAAGGCCTTTCCGTCCCAGCTGTCCGGCGGGCAAAAGCAGCGTATCGCCATCGTCCGCGCCCTCTGCATGGACCCGGGCGTGATGCTGTTTGACGAGCCCACCTCCGCTCTGGACCCGGAAATGGTGGGAGAAGTGCTGGAGGTCATGCGGGAGTTGGCGCTGGACGGCATGACCATGGCCGTTGTCACCCACGAGATGGGCTTTGCCCGGGAGGTGGGAACCCGGGTGGTCTTTATGGACGAAGGCCGGGTGTTGGAAGAAGGGGCGCCTCAGCCCTTTTTTGACGCGCCCCAGCACCAGAGAACAAAGGACTTTTTATCAAAAGTGCTGTAACGCTTTTGATGCCGCGCAAAGGGCAAGGGGCGGTTCCAAAATGGAACCGCCCCTTGCCTTTTTTATTCTTATCTGCCGAACTCAGAAAAGAACCGATCGTGAACCACCTGCACCGCGCGGTCCGCATCCGCGATGTCCACCAAAACGGAAACCTTGATTTCGCTGGTGGAGATCATATTGATATTGATGCCCGCGTTGTACAGCACTTCAAACATGGAGGCCGCAACCCCCGGGTTGTTGACCATGCCGGCGCCCACCACGCTGATTTTCGCCACGCTGTCGCTGATGGTCATGTGGTCAAAGCCCAGCACCTCCCGGTTTTCCTCGATGACCTTCCGCGCCCCTTCCAAATCGCTCTGGGAGATGGTAAAGCTGATGTCCTTCGTCTCTTCTCTGCCGATGGACTGCAAAATAATGTCCACGTTGATGCCTCTCCTCGCCAGAAGGGAAAACACTTTATATGCAATGCCGGGCCGGTCTGAAAGGCCGATCAGGGCAATCCGCGCGATGTTGGTATCCTTTGCCACGCCGCTCACATGCAGTTTCTCCATGGTTTTCACTACCTCCTTGACTTTTGTGCCGGGCTGCTTGGCGAAGCTGGAAATCACCTCTAAATTGACGCCGTACTGTTTGGCAAGCTCCACAGAGCGATTGTGCAGCACCTGGGCGCCCAAAGACGCCAGCTCCATCATTTCGTCATATGTAATCTCCGCCAGCTTCGTCGCCCCTTTCACAAAACGGGGATCGGCCGTGTATATGCCGTCTACGTCCGTATAAATCTGGCACAGGTCGGCATGCAGCGATGCGGCCAGAGCCACCGCCGACGTGTCGGATCCGCCTCTTCCCAGCGTTGTAATGTCGTCGTATTTGTTGATGCCTTGAAACCCCGTCACGATGACAATATTGCGCTTATCCAGCTCTGTCAGAACCCGCTCGCCGGCCACTCGCTTGATCCGGGCGTTCCCGTATTTGGAGTTGGTCCGCACGCCGGCCTGCCACCCCGTGAGGGACACCACGGGAAGCCCCATGCCCTCCAGCGTCATGGCGCACAGCGAAACCGAGATCTGTTCCCCCGTAGACAGCAGCATATCCATCTCCCGCTTGGACGGGCTGGGGTTCAGCTCCGCCGCCTTCTCGATCAAATCGTCCGTGGTGTCCCCCTGGGCCGACAAAACCACAACGACGTTGTTCCCCTGCTTATATGTGTCGGCAATGATCCCCGCCACATTTCGAATCCGCTCTGTGTTTGCCACAGAGCTTCCGCCAAATTTTTGTACCACAAGTCCCATCTTGTTCCAATCCCCCCTCATGCCGCGGCGCGGCATGGCTCTGTTTTGTCTATTCTATGGTGATGCCCTCGTTTTTGTTATCTGCTATACATCCAGCACGCGGATCAGGCTTTTCACCTCGAATTTTTTGCTTTTTTCCTCCGCTTCCGCCCGGGTCATGGAAGACGTCAAAAACGCGATTTCCCCTTCCGGCGCGCCGGTGCGGTGCAGCGGCGAAATGTCGCCAAAGGCCTTTTCCGCGTCCTCCTTCCGGGCCACCCCCCGTACGTACCAGCCTGTTGCAACGCTCTCCGACGAAACGGCGGCGTCCGCGCCTCCCGGCGCCCAGTTGACGTACTTTTTGCTTTCAATATGCCGGGCGGCATCCATAATATCCGCCACAACGGCGCTGGCTGTGGGCAGCTTCCCGGCGCCCCTGCCGTAAAACATCACGTCTCCGATGGAGTCGCCCTTCACCACGATCCCGTTAAACACGTCCTCCACGTTCGCAAGAGGGCTTTCCTCGTCCACCAGATGGGGGGCGACATAAGCGCAGACCTTCCCGTCGGGCCGGCGCAGCGCCCGACCCAGCAGCTTGATCTTCTTGCCTCCGGCCCCGGCATACTGAACATCCTCCAGCGTAATGTTTGTGATGCCCTCCGTGTCGGCCTGGCTGGGGTAAATATGCCGCCCGAAGGAAAGGGAGGCCAAAATGCAGATTTTGCGGCACGCGTCGTGGCCCTCCACGTCCGCCGCCGGATCCCGCTCGGCATAGCCTTTGTCCTGGGCCTCCTGAAGGGCCGCTTCAAAGGACAGCCCCGCTCTGATCATTCTTGTCAAAATATAGTTGGTGGTGCCGTTTAAGATGCCGCAGATCTCCGTCAGATCGTTGGCGGCCAGACATTGGCTGATGGGGCGGATGATGGGAATGCCCCCGCCCACGCTGGCTTCAAACAGATAGCTGAGGTTGTTGGAGCGGGCCAGCTGGAGCAGCTCGTACCCATGCTCGGCCACCAGCTCTTTGTTGGAGGTCACCACGTTTTTCCCCGCCAGCAGCGCCCGTCTGGTATATTCCAGCGCGGCGCCGGTGCCTCCCATGGTTTCCACCACGACCTGCACGTCCGGATCTTGCTCGATCACGGAAAAGTCCTTCACAAACAGATCGGAAAACGGCCCTTGCGGCATGTCCCGCCGCACCAGGATATATTTAATGTGAATGGGTTTTGCCACCTTGGCCGCAATGGCGCCCGAGTGGTTCGCGATCACTTCCGCAACCCCGGAGCCAACCGTTCCGTATCCTAAAATCGCCACCTGAATCATATGGTTATCATCCTTTCCCCTTTTCGGCGCAGGCGCCCGCTCGGCGCCGCCTGCTTCCTTTTTCCACCGACCTGTATCTTGCCCCCGTCTTACCCCGCCAAGATCTCAAACCGGATCACCCCCGGCAGCCCGGAAACCGCCTGCAAAAGCTCTTCCACGGAACGCACCATGTCGGACGTGGACGCCCCAAGGGTCACGGCGGCGCAGCCGTCGGTGGGAATGCTTTGGTTGATGGTTAAAATATTGGTTCCAAACTCCGCAAACACCGATAAAATCGCAGAGAGAACGCCCCTTTCGTCTTTCAGCAGCACCTGAAAGGTGATGATGCGTCCTGTCATCATATCGCTAAAGGGACGCACGGAATCTTTGTATTTATAAAACGCGCTGCGGCTGATGCCGACCGCCTGGGCCGCCTCGTTCACGGTTACGGCCTCGCCGATTTCCAAAATCCGCTTGGCTTCCGCCACCTTGAGAAAAATCTCCGGAAGGGCGCGCCCTTCCACAATATAATATTTCGGCGTCTTGCTCACCATCGCCGCCTCCTTCCCGCAACGCCCCGTCGTGTCCCTGCTCAGAGGGCATTTGTTCGCGACACAAGCTATATTTTAGCATGTTTCCCCTCAGGGCGCAACCACAGATTCTTGCACAATCAAACAATTCTTTCCGTCTTCTTTTTGTTTTCTTTGTGCAAGTTGTTCACTTTTCCTGCTCCGGGCCTTCCTTTTTTCTTGTCCCGGCCTATGTCTTTTCCCGCTCCCGGCAGGACAAAAGACGAAGGGGCGGCCCGTCCCAGCGGATGACCCGATCTCCCATTTGCTCCATTTCCTGCAAGTCGTGGGTAATGACCAACGCCGGAATGTTCAGCCCCCGAACGTGACCGATCAGCCTGCTTTTCAGAGGGCCGTCCATGCCGCCAAACGGCTCGTCCATCAACAAAAACCGACCCCCCGCCGCCAGCGCGCCGGGGCGCTCCGCTCCATATGCCAGGGCCCTTGCCAGCGCGACACGCCGGCGCATCCCACCGGACAGCTCGCTGGGATAAGCCCCCGCCTCTTCCGCCAGCTCCACCAGAGACAGCCAAAAAAGGGCCTCTTGCCCCTTTCCCGTCTTTTGCTTGGGCAGCACGTCCTGGATGTTCTCCGCCGCCGTCCGCCAGGGCAGGAGCCGATCCTCCTGAAACAAAAAGGCGCACTGACCCTTTTGCGTGTCCAAAACCCGCCCTTCGTCCGGCTGTTGCAGCCCGGCCAGCACCCGAAGCAACGTGGTCTTTCCGCAGCCGGAGGGGCCTGTCATGCAGGTGATGCCTCTTTCCGGCATCTGAAAGGACAGCCGGTCCAGCACCCGCTTTTCCCCGAACCGCACCGTCACATTTTCAAGCCTCGGCACCCGCGCCCCCTCCTTCCGTTCGCCCTCGCCGCTTTTCCAGGCGGTTCATGCCAAACACCAAAACACCCTCTACCAAAAAGCTAAGGACGATGACCACCACCGTCCAGGCAAAGAGAGAGGGCGTTTCCAAATACAGCTTGCTATAATACACTTGGGTGCCGACGGCCTGCTTGGGCAGGCAAAGCACCTCTGCCGCCACGCCGGATTTCCAGGCAAGGCCAAGGGCCGTTTTGCAGCCGCTGGTGAAATAAGGCAAAACGGAGGGCAGGTAAATCAGCCGCTTTTCCTTCCAAAAGCCGAACCCATACAGCGCCCCCATCTCCAGAAGCAAAGGGTCCGTCTCCCGGATGCCCCGCGTCACGTTGCCCCAGAGAATGGGCAGCACCATCAGCGCGGAGATGAAAGCGGGCAGCATCCCGGTTTTGACCCAGAGGAGCATCAAAACGATGAAGGACGCCACCGGCGTGGCCCGCACCACCCGCACCGCGGGGGACAAAAGCAGATCCGCCAGAGGCCAGGACGCCGTAAGCACCCCTACCACAGTGCCCAGAACAACGCCGATCAAAAACCCGCCGAAAATGCGCAGCAGGGTTCCTCCGGCGCTTTGCCAGAAAAGCACCGTTCCCCCCAGCTCCGCAAGCCGCCGCAAAACCAAGAGTGGGGCAGGAATCAACAATTCCTGTCCCACAACCATGGCGGCGATCTGCCAAAGCCCGAGCCAAAAGCCAAGGGCGATCAGCGTTCGGCCGATTCGTTTGATCTTACGGAATATAATAGAACGCATCATCAGGCTGCTGGCCTCCAATGGAAGACGGCTCCGCTGCAAAGAGCACTTCATAATATCCCTGAATGGCGACTCTCATGTCCTCCCCGGTGATGCAGGTCAGATTGCACTGGGGAATGGCGGCCTTCGCGATGTCCGCGCTGCCGGTGATGCCGAAGTGAGCCACCATCTCGGCGGCCTCGTCTACATTCTCTTTGACATAATGGACAGAGGCTTCATATTCCTTCAAAAAGGCCTTCACCGCCTCCGGGTTCTGCTGGGCAAACTCCTTGCGCACCACGATGCAGCCCATGGTCAGCCGGCTGTCCTCCGTTGTCTTGTCCCATTCTTTTGTCAAATCCAGCGCCTCTCGCACAGACTCGTTTTTCATCAAAACTGTGGTCGCCGCCGGAACGGGGAGCATGGCCACCTTCGCCTTGCCGGACGCCATGGCAGCCACGATTTCTTCGTTGGGCTTAAACTCCACTGTGACGTCCTGCCCTTCCTTCAGCCCGTTTTCCTCCAGCAGGTACCGCAGCACATATTCGGGATTGGCCCCCTGGCCAAAGGCATAAACGGTTTTCCCCTTCAAGTCGGCAATGGACTGAATTTCTTCCCCGTTTTCCAAGATATACAGCACGCCCAAGGTGTTGATCGCCGCAAGCTGCACCTTCCCATTTGTTTTTTGATACAGGGTCGCCGCCAGGTTGGTGGAAAGCGCCGCAATGTCGATTTCCCCGCTGACGATTTTTCCCGTCAGCTCGTCCGGCGCGGCGGCAATGGTGACGTCATATTGATTTTCCGTGTTTCCCGCCTCGTTGTCGGAAAGCAGCTTGGCGGCGCCCACCCCCGTGGGCCCGGAAAGCAGCGCGAGATTGACCTTCGTCTTGGCGCCTTCGTTTGTGGGGCTCGCGCTTTCCCCCTGTACATCAGAAGGCGGAGCAGACGGCTCCCCGGAGGGGGTCTGTGTGCCGGTTCCGCAGCCGGCAAACACCGAGAGCATCATAAAAGACGCAAGCAGAAGGCTCGTCCATCGTTTTGTTTTCATGCAAATCATTCCTCTCATTTTAATCTTCATGATCATCCTTTGCCCCGGGGAGGCCGACTGGCGTCGGCCCGGTTTCGTTCTGTTTTGGCGTGACCCGCGGGCATTATCTGTAGTATATCCGCTTCATTTTTCCTTGTCAAGGAAATTGCCCCTTTTGCTCCCTCCCGCCCTGCCGGCGCCCTTTCCCGGGCGCCGGCTCGTTCTTTGAGCGGAGTATCAAATGAAAACTTTTTGTGACATCTCTTGTGGAATGTTGTCAAATTGTATATAATCAGTTCCAACTGGGTTTTTCCGGCCGGAACAAGGCCGCTCAGAATCGTGAATACAGAAGAAGGAACAGTGACTATGCGCAAGAGAACACCCGTCTTCATACGTATCTTAAAGGGATTTTATATTTTTATCGTCATCCTTTCCGCGCTGATCGTTGGCGCGTTTTGTACCTACAAAGTGATGGTTCATCCGCCGGAAATGGAGCTGCCCTCTGCCCCTATTTCGGAATCGTCCAACCCCGCCTCCGGCAGCGAGGAGCCAAACGCCACAAAAACCCCCTCAAAAGGCCTGGTCCGCAAGGAGGGCGTCTACACGTTTTTGATCTTTGGAATGGACGATGGCAGCGGGAACACGGACACCATTATGGTGGGTTCCTATGACACGGTGAACCGGGCGGTCCACGTCATCAGCATCCCCCGAGACACCATGATCGAAACCGACAGGGCCAACAAGCGGGTCAACGCCGTTCACGCGTCAGAGGGCGTTGCGGGCCTGGAACAAGAGCTGTCCGACATGCTGGGCATCCCCATTGATTTTTATATAAAGGTCAATTTGCAGGCCTTTGTCGCCATTGTGGATGCCGTAGGCGGCATCGACTACAACGTCCCGGTGGACATGGATTATGAAGACCCCACCCAAGATCTGTACATCCATCTCAAAAAGGGAATGCAGCATTTAAACGGAGAAAAGGCCCTTCAAATGGTGCGCTGCCGCAACGCCTATGCCAACCAGGACATCGGCCGGATGGCCACCCAGCAGGGCTTCCTTTCCGGACTGTCGTCCAAGGTGCTTCAGCTTGGCAACGTGACAAAGGTGCGGGAGTTTGCTTCTATTTTCAACGAATATGTAGAGACCGACCTGCGCCTGGGGCATATCATCTGGTTCGGCGAGCAGCTTTTGAGCTTATGTACGGAGAACATCTCCTTTGAAACCATCCCCATTCACAGCGCCGGCTACGTTTACAGGCATCGGGCCTATGTCACGCTGGATATGGAAAACGTTTTAAACACCGTCAACGAAACACTAAACCCCTACACCACCGACTTAAAGCTTTCTGATTTGGACATGATGAGTGTGATAGACGACCGTGTGGTACACAGCCGCGCTTCATAATATGATTTATATCATGTCATACTATTGTTATGATGTTTATATGGTTTTTCAAAGCCAACACCTGGAAGGGAGGCCGATATGGCAAACCAAACGATCCCCGCTCGGGCGGACATTCCCCCGGAGGACCGCTGGGCAATCGAGGACTTGTACCCCAATGACGATGCGTTTTTAAACGAATTTCAGGCAGTGGAGCGGGAAATCCCTCGCTTCTCCCCCCAATTTGCGGATACGCTTTCCCAGTCTGCCGGGCAGATCGCCGCCTGCCTCGGCACCTTGTTCCCCCTGGAGCAGCGTCTGGAGCGGCTGGTGGTTTACGCCAACCAAAAGCTGCACGAGGACACGGCCAACAGCGTGTATCAAGACTTTGCAGACCGCACCACCCGGCTCTCCGTTCAGCTGAGCCAGGCCGCCGCCTTTTTGGAGCCGGAGCTGCTTTCCATCCCGGAAGAGACGCTTCGGGGCTTTTTAAACGCAGACGCGCTGGCCCCTTATCGGCGTGTCATAGAAGAGATCGCGCGCAACCGGGCCCATACTCTCTCCGCGTCTATGGAGCATCTTCTCTCCTCCGCCGGGGAGATGGCGGGGGGCCCGGGGGACATTTTCAGCGCCTTTACCAACGCGGACTTGAAGTTTCCCATCATCGAGGACGAGAAGGGAGCCCCTGTGGAGCTGACAGAGGTTCGCTACGTCCCCTTCCTCAAAAGCCAAACCCGCTCTGTGCGAAAGGCGGCGTTTGAGGCGCTGTTTTCCACCTATGGGAGCTACCGCAACACCCTGGCCGCCACCTTTTCCGCCAATATAAAGAAAACCCTTTTCTTCTCCAGGGCGAGGGGCTTTGAAAGCACGCGGGAAGCGTCTTTGTTTTACAACCGGGTGCCCCTCGACGTGTACGACAATCTGGTGAAAACCGTCAACGCCCACCTGCCCCTGCTCCATCGGTATATCGCGCTGCGCAAGCGGCTCCTCGGGGTGGACGCCCTGCATATGTACGACCTGTACGTCCCCATGGTGCCGGACGTTACCATGGATTTTCCCTTTGACAAGGCCAAGGAAACGGTAATCGACAGCCTCGCCCCTTTGGGCAGCGGCTACCAGGACACGTTGCGGGAGGCCTTTCAAAGCCGCTGGATCGACGTATATGAAAACCGGGGCAAGCGGGGCGGCGCCTATTCCTGGGGGGCATACGGCGTCCATCCCTATGTGCTTTTGAACCACAAGGCCGATTTAAACGGCGTCTTTACCCTTTCCCACGAAATGGGCCACGCCCTTCATTCTTATTATTCCGACCAGGCCCAGCCTTACCAATATGCCGGCTATAAGATCTTCGTGGCGGAGGTGGCCTCCACCTGCAACGAATCTCTTTTGATCCGGCACCTGCTGGGGCAGGCGGACGAAAAAGCCCAGCGGCTTTACCTGCTCAATCACTTTTTGGAGGAGTTCCGGGGGACTGTGTTCCGCCAGACGATGTTTGCCGCGTTTGAGCAGACGGTGCATGGCCTTTTGGCCGCCGGCGAGTCTCTCACGGCGGAGCGCCTTTGCTCCCTGTACCGGGAGATCAACCGGGTGTATTACGGCCCCGACGTGGTGCTGGACGAGGGGATCGAGATGGAATGGGCCAGAATCCCCCATTTTTACACCCCGTTTTACGTGTACCAGTACGCCACGGGCTTTTCCGCGGCCATCGCCCTGTCCCAGCGCATTCTGGAGGAAAACGGCGCTTCCGATTATCTTTCCTTTTTGCGGGGCGGCTGCTCCAAGGACCCCATCGACCTGCTCAAGGGCGCCGGCGTGGACATGACAACCCCGGCCCCTGTGGCCCACGCCCTCTCCCTGTTTTCCGATCTGCTGGATCAGATGGAAGAGGCCCTTTCGGCTTAAAACGCTCCATACAGCGCAAAAAACTGCGGGAAGCTTCCCGCAGTTTTTTTATTTGCATCTTTGTGTCACAGCCCCCGGCCTCTTTGCCTAAAACCCGTATCCGCTGTATGGATTGCCGTTGCTGTATCCGCCGTTTCCGCCGGGGATCTGCTGTTGTTGCTTCTGTTGCTCCTGCTGCCCGCTGCCGGCGGCCTCTGTGGTTTCCGCCGCGGCGTTGGTGGTCTGGTTCTCTTCGTCAAAGGTCAGTGAAACGGTCAGCGTTTCTCCGTTGCGCCAGACCGTCAGCGTGGTGGTTTCCCCGGCCTTAAACGTTTTTTTCGCGGCGACCAGCTCGTCCGCCGTGGTCACCTTGGTGTCCCCGATGGCCGTGATGATGTCTCCCTGCTTCAGCCCCGCCGTTTCGGCGCAGCTGCCTGCCTGCACCTCGTTGACGCAGGCGCCCACCTGCAAATTATACTGCCGGACAGCGGTCTCTGTCACCGTGGAGACGGTAATGCCCATGGAGGGCTTCCCTGTCACTCTGCCGTTTTCCATGATGTCCTTTGCCAGATCCACCACCTCGTTGACGGGGATGGCAAAGCCCAGCCCCTCGATCTCGCTGGAGGCATATTTGGCGGATACAATGCCGATGACTTCCCCATATTCGTTGAACAAAGGCCCGCCGGAGTTACCCTCGTTGATGGCGCAGTCTGTCTGAATCATATTATGAGATGTCCCCGAAATGGTCACAGAGCGGTTCAGCGCGCTGATGACGCCCTGGGTATAGGTAAAGGTTAATTCACCCAGCGGGTTGCCAATGGCCATCACCGCTTCCCCTACGTTCATCTGATCGGAATTCCCCAGGACAACAGGGGTCAGCGCTGTGGCTTCGACTTTCAGCACCGCCACGTCCCGGTCTTCATCATATCCCACCATGGCCGCCTGGTATTTCGTTTCGTCATACATGGTGACCTGGATGGCGCTCGCTCCCTCGACCACGTGATAATTGGTCAAAATATAGCCGTTGCTGCTGATGATAAAGCCGGAGCCCGTTGCAACTCCGGACACCTTTTGTCCGAACACGTTCGTCCCTGTCACTTCCGTGGAAACGCCCACAGTGGCATTTACATAGGTGGCATACACTTGAGGCAGCGTCATTTTTTCCCCTGTTGCGACGCTTTCTGTGTTCACCTGAATCGGCTCCCGCTGCCCGATTTGCAGCGTTATGGCTTCTCCTTGCCCCCTCGTCGCGGAGTAAATCACGCCGCCAATGCCTAGCACCAGGGCACAGGCCAACACAACCGCGAGCCATTTTTTGCTTTTTTTATGGCGGCGGGACGGCCGGCCGCTCCCCCCTTCCGCCTCCCGGAACACGGGGTCCACCCGGTATTGGCTGCTGTCCAGGGGAATGTGGTTTTCAGCCTCTTCCCCCCGACCAAACGGATATTCGTTGTACATCATATGCCACTCCTTCACTCGGGATCTTATTTATATGTGGTATTTTACCTTACGTTTATGACCATTCCATGAAGAAAATGAAAAATATTTTGAAACAGTCTCCCGCTATGCCCACGTTTTCCAAATATCGGGACAATACCCCACCGTGGCTTTTTGCCCGCTGCGTACAATGGGAGTGCGCAGCAGCCGCGGCTCCTCCAGCAGCTTTTCCACTCGGTCCTCTTCATAGGCAAGATGAGGCAGCAGAGCGGCGCCTTCCGCCTTGGTGTCAATCAGCTGTTCTGTGCCGCCCACCGCCCGGCGAACCGATTCCAGCTCCTTCCGGCTTATCCCGTAACGGGGCAGATCCACCATTTGAACTTGGATGCCCCGCTCCCTAAAATAGCGTTGGGCCTTTTTGGTGTCAAAACACTTATTTTTTCCGAAAATCTGAATATTCATAGGATACCCTCCTTTTCATTCCTCCATCATAAATCATGCGGGCCGCCCCATCGATACGGCATAAATCAGTTTGCTTTTTCCTATACTAGCGAAAAAGGCTCCTTGGGTCAAGATCTCTCCCCGCCCCATTTGGGGCGATTTGCTGGAAAACTTTCTTGATTTCCTCTGGATTTTGTTGACGTGGTTTTGAGAAGCAGGTATGATAGGTGTGTCCGATTCCAACGGGCAGGGGCTTTGCCCCGTCAAATTCCTTATGTGTCTCAACATTCCTGCCCGCCTTCCCGGGTCAAACAAAATAGGAGGCTTTTATGCAAATGATAACATGTACGAACTGCGGAGAACATTTCGCCGCCACATATAGCAGCTGTCCCGCCTGCAACACCCCGTCCCCCGTGCGGCGAGCGTCCCGAAAGGGCGGAAAGCGGCTGGCCGGAAAACGTCAAAGCCCGGCCCCAAAGGCGATGCCGGATCCGTCCCCTCAGGCGGCTCCCGACCCGAAGCCGCCCGCCGGCGCTTCGGCACCCCCGTCCGGGACAGAGCCGTCTTCCGGTCCGCCGAAGCGGAATGTGTTCTTGCGGCGCTTCTTTGTCTTTTGTTCGATCCTTTTGATCATCGCGGCCGCTTTGATCGTCGTCTCCATTGCGCAGACGCTGTTTGGCGACAAGGGGACGCCCTCCCCGGAGGCCTCCCCGCCCATTGTGAGCGTCTCTCCCGCCCCCTCCGGCGACGCGGACGCCCTCACCGGCATCGCCATCTCCCCCACTGAAGTTCCGCTTTCCGCCCCGGGGGACACGGCTCGGCTTTCCGTCATCGCCCAGCCCGAAACCGCGCAAATTGGCTCCGTTTCCTGGAACAGCCGAGACCCCGATGTGGCCACTGTTGACGAAACGGGCCTTGTCACCGCCGTTTCCGAGGGCCGCGCCACCATCACGGCGACCGCCGGCGAGCAGCTTTCCGCCTGCATCGTTACGGTGGGGGCTTCCGCCTCGGCGCCGCCCAACGCAAGCAGCACGCCTACATCTGACGGCCCCTCTCTCAGCCGGACGGACTTCACCCTTGCTTCCGCCTCCGGGGAGTCTTATCGGCTCCGAGTGTCCGGCGGGGAAGGGGGCGTTGTCTGGGCCGTAAAGGACTCCTCCGTCGCCACGGTCAGCGAAACCGGCCTTGTCACCGCCGTTTCCAGGGGAACCACAACCGTCACCGCCACGGTGGACGGAAAGACTTTAAAATGCGTTGTCCGCGTACGATAATTAGGAAGAAAGGACCCGATGCCATGGAACAAAAGCAAAAAACCATCGGTGTTTTAACCAGCGGCGGGGATGCCCCGGGCATGAACGCCGCCATCCGCGCCGTCACCCGAAGCGCCCTGTTTAAGAACATTTCCGTCATGGGCATTCACCACGGATTTTCGGGGCTTTTGGCCCGGGACGCCGCCCCGCTGGATCTGCGCAGCGTCAGCGACATTCTCCACCGGGGAGGGACGGTGTTGTACACGTCCCGCTGCCCCGCCTTTTATAAGGAAGAGGGCATCAAGGAAGGGGCAAGGGCCTGCCGGGATCTGGGGCTGGACGGCCTCATCGTCATCGGCGGCGACGGCTCCTTTCGGGGGATCCAGGCCCTTTCCCGTCTGGGCGTTCCCTGCGTGGGCATCCCCGGCACCATTGACAACGACGTGGCCTCCAGCGAATATACCATTGGGTTTGACACGGCCGTCAACACCGTCATCGAGCTGGTGGATAAGCTGCGGGATACGTCCCAGTCCCATGACCGCTGCTCCGTTGTGGAGGTAATGGGGCGCCGCTGCGGCGACATCGCCCTGTATGCCGGCATCGCCTGCGGCGCCCTTGCTATTTTGGTTCCCGAAATGCCCTGCCCTGTGGACGCCGTGGTGGAAAAAATGCAGAACACGTTGCGCACGGGGAAGCGGCATTTTATCATCATCGTGGCGGAAGGCGTGGCAACGGAGGGGGGCTTTGGCTCTGTACCGGAGCTTGCCGTTCAAATCGAGGCCCGAACCGGCGTGGAAACCCGCGCCACCGTTTTGGGCTATGTCCAGCGTGGGGGCACCCCCACGGCCCGGGAGCGGTTTTTGGCCAGCGAAATGGGCGTTCACGCGGTGGAAGTGTTGGAGCGGGGCGGGCAAAGCCGTATCGTGGCCGTACGCCACAACCAAATCGTGGATCTGAGCCTGGAAGACGCCCTGTCCATGACCAAAGACTTCAACCGGCGTCTGTATCAAGTGGCGGATATGATCAGTATATAGGCCCTTTTCTTCCCCTGTGCGCCGCCAACACGCGGCGTGCGGGGGAGGCGATTTGAGAAACACCAAGCCAAAAACACTTGACAAAGCAAAGGGAAGCTGATATACTGCGAAACAGAAAACAAAGCAGGATTGGTGCCCCTTGTCCTCACCTCTCGCGCAAGCGCGACGGGGTTCACATGGAAAATCGCCAGAAAATCATCTGGTGTTGTTGTGTTATGTGTGCGCGGGTGCCAATGTGGCAGCCGCGTTTTAATTATTGGAGGTGCTTTTGCATTAGCAACATGGATCATCAAATCAACGAAGGAATCCGCGACAAAGAAATCCGTCTGATTTCCGCGGACGGCGAGCAGCTTGGGCTCATGTCGCCCAGAGCCGCCATGGAACTCGCCATGGAAAAAGAGCTGGATCTGGTCAAAATTTCTCCCAACGCGAAACCGCCGGTCTGCAAGCTCATGGACTATGGCAAATACCGGTTTGAACAAGCAAAGAGAGAAAAAGAAGTGCGCCGGAACCAACACGTTGTGGAAGTGAAGGAAGTGCGCATGTCTCCCGGCATTGGCGTCAACGACTTCAACGTGAAGCTTCGAAATGCGCAGAAGTTCTTGGCAGACGGCCACCGGGTAAAGGTCACGGTGCGTTTTCGCGGCCGCGAAATGGCACATACAAACATCGGAGAGCGCCTGCTGCTGAGCTTTGCGGAGCAGTGCGATGAGCTTGCCGCTGTTGACAAAAATCCGAAATTGGACGGACGTCACATGGCCATGTTTTTATCGCCCAGGGCCTCCAAACCACAAGCATAAAGCGGGTATAGCCCCAACGGGCTGGCTCTGCACGGAAGGAGAAGCAACATGCCTAAAATCAAAACCCACAGCGGCGCAAAGAAAAGATTTAAACTGACAAAGTCAGGAAAAGTAAAGCGCGCTCACGCGTTTACCAGCCATATCCTCACAAAGAAATCCACCAAACGCAAAAGAGGTCTCCGTGCCGGCGCCTATGCGGACGACACCAACGCAGCAACCGTACGGCGTATGATTCCTTATAAATAAAAATCAGCTGATAAAGTAGGAGGCTTTCGATAAAATGGCAAGAGTAAAGGGCGCGATGATGTCGCGCAAAAGAAGAAAAAAAGTTCTGCGTTTGGCCAAGGGATATTGGGGTTCCAAGTCCAAGCATTTTAAAATGGCAAATCAGGCGGTTATGAAGTCTTTGACCTATGCGTACACTGGCCGCCGTTTAAAGAAAAGAGATTTCCGCAGGCTGTGGATCACCCGCATCAGCGCCGCCGCCCAAATGAACGGGATGAACTACTCTCGTTTGATGCACGGTTTGAAGCTGGCCAACATCTCCATCAACCGGAAAATGCTGTCCGAGCTCGCCATCGGCGACCCCGCCGCATTTACCGCGTTGGCGGAAACCGCCAAGGCAAAATTGGCATAAATCGCTCTGTATTTCATGAAAAAAACGGGCGCTTCCCGCCGGGAAGCGCCCGTTTTCCCATGGGCCGAACCGCTTTCTCTCCCCTCTGGGCCGAGGGTCCTTTCCCCGTGTCTGCTCCCTGCGGAAAAACAGCAGAGCCTGCCCCGGCTTTTCGCCGGGGCAGGCCGCCGGGAAACGGACAAACAAACGCAAACGAACGGGCAAAGACAAACGTATAGCGGAACGAGCGAACAAAAATGCCGGTCATCACAAACGTGATGACCGGCGGTTTGGTGGAGGAGGGTGGATTTGAACCACCGAAGTCGACGACAACAGATTTACAGTCTGCCCCCTTTGGCCACTCGGGAACTCCTCCATATTCTCATCGGCGCAACGGATAAGTCCTTGGGTAAAAATTGGAGCTGGTGAACGGAATCGAACCGCCAACCTGCTGATTACAAATCAGCTGCTCTGCCAATTGAGCTACACCAGCACCCTGAGTTGCGACGAAATTCATCTTAACAGATTCTTCTGCATTTGTCAACAGAAAATCCAAGATCTCCCCTAAATTTATTTCTCCGCTTCCCGTGTCCCGCGGCGCCCTTTCCCGCCCGCGGCCTCGGCCCTCCTTTTTCATGCCCTCCCGCGGCCCCTTTTCCCTCGCTTTTCCCCTGTTTTTCCGCCAAATCGCCAAAACAGGAGGCGAGACATGGCTATTCGCTCAAAAACCGTCCTTTTTCAGCGTGTTTTCTGACATATTTTTAAAAAGATTTCACTTTTTCCTTGACAACCTTGTGGCAGGGTGCTATACTGCAAGTGCCTTTTTAGTTAGTATACAAGATATTTGTAAGTAAATATTTTGCATCATGATATCTTGTATGATCTTGTAAAGGTTGCACATATTTATGACCCCATCGTGCATCTTTGGAGTGCATCTTGGAGTAAATAGAGCAAAATAAGGAAAGGAAGCGCATACAAATGAACGAAATGAATTTCTACTTACCGGAGGAGCAGCTGGCCGTACAGGAGATGGTACGCGACTTCACTGAAAAGAAGTTGAAGCCTGGCGTCATTGACCGTGACGAAAACAGCGAATTTTCTTTGGAGCTGTTTAGCGAAATGGGGAAGATGGGCCTGTTTGGCTTGGCATATCCGGAGGAATTCGGCGGCCAGGGTAAGGGAAGCTATCTTTCTTATGCCGTTGCTGTAGAGGAAATCTCCAAGGTCGATTCCTCCATGGGTATCGCCTTCTCTGTTTTGGTTTCCCTGTACGGCGGCAGTGTTATGAATTCTCCAGCCGATGACGCTACCAAGAAAAAATTCTTGATGCCTGTTCTCACCGGCGACCATTACGGGTCTTTCGGCCTGACAGAGCCCACCGCCGGTTCCGATGCCGCCGGCATCCGCACGGTTGCCGTGAAAGACGGCGACGATTACATCCTGAACGGCACCAAGATCTTCAACACCAACGGCCCCTTCTCTGATTACACCGCAGTGTACGCGCTCCTCGAACCAGAAAAGAAGGCAAAGGGCCTGGGCTGCTTCATTCTGCGCAAGGGCATGCCCGGTTTCACCGTTGGCAAAATTGAAAATAAAATGGGCATCCGCGCCGCCCAGGTTTCCGAGCTGATCATGCAGGACGTGAGAGTACCCGCTGAAAATCTGATCGCTGTCAGCGGAACCGGCTTCCCCACCGCCATGAAGGCATTGGACGGCGGCCGCATCGGCGTTGCCGCTCAGGGCCTCGGCATTGCAAAAGGCGCCTTTGAAATCACCAAGGAGTACCTGAAGGTTCGCGAGCAGTTTGGCAAACCTCTGTACAAAAACCAGCACATTGCCTTTAAAATGGCTGAGCTGGACACCCAAATCGAAATGGCACAGCACCTTCTTTACAAAGCTGCCAGCGACAAAGACGCACACAGACCTTATACTGTTTCCGCGTCCAAAGCAAAAATGGTCTGCACCGACTGCGCCATGCACGTGACCACCGAGTGCGTTCAGCTCATGGGCGGCGTAGGCTACATGAGAGAATACCATGTTGAGCGTATGATGCGTGATGCGAAGATCACCCAGATCTATGAAGGCACCAACGAAGTGCAGAAAATGGTCATCAGCAACAACATGTTCAGAGAAAAGAAATAAGCCCGACAAGCGGATTATCTGCGGGCGCATGGTACATCTCCTTCACAAGGAATGGCTGTGCGCCCGCGCTTATATATTTTATTTCGCCTGCCTCTTTTTCCTTTGACTTTTCAAACGCTTTTCGAATATTTTCGAATGTTTTTTAAGATAGAACCCTCGGCAGCATCATCTGCCCCACAGCGTTTTCCGCTGCAGAAAGGATGGATTTTTTATGGAATTCAATGAATGCATTAACTATTTATTAACCACCGCGCAGCACGCAGTGTTCCAGCAAATGACAGAACGTCTGTCAGAACACGACATTACCCCGGGACAATACGCCATCTTGAATTGCCTTTGGACCCATCAATCCGTCAACCCCAAAGAGATCGCCAAAATCTTATGTCTGGAGACCTCTACCATCTCCGGCGTCATGGATCGAATGCAGAAAAAAGGTATCATCGACCGCCTGGTCAGCACAGAAGACCGCCGCTGTGTTCAGGTTATGCTCACCGAAAAGGGCCGGAACTTAGAGGAGCCGGTTCTCCACGTGGTGGAAGAAGTCAACAAAGAAGTGATGTCTGGGTTTACGCCGGAAGAACAAGCCCTTTTAAAGGACTGCCTGCGCCGCATTGCCGGCCACGAAGAGGCCGGTATCTTGGGGCTGGCGCCGGTTGTGAACGGCTGACGCTCTCTCTTGCCTTTGTTTGTCCTTGGCCAAAGGGAGGAGGCTGCTTGCCCAAGCGAGGGCATCCCGCTCCCCCTCCCCCTCTTTTCAAAAAACGTCATTTGGCGGAACGATCTCCTGTTTTCCCCTTTTGGGGAAAACATTTTTTGTCTTTTCCTCTGTGCAATCCTGTTCCTCTTGAAAACGGCATTCCCTTTCTCCTCGCGTCTTCCTTTTTGTTCGTTTGCAATTTTGACGTCTTTGAAAAACTTACTTTTTCTTTTCCATTGCATGGCTTATGTAAGGAAATCGACCAAAAACAGAACATTCCCGTTCTGTTTTTGGTCGATTTTCGTTTTTTTCCGTATATCCTCCGGGCGTTTTTTATATTATTTTTCCTTTTTTACCCTTTGAAAGAGATACATAATATTGTATGTCCCGCCCGTTGCGGCAAGAGTTATCCACAGTTTCCACAGGGTTATCCACAGGTTGGTTCCCCCCGGGAATATACGCCATCACAACTGTTTTTCCCCTTTTTTGCTCCATTGGACGACCTGCTTTTTCCACCGGGCTTCCACATGTTTCAATTGACATAATGCATGTTTTCCTTATATTCGGAAAAATGCAAGCCGCCGCTGTCCGGTGTCATCACGCCCCCGGCGCGTCCGCTGTGATGTCCCTGCCGGCAAACGCGTTGAGGGTCATGGTCGCCGTATGTCCCGCCAGATATTCATAATACCCTTGGGCGCCGATCATGGCGGCGTTGTCCCCGCACAAAGACAAGGGGGGCAGATACAGCTGTTTCCCCATGGTCTGGGTCATGCGAAGCAGCGCCCGCCGGATTTCCCCGTTGGCCGCCACGCCCCCCGCCGCCACCAGCGCTTCGTACCCCGTCTGCCGCAGCGCCGCCTCCGCCCGGGGAACCAGCGTGTCCCGCACCGCCGCCTGAAACGACGCGGCCAGAGAGGGCTTGTCCAGCTCCTTCCCTGTTTGGGCGGCATGATGTACCAGGTTGATCACCGCCGTTTTCAGCCCCGAAAAGCTCATGTCCAAAGGAGCGCCTGCGACCTTCGCCCGGGGCAGGTCAAACGCCGCGGGATCCCCCTGGGCGGCCAGCGCCTCGATGGCGCGCCCGCCGGGATACGGGTAACCCAGAACCCTCGCCACCTTGTCAAAGCATTCTCCGGCGGCGTCGTCCCTTGTGCGGCCCAAAATGGCCATATCCGTGTAATCTTTCACGTCCACCAGCATCGTATTCCCCCCGGACACGGTCAGGCAGAGAAAGGGGGGCTTTAAATCGGGAAAGGCCAGGTAATTCGCGGCGATATGCCCCCTTAAATGATGCACCGGGATCAAGGGCACCCCCAGGCCGAAGGATACGGCCTTTGCAAAATTCAGCCCCACCAAAAGCGCCCCGATCAGCCCCGGGGCATAGGTCACCGCCACGGCGTCCACATCCCCCTTTGCCATGCCCGCTTCCCGCAGGGCGGCGTCCGCCAAAGGCACAATGGCCTCCACGTGGCGGCGGGACGCGATTTCCGGCACCACTCCGCCATAGACGGCATGTTCCTCTATCTGAGACAGCACCACGTTGGAACAAATTTGTCTCCCGTCCCGCACCACGGCCACCGCCGTTTCGTCGCAGGACGTTTCAATCGCTAAAATATTCACTGTTTCCTCAACTCTCTAACTCTCTAACGGTATTGTCATTAAAATCGCATCTTCCGGGGGCTTTTCATAATAACGGCGGCGCCGACCCGCCACCTCGAACCCCTGGGCCATATAAAGGCGGATGGCGGGGACATTGCTCTCCCGCACCTCCAGGGTCAGACAGGCCATCTTCCGCGCCCGGGCCTCTTCCAGCAGGGCCCGCAAAAGCGCCTGCCCGATCCCCTGCCGCCGGCACCCCGGATGCACCGCCACATTGGTAATCGACGCTTCGTCCAAAACGGTGTAAAATCCCGCGTATCCCACAACGGCACCCTGCTCATCCAAAGCGGCGAAATACGCCGTGGTGTCCCGCTCCAAGTCGCCCGCCAGCTGCTTTTCCGACCAGGGCACGGAAAAGCAGGCCGCCTCCAGCGCCGCCGCCAGAGGAACGTGGATTTGTTCCATGGGTACAATCCGCGCTGTCATTTTCCCATTCCCTCCTGCCGAAGCAGCCGGACAAGGGATCGGGCAATCTCCTCCGCCGTTTGCTCATAGACCGCCCGGCTCCCGCCGAAGGGGTCGGAAATGTCCTCCTCGGCAAGGCAAAACACCTTTCCGTCGGCCTCCGGCACAGCGCCCAGCAGCGTCCTTTTTTGCTGCCGGGTCATGCAGTAAACCACGTCCGCCCCGTCTACAAGGCGCGCCGTTAAGGGCCTTGCCCTGTGCCCTTTCAAGTCGGCGCCGTAGCGCCGGGCGGCTTCCGCCGCCTGCTCCGTGGGCGGATCTCCCGAAAACGCGGCAAGGCCGCAGGAAATGGCCCGCAGGTTCCAGCCCTGTTCCTTGGCCATGGCGTTGCAAATTCCCTCTGCCATGGCACTTCGGCAGGTGTTTCCTGTACAGACAAATAAAATCGTTTTCATGCTTGTGCCTCCTTTTTCTTTATGGCACCCAGGCAACAGACTGAAAGGTACACCGGATGACCGCCTTCCCCCCCGACAAAATTTCTCCGTACAGGGGCTGCTTTGTCTCCGCTTCGTACCAAATGCGGTACTGCACCGCGTCCACCACGTTCCCGTCTCCTTCGCCATATGCCACACGAACCGCAGGGGTGTCCCCCCATTTTTCCAAATCCACCCGGGAGATATATCCCTCCCGGCAGGCCGTCAGCAAAGCGGGCAACGCGTCCATGGGGGACAGCCCGTTGGGCGACAGGGGGCCGGTTTCCAGCTCCGCCCCTTCGTACATCAGCTTTGTTTCCCCTTCTTCGATCACCGCCGTGACCCCTCGTATGATCTCCGGCGCCTCCACGGTGATGCGGCTTTCCCCCGTTTCGTTCCATTGGAACGACAGCGTATAAGCATAGATCCGGTCGCCGTAATCAGACAGCACCTCCGCCTCCATCTGGCAGCTTGTGGCCTCCAGCGCCCGGGTTCGCACGTCCAGAGCCAGCATCTCCCCTTCTTTGGTTTGGGTGCCGCAGGAAGCCAGAAGCAAGATCATTGGTATAAGGGCAAACAGTCGGCGCAACGCCCTTCCTCCCATCCCGTTCTTTCATTTGCTCTCTTTCGTAAGGGCGGCCTTTGGCAGCATTTCGATCAGGTCGCTGGGGAGCATGCCCGCCTCGCCCCACTGAAGGGCACACAGGTCCCCCGCCGCGCCGTGGAGGAACACGGCGGCGGCCGCCGCCATCCCCGGCTCCATCCCCTGGCCCAGCAGAGCCAAAAGGACGCCGGAGAGCACGTCGCCGCTGCCGCCCTTCGCCATGCCGGAATTACCGGTGGAATTGAGATAAACGGTTCCATCCGGCAAAGCCGTCACCGTCCCCCGGCCTTTGAGCACCAGCACGCAGCCGTGGGAACGGGCAAAGGCTCGGGCGGCGCCGATCCGGTCCCCCCCGTCCAGGCAGCCGCCCAGCCGCCGAAACTCCCCTTCATGGGGCGTCAAAACAACCGGCGCCGCCCGCCCGTCCAGTTCATGTATATGTTCCGCCAGCAAGTTTAGACCATCGGCGTCCACAACCAAAGGGGCCGAAAGATCTTTCACCGCCCGGCGCACCGCGCGCCGGGCGCCGTCGCTCCGGCCCAGCCCCGGCCCGATCAGACAGGCGTCGCAGGCCGCCAATTGGGGCATCACCTGCTCCGCCGCCCCTTTTGCCAGACCCCCCTCCTCCACAGGCAGGGGGAACACCATGGCCTCTGTGTTTTTCACCGCCTCAATTTGGTAAATGCTCTCCGGGACATATAAAAACACAAGGCCCGCGCCGGACCGCATGGCCGCCTTTGCCGCAAGGGTCGGGGCGCCTGTGTAGCCCACGCTTCCCGCCAGAATGCCCACCTTACCAAAGTCCCCCTTGTGTCCGTCCTTCTTCCGCCGGGGCAGGCAGGCGCGCGCCTCCTCCTCTGTCAGCGCAAAGGTGCCGCACGGGGCATCGGCCACCAATTGGGCCGGAATGCCGATATCCGCAATGCGCAGGTCGCCGCAGCAAAGGCTCCCTTCTCCGGTGTACAGCCCGGGCTTTGCCAAAGTAAAGGCCACGGTGCACCGGGCGGAAACTGCCTTGCCCGGCACCTGCCCCGTGTCCGCCAAAACGCCGCTGGGAACATCGGCGGAGACAACCGGCGCGCCGCTTTCGTTGATCCGGTCGATGGCCGCCGCCGCGTCCCCCCGGGGCGCCGCCCGAAGGCCGATGCCGAAAATGGCGTCGATGATCACGTCGGCTTCTTTGCAAAACGCCTTTTGTTCTTCATCCTGGGGCAAAAAAGGCTCTAGCGCGCCCCCCGCCGCTTCCAGCCGCCGTGCCATCTCCTTTGTGTCCGGCGTCATCTTGTTTCGGTCTCCCACCAGAAAGGCACGGATCAAAACGCCCTTTTGGGCCAAAAGCCGGGCGGCGGCCACTCCGTCGCCCCCGTTGTTCCCCGGGCCGCAGAAAACGGCCGCCGTTTTCCCCGCCCCCGGACGCAAAAAGGCCGCCGCCGCGCGGCACACCTGCTCCGCCGCCGTCTCCATCAATTGAACAGAGGAGATTCCCATCTCTTCAATGGCCTTTCGGTCCAGCTCCTTCATCTGCGCAGCCGTCAGCAGCTTCATTTTGACCCCTCCGATCTTACGTTTTACCTCTATTATAGAAAAGAAAGTAACATTCGTCAATTTTTGTCTTGCAACATTTTATATTTTGCGCTATAATTGGCCAATATATGATACTATAGTGATGAACGGAAAAAGAGCGGATTTTGCGCTTCACCAGAGAACATAAGCCGTTGGCTGGAAGCTTATTGGGAGCGGTTCCGCCCGGTTCGCCCGGGAGCTTTGCGTTGAATCAGGAAGTAGGCGCAGCGGGTTGCCCCCCCGTTATCGGGTGCTAAGCGCGCGTTGCCTTGCAACGCGAACCGTGGGTGGTACCGCGGAAGGTTGGCCTTTCGTCCCTGTTGTTTTGTGGGAGGAAGGCTTTTTTGTTTCGAATTTCGAATAAGGAGTGTCATACATGCGAAAACAATTGGAGGACATCCAAAAAGCGGCGCTGGAGACCATACAGGCGGCCGGTATCTCGTCTGATCTGGAAGCGCTGCGTGTCAGATATTTGGGAAAAAAGGGGGAGCTGACTGCCGTTTTGAAACAAATGGGCAAACTCTCTGAATCGGAGCGTCCCATCATGGGCCAGCTGGCCAACGCCGTGCGGGAAGCGCTGACAGAGGCCATCGCCCGCCAGGCCAAGCGCCTGGAGCAGGCCGCTCTGGACGTGCGGCTCGCCTCTGAGGTGATCGACGTTACCGTTCCCGGCACTCCTGTTGAAGTGGGACACCGCCACCCCATGTCCATTGTGCTGGAAGAGGCGGAGGACATCTTCATCGGGATGGGGTTCCAAATCGCGGAAGGCCCCGAAGTGGAGCTTTCCGAGTATAACTTCACCAAGCTAAACACGCCGGAGGGCCACCCGGCCAGAGACTGGCAGGACACGTTTTATCTCTCCGGCGACGGCTCTGTGGTGCTGCGCACCCAGACGTCCCCCGTCCAAATCCGGGTGATGGAAAACCAGCCTTTGCCCATTCGCATCATCTCCCCCGGGAGAGTCTACCGAAAAGACGAAGTGGACGCCACCCATTCCCCTATGTTCCACCAGATCGAAGGCCTGGTGGTGGACAAGGGGATCACCATGGCGGATTTAAAGGGCACGCTTGAAATTCTGGTTCACCGGCTGTACGGCGCAGACACGAAAATCCGCTTTCGGCCCCACCATTTTCCCTTTACGGAGCCGTCCTGCGAGGTGGACGTCCAGTGTTTTGAATGCGAAGGAAGCGGCTGCCGGGTTTGCAAGGGCGAGGGCTGGATCGAGCTTTTGGGCGCCGGGATGGTGCATCCCAAGGTGCTGGAGGGCTGCGGCATCGACACCGAGGTTTATAGCGGCTTTGCCTTCGGCATCGGCGTAGAGCGCATGGCCATGCGCCGGTTTTCCATCAGCGATCTGCGGCTGATTTATGAAAACGACATCCGGTTCTTAAGCCAGTTTTAGGAGGACAGCATGAAACTTTCACGAAAATGGCTCTCTGAATTTGTAGATATCGGCGCCGTGTCGGACAAGGAATATGCCGACGTGATGACGCTGACAGGTTCCAAGGTGGAAACCGTGGAGGACTTGGGCGCGGACATTCAAAACGTGGTTGTCGGCAAGGTTTTGGACATCCAAAAGCACGAAAATGCCGACCATTTGTTTGTTTGCAGCGTGGATGTGGGGCAGGGGGCCCCTGTCTCCATTGTCACCGGCGCGCAAAACGTGAGAACAGGGGACCTGGTTCCCGTCGCGCTGGACGGCGCTCTGCTGCCGGGGGACGTGCGCATCAAAAAAGGGACGCTCCGGGGTGTCCTCTCCAGCGGGATGCTTTGCTCCCTCAAAGAACTGAACCTTTCCATACATGATTTTCCCTACGCCGCAGAGGACGGCATCTTTCTTTTGCGGGAAGACTGCGCCCCCGGCGAGGACATCCGCCCCGTTTTGGGCCTGGACGACCACGTGGTGGATTTTGAAATCACAAACAACCGGCCGGACTGCTTCTCCGTCATCGGCCTTGCAAGAGAGAGCGCCGCCTCTTTCCGCGTGCCGCTCCGGCTGCACACCCCAAAGGTCAAAGGACGGGGCGGAAGCAGCGGAGCGCCGCTGGACGTGGAGATTTTAGCCGGCGACCTTTGCCCCCGATACACCGCCCGGGTGGTGCGGCAGGTCAAAATCGGCTCCTCTCCCAAATGGATGCGGGAGCGGCTGCGGGCCTCCGGCGTGCGCCCCATCAACAACATTGTGGATATCACCAATTATGTGATGCTGGAATACGGCCAGCCCATGCACGCCTTTGACTATGCCTGCGTTTCCGGGGGCAAAATCGTGGTGCGCCGGGCAGGGGAGGATACGTCCTTCCAAACGCTGGACGGAACGGTACGTACCCTGAAGCCGGACACGCTGGTCATCGCCGACGAAACCCGGCCTGTCGGCATCGCCGGGGTCATGGGGGGCGCCAACAGCGAAATCACCGACGAGACAAAAACCATTGTGTTCGAGTCTGCCAATTTCAGCGGCGTCTCCATCCGCAAAACGGCCATCGGCCTCGGCATGCGAACCGACGCCTCCGGCCGGTTTGAAAAGGGGCTGGACCCGATGAATACGCTGCCTGCTCTGGAGCGGGCGTGTGAGCTTGTGGAGCTGCTGGGCGCCGGAGAAGTGGCGGAGGGCGTCGTCGACGTCATCGCCGCCGATCTTTTGGAGGTGTCTCTCCCGCTGGAACCCCACAAGATCAACCGGCTTTTGGGCACCGACCTGTCCGCCGACCAGATGAAGGCGCTGTTAACGCCTTTGGGCTTCACCTTTGACGGGGATACGATCCTTGTCCCTTCCTTCCGCGGCGACGTGCGCCATTATTCCGACGTGGCGGAGGAAGTGGCCCGGATGTACGGCTACAACCAGATTCCCACCACGCTGATGCGGGGGGAAACCACCCTGGGCGGCCGCACCCATGCGCAAAATGCCCGGCGGCAGATCGGCGAATTGTGCCGGGGCATGGGCTTTTCCGAAATCATCACCTATTCCTTCGTCTCTCCCTCCTGTTTTGATAAAATCAGGATGCAGCCGGACCACCCCCTGCGCAACGCCCTCACTATTTTAAACCCCCTGGGCGAGGACACCAGCATTTTGCGCACCCGGGTTCTCCCCTCCATGATGGAGACCGTCGCCCGCAACATCAGCTGCCGCAACGCCGCGGCCAAGCTGTATGAATTTGCGACGGTGTACAAGCCCCGGGGAGACGACAGCGGCCTTGCCAACGAGCAGGTGCGTCTTTCCCTTGCCGCATACGGCGATGGGGTGGATTTTTTCTCCCTCAAGGGAAATGTCGAGGCCATTTTGCGGGCCTTGCGGATAGAGCATGTTTCCTTTGTGGCGGAGCCCAACATGCCCTCTTACCACCCCGGCCGCTGTGCCCGGATCACCGCCGGGGGCATGCAGCTTGGCTTAATCGGGCAAATTCACCCGCTGATCGGGCAAAACTACGGGGTGTCCCAGCCGGTTTACGGGGCGCAGCTCAGCTTCGACGCCCTGTTAAAGCAGCAGGCGCCGGAGCCCCAGTACGTTCCCCTGCCCCGCTTCCCCTCCATCCTTCGGGACATTGCCCTGGTCTGCGACGCCGCCATCCCCGTCGCGGTGCTGGAAGAGTGCATCGGCCGGGGGAGCCAGGGGCTTTTGAAGGAAGCTTCTCTGTTTGACATCTACACGGGGGCGCCCATCCCCGCCGGGAAAAAGAGCGTCGCTTTCTCCCTCGTTTTGCGGGCAGACGACAAAACACTGACCGACCCGGAGGCCGATGCCGACGTCCGGTCGATCCTGTCTTTGCTGAAATCTGAGCTGGGCGCCGTTCTTCGATAGGTCTCACAGCAGAAAATTTATAGATTCCCCTTTACATCGGGCGGGAATTACGTTAAAATGGCGTCAACAACCAGTGTTGCAACGGGATCTGTCGGAATCTATGAAAAACGAAGAGCCCTTCCATGTCCGAACCAAATGTGCGATAGGAGGCGAACTCCATTGTTGGATTACACACGTAAGTTTCAAATCAACCAGGACAGAGAACAGGAAATCAAAGACATCATGTCTTCCGTCTTTGCCGCTTTGCAGGAAAAGGGGTATAATCCTGTCAACCAGATCGTCGGATATATCCTTTCGGAGGACCCCACCTATATCACCAACCACAACAACGCCCGCAGCCTGATCCGGCGGATTGACCGGGACGAGCTGCTGCAGGCGCTGGTGCGGGACTACCTGGCATAGGGGGTTTTCCCTTTGTCGGCGGTTTGGCCTGTCTTTTGGGCCTGATTTCCGTTGCCTGAGAAGCCTTTTATAAAGCGATCCGCAGGCCCCGCGGCTCTGCCCCTCAGGGGGGTTTTGGGTGCGGGGCCTGCTTTCTTTCCGCAAAAAGCATCCCTCCCGAGGCTTGTTTTGCCGCCTCGGGAGGGATGCTTCTGTCATCCGGCTTTTTTGGATCCGGTATGATTTTGTCTATTTCCGGATTTGTCCTTCTCCGTAAACGATGTATTTGCTGGAGGTCAGCTCTTCCAAACCCATGGGGCCCCGGGCATGCATCTTTTGGGTGGAAATGCCGATCTCGGCCCCCAGCCCAAATTCAAACCCGTCGGTAAACCGAGTGGATGCGTTGACGTACACCGCCGCGGCGTCCACTTCGTTCAAAAACTTCTGGGCCGTAAAATAATTGTCCGTCACCACGCACTCGGAATGCCCCGTGGAGTGTTGGTTGATGAACTGAATGGCTTCCTCCACCCCGGAAACAATTTTAACGGCCAGAACATAATCGCCAAATTCTGTATAATAGTCCGACTTTGTGGCATGCTTTACAGTATCCCCCAGAATTTCTCTGGTGATATAGCAGCCCCGCAGCTCCACTTGCTTTTTGTTTAAAAACTGCTTTGCCATGGGCAAAAACTCCTCGGCCACCCCCCGGGAGACCAAAAGCGTCTCCGCCGCGTTGCACACAGAGGGCCGGGAGCACTTTGCGTTGTAAATGATCTCCGCCGCCATCTGCAAATTGGCTTCCCCGTCCACGTACACGTGGCAGTTGCCGACCCCTGTCTGGATCACCGGCATTTTGGCATGTTCCACCACGGTGCGGATCAGCCCGGCGCCGCCTCTGGGGATCAGCACGTCAATGAAGTCGGAAAGGGCCATCATTTCATTTGCCACTTTGTGGCTGGTGTCGTGGACAAAGCAAATGCAGTCTCTCGGCATCCCCGCCTGCTCCAGAGCGTCCCGCATGATAGAGGCCAGGGCCGTGTTGCTGTGGATGGCCTCTTTGCCGCCCCGCAAAATCACCACGTTGCCCGACTTGAGGCAAAGGGCGGCGGCGTCCACCGTCACGTTGGGCCGGGCCTCGTAAATCATCCCGATGACGCCCAAAGGCACCCGGCGCTTTCCGACGACCAGCCCGTTTGGCATTTTAGACATTTTTGTCACTTCCCCGATGGGGTCCGGCAAGGCCGCCACCTGGCGCACCCCCACTACGATGTCGTCCACTCGCTCTTTTGTCAGCGTAAGCCGGTCGAGCAGCGACTCAGACATGCCTCCCGCCTTCGCTGCCGCCAGATCCTGCCCGTTGGCCGCCAAAATTTCATCGCACCGTTCCGCCAGACAAGAGGCGATGGCGCGCAGCGCCCGGTTCTTCTCCTCTGTCCCCGCAATGGCCAAGGTCTGTTCGGCGATTTTTGCCGATTGCGCCATGGTTTCCAAAATCGTCATCCCAATGCCCTCCTATTTCAATGTACTTCGTTTGTAAATCGTGTTCCCACCGGCTCCCCCTCCAGCACCCGGTACAGCCCATCCAGCGCGGATCCGTTGGTGATCACCATATCCACGCCGTGTTCCAGGCAAATAGAGGCCGCGTCCAGCTTTGTGCTCATCCCGCCGGTTCCCCAGCAAGTCCCGCTCCCCCCCGCAAGGCGCCGAATGGCGTCGTCCACCCGATGCACAACGGGGATCAGCTCCGCTTTCTCATTTATATGAGGGTCGCAGTCATATAATCCGTCAATATCGGAAAGCAGCACCAGCAGATCTGCCTGACACAGCACCGCGACAACCGCCGACAAGGTGTCGTTGTCACCAAATACCTTCCCTTTCCCCGTCTCAATTTCCGCGAAGGAAACAGAGTCGTTTTCGTTCACCACCGGGATGGTGCCAAGCTCCAGCAGCGCTTCAAAGGTGTTGCGCAGGTTTTCTGCCCGAACCGGGTCATCCACATCCTCCCGGGTGAGCAGAATCTGGGCCACCGCCTGGTTGTACTCCCCGAAAAACTTATCGTACAAATGCATCATCTCACATTGCCCCACAGCCGCCACCGCCTGCTTCATGCGAAGCTGAGAAGGGCGCTCGGGAAGGCGCAGCTTCCCCGTTCCGATGCCGATGGCGCCGGAACTCACCAAAATCACTTCATACCCCATTCCCTTCACATCCGCGAGGGCGCGGGAGATCGCTTCCATATTATAAAAATTCAAGCCGCCGGACGGGTGGACAAGGGTGGACGTCCCCACCTTAACCACCACGCGCTTATGGCTCTGTTCTGTTGACACTGCTTCCATCGCCTCCGGTCTCGCCCCTCTTTGAAGCGGGGCGCGCACTTTTCTCTTTTCGTTGCTTTCGCAAAAAAGTCTTCTCGCCGGACGGGGCCAAACCCGCCTCCAACCGTCCGATTTTGATTTTCCTTGCCTTTCTTATGCGAGTATGGTCATTATATCATAACTTTTTGTCGGAATAAAGAAGTATTTTTGCTTTGTTTCTTTGTTTTTGGAGTTGAATTTACAAGGCAATTGGGTTAAAATGAACCATATAATTGAAAAAAAGGAAGCGACTGCATGATAAACGTGGTTCTGGTGGAACCTGAAATCCCCATGAATACCGGCAACATCGCCCGCACCTGCGCCGCCACCGGGAGCCGGCTGCACCTGATCCGCCCGCTGGGGTTTGACATCAGTGAGAAAGCGGTCAAGCGTGCCGGGCTGGATTACTGGCCTTTGGTTGATCTTTTTGTCTACGACAGCTTAGACGACTTTTTGGAGAAAAACCCCCGGCCGGATCTTTGGCTTGCAACAACAAAAGCCCCCCGCGTCTATACAGAAGCCACCTTTCGTGATGGCTGTTTTTTGTTCTTTGGGAAGGAAACGGCGGGCCTGCCCCTTCCCTTTCGGGCGGCCCATCGCGATCGCTGCCTGCGCCTGCCCATGCGGGAAGAGGCGCGCAGCCTAAATTTATCAAACTCGGTGGCTGTCTTTGTTTACGAAGCGTTGCGGCAAACCGGTTTCCCCGCCCTTTCCGGCACAGGGGAAATGGCGTTTTCGTCTTTGTGACCCACACACATCATCTGGGAGGAAAAGGAGTTTCGTTACGATGAATGACCATAAGAAATCAGTGGAGGATCTCTCTGTTGCTGGAAAACGCGTGCTGCTGCGCTGCGATTTTAACGTTCCTCTGGACAAGGAAACCGGGAGAATCACAGACGACACCCGCATTTCCGCTTCTCTGCCCACCATTCAGTATTTGCTTGCGCACGGCGCCGCCGTGGTTGCATGCTCCCACCTGGGCCGGCCGAACGGCGAGTGGAACCCCGGCCTGTCTATGGCGCCTGTTGCCGCGCGGCTGAGCCAGCTGCTGGGCCGGCCCGTTCAAATGGCCAAAGACGTCATCGGCCCCGACGCCAAGGAGATGGCGTCCCGTTTGCAGCCGGGGGAGCTGATGCTGCTGGAAAACCTCCGGTATCACAAAGAAGAGGAACAAAACGACCCGGCCTTTGCCAAAGGACTGGCCTCCCTGGCAGACGTGTTCGTCAGCGATGCCTTCGGCACCAGCCACAGAGCCCATGCCTCCACGGTGGGCGTGGCTTCGTACTTGCCCGCTGTCTGCGGCTTTCTGTTTCAGCGGGAGCTGGCCGTTCTGGGCGCTGCCCTGTATGCGCCCAAGCGGCCCTTTGTGGCCATTTTGGGCGGCTCAAAGGTGGCGGACAAAATCGGCGTCATTCGCCACCTGCTGGAAAAAGCAGACGCCATTTTGCTGGGCGGCGGCATGGCCTATACCTTTTTAAAAGCCCAAGGCGGCTCCATCGGCACCTCTCTCTGCGACACCGACAAGCTGGACTATGCCAGAGAGGTGCTTTCATTGGCCAAGGACATGAAAAAGCCCTTCCTTTTGCCTTCAGACGCGTTGGCCGCCAAAGCGTTTTCCCCCGACGCCGCGCCGGTTCTTGTCCCCGCGGCCGCCATCCCCGACGATTTGATGGGGCTGGACATCGGGCCCGACACCATCCGCGCCTTCCGGGAGACCATTCAAACCGCCGGCACCGTCATCTGGAACGGGCCCATGGGCGTGTTTGAATTTCCCGCCTTTGCAGAGGGAACCCGCGCCGTTGCCGAGGCAATGGCCGGCGTTTCGGCCATTACCATCATTGGCGGCGGCGACTCCGCTGCCGCTGTGGAGCAGATGGGCCTTGCAGACCAAATGACGCATATCTCCACCGGCGGCGGCGCTTCTCTTGAATTTTTAGAGGGAATTGAACTTCCCGGCGTCGTCTGCCTGCAAGATCAATAATATCCCACCTTCCGAGACGAAAGGAGCCATTCAACCTTGAACCGAAAATATCGTAAAACCATCATCGCAGGCAACTGGAAAATGAACCACACCGCCACGGAAACAAGGGCCTTTGCGGAGGCCCTCAAAGCCTTGCTCCCGAAAACAAAATGGTGTGAAATCGTGGTCTGCGTTCCCCATGTCAACCTCTCTGCCGCCAGCAAAGCCTTTCGTGATACCCGGGTGTCCATCGGCGCCCAAAATGTACACCACGAGCCTTCCGGCGCGTTTACGGGAGAAGTGTCCGCCCAGATGCTGAAGGACCTGGGCGTCAAATATGTCGTCATCGGCCACAGCGAGCGTCGCCGTCTGTTCGGCGAAACAGACGAGCTGGTCAACCAAAAAATGCACGCCGCTCTGGATGCCGGGCTTTCTCCCATCTTGTGCGTGGGGGAAAGCCTGCGCCAGCGGGAGCTGGGCGTCACGTTGGAGCTGATCGCCCTTCAGGTCAAGGCGGCTCTCTCCGGCGTATCGGCCGAGCGGATGCGCCGAGTGGTCATCGCCTATGAGCCCGTCTGGGCCATCGGCACCGGGCAAACGGCCACATCCCAGCAGGCAAACGAGGTCTGCGAGGCCATCCGCACCGTCATCCGGAAGCTCTACGGCGCCCGGATCGCCCGCTCCGTCACCATCCAATACGGCGGCTCCATGAACGAAAAAAACGCGGAGGAGCTACTGGCCCAGCCGGATGTGGACGGGGGTCTCATCGGCGGCGCCTCCTTGCAGCCCGATACATTCATGGCCATTGTCCACGCGGCCAACCAGGACAGCCAGTAACATAAGGAATCCCGCTCCTTTTCATCCTTTTGTTTAACCCGTTTCATCCGGCGCCCCTTCTCATTGATTTTCCTGGCATGACAAGCGGCCCGTGAAAGAAAGGATTTTATGAAAACACCTACCACACTCATCATTTTAGACGGATACGGTCTCACATCATCCAAAAAAGGCAACGCCATCTCCGCCGCCAAGACCCCGTTTTTAGACCACCTGTTCCAAACCTGCCCCCACTGCGCCCTTTCCGCCTCCGGCCTGGATGTGGGCCTTCCCCCCGGCCAAATGGGGAACAGCGAGGTGGGACACACCAATATCGGCGCCGGGCGGGTGGTGCTTCAGGATTTGCCCCGCATTCACCTGGCCATTGAGGACGGATCTTTCTTTCAAAATCCGGTCTTTTGCGCTGTCATGGATGCCTGCAAAACAGAGGGGCGGGCGCTGCACCTTTTGGGGCTGCTTTCCGACGGGGGCGTACACAGCCACATCACCCATTTGTGGGCGCTTCTGAATATGGCGAAACAAAGGGGCGTGGAGCGGGTTTATATCCACGGGTTTTTAGACGGCCGGGACGTTTCCCCTGTTTCCGGCAGGGGCTTTGTCCAGGACACCTTGGATATGTGCAAAACCATCGGCGTCGGCCAGCTTGCCACCGTGATGGGCCGATATTACGCCATGGATCGGGACAACCGATGGGAGCGGGTGGAAAAAGCATACGATGCCATGGTATCGGGCGAGGGCGCTGTGACGGACGACCCGGTTTCCTCCATGGACGCCCTCTATCAAGACGGCACAACCGATGAGTTCATCGAGCCGCTCATTTGCGGCGGTGACGGCCGCATCGGGCCAAACGACGGCGTCATTTTCTTCAATTTCCGGCCCGACCGGGCCCGGGAAATCACAAGGGCGCTGGTGGATCCGGATTTTTCAGGGTTCCCCCGAAAAAACGGCTTTTTTCCCTTGACCTTCGCCTGCATGACGGAGTACGATGCCACCATGCCGAACGTTTCCGTTGCCTTTTCGCGGGTGCCGCTGGATCAAATTTTCGGAGAATATATCAGCCAGCTCGGAATGACCCAGCTGCGCATCGCGGAGACAGAAAAATATGCCCATGTCACCTTCTTTTTCAACGGCGGGCAGGAGACGGTGTTCCCCGGGGAGGATCGGGTTTTGATCCCCTCTCCCGGCGTGGCCACGTACGACTTGCAGCCGGAGATGAGCGCCTATGAAGTGGCGGAAGAGGCCGCTTCCCGCATCCGCGGCGGGGCGTATGACGTGATTATTTTAAACTTTGCCAATTGCGATATGGTGGGCCACACCGGCGTGTTTGAAGCGGCGGTTTTGGCGGCGGAGGCGGTGGACGCCTGCGTCAAAACGGTGGTAACCGCCACGTCTGACCGGGGGGGCATTGCCATTGTCACAGCGGACCATGGCAACGCGGAGCAGATGCAGGACGCCGCCGGCGCGCCCCATACCGCCCACACCACAAACCCCGTTCCCTTTCTCATCAGCGGTTCCAGCGCCCACCTGCGGGAGGGCGGACGGCTGTCTGACATCGTCCCCACCATCCTGGATTTGATGGGATTGGAAAAACCGGAACAAATGACTGGAAAAACGTTGATTACACCATAACCCTTGTCCGTTTTATTTGGTGTTGCTGAAAAGATTGTTTCTGATATGTTGTATGGAAGGAAAGAGGAAAGTATGAAACAGATCATTGAAATCGTGGATATCTTGGCACGAGAAATTTTAGACTCCCGTGGAAACCCCACCGTGGAGGTGGAGGTATTTCTGGATGACGGCACAGTGGGCCGGGCCTCTGTCCCCTCCGGCGCTTCCACCGGGATCTTTGAAGCCTGCGAGCTGCGGGACGAGGACCCCGCCCGCTACTTGGGCAAGGGTGTTTTACATGCCGTGCAAAACGTGAACGGGGAAATTGCCGACGCCCTCATCGGCTCCAACGTGCTGGATCAAACGGAGATTGACAACATGCTGATCGAGCTGGACGGGACGCCCAACAAATCCCGCCTGGGCGCCAACGCCATTTTGGGCGTCAGCATGGCCTGTGCCAAGGCGGCCGCCGACGCCTTGGGCGTTTCTTTGCACCAATATCTGGGCGGCATCAACGCCAAAACCCTGCCCGTTCCCATGATGAATATTTTAAACGGGGGCGCCCACGCCTCCAACAACGTGGATATTCAGGAATTTATGGTCATGCCCATTGACGCCCCCTCCTTCCGAGAGGGACTGCGCATGTGCGCGGAGGTGTTTCACGCGCTGAAACAAGTGATTTCCGAAGCGGGCGGCTCCACCTCTGTGGGCGACGAAGGGGGATTTGCCCCGGATTTAAAACGGGACGAGGACGCCCTGAAGCTGATCGTAGACGCCATTGAAGGGGCGGGCTTTGTCCCCGGGGAGGATTTTTGCATCGCCATTGACGGAGCCGTCTCCGAATGGTATCAAGAGGACGGCACCTATCGGCTGCCCAAGGCAAAACGAACCATGACCCGGCAGCAAATGGTCAATATGTGGAAAAGCTACGCCGCCAAATATCCCATCCTCTCTTTAGAGGACGGCATGGGAGAAACCGACTGGGAGGGCTGGGCCATGCTGACCCGCGCCTTGGGCGACAAGCTCCAGCTGGTGGGCGACGATTTGTTCGTCACCAATGTAAGCCGCCTGGAAGAAGGCATCGCAAAGCACGTGGCCAACTCTATTTTGATCAAGATAAACCAGATCGGCACCCTGACGGAGACCATCGACGCCATTCAAACGGCCAATCGGGCGGGGTACACCGCCGTCATCTCCCACCGCTCCGGCGAAACGGAGGACACCGCCATTGCCGACCTCGCCGTTGCCCTCAACGCCGGCCAGATCAAAACCGGCGCCCCCTCCCGCACCGACCGGGTGGCAAAATACAACCAGCTTCTGCGCATTGAAGAAGAGCTGGGCACCGCCGGGCAGTTCCCCGGCCGCAAGGTGTTTTTCAACCTGAAGTGAGCGCTTACATGATTTGAAACGGAGACGAGCAAAATGGCAGACTGTTTTTGTATCCACTGCGGCGCGAAACGCCCCCATGCCGACCCGGCCTCTTCTCCGGGGGAATCCGGTCTGCCCGCGTTCTCTCCCCGGGAGCAAGACGTCATTTCCCTGATCCTTTCGGGGTACACAGAGGGGCAGATGGCAGACGCCCTTTATCTGACCGTGGGTACCGTAAAAACATACAAGCGGAATATTTTTAAAAAGCTGGGGATTCATGCCCGACGGGAGCTGTTTGCTGCCATCTATGCCCGGGACGTTCCCGCTGGCGCCGGAAAATCCCCGGGCGCCCGGGGCAAGCCCCGCTCCCTTTTCTGTCCCGGCTGCGGGCAGGTTCTGCTTCCCGCCGCGCAATACTGCGGCGCCTGCGGCAAAAAAGTCTAGCATCTCTCTTGTCCCAAACCGTCTCACCCATCCAGCCGTGCTGGACGGATGGGACGGTTTTTTTGTCTGAGAATGTTTTTTGAAATTCAGATTTCCCGACCATATTCTTCTGTCCTCATTTTTATAATAAGAAGAAACGGAAGGACAAGCATCCTTCGGGGAGGGCAGATATATGGAACACTCAAACATCAACCCAAGGCAGAAGCGAATGAAACCGTCTCGCCTGTTTACAAACAAAAGTACGGTTTTTTTGCAGTCTCCCTTGCTTTTGCGGCTGGCGGAATACGGCATTCGTTTTTTCCTTGGGGCTATCTTAGCAAGCGGCACTCTTCTGGGGGGCTGCATCCCGTTTGGCCTTGGCTTTGTGGGTGCGTCGGGCCCCGGGCTTTCGGGGCTGTTTTCTCTTTTGGGGTGCTGCGTGGGATATTTTCTCACGTTGTCCCTTTCCGCGGCGCTCAAGTACGTTGCCGCCTCGATCCTTATTTTTGCCGTCTCTTTTGCGTTTTTTGACGTGCGTCTTTACAAGAAAGCCTGGTTCATGCCTCTTTTCACCGGCATTTTAACAGCGGCCACGGGCTTTGTCTATCTGCCGGAGCAGGGCTTTGGCGCAAGCAGCCTGATTTTGTTTTTCACGGAAATCTTATTGGCCGGCGCCAGCGCGTATTTTTACAAAATCGCGTTTTCCCCTTGGGTGAACCCAAAAGAGGAAGAGCTGACCCGGCAGCAGGCCATCGCCATTTTGATTCTCTGTATGAGCATTCTGGCCACTTTGTCCCAGGTGGAGCTGCCGGGACACATCTCCGTGGGACGGCTGCTTGCCGCCTTTTTGGTGATGCTCGCCGCCCTGCAAGGCGGCATGGGAAAGGGCAGCGCCGTGGGGGTGTCTTTGGGCGTTTCTATGGACCTGGCGGCGGGGGGGGCCCCGTTTTACACCATGGCGTACGGGCTGGCGGGGCTAATGTCCGGCACTGTTTCCAGCCACGGGCGCTTTGCCACCGTCGCTTCCTATGTCATCGCAAACGGTGTGGCCGTTTTGTGGGCGCTGGGGGAGGGCACCTCCCTTTCCATCCTGTATGAGGTATTCATCGCCTCCGTCCTGTTCATGATCGTGCCGGAGCGGCGTCTGTTCCGGGTGGGCGCGCTGTTTCACTCTGCCTCCTATTCCGGCGGGGAAGAAGAGGACCTCCCCGTTCGCACGTATATGAAAGAGCGCCTGGAGGCGGCCTCCGCCGCCTTTCGGGAGCTGTATGAGGGCATCCGCTCTTCTTTCCAGCCCAACCGCAACGTCGAACACGACATAGCCGTCATCTTCGACCGGGCCGCCAGCCGGGCCTGCCGCAACTGCCCTCTTTACAATGCCTGCTGGCAGAGAGGGTACGCCGCGACGTTCAAGGCTCTTTGCGCCGCGTCCAAAACCATGCTGGATCGAGGCAGAGCGGAAACCTCTGACTTCCCACCCCATTTTTCCAAACGATGTATGCGCTTTTCCAGCTTTTTGACCGCCACAAACGAGGAGCTGACCGCGCTTCTGTGCCGCAAGCGGTACCGCAACCAGCTGCTGGAAAGCCGGATGGCCGTCTGCCGGCAATATGAAGATCTGGCCGGCATTTTGGGGCAGACCGCCGCCCAGCTGGACACCCAGCTCCACGCCGACGCCCAGCAAACCCGAAAACTGACCCAACTTTTGCAGGATCTGGATCTAGACGCCCAATGCAGCGTTTTTTACGACACTTCTGATCACCTTCGGGTGGAAATCGAAGGGAGCGGGCTGGCTGTTTTGGAAACGGACGAAATGCAGACCAATCTGTCTGAGCTGCTCGGCATTCCGTTGCGCCCCCCTCAGCGGAAGGAGGGAGAGCGGGAGCGCATCGTATTCACGGAGCTGGAGCCTTTGGCCGCCGTCATCGGTGTGGCCGCAAGACGAAAGGAGAACGAAACCATCAATGGAGACAACGGTTCTTATTTTAAAACAGACGATGGAATATTATATATCATATTGGCTGACGGGATGGGCAGCGGGGAGGCAGCCGCCCGGGAAAGCAATTTGGCCATCCACCTGCTGGAGCGGTTTCTCAAGGCCGGGGTTCTTCCCGAGCCGGCGCTGAAAACACTCAACTCCGCCCTCATCCTGCGCAGCGAGGCAGAGGGCGGTTTTACCACCATTGATCTGCTCCAGATCAATCTGTTCACAGGGCAGACCGACCTGTATAAATTTGGCGCCGCCCCCTCTTATTGCTTGCAAAAACAGCATGTCCGCCGCATTTCCGGCAACTCCATCCCCATCGGGCTTTCCACCGGGGGCATCCCCTCCCCCGACATCGCCCATTTGCACGTGGATTCCGGCGATTGCATGATTTTGGTCAGCGATGGGATTTTAGGCGGAGGCGAAGATCAGTGGCTGCGCGCTCTGATCGCCGAGCACCCCCCGGGAGACCCGCCCCGGAAGCTGGCCCGTCGCATCCTCGACGCCAGCGAGGAGGCTGTCGGCTCGCTGGACGACAAAACCGTGATGGTGATGGCGGTGGAAACCCGAACGGCCAAGCCGGACCCTCTGCCCCAGACATAGCCCCCCCAGAGATACCTCCAGACATAACACCCAAGCACCCAAATGCCCAAGCACCCAAATGCCCCGGCGGCCGCGCAAACGCACGGCCGCCGGGGCATTTTTGCCGGGAAGATTTCCCCTTTGTATGGACATCGTTTTATCCTTTCACCCGGGCGTCATACTGAATGTCTACCCCCTGCTCCGCCTCCAATGTGTCAAGAAAGACGCCTTTTTCCGGATCCATCTGAATGGGCGGCCCGTCGTCGATGCGGGTGGAGCCTTTCACATATTCCATTTGCGGCGGCAGCAAATCCGTCACCACCACATCGGTCAGAGGGATGTTTCCCGTGTTTTCCACTTTTAGTAGATACCGAACGGAGCCGCCGCCCCGGGTCGCCACGCCTCGATCCGCCGTTTTGCAAATGGAAATGCCCGGCTGCACGATCATCAGCTCCGCCGGGTTGGACAGGATGCTGCCCCGGCATCGCCCCTCCTCTCCCTCGTATTCATACTGCACCTGGGCGGCGCTCATGGGGGCCGTCGGCACCCAGTCCCGGGCCAACGCGTCAAAAGCAACCGTGGCCCGCTGGCCGGGCGGGAGTGTCCCGACGGAGACCCCCTCCTGTAAATCGCCTTCCGAAAGGCGCTTCCCTTCCACATAAAGATCCGGTATTTCAAACCATCGGGCCGTCTCCGGGTCCAACACCTTCACCTGCTCAATGGGTAAATCCGATTCGTTGCATATCACAATGGTATATGTAACAAATTCCCCCCTGTGGGCGCAGGCGGGCGTTACGGTTTTTGTGGCGGTTACCCGTAGCACATGCACCGCCACAGGGTTGCTGACGTGGGAAACGGTCCCTTCTACCCCGTAGGGATGGGCGCTGTACCGACCGCTCACCGCCGCTGTATAGGGAAAGGCCGTTTTCTCACGCATGTCAGAAGAAACCATGTTTTTTCCTCCCATTTTCTGTGTTCCGAGGCGCTTTTCCGTTCTCTGCCAATTTGTCTTTGGCCAATTGGCCTTTGTGCGATGTTTATCGCTGCGCCAGCGCCCCTCAATGTACTATATGCCGCCGTTTCGGTTTTGCCCGGGCGCCCGATGCGTTCTGAACCGGAAAAAGCCGCCGGTTTGACACACTTTTTTGTCAAACCGGCGGCCTTGCGCCCCTTTTTTTCATAAACGGGGGCAGTTTGCGCATTTCAAATGTTCAGCAGGAAATCGAGGCAGCGCCCCGGACTGCCGGGGCGCCCTTCCCGGGGGCGTTCTCCCCCCCGGTTTTCCCCCTTCAAAGCGCTACATCAGGCTGCAAACCAGCTCGGCGTAGCCGGCAGGGTCTTCCACGGGCAGGTTTGCGATCAGCAGCGCCTGATTGTATAAAATCTCGGCATATTTTTTGGCCTTTTCCGGATCCTCGGAAACGGCCGCCCGCAGCGCTTTGAAGGCGCCGCTGTTGGGGTTTAGCTCCAAAACCCGCTGGGCCACGATGTCCCGAGGGTCACCCTCCCCCTTCATCTGGTTCAAATATTTTTCCATCTCCAGAGAAAGAGGCCCCTCTGCTGTCATGCAGACCGGGTGGCTGACCAGCTTTTTGGAGATGCGGGCCTCCTTGATCCTGTCGCCCAGGGTCTCCTTCACAAAGGCCAGCACGTCCTTGTTTTCCTCCGCCTGCTTTTCGGCTTCCGCTTTTTCTTCTTCCGTTTCCGGCAGGGCGTCGTCGTCGTTGATGGATTTAAACGGCTTGCCTTCCTGCTCTGCCAGCGTCTGGAGGGTAAATTCGTCGATCTCGTCGGTGAGATAGAGCATTTCATAGCCCTTTGCGGCGATTCGCTCCGCCTGGGGCAGCTTCGCGATCCGCTCTGCCGTTTCCCCGGCGGCATAGTAGACAAACGCCTGCTCCTCCGGCATGCGGGACACATAGTCCCCAAGGGTGGTCATATTCCCTTCGTGGGACGTCTGGAACAGCAAAAGATCCCGCAGCATGTCCTTGTGGGCGCCGTAATCCGCCACAACGCCGTATTTCAGCTGCAAGCCAAAGGCCCGGAAAAAGGTCTTGTATTGCTCCATGTCGTTTGTTTGCAGCTTCATCAGCTCAGACTTGATCTTCTTTTCCAGATTGGTGGAGATGACCCGCAGCCCCTTCGTCTGCTGGAGCATTTCCCGGGACAGATTGAGAGACAGATCCTGTGTGTCCACAACGCCTTTCACAAAGCGGAAATGCTCCGGCAGGAGATCCCCGCATTTTTCCATGATCATGACGCCGCTGGAATACAGCGCCAGCCCCTTTTGATAGTCCCGGGTGTAAAAATCATAGGGCGTGCGGGCCGGCACATACAGCAGCGCCTGGTACGTGACAGCGCCCTCCACGCTCACCTGAAAGGAGAGCAGCGGATCCTCAAAGTCCCCAAACTGCTCTTTGTAAAAGGCGTTGCGCTCTTCCTCTGTCACCTGGTCCTTGTTCTTCTGCCACAGGGGGACCATGCTGTTGAGGGTTTCTGTCTCTGTGTACGTTTCCCACTCCGGCTTTGCGTCCTCCGGCGCGTCCGCGGGCTTCTCCTTTTGCCTTGTTTTCTCCACTTCCATTTGAATGGGGTACCGGATATAGTCGGAATATTTTTTGACCAGGCTGCGCAGCCGGTATGTGTCCAAAAACTGGCTGTACCGCTCCTCCTCCGTGTCTTCCTTGATCTTCATGATGATCTCTGTCCCCGGGGTTTCCTTTTCGCACGAAGTCACCGTGTATCCGTCCGCCCCGGAGGATTCCCAGCAGTATGCCTCGTCCGCGCCGTAGGCCCGGCTTTTCACCGTCACCGTCTCGCTGACCATAAAGGCAGAGTAGAACCCGACGCCGAACTGGCCGATGATGTCCACGTCCGCGTCCTCTTTTTTGTCCAGCTTTTCTTTAAATTGCAGCGAGCCGCTGCGGGCAATGACACCCAGATTGTGCTCCAGATCTTCCTTGGACATGCCGATGCCGTTGTCGGAAACGGTCAGCGTTCCGGCTTCTTTGTCCGGCTTGATCCAAATTTCAAAATCAGACCGTGCCATCCCCACCTTGTCGTCCGTCAACGCCAGATAAGCCAGCTTGTCCACCGCATCGCTGGCGTTCGATACCAACTCCCGCAGGAAAATTTCCTTATGGGTGTAAATGGAATGAATCATCAAATCCAACAGTTTTTTTGATTCTGCTTGAAATTGCTTCTTCTCCATCTCAAAAGCGCCTCCAAAATAATATAGTATTAGCACTCGATATAATCGAGTGCTAATACCACTATAACCCATCCATTCCAAAAATGCAAGAAAAATTTTTCAGCCGCCGGGCCAACCCTTCGGCCGGGGAACAGCGCCGTTTCCCTTGCTAAGGCGTCAAAAGGGACGTCCGCTCCATCTGGCCCAAAAGCGCCCCCAGGTAAACCAGCAGATACAAGGTGACGGCGGCATACAGCAAGACCGATTCCGCCGCGTGCCCGTCGGCCAGAGTGACGATGGAGAAAAACCCGGCCATCTGGCCAAAAAACAGGCCCCGTCTCAGCCTGGCTCTGCCAAAATCAAACCCCGCGATATAATAAAACGCCAGAAGGGCGCATATGATGGCAAACAGCTCATACACATACTGCAAAACAGTTGGGTTGGCCGCCCGCCGCTCGTAGGCCAAGATCAACCAATAGCAGCAGAAAAACGGGGGAACCAAAAGACGAAACCGATATCTCCCTTTCTCCCGCTCTTTGTAGTTCCCCTTTGCGGTGAGCAAAAGGGCTGTCGCCGTCCCAACGGCAAACGCCCCCAAAATCAGCCGGGAAAGGGAAACCGCGTCGCCAGACAGGGCTTTCCAGGCAAATATCCCGCCGACGCCCGCCATCAAAAGGGCTGCCGCGCAGTATGCCCCGAAACAAAGGGCGCTTTGGGTCAAAGACGCTTTGTCATACCAAAAATAGGGCTCGTATTTGATTTTTACGCTTACCACAATCAAAAAAACCGCCAAAAGGCAGGTCAGCGCCACCAGCACGATAGCCGGCCCGTTTCCGGGCAGGGCAAGCCCGGTGCCCTCTTCAAATCCGGTTTCCCGCTCCATCCAACGCAGCACGGCGCCCGCAAGGCCGGCCGCCAGCGTCACGACGGACAACAGAACCCCTTTTTTCATACTGTCACCTTCTATTTCCAATTTCTTTCCCAGTATATCACAACCGGCTGCCGGAAGAAAGAGAAAAAGGCACCGCCTCCCTTTTGGGGAGACAGCGCCTTCCCGCTTTATTGATCGGCCCGTTGCCGGCGCCGTGTTTACATTCGGCTGTCCATGGGAACAAACGGCAGGCTTTTGGCCGCTGCCTTGTAGGCGGGCCGTATGATCCGGTTGCCGGGGCCGAACACCTCTTCCAGCCGATGGGCACACCAGCCCACCATGCGGGCAATGGCGAACAGCGGCGTATACAGCTCCTCCGGAATGCCCATCATCTTGTATACAAAGCCGGAATACATATCCACATTGGCGCAATAGGCTCTCTGCCCGCTTTTCATATCGGACAGCACGTCCGGGGTAATCCGCTCCACTGCCTCGATCAGCTCAAACTCGGGGAGCATCCCCTTTTGTTCCGCCACCCGCTTGGCAAACCGCTTTAAGATGACGGCTCTGGGGTCAGACAAGGTATAAACCGCGTGGCCCATGCCATAGATCAGGCCGCTTTGGTCCCCCGTTTCCTTCCGGGCGATTTTTTCCAGATACGCCCGAAGCTCTTCCTCGTCCTTCCAGTCCTTCACGTCCCGCTCAATGTAGCTGAACATTTCGATCACTTTTTTGTTGGCGCCGCCGTGCCGCGCCCCTTTCAGGGAGCCAACGGCCGCCGAGATGGCAGAGTAAATGTCCGTCCCGGAAGAAGAGAGGACGCGGCAGGCAAAGGCCGAGTTGTTCCCCCCGCCGTGCTCCGCGTGCAGAACCAGGCAAAGATCCAGCAGTTTTGCCTCCTCCGGCGTAAACTGGCAGTCCCGCCGGACAGAATATAAAAAGTTTTCCGCGATGCTCAAATTCTCCTGGGGACGGTGTAAATGCAGGCTTTCATTGTCAAAATAATGACGTTTTACGGCATATGCGTGAGCCACAATGGTGGGACATCTCGCAATCAGCTCGATGGCCATCCGCATTTCATTGTCCAGGGTGCGAACGTCCGGGCATGGGTTGCAGGAATACAGAGCCAAGACCGAACGAGCCAGCTTGTTCATCACGTCGCGGCTGGGAGATTTCAAAATCATATCTTCCGTGAAGTTATAGGGCAGCGGGCGAAACTCCCGCAGAATTTCGTTGAATCCTTGCAGCTGCGCCCGGTTTGGCAGCGCGCCAAACAGCAGCAGATAGGCCGTTTCCTCGTATCCGAACCGGTCTTCCGCCACGAACCCCTCGATCATATCTTGCACGTTGATGCCGCGGTAAATGAGCTTTCCTTCTCTGGGAATCCTCTCGCCATCCTGCATCACGTAGCCCTGTACGTTGCCGATACAGGTCAGCCCGGCCATAACCCCCGTTCCGTCGGCATTGCGCAGACCACGCTTTACTTTCATGTTTGCGTAATACTTCGGATCAATGACGTTATTTTTTCGAAATTCCCCGCATAGACTTTGGATAAACTCTTGCGAATTTTGATTGATCTTTTCTTGCATTTCTCCATGCCTTTCTTTTCGATCTATTTTTCCTATATTAACGTATTTCCTTCTTCAAGTCAATGTTTATTTCCGAGAAACCCTTCACTGGTCCGCTAAAAATTAGTTTGATTTGGAATAAAATTTGGATGCTTTATCGATATTATCCTAAAAAATGAATTGTTTTACCCTTCAACTTGCAAAAAGTACCGGAAAACGGGAGGTGCCCTGATTGAAACGGATGTTTGCCGCTGTATTTCTTCTTCTTTTGCTTCTTTTTTTGCTTCCGCTCTTGCTGCTCTCCTCCGGCTCCAACGGGGCGGCGCCGACGGCCACTTTGCCCGCGGATGCCGCCCCTCCGCCCACTTTGGCGGGCGCTTTTTCCGACGCCGACACCCAGCTTCGCGTTCTGACAGACGACGGTGTTTCCGTCGTTTCCATGGACAAGTATTTGTTCCGGGTGGTGGCCGCCGAGATGCCCGCCTCCTTCCAGCCGGAGGCGCTGAAAGCCCAAGCCATCGCCGCCCGCACGTATGCCCTGTACAAAATGCGAAACGGGCCGTCCAAGCGCCATCCGGAGGCAGACCTTTGCACCGACAGCAGCTGCTGCAGCGCCTTTGTCACAGAAGAGACGGCGCAAAAAAACTGGGGCAGCAAGTCGGATGAATATACGAAAAAAATTCAACAGGCCATTTCCGAAACAGACGGACAGGCCATTTTATATGAGGGGGAGCCCATCAACGCCGTGTTCCATTCCTCCTCCAGCGGCGCAACGGAGAGCGCCGCGCTGGTCTGGGGGGCGAGCGTCCCTTATCTTTCCAGCGTCGCCTCCCCGGAAAACGGGGACACCGTTCCCAACTACCAAAGCACCGTGGAGCTTTCCGCCGAGTCGTTCCGGTCTGCTGTTTTAAACGAGTATCCCCAGGCGGATTTTTCCGGCACACCTGAACAATGGATCGGCACGCCCAGCTGTTCCGGCGCGGGAAAAGTGCTGTCCGTCCCCGTCGGCGGCGTCACGGTGACGGGCCGGTCGCTGCGCAGCCTGTTTGGCCTGCGCAGCACGGCGTTTTCTGTTTCCGTCAAAGAAAACACCGTGGTCTTTTCCGTCACGGGATACGGCCATGGCGTCGGCATGAGCCAGTACGGCGCCAACGAATACGCCGCCCGGGGCTGGAGCTGCCGGAAGATCTTAACCTGGTATTACCACGGTACTGTCATAGGCGCTTGGAAGGCGTCTTCCTCCGACGCCCTATATCAAAAAAATGCATAAGCCGCCAGGGCTTATGCATTTTTATTTACTTTTTTTCCTGCCCTGTCCCTTTTTCCTCTTTTGGGGGATGCCCTTGCTTGGAACCGCTCTTTCCGTGGCCGCGGTGGGGGTACCGCCGCTTCTCCTGGGCTTTCGCGCTTACCCCCTCTTCCCGGTGCTTTGCCTTGTCCCCCTGGGGCTTTTGTCCCTGGCGGATCCTCGGCTCTTTCGTCCCCCGGAAGGGCTTTTGCCCCTTTCCTTCTCTCGGCTCTTTTTGGGCGCCCTTTGTCTCTCTGGCGCCCTCTTCGGCCTCCTTGAGGGGCCTCGCTTCCTTCCCCCCCTTGTTTTCCCACTTCTTTCCGTGGCTGCCCGGGGGGGTTCTCTTCTCCCGGCGGACGGGCGCCTTTTCCTTTTGAGCGGCCAGCTCCGCCGCCTTTCGCTCTTCTCTTGCCTGCTCCATCGTTTTGCGGATGTGGGCCGCTTGGAGCTCCTCCTGGGTCTCGTATCCGTCCGGGCGCTTGCCCTTCCCGGACCGTATGACCTTAATGTCCCGAAATCCATAACACTTTGGGGTTTCCGGCGCGATGTCCAGCCGCACCTTTGTCTGTTCCCGCAGCAGCTGCACCCCGGAAACAGTCCCCACTCCGTCCGGCGTCTCCACAAAAGAGTCCTGCTTCGGCGCCCGCTTGACCAAGTCCTCATACGCCTCCTGCTCATATTTCAGGCAGCACATCAGCCGGCCGCAGGTGCCGGAAATTTTTGTGGGGTTCAAAGACAAGTTCTGGGTCTTTGCCATTTTGATGGAAACGGGCTGAAAATCGTCTAAAAACCGGTTGCAGCAAAAGGGCTGGCCGCAGATGCCAAGGCCCCCCAGCATCTTCGCCTCGTCCCGCACGCCGATCTGGCGCAGCTCGATGCGGGTACGAAACACGGAGGCCAGGTCTTTCACCAGTTCACGAAAATCCACCCGCCCGTCAGAGGTGAAAAAGAACAGGATCTTGCTCCCGTCGAAATTATACTGCACGTTTACCAGCTTCATCTCCAGCTTATGGTCCGCGATTTTCTGCTGGCAGACCTCCATGGCCCAGCCTTCCTTTTTCCGGTTGGCCTCCCGCATGCTCTGGTCTTCCTCCGTGGCAATGCGAACCACGGCCCGCAGCGGAGCCGTTACCTCGCTGTCCTCCACCATGGTGTTTCTTTGTACGCACTTGCCGAATTCCAGCCCCCGGGCGGTTTCCACGATCACCGGGGCGCCTTCCTCCACCTGCTTGCCCGCAGGGTCAAAAAAATAAATCTTTCCACCGCTTTTAAAGCGGATTCCTACGATCTCTGTCAATCACGTCGCTCCTTTCTCCATCACTTCCGCGCACAGGACATGCAGCAGCCCTGCGCAGTGACCCAGGCCCACGTTGGCCTCGCTTTGTGCCTTCAGCACCCGAATAACATCTAAATAAAGAAGGATCTGCCGGGTTTGAAGCCGGGACCCGGCGTCCTTCCGGTACACAGCTTTTCCCAGTTCTTTTTGCAGCCGCTCTTCCAGCGCCTGCAAAAAGGGAGGCCAGTCCTCCCTTGAAAGCCCCTCCAGCTCCACGGCCCGCTCCAAAAGCCCCATGTCATCCCGCTTGCGCAGACAGGCCCAAAACGCGTCTGCCCGGGCGGCAGCGGGGTCTTTGGCCTCGGCTTCCGCCTCCAGCCGGGAAACGGCGCGGCCCAAAAAGCCGCCGCAGGCCCGGGCCTCTTTTGCGATCTCCTCTGCCGGCGCCTCCGGAAAGCGGCGCCGGAGGTACGCAAATCCCGCCTCAAAGGAAACAGGGGACAGGCGCAGCGTTTCGCAGCGGGAGCGGATCGTTTCCAAAACAGCGTCCTCATCGTCTGAAAGAAGCAAAAACACGGCGTAGGAAGGCCCTTCTTCCAGCACCTTCAGCAGCGCGTTCTGGGCCGCTGACTGGACTGTTTGCATTCCGTCGATGATATAAATTTTTCGCAGCCCCTCGTTGGGCCTGATGTAAGCGTCTTTCCGCAGGGCGCGCGCCTCCCCCACCCCGGGGGCGCTGATCCATTTCACATCCGGGTGAATGTGAAGCCACGTTTTTCGGCAGCCCTGACAGGCGCCGCAGGGCGCCTCCCCTTTGCCGGCGCATAAAAACACAGCCGCCAGCAGCAGCGCCAGCGTATGCTTTCCGCTGCCGGCGGGGCCGGCCAGTAAATACGCGTGGGAAAGCCCCCTCTCCCTTTTCTGGGCACAAAGGCGCGAGAGAAGCCCTTCGTTCCCCGCCAATTCCGGACGGTTCATCGGCTACGCCCGCTCAAAATGCTCAATGTCCAGCACAAAGATGGTTGCGCCGCCCACAGAAACATCCGCGGGAACCCGGGGATAGTACCCGTTGACCTCGGAATGGATGGGAACCGCTTCCCGCCGGCTATGAGACTGTTCTTTGATGATATCAATGGCCTGCTGCACTCTGTCTTCATCCACACCCATCAAAATGGTCACGTTTCCGGCCATCAGAAATCCGCCGGTGGTGGCCATTTTGGTGGCGGCAAACCCGTGCTTCGTCAACATACGAAGGGCAGCACCGGCATCGTCGGAGTTGAGGATTGAAAGTATGAGCTTCATAACGAAATGCCTCCCTGTTGCTACTTTCCCATTATTATAACCCATCCGTTTCAATTATGCGAGACATTTTTTCACGTTGTTTCCGCCCATTTACCTTGACGGGGTACCCGTTCCTATGTAAAATGGGAAGGTGTATATTTTGTTTTCGGAAGGGAGCATTTGATTCTGTGAAATATATTTTTGTAACAGGCGGCGTGGTGTCCGGGCTGGGCAAAGGGATCACCGCCGCTTCTTTGGGGCGCTTGCTCAAGCAGCGTGGTTTATCCGTCACGCTGCAAAAGTTTGACCCCTATTTGAACGTAGACCCGGGGGACATGAGTCCCCTTCAGCACGGAGAGGTCTTTGTCACGGACGACGGCGCGGAAACAGACCTGGATCTGGGCCATTATGAACGGTTTACCGATGTAAACCTCACGGTGAACTCCAGCACCACCTCGGGGAAAATTTATTGGCACTTGCTGGACAAAGCCCGCTGCGGCGGCTTTCCCGGGGGCACCTTGCAGGTGATCCCCCATGTGACCAACGAGATCAAGGCCCGGATTTACCGGGCCGCGGAAACAAAAGCCGATGTGGTGATCACGGAAATCGGCGGTACGGTGGGGGACATTGAGTCTTTGCCTATTTTGGAGGCCGCCCGCCAGGTTACAACCGAGATGGGAAGGCAAAACGTCATGTTTGTCCACGTTTCCCTCATTGTGAATATCCCCGGATCCACAGAGCTGAAAAGCAAGCCCACTCAGCACTCTGTGAAAGAACTCCTTTCCCTCGGCATTCAGCCGGATGTCATTGTCTGCCGGTCAGAATATCAAATCCCCGTTGAACTGCGGGAAAAGATTTCCCTCTTTTGTAATATCCCGTCGGAAAACGTCATACCCAATCTCAACCTGCCGGTGTTGTACGAGATCCCTTTGATGCTGGAAGAAGAGGGGCTTGGCAACGTGGTCTGCAAGCGGCTGGAGCTTTCCTGTCACGAGCCGGATTTGACGGAGTGGCGGGCCATGGTGGAGCGGGCCAAAGCCGCGAAGACCACTGTGAAAATCGGCCTTGTGGGGAAATATGTGGCCCTGCGGGACTCGTATCTCAGCGTGGCGGAGGCGCTGACCCACGGGGGCATTGAAAATGACGTGTCCGTGGAGATCGACTGGATCGACTCGGAGCGGCTGACCCCGGAAAACGCCCCGCAAATGCTGGGGGAATGCGACGGAATTTTGGTGCCTGCCGGGTTCGGAGACCGGGGGATTGACGGGAAAATTGCCGCCGCCCAGTATGCAAGGGTACATAACGTGCCTTATTTTGGCATCTCCTTGGGCATGCAGGTGGCGATGGTCGAATTCGCCCGGCACGTGCTGGGTCTGGACGACGCCCACTCGGAAGAGATGAACCCCCGGGCGCCCCATCTGATCATTCGCATCCCGCCGGAGCGGAAGGACGGCTCGGACAAGGGCGGGCCCATGCGCCTCGGGGCATGCCCCTGCCGCATTACGGACAAAGCGTCTCTCGCGTACCGGGCATACGGCCAAGCGGAGATCAGCGAGCGGCACCGCCATCGATATGAGTTTAACAACGACTATCGGGACGCGTTCCAAAAAGTGGGGATGCTGTTTTCCGGGGTTTCTCCCGACGGAGATCTGGTGGAGATTGCGGAGCTGGGCGGACACCCCTGGTTTGTGGGGGTGCAGTACCACGCGGAGCTGAAAAGCCGGCCAAACCGGGCGCACCCGCTGTTCCGCGCCTTTGTGGGCGCCGCCCTTTCTCACAAAAAGGGCTGACAACCCCCTCACCCCCGGTTGAGCGAAGGAGGTTCTCCTGTGGCGCTTGTTCGCCGTGCCACTTCTGTTTCGCGGATGCCGGAAGCGGCTGCACGGGCTTCGTCTGCTGCCTTTTCGGCTTTTTGGCTTTTCTTTTCACCTCGGTTGTAATCCGGCTCCGCGCCCATTCATTGAAACGGCAAAAGAAAGGCGCGGACATCTGCAACGGGCAAAATAACAACAAAACACCGGAGAAAGAGGAAACGTCCTCCTTCTCCGGTGTTTTTTGCTGCCGTGGGGGCTGCCTTTTCCCTCTGCCGCCAGCGGCTTTCTTGCCCCTTCGCTTTTGCATTGATTGTGCTGCGCTGATTACTTGGTGTTGATATTGATGTATTCCGCCCGCAGCTTGGAATACATGATTTTTTGGCCGCTGTACAAGCCATAGTACCCGGACAGCACATAGCTGACGCCGCAGGCAACGGCAAACAGCAAAAGTCCCTTCGCGCCGAACAGCTCGATGCTGAGAATGATGGACGCAACGGGACAGTTGACCACCCCGCAAAACAGAGCCACCAGCCCCAAAGCGGCGCCAAAGCCGGGGTTCAGCCCCAAAAGCCCCCCGGCAAAGCAGCCGAAGGTGGCCCCCACGAAAAATGTGGGCACGATTTCTCCGCCCTTAAACCCGGCGCTGACGGTAACCGCCGTAAACAAAAGCTTCCACAAAAACGCTTCCGGCCGGGCCGCCCCGGAGAGGGCCGCCGAAATCACCTGCATCCCCGCGCCGTTATAATCCCGGGTGCCAACCAGATATGTAAGCCCGATGAGCACCGCGCCCCCCAAGGCGATCCGCACCCATTCGTTGGGCAGAAACCGAAAGGCCAGCGCCTCTCCCTTGTGGATGGCCACGCAGAACAAAATGCTCAGCAGGGCGCAAAGAACGGAAAGGGCCAGCACCTGCAACATAACGACGCCCCCCAGCTCCGGAACGCCTTGCAAAACATACCGGGTAGGCGGCACCCCAAAGGCCAGAGAAACCCGGCATGCCACCAAAGAGGCCGCCAGGCAGGGAACAAAGCCGGAGTAATACAGCACGCCCACGCTGACCACCTCCAGGGCAAAGAGCGTGGCAGTGAGGGGCGTTCCAAACAGGGCGGAAAACACCCCGCTCATCCCGCACAGAACCGCCAGATGCATGTCTTTTTCGTCCAGCCGGAACAGGCGGCCCGCCTGGGTGCCGATGCACCCTCCCAGCTGAAGGGCGGCCCCCTCCCGCCCGGCGGAGCCGCCCAGCAGATGGGTGATCACCGTGCTGACAAAAATCAGGGGTGCCAGCAAAGCCGGCACCTGCTCCTCTGTCCTGATACAGCAGATCACCTGGTTTGTTCCCGTACTCCCGCTGATGCGGCAAAGCCGGTACAGCAGCACAATGACAAGGCCCCCCAAGGGCAAAAACCAGATGGCCCCGGGATGGGCCTCCCGAAATCCGGTGGCATATTCCACGCTGAGATGAAACAGGGAGCCGACAAGGCCGCCCACTCCCCCCACCAGGCCGGCAATCAAAAGCCATTTTAGAAAAACGGCCAGGTACCGCGCCGCCGCTACACACAAGGTTTTCTTTTCATTCATCTTCCTCTGTCATCCCCTTTGCACACAGAGCGTCCACCCCCGAAGAGGCGGACGCCCATATTGAATGGATTCTCTGATTACGGTATTTGCCATATTTCCATAGGTTCCAATTACCGCATTTCCGCTGTTTTTTCAATCTCTTTTCCGGTGAGGTACCGGCGGGCCATGTCAAGGCCGTGGAGGGTCGCCATAATCCGCACCCAGCCCCGGTCCCGCCCCACGTGGACTTTTCGCACATAGGTGCCGTCCTTTGTGGCAAGTCCTGCATAAACCAGACCCACGGGATTGTTTTTTTCGTCCGGCTCCGGCCCGGCTACCCCGGTGACGCTGATGGCAAGATCCGCCCCCAGCACCCGGCGGGCGCCCTCCGCCATGTACCGGGCCGTCTCCTCCGACACGGTGCCTTTTTCCGCTATGACCTCTTTGGGAACACCCAGCATGTTTTGCTTCACGTCCGCCGAATAGGACACGACAGCCCCCAAAAACACGGCGGACGCCCCGGGTAGGTCTGTAAACCGCTTGGCCAAAAGACCCCCGGTGCAGGATTCCGCGGCGGCCAGAGTCAAGCCCTTTTCCTTCATTTTTTCAAACACCACGGCCTCCAAAGACGGCACGTCAAACCCATAGACCACGTCGCCTAGGGTTTTTGCCACCTGTTCCATGACAGGCTGGACCATCCGCTCCGCTTCCTCCTTCGTGGAAGCCTTGGCCGTCACCCGCAGCATGACCTCCCCTTCCTTGGCATAGGGCGCCACCGTGGGGTTTTCCATCTGCTGCATCATGCCCTTCAGCTTGTTTTCCACAGCCGGCTCCCCCATGCCGAACACATGGATGGTGCGGGAGAAAATCGTCGCGTCGGACAGGGTTTTCAGATATGGCACAGCGCAGTGTTCGAACATGGACGCGCACTCTCTCGGCGGGCCGGGGAGCATTAAAACATGAATCCCGTCCGCCACAAAGGCGCAGCCCGGCGCCGTGCCGCAGCTGTTGTCGAACACGGTGCAGCCCTCGGGCATCATCGCCTGCTGCATACTGTTTTCCGGCACCTTTCGTTTGTCGTTATGCATAAAATAATCGCGGATTTTCTGGGCGGAGGGCTCGTGCATCAAAAGGGGCTTTCCAAAGGCCTCCGCCAGGGTCTGCTTTGTGAGATCGTCATATGTGGGCCCCAGCCCCCCTGTGGTGATGATGATATTCGCCCTCTTTTTCGCAACTTCCACCGCTTCCTTGAGCCGCTGGGGATTGTCCCCCACCACCGTGTGGTAATACACCGTGATCCCCAGCTGGGACAGCGCCCGGGAGATGACCTGTGCGTCGGTGTTGGCGATGTCGCCCAGCAAAAGCTCTGTTCCAACCGCCAGAATTTCCGCGACATAATTCATAAATTGACCTCCATCCTTTCTGTTTCCGCAAGCGCCTCTTCCACAAGGCGCGCGATGTCCAGCCCCGCCTCCGCCTGCTCCACGTCGGACCGGTTGGGCTTTGTCCTGGGATGCCGGGGGGTGAACACGGTGCAGCAGTCCTCATAGGGCAAAATAGACGTGTCGAATGTCCCGATTTTCCTTGCGATCCGCACGATTTCCTCTTTGTCCATGCCGATCACGGGGCGCAGCACCGGCAAATCGCAGACAGCCTCCGTCACCCCCAGAGCCTCCATGGTCTGGCTTGCCACCTGACCCAGAGACTCTCCTGTCACCACGGCCTTCGCCCCCGTCCGCTCCGCCAGGGCGGCGGCAATGCGCATCATAAACCGCCGCATAATCAAGGTGAAATACTCCTCGGGACATGCCCTTCGAATTTCCTCCTGCACCTTCGTAAACGGCACCACGTGAACCCGCATCCGGCCGCAGTACCGGGTCAGAATCCGGGCCAGCTCCAGCACCTTTTCCTTTGCCTCGGGGGATGTATATGGATAGCTGAAAAAATGAACGGGAATCAGCTGGGCGCCCCGCTTTGCCATCATATAAGACGCAACGGGGCTGTCGATCCCGCCGGAGAGCAGCGTCACCGCCCGGCCTCCCATGCCAACGGGCAGCCCCCCGGCGCCGGGGGCGGGGTTGGTATGCACATACGCCGCCGTCTCCCGCATTTCAATATATACCGTCACCTGGGGATGATGCACGTCCACCTGAAGATGGGGAAACGCATCGTGCAGCGCGCCGCCCACCTGCTGGGAAATTTGAATGGAGGTAAGGGGAAAGCGCTTGTCCGCCCGCTTCGACTCCACTTTAAAGGTACCGGCGCCCCGAAGGGTCTCTCCCAAGTAGTCCTTTGCCGTTTGGATGATCTCGTCTAAGTCCTTGGGGCAGCCTCTGGCCCTCGAGATGCCCGCCACGCCGAACACCGTTTGCATGGCGCCGTACGCCCCTTCCAAATCGCACCCGTCCTCTCGCGGCTCGATATAAACGGTAGACTGCTTCGCGTACACCTCAAACGCGCCGAAAGGGACAAGGCGGCGGCGAATGTTGCGCAGCAGCCGGTCTTCAAAATTGCGCCGGTTCAGCCCCTTGAGCACCAGCTCGCCCAGTTTTAATAAAATCACTTCATCCATATGACATGCCTTTCCAAAAAGGGAGCAATCCCTTTTTCTGTAATACCATCATTCCCCCCAAATTATGCGGAGAAACGCAAAAATATTGAAAAATCCCGTATCCGCCGGCCCCTGCCGTTTTTATTTCACCGTTCCAGCGGGGACGAGCGGTACTGAATCGCCTCGGCCAGATGAGAAGGGGCGATTTGGTCGGCGCCGTCCAAATCCGCAACGGTGCGGGCCACCCGCAAAATCCGGTCATAGGACCGGGCGCTTAAATGCAGCCGCTCAAACGCCCGACGCATCAACTGATCGCACGCCTGTGTCAGCGCGCAGTCCTCCGAAAGCAAAGCCGACGGAATGTGGGCGTTGCAGAACACTTGGGGCCGCCTTGCCAGCTGCCGGGCCCGCGCCTGCTCCACCCGGGCCCGGATCTCTCCCGACGTGGGCCCCTCCGCCCTGTGGGACAGCTCTTCAAACTCCAAGGAAGGCACGTCCACAAACAGGTCGATCCGGTCCAGCAGAGGGCCGGAAATCCGGCCCAGATACCGGCGCTGGGACGACTCTGAGCAGGTGCAGCGGCCGGAAGGATGTCCGTACCACCCGCATTTGCACGGGTTCATGGCGCACACCAGCATAAACCGGCTGGGGTAGGCCACCGTCCCTGCCACCCTTGAAATGACAACCTCCCCGTTTTCCAGGGGCTGGCGCAGGCTCTCCAGCGCGTCCCTGTGAAACTCGGGCAGCTCGTCTAAAAACAAAACCCCGTTGTGCGCCAGGGAAATCTCCCCGGGAACGGGAACGCTCCCCCCGCCGGAAAGCCCCGTGGGGGAAATGGTGTGGTGGGGGCTGCGGAAGGGCCGCTCCGTCAGCAGAGGGCGCTCTTTCGACGTGAACCCCGCGATGGAGTGTACCTCTGTCGCTTCCAGCGCCTCCTTGCGGCTCATGCCGGGGAGGATAGAGGGCAGCCGCTTGGCCAGCATGCTTTTCCCCGCACCCGGCGGGCCGACCAGCAGCACATTATGCCCCCCGGCGGCGGCGATCTCCAGCGCCCGCTTCACGTGCTCCTGCCCCTTCACATCCCCAAAATCCAAAATTTGCTCTCCCCCGCCCGAAGGCGTCCAGGCGGGCGCCGGGGCAATGGGGCGCTCCCCGGACAAATGGCCCACAAGCTGCGCCACGGTTTCCACGGGGTAAACGGAGAGCCCCTGGGCCAGGGTGGCCTCCGGCGCGTTGTCCGCCGGGACAAACAGATGCCGCATCCCCGCCCGGCAGGCGGAAAGGGCCATGGGCAGCATGCCGGAAACGGGCCGCAGCTCCCCGGAAAGGGACAGCTCCCCCACAAAGCCGCAGCCCTCCAAGGCCCCTTCCTTTATCTGGCCCGAGGCGGACAAAATCCCCAAAAGAACGGGCAGATCATACAGCGTGCCCTCTTTTTTCCGCCCGGCCGGCGCCAAGTTGACGGAAATGCGGCTGACGGGAAACTCGAACCCCGAATGTTTGATGGCGGCGCGCACCCGCTCTCTCGCCTCCCGCACCGCGGCGTCGGGAAGACCCACAAGCTCAAAGGCGGGTAGCCCCCGGGACAGAAAGCATTCCACGGACACTTCATAGCCGGAAACGCCATGAAGCCCCAAACTGCACACTTTACAGACCAAGAGAACCCCCGCCCTTCTTTCTGATTTTACAGATTCCTTGTTATCATACATGATTTCTCCGCTTTTTTCAACCGTTATTCTCCGTGCCTCCGGAATGTCAAAAAGACGGAAAAAGGGATATTTCTCCGTTTTTTTTCACCGGTATTGAGAAAATACCGGATTTTTGTTTTTTTGATTTACTTTATATCGATAAAATGATAGAATAAGGGCAAACACATATAGAATACTTACTCTTGTAGGTAATAAGGAGGCTTTTTCAACCATGAAAAGACAGCGCAAAACCATGGACGGCAACACTGCCGCCGCACACGTTTCGTACGCTTTTACAGAAACGGCTGCCATTTTCCCCATCACTCCCTCTTCCGTTATGGCGGAACTGACGGACAAATGGGCCGCAAACGGCAGATTAAACATTTTTGGACAGCCCGTTAAGGTGGCCGAGATGCAGTCGGAAGGCGGCGTCGCCGGCGCGGTGCACGGCTCTTTGACTGCCGGCGCCCTGACCACCACATACACCGCTTCCCAGGGGCTTTTGCTGATGATCCCCAATATGTACAAAATCGCCGGCAGCCTGCAGCCCAACGTGATCCACGTTTCTGCCCGGGCCCTTGCCACCCACGCGCTCTCCATTTTCGGCGACCATTCCGACGTGATGTCCTGCCGGGGCACCGGCTATGCCATGCTCGCCTCGGTGAACCCCCAGGAGGCCATGGATCTGGGCGCCGTTTCCCATCTGGCTGCCATCAAGGGCCGCGTCCCTTTCCTCCACTTTTTTGACGGCTTCCGCACCTCTCACGAGATGCAGAAGATCGAAACCTGGGACTACAAGGATTTGGCGGAAATGGTGGACATGGACGCCATCAAGGCGTTCCGTGACAGGGCTTTAAACCCCAACCACCCCGTGCTGCGCGGCAGCGCCCAAAACCCCGACATCTTCTTCCAGACGAGAGAAGCCACCAACCCCTATTATCAGGCGATTCCCGCCATCGTGGAAGATTATATGGATCAGGTCAACCAAAAAATCGGCACGGATTATAAACTGTTTAACTACTACGGCGCGCCCGACGCGGAAACCGTAATCATCGCCATGGGTTCTGTCTGCGACGCAGCGGAAGAAACCATTGACTATCTCACCGCCAAGGGCGAAAAAGTGGGTCTTGTCAAAGTGCGCCTGTTCCGTCCCTTCGCGTCTGACCGGTTTGTCGCCGCCATTCCCGCCTCCGCGAAATCTGTCGTGGTGCTGGATCGCTGCAAAGAGCCCGGCGCGCCGGGAGAGCCTTTGTATCTGGACGTGGTGGCCGCTCTGGCAGCCCAGAACCGCACCAATGTAAAGGTCTGCGGCGGCCGGTACGGCTTGGGCTCCAAGGACACCACCCCCGGGGCCATCATCGCGGCGTTCCGCAACGGCCAGTCCCCCGTGCCTCTGAACGGGTTTACCATCGGCATCAACGACGATGTGACCAATTTGTCTCTCCCCATCGCGGAGGAACCGGACACCATCCCGGAGGGCATCATCTCATGTAAGTTCTGGGGTCTTGGCTCCGACGGCACCGTGGGCGCCAACAAAAACTCCATTAAAATCATCGGCGACCATACGGACATGAACGTCCAGGCGTATTTTGAATACGACTCGAAAAAATCCGGCGGCGTCACCATCTCCCACCTGCGCTTCGGGGATAAACCCATTAAATCCACCTATTTTGTCTCCAAAGCCGATTTTGTGGCGTGCCACAACCCGTCTTATGTGGAGAAATATCAGATCATTCAGGATATCAAGCCCGGCGGCACCTTCCTGCTCAACAGCGGCTGGAACGTAGAGGAGCTGGGGCAGCATCTGCCGGCGGACGCCAAACGGTATTTGGCCAACAACAATATTAAGGTGTATACCTGCGACGCCATTCCCATCGCCATGGAGCTGGGTCTCGGCAACCGGACCAACAGCATCTTGCAGTCTGCTTTCTTTAAGCTCTCCGGCATCATTCCCATTGACGACGCCGTGAAATATATGAAGGACGCTGTCACCGCCACGTACAGCCGCAAGGGCGAGCACGTGGTCGCCATGAACCATTCCGCCATCGACGCCGGCCTCGGCGCGCTGAAGGAAGTTACCATCCCCGCCGATTGGGCCAAAGCCCAGGGCGCCCCTTCGGAGCAAACCATCCAGACCGACCGGGCGGATTTGACGGAGTTTATCAACAATGTGATGATCCCGGCCAACAGCCAGCAGGGGAACAACATTCCCGTTTCCATCCTCTCGAAAAACGTAGACGGCACTTTGCCCGTCGGCACCGCCGCGTTTGAAAAGCGGGGCATTGCCGTGAACGTTCCCCGCTGGATTCCGGAAAACTGCATCCAGTGTAACCAATGTTCCCTCGTTTGCCCCCACGCGGTCATCCGCCCCTTTGCGCTGACAGAGGCAGAGGTGCAGGCGGCGCCCGCCGAGCTGAAAACCGCCAAAATGACAGGCAAGGGCTGCGAGTCTTATCAGTTCGCCATGGTAATCTCCCCCTACGACTGCACAGGCTGCGGCTCTTGCGCCAACATCTGCCCGGCAAAGGAAAAGGCCTTGGTGATGGAGCCTCTGGCTTCCCAAGCGGATCAGCACGACGTGTTCCAGTATGCCGTGGACAAGGTTTCCGACAAAGACCTGCCCTTTGCCGTCGACACGGTCAAAGGCTCTCAGTTCTCCATGCCTCTGCTGGAGTTCTCCGGCGCCTGCGCCGGCTGCGGCGAAACGCCCTACGCGAAGCTGATTACCCAGCTGTTCGGTGACAGAATGTATCTGGCCAACGCAACGGGCTGCTCCTCCATCTGGGGCGGTTCCGCACCCTCCACGCCTTATACCATGAACAAAGAAGGCAAAGGCCCCGCTTGGGAAAACTCTCTGTTTGAGGACAACGCGGAGTTCGGCTTCGGCATGAATATGGCCGTTCAGCAGCGCCGCGCCCGGGCAGGGGAGCTTGCCAAAACCGTGGCCGCCTGCGAAAACGCGCCTTCCACCCTGCGGGACGCGGCACAGGCCTGGCTTGACGGGATGGAGGACAGCGTTGCCTCTCACCAGACCGCCAAGGTTCTGGTTTCCGAGCTGGAAAAAACACTCAATGACAACACCGCCTGCGGCGACAAGCCTTATGTCGCGGAGCTGTACGATATGAAGGACATGCTGGGCAAGCCCTCCATGTGGATCTTCGGCGGCGACGGCTGGGCCTACGACATTGGCTACGGCGGTCTGGATCACGTCATCGCCAGCGGCGAAAACGTGAACATCCTGGTCTTTGACACAGAGGTGTACTCCAACACCGGCGGCCAGGCCTCCAAGGCCTCTCAGACCGGCCAGGTGGCCGAGTTCGCGGCGGCCGGCAAGGTGATGAAAAAGAAAGATTTGGCTCAGATCGCCATGGCATACGGCTATGTTTACGTTGCCCAGATCGCCATGGGCGCCAACTACCAGCAGACTTTGAAGGCCATTGCCGAGGCAGAGGCGTATCCCGGCCCGTCTTTGGTCATTGCCTACGCGCCCTGCATCAACCATGGCATCAAATCCGGCATGGGCAAGTCCATGGACGAAATGAAGCACGCGGTGGACGCCGGCTATTGGCACCTGTTCCGGTACAACCCCCTTCTGTCTGAGGAAGGCAAAAACCCCTTCCAGCTGGACAGCAAGGCCCCGACAGGCGACTTCCGCAAGTTCCTGATGAATGAAGTGCGTTACAGCTCTCTGACGCTTTCCTTCCCCGAGCGGGCGGAAAAGCTCTTTGAAAAGGCAGAGGACGACGCAAAAGAGAAATATGAAAAGCTTTCCCAGATGGCGCAGTAATGGTTTCGGGTCTCCGGGGTTTCTCCCCGGGGCAAGGGACTTCTCTGCAAACGGGAACACAAGGGGCATGTCTTCGGACATGCCCCTTGTTTGTGCTTGCCGGCGGGCGCGGGGGCGGCGTATTGGTTCGAGCGCCTCGCCCCCCCATGCCCCTTGTTTGTGCTTGCCGGCGGGCGCTTTGGGCGTTTCGGGGCGGTTTCGCGGCGCCTTCGGTCTTTGGCGGCGCAATCCTGCCATGGGCAGAAAAAAACGCGGACAAGAACCCACAAGGGGTTTCTTGTCCGCGTCCAAAGCAGACGGGCCGCGGGGTGCGCGGCCCGTTTCGTATTTTATAAAAACCGGCCGCTTTCCGCCAAAAGCTCCTGCTTGATGTTCCACAGCTTCCGGGAAAGGTCTACATAATACGTATGCGGGTTTTCAAACCGCTTCACTTCCTCCCACAAAAGCGCCACCTGATCCTGGCAGTATTTCCGGATTTCGTGGATGGTGGGCCGGTCGTAAACCAGCTCGCCCTGCCGGAAGATGGGCACCAGCAGCTCCTTCGCCACAAACTTTGTGATGGTGGCCCGCTTCCAAACGGCATTGGGGTCGAACAGCTCCAAGGGCTTTGTCACATCGATGGTCTCGTCGTGTACGCAGATGAGGTCGGCGATGGCCTTCCCGCTTCCCTTTTCAAACAGACGATACACCCGCTTAAAATGAGGATTTGTGATTTTCGACGGGTTTTCGCTCACTTTGATTTTGGGGACAATGTTCCCCCGTTCGTCCTCCACGGCCGCCAGCTTATACACCCCACCGAACACCGGCTCGCTTTTCGAGGTGATCATCCGCTCGCCCACGCCGAAGGAGTCGATCTGGGCGTCTTGCAGGAGCAAGTCCCGGATGAGATATTCATCCAGCGAGTTGGAGGCCGTGATTTTGCAGTCCTTCAGCCCCGCGGCGTCCAGCATCCGCCTCGCCTTGCGGGACAAATACGTCAGATCTCCGGAGTCTAAGCGGATGGCGCATTTCGTGATCCCTTGGGGGATGAGAATCTCCTGAAAGGCCCGGATGGCGTTCGGCACGCCGGACTTCAAAACATTGTAGGTGTCCACCAGCAACGTGCAGTTGTGGGGATACAGCTCGCAGTACGTTCGAAAGGCGGTATATTCGTCATCAAACATCTGCACCCAGGAATGGGCCATGGTCCCCCCTGTCGGCACTTCATACAGCTGATCCGCAATGGTGCAGGCGCTGCCGGAGCAGCCGGCGATATAGGCAGCTCTGGCCCCCAGAATGGCGCCGTCCGCCCCCTGGGCCCGCCGGGAGCCAAATTCGGAAACCGGGCGCCCCTCCGCCGCCCGGACAATCCGGTTGGCCTTTGTGGCGATGAGAGACTGATGGTTGATGGTAAGCAGCACGAAGGTTTCGATAAACTGGGCTTCGATGGCGGGAGCCCGCACGGTCAAAATCGGTTCCCCGGGAAATATGGGCGTCCCCTCGGGCACGGCATAAATATCCCCCGTAAACCGAAACGTTTTGAGATACTCCAGAAACGCCTCGGAAAAGCCGCCCTTTTCCCGCAGATACCCGATGTCCTCTTTGGTAAACTCCAGGTTTTGGATATAATCAATCACTTGCTCCAGCCCCGCGGCAATCGCAAACCCGCCATGATCCGGCACCTTGCGGAAAAACACATCAAAGTACGTAACCCGGTCCCGGATCTCGGTCTGAAAATAGCCGTTTGCCATTGTAAGCTCATAGAAATCGCAGAGCATGGTATAGTTTTCCGGTTTCATCTAAATCTGTCCTTTCCCACTTAACCAATTTACACCGCCCCCCGATGGATGCATTCCACTTGGAGCGCATGCATCACATCCAGGGCTTTTTTATGTAATATAGGATCAAAGCTGTCCGTACAGGCGCAATCCACCCGCACCTGTGCTTCGGGCAGCGCCGTTTTTACCAGCAGCGCGTTTGTCATCACGCAGATATGGGACACGAGGCCCACAAGGGTCACCTCGTCATATTCGCCCGCCTGGACAAACCGCATCAAGTCCAGACTGCCAAATCCGGGCTTTTCAAACACGGGGTCTTCCTCTCGCCGCAGGTCGGCCACCCGGCCGAACAGGGCCCAGCCCTCCGTCCCCCGGACACAATGAACAACGGGGAGGTGCCTCCCCTCTTGGGTTTCCAGGTATTTCTCTGTATGTGTGTCCATGGTAAAACACACATCCCCGCCCCTTTGGCGCTGGGACGCTATCGCCGCGCAAATGGGGCCTTCCAGCCGGGCCGCCCCGGAAAAACCCAAGGCCCCGCAAACAAAATCCACCTGAAAATCCACCACAACAAGCAGCGATTTCATCTCGCACCTCCTGCTTTTTTCGCGCAAAAATACAAAGGAGTACTCTCCTTTGTACAGTATAGTCTTTTTTCCACAAAAAAGCAAGCACTCCCGCACCGCTTCTCTTCCTTTTTCACGAATCCATTTCTCAAAAAGCGGGGCTCTTTCTCTTTACTTTCCCCACTCGCTCAGGTACAATAAAGCAAAAAAGGAGAATGAGAATGGATCAGAATGTTTACACGAAAGGTTCTCTCCAGGAAGCGCAGGACCAGGCTTCCGCCCTTGCGAAGGAAAACTTTAAGGCAGGGCTCAACTGCGCGGAGGCCGTTTTGAAGGCCTGTCTCGACATGGGCTTTGGGCCGGATTTCCCGCCGGAGATGGTTGCCCTCTCCTCCGGCTTCGGCGGAGGGATCGGCATGACAAAGCATACCTGCGGCGCCGTTTCCGGGGCTGTCATGGCCGTCGGCGCGGTATGCGGCAGGCGAAACCCCCTGGGAAAAGAGAATTTGCCGGAGCGAGTGCGGGAGATTCAGCAGGAGGTTTATCCTGCGTTTCGCTCCATGGTGGAAGCATTCATCGAGCAGTATGGCTCGATCACCTGCGCGGATCTGACAAGCGCCCACGGGGATTTTGAAGGGAAAGAGCGCAAACGCAGCTGCATGCAGATGATTACCTATGCCGCCGCCTTGGCGGTGGAATGTGCCCGTTCCGGCCGGTAGCCCTTTGGGCTCCCTTTTCTCCCTTTTCCCAATCTGCCCCGTCCGCCCCTGTTCTATGCCATAGCTGTCAAAGATTGGGCGGGAGCCTCTCCGTTTGTTGAAAGGACTTGAAAGAAGTGACGCATTTGAAGGAACATGAAACGCCGGCAGGCCAAAAAACGCTGGATATGATGGCGCCCGGCACAGGGGGCGTCATCACCCACGCGGGGACCCGGCGCGGCCCGGTGCGGCGGCGGCTGATCGACATGGGGCTGACCCCGGGAACCCGCATTTCCGTGCGGAAAATTGCCCCGTTTGGAGATCCCATTGAAGTGAATTTACGGGGATACGAGCTGTCCCTCCGCCGGGAGGACGCCAGCCAGATCCTGGTCTGCCCCGCCGATACATGGGAGCAAACGTCCAAGCGGCCCCCCTCTGTTTCCATGCTCCAGCGGATTCCCGATGCATCGGTGCTGCGTCGAATGGCGGCGGATCACGGACACGAGCGGCAGGCCCACCACCAAGTGCCGCCTTACACCCACCATGACCAGCGGGAGATGAAGATCGCCCTGGTGGGCAACCCCAACAGCGGAAAAACCACGCTGTTTAACGCGCTCACCGGCTCCAGCCAGTATGTGGGCAACTGGCCCGGGGTCACCGTTGAAAAAAAGGAAGGCAAGGCCACTGTGGACGGGAGCGCCGTTACCATTGTGGACCTGCCGGGGATTTACTCCCTTTCCCCCTACTCCATGGAGGAAATCGTGGCCCGTAACTTTATCGTGGGGGAACAGCCGGACGCCATCATCAACATTGTGGACGGAACCAATCTGGAGCGGAACTTGTACCTGACGGTGCAGCTGCTGGAGCTGGAGCTTCCCATGGTCGTGGCCGTCAATTTTATGGACGAGCTGGAAAAACGGGGAGACCGGATAAATTATGATCTTTTGTCTCACCAGCTGGGCGTCCCTGTGATGCCCATTTCCGCCCGATCGGGCAAGCATTTGCAGCAGCTGCTTTCCAAGGCCCACCGCCAGATGCATGTGGGCGTTACGATGGAGCCGGACGATTTATATGACGCTCTGACTCACACGGTTCACCACCAGATCGACGCTCTGGTGCACGACGCCGCCTATGCCGCCCGGCTGCCCGCCCACTGGGCCTCTGTGAAGCTGCTGGAGGGGGACGCTCTGGTGGAGCGCGCTTTGCGCCTGGACCTGGAAACCGCCCAAAAGGTGGAGGAGATCGCCTTGGAATATGAATCATCCAGCTCCTTGGGCGACCGGGAAACCCTCATCGCGGATAGCCGATATCGCTTTATCGACCAGGTTGTGCGGCATTCTCTGCAGCGGGGAGAAAAACGGGACGCCGTTTCCCTTTCCTTTCAAATCGACCGCGTCGTCACCCATAAGTTTCTGGCCGTTCCCATTTTTCTCGCCATGATGCTGCTGGTGTTTGCCGTCACCTTCGGCCCTGTCGGCTCTCTTTTGTCCGACGCTGTGAGCTTTCTCGTCAGCGGCCTGTTCGCCCCCTGGTTGCAGTCCCTTCTCACCGCCTGGGAAGTGGCCCCCTGGGTGATCAGCCTTTTGGTGGACGGGGTTCTTTCCGGCATTGGGGGCGTTTTGACCTTTTTGCCCCAAATCGCCCTTTTGTTTTTGTTCCTCTCTTTGCTGGAGGACTCGGGCTATATGGCAAGGGCAGCGTTTATTATGGACCGGCTTTTGCGGCACTTTGGCCTGTCCGGCAAGGCCTTTATCCCTATGCTCATGGGATTTGGCTGTACCGTTCCCGCGGTGATGGGCGCCCGCACCATGGAAAACGAAAAGGACCGGCGGATGACCATCCTTTTGGTTCCTTTTATGAGCTGCTCCGCCCGGCTTCCGGTGTACGGCATTCTCACCGCCGCCTTTTTCCCCCGGTGGGGGGGCGTTGTCATCTTTTCTTTGTATGTCATCGGGCTTGTCATGGCCATCCTCTCCGGCTTTCTCTTTCGAAAGACCTTGTTCCGGGGGGAGCCCGCCCCCTTTGTTTTGGAGCTGCCGCCTTACCGTCTGCCCACGCTGAACAACACGCTTTTGCACGTTTGGGAGCGGGTACGGGGGTTTTTGGTCAAAGCCGGCACGCTGATTTTGGCGATGAGCATCGTCTTGTGGTTCTTGCAGTCCTTTGATTTTCACTTTCAAATGACGGAAGACAACGCCGGCAGCATGCTGGGCCAGATCGGCTCGTTTTTGGCCCCTTTGCTTTTGCCCCTTGGGTTTGGCGCCTGGCAGGCCGCCGTGTCCCTTTTGACTGGCTTTGTGGCCAAAGAGGCCCTGGTCTCTTCCATGGCGCTGTTTTACGGGTTTTCCGCCCTGGACGGCAGCGGCGCCATCGCCGCCGCGCTGTCTGCCACGTTTACGCCCCTTTCGGCCTTTTCTTTCTTGGTCTTTGTTCTGCTGTATGTTCCCTGTATGGCCGCCGTGGCAACCATGCGGCGGGAGCTGAACAGCAGAAAATGGGCGCTGTTCTCCGTCGGCTGGCAGATGTTTGTGGCTTACGCGGTCTCTTTTCTGGTTTACCAGGGGGGACGTCTTTTGGGATTGGGGTGACAGCATGAAATACCTTGTCTACGCCTTGGTGGCCGCCTTGATTTTTTGGGCCGCTTATGTCGTGATCCGCCATTGCAAACGGGCGGCAAACGGAACCGGGTGCAGCGGCGACTGCGAAAATTGCGCCCGGGACTGCTCCAAAAAGCCGCCCCCCTCGTAGGCGAGGGGGGCGCCGTTCTCCCGTCGTCCTCTTTGGATTTCCCCATGGCAGCACCATGGGGAATCTCTTTGTTTTCCCACTTCTTGTGTGTTTTTTGACAGCCCTCCCCTTCATTTTGTATGTCTTACGTTTCGAAAACCCCTCCTTTTTGCCCTTTTTTCCTCCTTTCCTCGTTCTATCGTATAGGACATAAAAAAAACAATTGACAGATGCGTTCCAAACGTGTTACAATTTGGTAACAAATAAAACAGATGGGCGGCTTCGCCTATGAAATAAAGGAGTACCTTCATGGCAAATCAAACCAAAAAGCAAGCGCTGCCTTTGATGTACAAAGGGCGGCCCTTGCGGCGCAAAGATAACATTCTCTATTACGGAAGCGGGGCAGACCCCTATATCATCCTTTTGCAAGTGTTGGAGCAAAAGCCCGTGGGTGACCTGAACGTTGCTTCCCGTGTTTTTGTTCAGCTGCAACTGACAGACCCCAACTTGAAGTCTCGGGATCGGGTGATGAAAAAAACCGAGAAAGACAATTTATATCAAGCCCTTGACGTGGCTTCTGTCTGGCTGGACCGGGCATTGGCTGCGAAATGAACATACAACATACGAAACAAAACACAGGAAATGGGAGGATCGACAGGATGAAGAAAGTACAACGGCTTGTGCGCGCAATCGCAACGACAGTCGCCGCCGGCTCTTTGTGTGTCGTCTGCGCAAGCGCCGCGCTTGTGGGCGCCGGTACCGTCACAGACAGCGGGCTGCGTCTCCGTGCGGAGGCAAATACGTCCAGCTCCATTTTGGCCACGGCCGCCAAAAACGAAACCGTGGTCGTGCTGGGTAAGGAAAACAAGGATTGGTACCAGGTCAGCCGCAACGGCAAGCTTGGATATATGCACGGGGATTATTTGAACGTAGTACCCATCGCCAACATGTCTTTGGGCTATGGCGAAGTGGATGCGGGGGGCGCTTCTCTGCGGATGCGGTCCGCCGCCGGAACAAGCGCCTCTATTCTCTGCAACATTCCGGACGGGGCCGTCGTTTCCCTTTCCGGCGTCAGCAACGGCTGGTACAAGGTTACATACAGCGGAAAAACAGGGTACTCCAGCGGGGACTACATCGATCCTGTTTCGAACGCCAGCACATCATCTAGCAGCGCTTCCAGCGCCCCGGCGGCGCAGGTAGCCTCCGCTTCCTCAGACAGCGGGGCAACCAGCTCTGTTGTTTCCACCGCAAAGAAGTTTTTGGGCGTGCGGTATGTATACGGCGGCTCCTCCCCTTCCGGGTTTGACTGCTCCGGGTTTACCCAGTATGTCATGAAGCAGTGCGGATACAGCATCCGCCGGACCGCCTCCACCCAGTTTTTGAACAACGGCACAGCCGTCAGCCGCGCCAATTTGCAGCCCGGCGACTTGGTCTTCTTCCGGGCGCCCGGCTCTGCCTACGCCGCCACCCATGTGGGCATTTACCTGGGCAATGGCGAGTTTATCCACGCTTCTACCACGGGGAACGTGGTGCGGATCAACAGCTTGGATTCCGCTTGGTATGCTAAAATCTTTGTGGGCGGCCGCCGCATTGCGAGCTAAGCCCCCTGCACCATATGGATTGTTTAAACTGCCTCTGTCAAAAGAGGCAGTTTTTCTTTTCTCCTTTCTCTTTTTCTTTGCACCGCGGCAAAAAAGGCACGTCCTCCGATGAGAGGACGTGCCTTTTCGCCTATTTTCTTTTTGTTACACACCTAGGTTTTTCATCAGCTGTTTTGCGAATGATCTGCTCTGCGCCGCCTTTTCTTCTGTGAAAAAGGTGGTGTGGTACCCGAAATCCCGAAGGAACAAGGCCCCCTGATACGCCAGGCGGGAATGCTTACAGTACCCCTCCATGCCCTTTTCAAACAAGATCCCGCTTTCTTCCTCCGGGTATCCCCCGGTTAAAAACAGGGCGCAGGGCTTGCCCCGCCACAGAACAGGCCCCTTTTTCTTCCCGTAATATTTGTTCATGCCGTACACCAGCCGATCCAGCATGGCCTTCATGGGCGCCGTGCAGTACCAGGCGTAGATCGGCGTTGCCAACACAAAGCAGTCGGCTTCTATAATCTTCTGTGCGATCTCTTCCACGTCGTCTTTCTGGACGCAGCCGAAGCCGTCCATCACATCCTGGCACACCCGGCAGGCCAGGCAGGGGCGGATCTCTTTTTCATACAGCCAGATCAGCTCCGCGAAGTGCCCCGCCTGCTCCCATTCCTCTAAAAAAGGAGCCAGGGCCTGCATGGTGTTCCCCTGCTTTCTGGGGCTGCCCATCAGCACGCAAATACGCATGACCTCAGCCCCTCTATTCCGCTTCCGTCCGGGTCACGGCGATGCCCAGCTCGTCTAGCTGCTTGCCGTCCACCGCGGCGGGGCAGGCCGTCATCGGCTCCGACGCGTTCTGCACCTTGGGGAAGGCGATCACGTCCCGAATGGCGGGCGCCCCGGCCATCAGCATCACCAGCCGGTCAAACCCATAGGCAAGGCCGCCGTGGGGGGGCGCGCCGTACCGGAAGGCGTTGATCAAGTGGCCAAACTGCTCTGTGGCCTCTTCTTCTGAAAAGCCCAGCAGAGAGAACAGCTTTTCCTGCAGCTCTGTTTGATGGATTCGGATGGAGCCGCCCCCCAGCTCTGTTCCGTTGAGCACGATGTCGTACGCCTTGGCCCGCACCTGCGACGGATCTGTCTCCAAAAGGGGCAAATCCTCGTCTATGGGCGCCGTAAACGGGTGATGCTCCGCCACGTACCGGTTCTCTTCCTCCGCATAGGTGAGCAAGGGGAACTCCGTCACCCACAAAAAGCGGTAGTCCGAAGGGTCCAGCAGGTGCATCCGCCGGGCGCACTCGCACCGCAGGGCGCCCAAAGCGGCAAATACTACCTCGTTGGAGGAATCGCCTACGATTAAGACCAAATCCCCGTCCTGAGCTTCCGCGGCCTTTAAAATGGCGTCTGTTTCCTCCTCTGTTAGAAACTTGGCAAAGGAGGAGCTTTGCTTCCCGTCGGAACACTTCAGCCAGGCAAGGCCCTTGGCCTGATATGTTTTGACAAACTCCACCAGGCTGTCAATCTCCTTGCGGCTGAACGCGGCGCCGCCCTTTACGTTGATCAGCCGGACAGAGCCACCCGCTTTGGCCGGGCCGGAAAACACCTGGAAGCCGCAGTCCTTCACCAGGGGGGTGATGTCCTTCAGCTCGAACCCAAAGCGCAGATCCGGCTTGTCTGAGCCGAACCGCTCCATGGCCTCTTTCCACGGCATTCTGGGAAAGGGCGTCTGGACTTCTACGCCCAAAATCTCCCGGAACACCCGCTTTAAAAACCCTTCGTTGACTTCGATCACGTCGTCCACGTCCACAAAGGACATTTCCAGGTCGATCTGGGTAAATTCCGGCTGCCGGTCTGCCCTTAGATCCTCGTCCCGGAAGCAGCGAACGATCTGCATGTACCGGTCGAACCCCGCCAGCATCAAGAGCTGCTTATACTGCTGAGGCGACTGGGGCAAAGCGTAAAACTTGCCCGGATGCACCCGGGAGGGCACCAGATAGTCTCTGGCGCCTTCCGGGGTGGATTTCGTCAAAATGGGGGTTTCGATTTCATAAAAGCCCTGCTCGTCATAATAATCTCTGGCGACCTTCCCGATTTTGTGGCGCAGCAGGATGGCCCGCTGCATGTCCGGCCGGCGCAGGTCCAGATAGCGATATTTCAGCCGCAGCATGTCGTTCACATCGCTGTTTTCCACGATCTCAAAGGGGGGCGTTTCCGCCTTTGACAAAATGTGCAGTTCTGTCACCGCCAGCTCCACATCCCCTGTGGGCAGATCCGGGTTTTTGGAGGAGCGCTCCCGCAGGACGCCCCGGGCGGCCAGCACAAACTCACCCCGCACGCCAAAGGCCGTTTCAAACACGTCCTTTGGCGTTTCCTCGTCAAAGGCCAGCTGCACGATGCCCGTGCGGTCCCGAAGGTCAATAAAAATCAATCCGCCCAAATTGCGGCTGCGCTGGGCCCAGCCGCAGACGGAGACGGCGGCTCCGATATCCGTTGTTCGCACCGTCCCGCAATAGTGGGTTCGGCGCAGCATTTGCTGTTCCATTCTGTGTTCTCCCCTTTGTTCTTCTGTTCTCGCTCCAAGCGGCAAGGCGCTACGCAAGAGACGGCTCTTTTACAAACCCGGCGATTGCCTCGGCATCCAGCTTGCACTCCGTCTGCGTCCCGGTTTCCATCTCCTTTAACGAGACGACGCCCCGCTCCCATTCGTTGCTGCCGAGGACAACGGTATACCTGGCGTCGATCCGGTCGGCATATTTCATCTGGGCTTTCAGGCCCCTCCCCATGGTGTCCCGCTCCGCGGAAACCCCAAACTGCCGCAGCTGAAAGATCAGCCGCTCCAGGGGCAGGCTGGTTTCCTCCCCCAGCCCGGCCAAAAACACGTCGCAGCCACGGGGCTTTGGGATGGAAACCCCCTGGGCTTCCATCACCAGCATGAGCCGCTCAATGCCGCTGCCAAAGCCAAGGCCCGGCACGTCCTTCCCGCCGATGGCGGACACCAGCCCGTCGTACCGGCCGCCGCCGCAAACCGTCCCCTGGGCGCCGATGGCGTCGGACACAAACTCAAACACCGTGCGCACGTAATAATCCAGCCCACGCACAATTTTGGGGTTGATGGTAAAGGAGATGTCCAGCTCCTTCAAGTACGTCTGCACCGCCTCAAAATGGGTCTGGCAGTCGGGGCAAAGATAATCAAGCCCCACGGGCGCCCCCTCCGCCACTTTGGCGCAGGACTCGTTTTTGCAGTCTAAAATGCGCAGGGGATTGCGCTCCATCCGCTCCAAGCAGGTGGGGCAAAGGGATTCCCGGTGCTGCCCGAAATATTCCCTCAGCGCCGCGTGGAACCGGGGGCGGCACTCCCGGCAGCCGATGGAGTTGATCTGCACGTGCAGATCCCGCAGCCCCAAACGGCGCAAAAACGTATCCGCAAGGCCGATGACCTCCGCCTCCGCCTCGGGCCGCTCCGACCCGAAATATTCCACGCCGAACTGATGGTGCTCCCGCAGCCGACCGGCCTGGGGCTTTTCATACCGGAAATTGGGCGCGATGTAATACACCTTAACCGGCAGCCCCGCGCCGAACAGGCCGTTTTCCACAAAGCTGCGGGCCACAGAGGCCGTCCCCTCCGGCCGCAGGGTGATGGAGCGCCCGCCCTTGTCCTCAAATGTGTACATTTCCTTTTGCACCACGTCGGTGGTGTCCCCCACGCTGCGCAAAAACAGCTCCGTATGTTCAAACGTGGGAAAGCGGATCTCGGAAAAGCCGAAGTCCGCCGCCGCCTTTCGCAGCACTTCTTCTACATGCTGCCACTGGTAGCTTTCCGATGGCAGCACGTCCTTTGTCCCCCTGGGGGCTCCCGTCAATAACGCCATATTTTTTGTTCATCCTTTCGATGTTCCCCATCCGGTTCGATTGCAAAAACGCTTTCCTCCCAAACGGGATGAAAGCGTTTGCTTATCATTCTCAAACGGATCCCTTCCCCTTTCTCTACGCGGTAAAGGGCTTGTTTTTGGGATTGACAATGTCCCGCCAATCCAAATCCCCTCGCTCCAAGCCATGGATCAGCATTTCCGCCGTTGCCACGTTGGTGGCAAAGGGTACGCTGTATTGATCGCACAGCCTTGTAATATACTGAATGTCCTCGTCCAGATCATTGGACTGGGGATCGGAGAAGAAAAACACCATATCAATTTCGTTGTACGCGATCCGCGCGCCGATCTGCTGCCCCCCGCCGTGGGCATGGGACAAAAAGAGGTTGATGGGAAGCCCCGTGGCCTCCGCCACCAAGCGCCCCGTTGTATTCGTCGCGCAGATGGTATGTTTGGCTAAAATACCGCAATAGGCAATGCAAAACTGCACCATCAGTTCCTTTTTCCTGTCATGAGACATAAGGGCGATATTCACAAGTAGACCACCTTTCCATTCATTTCCTTCTTTGCCGCCCGGCTCTGTTCTGTCATGAAATCCGCATCATCGAATCCGCATCAGGGGCACCCGCGCCCCCGTGAGCCGCTGCGCGATGTGCAAAAAGGCCACCGCCGCCTTGCTTTTGCCAAACAGCACCAGGGGCACGCCCCCGCCGGCGGCCAAAACGACCCTCTCGTCCTCCGGCACAACGCCCAAAAGAGGCAGACTCACCGCGTCCATGATATCGTCCAAATTGGTTTTCATCCGGCGCAGCACCCGAGGCTGCACCCGGTTGACCACCAGATGCCGCAGGGAAACCCCCATCTCGCCCAGAACAGAAATGGCCTGCTGGGCGTCCCGCAGGCTGGCGGGGTCGATGGTCGTGACCACGACGGCCCGGTCGGCGCAGCCCGCCGCCGCGCGAAACCCGGGGCCAAGGCCGGCGGGGCAGTCGATCAGCACATCGTCAAACTGCTCTTTCGCTTCCAAAACCAGCGCGTCAAGCCCCCGGAGGATCTCCTGCTTTGGGTTTCTGGTCTGGGGGGCCGCCAAGAGAAACAATCCCTCGATCTTCGGGTGGGCCACCAGGGCATCGGAAAGGGCGCACCGCCCTTGGAGCACATCGGAACAATCCATCCCCACCCGGTCGGAAAGGCCCAGGGCGATGTCCAGATTGCGAAGGCCCACGTCGGCGTCCACACACAGCACCCGACGCCCCATGGCGGCAAGGCAGGCGGCAACGCCCCCCGTCAGGCTGGTTTTCCCGGTGCCGCCCTTGCCGGACACCACCGCAACGACTGCGCCCAACGCCCTCGCCCCCTTCCTGTTTCGCAGGTTTTCTGCGCCTCGTAAAACACGTCTGTTTCTTTGCCCCATCCTTTGGGCAGTATATGGTCATTGTATCATTATTATCCAAAGCTTTCAATCTTTTTTTGTGTAAGATGCAGGGGTTTTTGCCCGCCGTCTCTCCCATGCGGCGCCTTTTTTCTCTTTTACAACGGCTCCTTCTGCATCTTGGCAAATCGCCTGGGAAATTGCTTGGGCGTGCTTCTCTCTTTTTCGATGACCAGAATCTGGCGCTGCACGTCCGTTCCCGGCAATGTATATACATATGGGGCGCACAGCTTGCCCCCCAATGCCTCTATGGCGCCCCGGGCCATGGAAACCTCCTCCTCGCAATGGATGGACTTCATGGCCAGAAACACGCCCCCCACCTTCACAAGGGGCAGGCAAAGCTCCAGCAGCAGCCGCAAATCTGCCACCGCCCGGGAGACGGCGCAGTCGAAGGACGCCCGAACGCCCGCTTCTTTGCCCATCTCCTCCGCCCGGCCGTGGACGCAGGACACGTCCTCCAGCTCCAGCGCTTTTACCACGTTTTCCAAAAACGACACCCGTTTTCGCTGGCTGTCCAGCAGGGTCAAGGATATGGAGGGATCTGCTATCTTCAGGGGCAGGCCGGGAAAGCCGGCGCCCGTTCCCACGTCAACGATCCGCTTCCCCATTAGAGGTGCGGCCGAACACAGCGCCAGGGAATCGAGAAAATGGAGCCTCGCCATCTCCTCCGGCGCTGTAATGGCCGTCAGGTTCATCACTTTGTTTTGCGCCCGCACCATTTGGGCATATTGGGCCATCTGCCGGATGGCAGCTTCTTCCACATCAAGGCCCATGGCGGCACAGCCCGCCTGTAACACTTCCTCAAACACCGGTTCCAAATGATCCCTCCGCTTTCCATGCATTTTGCCGTTGTCTCATCTGTTTTCGCTCCCTTTGTTTCGGCGCAAGCGCCTATTCAATCCGCTCTTTGCCGTGGAGATAGGGGCGCAGCGCCTGGGGAACGGTAACGGACCCGTCCTCGTTTTGATAGTTTTCCAAAATGGCCGCCACCGTCCGGCCGATGGCCACGCCGGAGCCGTTTAACGTGTGGACAAAGGCGAGCTTTCCCGTTTCCTCGTCCCGGAAGCGGATGTTGGCCCGTCTGGCCTGGAAATCCATAAAATTAGAGCAGGAGGAAATTTCCACATACCGGCCGTAAGACGGCATCCATACCTCGATGTCATACGTTTTGGCGCTGGAAAAGCCCAAATCCCCGGTGCAGAGCAGCACCACCCGGTAGGGCAGGCCCAGCCCCTGCAAAACGGCCTCTGCGTTCCGGGTCAGAGTCTCCAACTCTTCAGAGGAATGCTTGGGGTTCGAAAACTTCACAAGCTCTACTTTATTGAACTGATGCTGGCGGATCAGCCCCCTTGTGTCCCGTCCGGCGGAACCGGCCTCCGCCCGGAAGCAGGCGGAATAGGCGCAGTAGCGAATGGGCAGCTGGGCTTCTTTCAGCACATCATCCCGGTGCATGTTGGTCACCGGCACCTCCGCCGTGGGAATTAAGAAATATTCATCGGCTTCTGTTTTGCCGGTCACTTTATAAGCGTCCTCTTCAAATTTGGGCAGCTGGCCTGTTCCCGTCATCGACGTGCGGCTTACCATATAAGGAGGCATCACCTCCAAATAGCCGTTTTCCATGGTGTGAACGTCCAGAAAATAGCTGATCACCGCCCGCTCCAGGGCGGCGCCCATCCCTTTATAAAAATGGAACCGGGCGCCGGAAACCTTTGCCGCCGTAGCCGGGTCTAAAATCCCCAGGGTCTCGCCCAGCTCCCAATGGGGCTTTGGGGCGAAGGGAAAAGAGGGGGCCTCCCCCCACCGGCGCTGCTCCACGTTTTCGTCGCTGTCGGCGCCTTGTGGCACCTCTTCGCTCGGAAAGTTGGGAACAGACATCAGCAAGGCGCGCAGCGTCTCTTCCGTTTCTTTCAAAACGGCGTCGATCTCCTTGCCCTTCGCCGCCAGCGCCTTCATCTCGGCAAACAGGGGAGACGGGTCCTCCCCCGCTTTTTTCATGGCGGGGACTTTTTTGCTGGCTTCATTTTGCCGGGCCTTGATTTCATCAGACTGGTAGACCAGCTCCCGCCGCGTCCCGTCCAGCGCCAGCATCTGCTCTATCTCCGCCTGGTAGGCCGGGTTTCTCCTTGCAATATTCTCCTTGGCTTCTTCCGGGTGTTCCCGGATCCATTTGATCTCTAACATGGCGTTCCTTCCTCTGCTTTTCTTCCGCTTCGTTTGTCTTTTCCTTTGGCGTTGTCTTCGGGCCTTCTTATGGCCGGGAGCACATTATTTCTGCACGGCCTTTTGTATTTTCGCAAACAGGGCGGCGGCGTTTGCCCCCTCGGTTTCCGGCAAAAAGGGGACAAGGCCGGCCTCCTCCATCTGGGCGATGGTCTTGCGGCAGGCTTGATATCTGCCGTTTTCATACGACTGAACCAGCTGCCAAAATTGGCCCAGGGCGGCCGCCTGCTGCCGGGCTGTTTCCGCTTCCTTCTCTTTGTCCGCCACTTGCCCTGTCAAAGCGTTCACCTGCTGCTTTGCTTCATTCAGCTGCTCTTTCAGCGTGTCCGTCTCCTGGTCCAGCTCCATGTTCCGCCGCTGGAGCATGTCGATGTTTTCCATGGCGGTGGCGGAGCTTCGCAGCCCCTCTATCATCTGGGCGGTGTTGCGCTGCTGCATAAAATAGGACAGCAGGAGAAGAAAAAACGCCACCGCGAACAAAATGGCGATATACGTAAACACCGAATGGTTTTGTTTTTCTTTTTTCGGCTCGCTCAGGCAAGGCCCCTTCTGTTCTTGCCCTTCCTCCCGGCTGGGGCTGTCCGCGGATTTTTCCGCTCGCTTGCGGGGAAAGGGATGCGCCGGCTTTTTCTCTTCGCTCATATGGAATGCCCCCCTTTTGTTCCCAGCAGCTCCAAAAGGGCTTCCAAATCTTCCTCGCCGTAATATTCCACTTCCAGCCGCCCTTTCTTCTTTCCGTGTCGGATGTGAACCCTCCGCGCCAGGCGTTCTGTCAGCGTTTGCTCCAGCTGCTGAATGTAATCCACTTCGTCCCGGGGCGCTTCCGGCTCCGCCGGGGTCTGCTGCGCCTTCAACAGCCGCTTGACCAGCGCCTCCGTCTGCCGGACGGACAGCTTCCCCGAAACGACCTGTTCCGCCGCCGCCTCCTGCAGGGCGGGGTCTTTCAGCGCCAGGAGCGCTCTTGCATGCCCTCCGGATAATATTCCCTCTTTGAGCCGATGCAATACGGAATCCGGCAAGGCCAGCAGCCGCAGCGCGTTGGCTACCGCCGGCCGGGACTTGCCCACCCGAAGGGCCACTTCTTCCTGGGTCAGGCCGTGGGCTTCCATCAGCAGTTGGTACCCCCCGGCTTCCTCCACCGGGTTTAAGTCCTCCCGCTGCAAATTCTCGATCAGCGCAAGCTCCATGGTGGTTTGCTCGTCGGCTTCCACCACCATGGCGGGGACTTTTTCCAGCCCCGCCATCCGGGCGGCCCGCCACCTTCGCTCCCCCGCGATGATTTGATAATACCCCGACGGGAGCTTTCGCACGGTGATGGGCTGGAGCACCCCGTGAAGCCGAATGGAATCGGCCAAGTCGGACAGGGCGCTTTCATCAAAATATTTTCTGGGCTGGTCTGGGCGCACCTCGATCTGGGCGATGGGCAGCTGCATGCTGCCCTCTTCCTGGGGCTGCAATGCCGCTTCCCCCAAAAGGGCGCCCAGCCCCCGGCCCAATCCTCTCTCTGCCATATGCCTTTATCCTTTCTGTTTCCTGGGCTTCCACCCGTTCTGCCGGAGCACCTCCGCCGCCAGGGCTTCATATGCCTCCGCCCCCCGGGACAGGCGGTCATACGCCAAAATGGGCTTCCCGTGGCTGGGCGCCTCGGACAGCCTTACATTTCTGGGGATAAACGTGGCGTACACCTTGCCGGGGAAAAACCGCTTCACTTCCTCCGCCACCTGGACAGACAAATTCGTTCGGCTGTCAAACATGGTCAGCAGAACGCCCTCCAGCTCCAAACGGGGGTTGAGCGAGCGCTTGACGATGCGAACGGTACCCATCAAATCGGACAGCCCCTCCAGGGCGTAATATTCGCATTGGACGGGGACTAGAATCGTGTCTGCCGCGCAAAGGGCGTTCAGCGTCAAAAGTTCCAGAGACGGGGGGCAGTCGATGAGGATGTAGTCGTACGCGTCTTGCACCCGGTCCAGCGTGTCCTTCAGCAAATATTCCCGCCGTTCCATGGAAATCATCTCTATCCCGGCGCCGGCCAAGCCCTTGTACCCCGGCAGCACGTCCCCCCAATCTGTTTTGACGATCGCCTGTTCACAGGGCGTGCCGCCTATCACCACGTCGTACACGTTGGGAGCGACGTCTTTGTCCACTCCCATCCCGGAGGTGGCGTTTGCCTGGGGGTCAAAGTCGCACAGCAGCGTTTTGGCGCCCGCCGCCTGGAGCGCCGCCGCCAAGCTCACGCATGTGGTGGTTTTCCCTACGCCGCCCTTTTGATTGACGACAGCGATCCGTTTTGCCAAACCGATTCCTCCTCCTGGTGTTTCGTTTTTTTGTCACAGTGCCTTTTATTATAGCACATCGGGTCTGCTTTTCAATCCATTTTTATGAAGAATGTTTCACGTGAAACATTCCGGCGCCGAAGGACGCTCCGGTTTAGAAGCACACAAAAACGGGTTTGTATGTTTCACGTGAAACATACAAACCCGTTTCCTGTTTCGCTCCATTCTGTTTTTATTTGGCGGGGCCTCGTTTTGGGATGCGAATGGTCAGCAAAATGTCTTCTTCCGTCTCCTGTTTGCCGTATTCCGCATCCACCCCGGCGTTTTTCATCATCCGCATCCCCCGTGTGATGGAATTGAGAAAAAACCGGACGTCCTTGATGACAAACGTGTTCCGTTTTCGTGTTTTTGCCGGAAGGACCGCCGGCGGCTCCTCCGGCCCTGCCAAAACCGACTCGATGTACGCTTCCGTTTGGGCCACGTTCAGCCCGTGGCCTGTGATATGTTCCAATGCGTCCATCTGCATGTCGTCCTTTTCCAGCCGGAGCAGCGCCCTTGCGTGCCGCTCTGTCAGCCGGTGTGCCTGGAGCGTTTGAATCACCCCGGGGGAAAGGCGCAGCAGACGCAGCTTGTTTGCCACGGCCGACTGAGATTTGCCGATCTTTTGCGCCGCTTCTTCCTGGGAAAATCCATAGAGCTGAATCAGCCTGGCGATGGCCTCTGCCTCTTCCATAAAGTTCAGATCCCGTCTTTGCAAGTTTTCCACCAGCGCCAGCAAAGAAGACTCCTCTTCGTCCACCCCCGCAATCAAGCAAGGAACTTCACGCAGCCCCGCCTGCTTGGCCGACCGCAGCCGCCGCTCGCCGGAAATCAGCTCGTATCCGCTTCCCCTGCGACGTACCGTCAAAGGCTGTAAAATGCCGTGCTCTTGAATGCTCTCCGCCAGCTCGTCCAACCCCTGGGGAGAGAATTTTTTGCGGGGCTGCGCTGGATTTGGCACGATCTGCTCCACCGGCAAAAAAAGCACCCTTGCTGTCTCCCATATGCCCTGTTTTCTTCTCAGCGCCATCCCTTCATCCCTCCTGATTTGAAACTGTATGTCCAGTTTACCATCTTCAGGGAAAAATAAAAGGGAATCCCGTCGAGGGGGGCAGGGTTTCTTTCCTCTGCTTTATTTCCGTGGCAATTCACGCTTGCCCCTTCCCGTTCCCCGGGTGATGAACGCCCGCCGGCGGGCAGGCCGTCCCCCGGCTTACCCCGGCCCCTGCCCCGTTTGCAGGCGGATGTCCTCTCCAAAAAACGACAGCATTCGATATTCCCCCGCGATTCTGGAGTAAATGGGCGCGGAATACCGGTTTTTCAGCTCCTGCAAGGACAAGTTGGAGCTGATGACCGTGTGGTGTTTTCCGCCCAGCCGGCTGTTGATCAGCGTATACAGGGCAGACTGGACAAAGGGGGTGGTCAGCTCAGACCCCAAATCGTCGACGATCAGCAGGTCGCAGCGCAAATACCGCCGGACTTCTTCCGCCCCTTCCTGCCCCTCCTGGTCTCTGGAGAACTTCTGGGCCTCAAACTGGGCCAAAATCTGGGTGGCGGTGTCGTACACCACGGAAAACCCCTGGCCGGAGACCTCCTTGGCGATGCAGGCGGACAAGAAGGTTTTTCCAAGGCCCGTCCCTCCGCTGAGAAATAAGTTATTAAAATAATATTTTTCGAACTTTCTGGCGTATCCCAGACAAATTTCGTAAATCAATTCCATGTTTTCCCGGGGGGAAATGCCTTTTCCCGGCCATTTCTGGGCATCATATACATCCAGGGAAAAGGTGTCAAAGGACTGCTCCCCCAGCTGCAAAAGCTTTGAAAGCTCTTTGATCTGTTCCTTGGCGTACAGCTCTTTTAAGCACGCGCAGGGCGCCGCCCCGCAGTACCCCGTGTCGTTGCAGGCCCGGCAGAAGGGCACATCGTCCAGGGCGTCGGCGGGGTACCCGCTTCGGCGGAGGAGCTGCCGCTGCTCTTCCTGGAGGGCTTGGTTTTCCCGGCGGATCTTCTCCATTTCCGCTTCCGGGTCTCCCCCTGTGGAGAGGGCCTGCTGCATCACCTGAAGCATGGTCTGCCGCAGCTGCCGGTCGATCTCCTCCAGACGGGGAACCCTCCGATAGATTTCCTGCCGCAGCCGCAGCCGCTCCTCTTCCCGCTGCTCCCGCCGGGCCTTGCGCTGCTTGAGCGCCCGCTTTAATATCTTCCCGTCATAGCCCATGGCGCCTCCTCCTTTCCGTCTGTTTCCCCGTGATTTTTCTCGTCATTTTTTCCGTCATTCGTCCCGTTTTTGCCGGCGCACCAGCTCTTTCATCCATTCAATGGCCTCCTGCTCCCTTTGGGTTTCTTTCGGAGATGCGGCCTGCCCTTTTGCCGGCTGCTTGGGCGGCTCCGCGCCGTCCCCAGCCCTGATTTCTTCCAGCGTATGCAAGTTTTTCTGATGCCACCGCTTTAAGATAGAGCTGAGATAGGGCCATTTCAGGCTGCCCGTTTGCAGCATGGTCTTGTCATAGGCCAGGGCGATGGACTCCAGGGGGAAACCCATGTCCAAAAACCCGTCCAGATACGTCTGCTCCGAAGGAGAGGGCGCCCGGGCCTCCAGCTGTAAAACCTGGAAGATCTCCCCATAGGCTTCCCGTCGCAAAGACAGATGCTTCAAATGCTCCACGGCCTTGTCCAGGGTGTCCACTCCCTGCCGCTTCCAGCGGTAGGCCTCCCGTTCCGCCTGGCGCATCCGCAGGGGCCTTTTGGCACTGTTTCCCGTCTGCCGCGCGTTTTCCTCGGCGCAGTAAGTGATCAGCAGCGAAATGACCTCTGCCGGCAGATTCAAATAGTCATATAGCCCAAACAAAATTTTCAGATCCGCCGTGGTCAGCACCCGGCCCAAACGCCGCTGGGTCTCCTGCACCAGGGCGGGAAAGGGAGAGTCGCACTCCAGCTCCTTTGCGATCTCCTCGCTGGTGTAAGCGGGGGCGGGGGGGGCCTCTTCCTGCTTTGGGGCGGATTTTTTCCCTGTTCCGGCGCCGTCTGCCCCCGGGCGCACAAGGCCCAGCCCCTCCAGCGCCCGGATCGACTGCCGGATGCCGTCCGGCGTTTGGCCAAGGGCGCCGGCGGCCTTTTGCGGAACCAGAAGGCCCCCCTCCCGCAGCAAATATAAATAAAGCAAAGCGGCGTCCCCGTTTCCTCCTTTGATCAAAAGGTCAACGGTTTGACGCTCCAGCACAAGGGCCCGGCTCTCTTCCAGCACCCATCTTTTTTCTTCCAAGGGTTCGTTCCTCTTTTCTCTGTTCTTCTGTTCTTACCCTCTATTCTACATGAAAAACCGGCTTCCGTAAACAGCAAAAACCACACGCTTTTTTCATCAAAATCCCCGTCTTTTCCCGGGGAACCGCTTTGATTCTGATCTGATCTATGGTATAATATCTAAAAACGCGTGCCGGCCTGTTTCTTTGTTTCTTTCCCTTCCGGCGGAACCGGAGAAAAGCTGCCTTCACGCGGAAAATACGGCCTCTCTCATCTGTTGCAGATGTTTGGCCCAAGGAGGTTTGTTATGAAAAATCGAGTATCGGTGACCATCGGCGGCCGGGATTACACGCTGCTGGCCGTGGAGAATGAATCCTATGTACGAAAAGTGGCCGCCCATGTGGATGAAAAAATAAACGAGATGATGGATGCCGCCCGCCTGTCTGTGACGGACGCCGCCATCATGACGGCCGTCAACGTGACGGACGATTATTTTAAAGTGGTAGAAACCTCGGAGCATTTGCGAAGCCAGCTGAAAGACTATCTGGAAGAAGCCTCCAAAATGAAGCTGGAGCTGTCTGAGGCGAAGCGCGCCCTCTTCAAGCTGCAAAAACAATCGTAAGGGAGACATCCGGAATGGAACTGCTTGCGCCAGCGGGGTCGCCCGCTTCGGTAGAGGCGGCGGTTGCCCATGGCGCGGACGCCGTTTATCTGGGCTTTGGCGCGTTCAACGCCCGCCGCAACGCCAAGAATTTTTCTTTGGCAGAGTTTGAAGCCGCCGTTTCCCTTTGCCATACCCACGGGGTGAAGGTCTATCTCACCCTCAACACGCTTTTGACCGACCGGGAGCTGGCTTCCGCCGCGGCCTCTGTCCGCACGGCCAGCGCCCTGGGGGTCGACGCCGTTTTGGTGCAGGATCTGGGGGCGCTGGAGCTGGTGCGCCGGGTGGCGCCCGACCTGCCCGTGCATGCCTCCACCCAGATGAGCATTCACAATTTGGAGGGGGCCGTAAAGGCGTTTGATTTGGGCGTGACCCGGGTGGTGCTGGCCCGGGAGCTGCCCAAGGAGGAAATGGCCTATCTCTGCGCCCATTCCCCCGTGGAAATGGAGGTGTTTGTCCACGGCGCCCTTTGCGTTTGCTACTCCGGCCAGTGCTATTTTTCCTCTGTCATCGGCGGCCGCAGCGGGAACAGGGGCCTTTGCGCCCAGCCCTGCCGGCTGCCCTACGGCTTTGAAACGCCGGGAAACGCCCATCCGCTCAGCCTCAAGGACATGTCCTTGGTGCGCCATTTGAAGGAACTGGAGGACATGGGCGTTGCCTGCGTCAAGATCGAAGGGCGGATGAAGCGGCCGGAATACGTTTCCGTTGTCACCTCTGTGTATGCAAGGGCCATCCGAGACGGAAAAGAGCCTAGCAAAGAGGAGATGGCGCAGCTGCGGGCCGCCTTTTCCCGCCAGGGGTTTACCGACGGATATTATCAAGACCAGACTGGCAGCCACATGTTCGGCGTGCGGGACGAGGCGTCCAAGGGGGAAACGGTCTCCTTGGAGGGGCTGTATTTGCGCCCTCCCGTTCCGCTGCGGGGCGCCGTGTCTTGCTTGGCCGAAGAGCCCTGCACGCTGACGGCGGAGGACGACGCCGGCCACAGGGCCGTCGTGTCCGGCCCTGTGCCGGAGCTCGCCAGAGCAAAGGAGACCACCAAAGAGCAGATTGCGGGGCAGATTCAAAAAACCGGGGGAAGCCCCTATGCCTTTTCCGCTCTGGACGTGCAGGTGTCTCCGGGCCTTTTTCTCCCCGTTTCCGCCATCAACCGCCTGCGGCGGGACGCTTTTTCCGCGCTGACAGAGGCCCGCACCCAGCCGCCGGCCCGGCGGGAAGGCCCGCTTTTGGAAGCCCCGGCCACGAAAAACCGGGCCTTGCCCCCGGGGTTTACCGTTTCGGTGAAAACCATTGACCAGCTGACAAAATCCCTTCTGGATCGACGCCCCATTCAGATATACTTACCCTTAGAGGAAGGGGCGAAGCACCCCGGGGAGATGAAACGCCTTCTGGAACGGGGCATCCCCGTTGCCGTTTCCCTGCCCCGGGTGATCTGGAGCCGGGAGTGGGCGGAGGTCAACCGGCAGCTGGACGCCGTGCAGGCTCTGGGCGTTCAAACGGCCCTTGTGGGAAATTTGGGGCAGGTGGAGCCTTTGCGCTCTCGCGGGTTTCGCCTGCGGGGGGATTTTGGCCTGAACGTTTATAATTCTCACACGCTGAAGACGCTGAAGGGCCTCTCCTTTCTCTCCGCCACGCTGTCCTTTGAGCTGCGGCTTCCCAAAATCCGGGATCTTTCCAAGCCCTTGGACACGGAGCTTTTGGTTTACGGCCGCCTGCCCTTGATGGTGACGGAGCAATGTCTCATCCGCAACCGGACGGGCCGATGCGGCTGCGCGGAGGACACGACGCTGACAGACCGAACCGGCGCCCGGTTCCCCGTTTTGCCGGAGCCCTTTTGCCGCAACGTGATTTACAACGCCAATACCCTGTTTTTGGCGGACAAGCAAGCGGATTATGCTGCCCTGGGCCTTTGGGGCGCAAGGCTTTCTTTTACCACGGAGTCCCCGGAAGATTGCGCCCGGGTGGCTGCGCAATATTGGAACGGAACAAACGAGCCGCCTTCGGGCTTCACCCGGGGGCTGTATTACCGGGAGGTAGAATAAATGGAGACCCTGCAAATGCAGCTGCTGTCCCCCAAGCTGGGGGACACCATTCCTTTGCCCAAATATGAAACGCCCGGCAGCGCCGGGCTGGACCTGCGGGCCTGCATCGACGCGCCCTTGATCCTTGCCCCGGGCGCGCTGGTTCTGGTGCCCACAGGGCTTGCCGTGGCTTTGCCCTCCTCGGCCTTTGTGGCGCTTTTGTTTGCCCGCAGCGGCCTTGCCGCCCGCCACGGCGTCGCCCTGTCCAACGGGGTGGGCGTCATCGACAGCGATTACCGGGGGGAGATCAAAGTCGCGCTGACCAATTTGTCTCAAACGCCGTATGAAATCAAGCCGGGGGACCGCATTTGCCAGCTGGCCGTTTTGCCGGTGACCCAAACGATACTCTCTTTTGTGGACTGTCTGCCCAAAACCCAAAGGGGCGAGGGCGGCTTCGGCTCCACCGGAAGAGCATAAAGAAAGAAGGAATTTCTTTGTCCATTGTCTTAGCGTCCCAGTCCCCCCGCAGGCAGGCCCTTTTGACGCAAATCGGCCTTCCCTTTCGCGTTGTACTCCCTCGGGGAGCGGAAAAAGCAGATCGTTCTCTGCCCCCTTTTCAGCTGGTACAGCAGCTTTCCAGGCAAAAGGCGGAAGAGATTTTCCCCCTGGCGGCGCCGGGGGAGCTGGTTCTCGCCGCGGACACTTTGGTGGTGCTGGACGGCGCTGTCATGGGCAAGCCCCGCACCCCTTGTGAGGCAAGGGAAATGCTGCGGCTTTTGTCCGGGCGAACCCACGTGGTCTACACCGGGATTTGCCTGATCAAAGACGGCCGCCGGGTGTCGGAAACGGCGGAGACCTCCGTCACCTTTCGTCCCCTGTCCGACGGGGAGATCGACGCGTACGTGGCAACCGGCGAGCCCATGGACAAAGCCGGGGCATACGGGATCCAGGGCAAGGGCGCCCTGCTTGTCTCCGGGATCAACGGAGATTTTTACACGGTGATGGGCCTTCCCCTTTGCCGGCTGGGGGCGCTGTTAAGCGAATTTGGATATGCCCCCTTTGCAAACGGGGCATCAGAGGAAACGGAGGGATTGACATGAGACGGTTTTGGCGGGGCCGGGGCCTGTTTGCTTTGATCATCGCCCTTTTTTTGGTCATCGCCCTCGGCGTTTCCTCCTCCCTGTTTCCCAGCCGGTTTCCCTTCTTGGCCAACGCCTTTGGATCGGTCGTTTCCCCCATTCAAAACGGGATCGCCCAGGCCGTCGGCTGGGTCAACCAGGTGTCGGACTATATGACGGATTTTGACGCGCTGAAAGCGGAAAATGAGTCTCTCAAGCTGGAGATTGCGAAGCTGGAAGCACAAATGCGGGACGCGGAGCGGAGCGAGCAGGAAAACAAGCGGCTCCACACCCTTTTGCATTTGCAGGAAAAACGAAAGGACTTTACCTTTGAAGCGGCCACCGTTGTTTCAAGGGGGTCCTCCAACTGGTCCTCTACCATGACCCTCAGCAAGGGCTCTGCCGGCGGAGTTGCCGTGGACAACTGCGTGGTGACGGAAACGGGCGCCCTTGTGGGCATTGTGAAAGAAGTGGGATTTAACTGGTGTACCGTGATTTCCGTCATCGACACGGACTTGCAGATCGGCGGGACGTCTTTTCAGACCGGGGAAATGGCCATTTTAGAAGGGGATTTTGCCCTGATGACGGAACGCAGACTGAAGCTTTCTTATCTTGCGGAGGACAGCACCATCTCCCCCGGCGATTTGATTTTGACCTCCGGCCGGGGCGGCATTTACCCTTCCGGTCTTTTGGTGGGCCGGGTGGTGAGCCTGAAAACAGATGTATCCGGCATCTCCCAGTATGCCGTTGTGAAGCCGGAAGCGGATCTGGAGCAATTGTCCCAGGTGTTTATCATCCGCTCTTTTGATATCACGGAATAAAGATTTCCCGGGAAAGGAGCCCGCTATGACAAAACGAGACGCCGTGATGAAATGGCTGACCTATGGGGGCACGCTGCTGCTTGTCTGCCTTTTGCAGCTGTTTGTAACAGACAGAATCTCTATTTTTGGGGTGCATCCCATGCTGCTGCCCCTTTGCGCCGTCACCGTCGGCATCTTAGAAGGGCCTTCCGCCGGCGCCGGGTTCGGCCTTGCCACGGGGCTTTTGTCCCTCGTGGCGATTTACCGCATGCCCGTTTTGATCCTTTTGTTTCTCCCTTTGGCGGGGCTGCTCTCCGGCCTGGTTTCCGAATATGTCATCCAAAGCCGGTTTCTCGGCTCTCTCCTTTGTTCTATGATCTGCCTTGTCTGCATAGAAGGGTATCATATCATTCCCCGGCTGGTCGCGGGGGTGCCCATTCGGCCCCTTTTGCAGATTGCTTTGCCGGAGCTTTTGTATTCCCTTCTTTGTCTCGTCCCCGTCTATTTTCTGTTTCACCTGGCCCACCGAAGGGTTTCCCGCCTGTACCGCTGAGTTTTCATTTCTGACAAAATCCTTTGAACACCAATGAGGAACCATTATGGAGAACAAAACCATCCGCCGCCGTGCGTTCTTTTTTGTGCTTGCCCTTCTTTTTTCCCTGCTCTGTTTTTTCGCCGCCCTTTACCAGATGCAAATTGTGCATGGCGCGGAGGCGTTTGCCCAATCCAACAAGAAAATTACAAACTCGGAAACGGTGGAGGCCGCCCGAGGAGAGATTCGGGACCGAAACGGCGTTGTGCTGGCGTCCGACAAGGCCCGCTACGACGTGACGCTCACCCCTTCTCTCATGGGGGACACGTCGGCGCAAAACAGCCAGATTCTCTCTTTGACCCGGCTGTGTGAGAAAAACCAGCTGATGTACCAGGACGGGCTGCCCCTCTCCTTTTCCGCCCCCTTTGCCGACCGAAGCGGGGAACTCACGGAGGCCCAGACCGCAAGATTCCGGCAGTATGCCAAGGCCCTTGGTCTCGGCTCTGCCGACGGCGCTTTATTGGCACGTCTGCGGAAGGAATATCAGATCGACGACAGCTACTCCGACAAGGACGCGAGAAAGATCGCGGGGGTGCGGTACGAGCTGGACCTGCGCAGCCGGGAAGTGACCCAGACCGCCTACATCTTCGCGGAAAACGTGAACACGGATTTCATCGCGGACGTGAAGGAAGCGGGCTATTTCGGCGCCAACATCAAAACCTCCGCCGTTCGGACGTACCACACCGCCTATGCCGCCCACCTGCTGGGCCGGGTGGCCGCCATTGACAAGGACCAATGGCCGGACTATCAGGCGGCGGGCTACCCCATGAACGCCCTTGTGGGCAAGGACGGGGCGGAATATGCCTTTGAGTCTTATCTCCGAGGGGTCAGCGGCATCCGCCTTGCGGACACCAACGCCTCCGGCAAGATCGTCAACGAGTCGTACGCCGTCGCGCCCCAGCCGGGGAAAAACGTTTACCTCACCCTGGATATCCGCCTGCAACAGACGGCGGAAGACGCCCTGTCCCAGTTTATCTCCAGCCGGAGGGGGGCCGAAGGGGGCGCCGCCGTGGTGATGGACGTGAAAAACGGCGAGGTGCTCGCCATGGCGTCTTACCCCACCTTTGACCTGTCTCAGTATGCGGCCCAGTACACCGCTCTGTCTCAGGACGAGACAAAGCCCCTGCTGAACCGTGCCACCATGGGGGTTTACGCCCCCGGCTCCACCTTTAAAATGGTGACGGCAGTGGGTGCGCTGGAAGAGAACATCATCACCCCCAACACCCTCATTACCGACACGGGGCGCTATACGTACTATCCGGATTATCAGCCCATGTGCTGGATCTACCGGCAGCACCGGCAGACCCACGGAACCATCAACGTTTCCAAGGCGCTGGAGGTGTCCTGCAACGTCTTTTTCTACGACATCGGCCGAAGGCTCACCATCGAGTCTCTGGACCGGTATGCCCATACATTCGGGCTGGGGCGAAGCACCGGCATTGAGCTGGCAGAAAAAAAGGGCATTTTGGCAGGGCCGGAGTATTCCGCGTCTCTGGGCAGCACCTGGATGCCCGGCTCCACGCTGGCCGCCGCCATCGGGCAGTCTGACAACGCTTTTACGCCCCTGCAAATTTGCAACTATATCGCAACCCTTGCAAACGGGGGAACCCGGTACCAGGCCCACCTTTTCCGGCAGGCCACGTCCTACGACGACGCTCGGGTGGAGGATCGGTTTGAGACAAAGGCGGAGGACACCTTAAACCTCTCCGACAGCACTCTGGAAGCCGTCAAGAAGGGGATGCTGGCCGTGACCCAAAACGGAAGCGCCGCCAAATATTTTTCTCATTTCGGCATCGCCGTGTGCGCCAAAACCGGCTCCGCCCAAGTGGGCTCCTCCAGCGAGAGCAACGCGGTGTTTGTCTGCTTCGCGCCCTATGACGACCCGGAGATCGCCATTACCCTTGTGGTGGAAAAGGGCGGCTCGGGGTACGAGCTGGGCGCTGTGGCCAGAAAGATTCTGGACACGTATTTTCAAGACAAGGACGCGTCGGCAGATCCTGCGGCGGAGCAGGAGATCCTGCCCTGACGCCGCCCTGTCTCATATCAAAAGGAGGCATTGTTTGATTCCTGTATTTGATTCCCGGGATTCCCGCTGTAAATCGCCCTTCGGCGCATTGCCCTCCGGGCAGTGCGCTTTCCTTTCCGTTTACCCCCCCAGGGCAGAGGGCCTGTCGAAGGTCACTTGCGTTGCCCTGTTGGAGCAGACGGGGGAAACGAGAGAAATCCCCCTTGCCTGGACGTCCCTTTCCGGCAGCCAGGACGTGTTTTCCGGCACCCTTTCCGTCGCACCGGATTATGTCGGCTTGGTCTGGTACCATTTTCGCATGGAGCGGCTGGGCGGCGACCCGTTTTATTACGGGCCAAACGGATATGAAGCCCACCCCGCCTCCTTCCAGCTGACGGTTTACGCACCCCAAGACCAGAGGGCGCCCCGCTGGTTTGGATCGGGGGTCACCTACCAGATCTTCCCCGACCGGTTTTATAAAACAGGCGCTCTCCCGTCCCCGCTGCCCGGGCGAAAACTTCACGAGAGCTGGTCCGACGCCCCCGATTTTCTGCCGGACGCGGAAGGGAAAATACGCAACTGCGACTTTTTCGGCGGCACGCTGCGGGGCATTGCGGAAAAGCTGCCGTATTTGCAGTCTCTCGGCGTCGACACTCTTTATCTCTGCCCCATTTTTAAGGCGGCGGAAAACCACCGGTACGGCGTGGGAGACTACGAAACCATCGACCCGTTTTTGGGAACGGAAGCGGACTTTCGAACCCTTTGTGACGAAGCCCACGCAAGGGGCATGCGCCTGATATTAGACGGCGTGTTCAGCCACACCGGCGCCATCAGCCGGTATTTCAACCAAGACGGGAGCTACGACGCTCTGGGCGCCGCCCAGTCGAAGGAGTCTCCCTATTACCCCTGGTATCGGTTCATGGATTACCCAGAGGAGTACGACTGCTGGTGGGGCATCAAAACCCTCCCCGAGGTGAACGAGCTGGAGCCGTCTTATCTTTCCTATATCGTGGAGGGGGAAAACAGCATCGTCCGCCGCTGGCTGCGAGCCGGGGGCGACGGATGGCGGCTGGACGTGGCCGACGAGCTGCCCGACCCCTTTATCAAGGCGCTCTACCGCGCGGCCAAGGAGACAAAGCCCGACGCCGTTATCATCGGCGAGGTTTGGGAGGACGGCTCCAACAAAATCAGCTACGGAAAGCGGCGGGCATATCTTCTGGGCGGCCATCTGGACGGGCTGATGAACTACCCTTTCCGCACCGCTCTTTTGACTTATTTAAAAGAAGAAAAGGCAGCGGCGTTTCAAAACGCCATGGAAACCCTGCGGGAGCATTACCCGCCCCACGTGTTCCATTCGGCCATGAACCTGCTGGGTACCCACGACACCCCCCGGATTTTGACCCTCCTGGGGGCGGGAGACGCCCAGGACGGCCTTTCCCGGGCGGAGAAGAGTCAGTACCGCCTGGACGAAAAAAGCCGAGAGAGGGCCGTCTCCCTCGTGAAGCTGGCCTTTTTGATTTTGTTTTCCTTTCCCGGCTCCCCCGCCGTCTATTATGGAGACGAAATCGGGATGGAGGGCTGGGAGGACCCCTTTAACCGGGCGCCCTTCCCCTGGGGGCAGGAGGATGCCAAGCTCTTGTCTTATGTTTCTCTCCTCGCTTCCCTGCGCCGTCGGTATCAGGCGCTGCAAACCGGGCAGATTTCATACCTTTTGGCGGAAGGCTCTCTTCTCTGCTTTACCAGAGCAACGGAAACAGAGCGCGTCACCACGCTGACCCATTGCGGCAAGACCCCGAAAACCGTTCGCATCCCATGGGACGCTCCCTTTGCCGTTGACTGTCTCACGGGGGCTTGTTTTGAAGGGGAAAACGGATTGCTCTCCCTTTCCCTCTCTCCTTTTGCGGGGCTGCTGCTGCGGGAAGCGAAGGAGAAGCAAACAGGGGAAGATGCCCTGGAAAAAGAAACCGCCCCCGCCCGGGGGGAACCGCTCCCGGGAAAGGGGAGCGCCCCTATTTCGCTCTGACTGCGTGATAGAAATGGTGAAAAACAGGCGGGGATGCATTTGCATCCCCGCCTGTTTTTGATCTGTCTGTTGATCTGTTGATTTCCCCGTTTGTTCACCGGTTGGCATATTGTTTGCTTTGGGCCACGGCCAGCTCGTCGCACCGGTTGTTTTTCGGGTTATCCGCATGGCCCTTGACCCAATGGAAGGTCACCTTGTGGGTTTGAAGCAACGAGAGAAGCCGCTCCCACAGATCGGGGTTGAGCGCACGGTCTTTTTTGTTGCGCATCCATCCGTTTGCCTTCCACCGGGCGGCCCAGCCTTTTTCAACGGCGTTGATCACATACTGAGAGTCGCTGTACACATCCGCCCGGCAGGGCTCCTTCAGCGCCTCCAGAGCGGAGATGACGCCCATCATCTCCATCCGGTTGTTGGTGGTCTCCGGCGCGCCGCCGGAGAGCTCTTTTTCCTGCCCCTGGTATTCCAGAATGGCGGCCCAGCCCCCGGGGCCGGGGTTGCCGGAGCAGGCGCCGTCCGTATAAATCACAACATGCTTCATCTCTGGCCTCCTCCCGCCGCCGGACTACGCCTCTTCCGGTTCTTGCGGCCCTTCCGTTTCGTCTTGAGGCGGGGCTTTTTCCGGGTCTGTCTGCCCTTCGTCTTGGCCCTTCCCCCTCTGTTTCCTCTTGCAGGTCCTCCGGCTCGTCCTCGGCCTCTTCCCGTTCCGTTCTGGCAAGGGAGATGACCTTGGCTCCTTCCGCCACCCGCATTAAAATGACGCCCCGTGTGTTTCTGCTGTAGAGATTGACGTCCTCCGCCGCCATCCGGATGATGGTGCCGTCGTCGGAGATGATCATGATGTCGTCCTCGTCGTCTACGACTTTCACGGCGGCGACTTTTCCGGTTTTCTCCGTGATGGCGTAGTTTTGCAGACCGTAGCCGCCCCTGCGCTGGGGCTGGAGCTCTGCTTCTTCCCGGTCCTCCTGGCTGCCGCCTCTTAAATATTCCTGGATTTTGGTGCGCTTGCCGTATCCGTTTTCTGTTACGGTGAGCAGCGTGCCGTTTTTCCGCGCCCGGGCGGCACCCACCAGATAATCGCCTTTTCGCAGGCGGATGCCCCGAACGCCGATGGCGTCCCGGCCCATGACCCGGACATCCGTCTCCTGAAAGCAGATGGCCATGCCGTCATGGGTGGCGAGGATGATGTTTTGGTTGCCGTCTGTTTCCCGGACGGAAATCAGCTCGTCGTCCTCTTCCAAACGAATGGCGCGGATGCCGGACTTTCGTGCCGTATTGATGGAAGCCAGGGTGATCCGCTTCACCGTTCCCGTTTTCGTGATCATGGTGAGATACTGGTTTTCCGGGAACTCCCGCACATGGATCATGGTGTTCACCTTTTCGCCCGGCTCCAGCGGCAAAATATTCACCAGATTCGTTCCCTTTGCCGTCCGCCCGGCCTCGGGGATGAGGTATCCTTTTTTCCGGTGTACCTTTCCCTGGTTGGTGAAAAACAAAATATAGTCGTGGGTGGAGGCCACAAAGAGGGTTTCTACGAAATCCTCGTCCCGTGTGGTCATGGCGGTGATGCCCTTTCCTCCTCTGCGTTGGGCCCGATAGACAGAAGCGGGAATCCGCTTGATATACCCCACATTGGTCAAGGTGTAGACGCAGTCCTCCTCCTCGATCAAATCCTCCACGTCAATCTCGTTTTCCACGGTTTCGATCATCGTGCGGCGGGGGTCGTTGTATTTGTCTTTGACTTCCAGCAGCTCTTTTTTCAAAAGGTCGTCCCGCAGCTCGTCCGACGCCAAAAGAGACTGATACCACTTGATTTTTTCCAAAAGCTCCTGGTATTCCTGCTCGATCTTGTCCCGCTCCAACCCTTGCAGCCGGCGCAGCTGCATCTCCAAAATGGCTTGGGCCTGGATCTCAGACAAGGAAAACCGTTCCATCAGCCGCTCTTTGGCATTGTCATAGCTGGATCGTATGATCTGGATGACCTCATCAATGTGGTCCACCGCGATGCGCAGCCCCTCCAGCAAATGGGCCCGCTCCTGCACTTTGCGCAGCTCGTATTGAATGCGGCGGACGAGAACCTCCCGCTGATGGGCAATGTACTCGTCCAAAATCTCCCGCAGAGTCAAAATCTTCGGCTGGGTCTGGTTCTCCACCAAAGCCAGAAGGACGATGGCAAAGGTCGTTTGCAGCTGGGTGGAATTGAACAGCCGGTTGAGCACCACTTGGGGGTTTGCGTCCCGTTTGAGCTCGATCACCATGCGCATGCCGTCCCGGTCTGACTCGTCCCGGAGACCGGAAATGCCTTCCAGCCGCTTATCTCGCACTTGTTCCGCAATGTTCTCCATCAGCCGCGCTTTGTTGACCTGGTACGGCAGCTCCGTTACGATGATGCGGGTTCTGTTTTGACCGAATTCTTCCATCTCCGCTTTGGCCCGCACTTTGATGCGGCCTTTCCCCGTGCCGTACGCGGCCCGAATGCCGGACCGCCCCATGATGCTTCCGAAGGTCGGAAAGTCCGGCCCTTTGATGTGCTCCATCAAGTCGTCCAGCGTGGCGTCGGGATTGTCCAGCACAGAGATGACAGCGTCAATGGTCTCCCCCAAGTTGTGAGGGGGAATGTTTGTGGTCATGCCGACGGCGATGCCGGAAGAGCCGTTGACCAGCAAATTGGGGAACCGGGCAGGCAGGACAACGGGCTCCTTCCGGCTCTCGTCAAAGCTCGGAATGTAGTCGACGGTTTCTTTGTCAATATCCCGCAGCATTTCGCTGGAAATGCGGGCCATTCTCGCTTCCGTGTACCGATAAGCGGCGGCGGGGTCCCCGTCCACCGAGCCGAAGTTTCCCCGGCCGTCCACCAAAGGATACCGCATGGAAAAGTTCTGCGCCAGGCGGACCATGGCGTCGTAAACAGACTGGTCCCCGTGGGGATGGTACTTTTTCAGGGTATCACCCACCGTCGCCACGGATTTTGAAAATTTATTGCTGGAGGTCAGTCCGCCTTCATACATGGTGTATAAAATACGGCGATGAACCGGCTTTAGCCCGTCCCGCACGTCCGGCAGGGCGCGCCCCACGATGACGGACATGGCATAATCAATATACGCCGTCTGCATTTCTTTTTCCAGATTGATCTCTACAATCTTTTGTTCGGGAAAGGTAATATCCTGGGATTTATCTTTCATATGTCCCACCCCCTATATATCCAAATTCATAACATACTTTGCGTTTTGTTCGATATACTCCCGCCGCGGCTCCACCTTTTCCCCCATCAGCAGCGTGAAAACTTCATCCGCTTTCACCGCGTCGTCCAGGGTAATGCGTTTTAAAATGCGGGTTTCCGGGTTCATCGTGGTGTCCCACAGCTCTTGAAAATCCATTTCTCCCAAGCCCTTGTTTCTGGAGATCTCAACCTTCCCCCGGCCGTCCTCTCCCCGCATTTCCGCGGAAATTTGGTCCCTCTCCTTATCGTCAAAGGCGTACCGGACGGTTTTCCCCCGTTCCAGCTTGAACAACGGGGGCTGGGCGGCATAGACAAACCCCCCCTCCACCAAGGGGCGCATAAACCGGAAGAAAAAGGTCAAAAGCAAGGTGCGGATGTGGGCGCCGTCTACGTCGGCATCCGCCATGATGATGACTTTGTGATACCGCAGCTTATTGACGTCAAATTCCTCTCCGATGCCGGCGCCCAGTGCCATGATCACCGGCGTCAGCTTGTCGTTGCCATACACCTTGTCGGCCCGCGCCTTCTCCACGTTGAGCATTTTGCCCCACAACGGCAAAATCGCCTGAAACCTGGAGTTTCTCCCCTGCTTGGCGGAGCCGCCGGCGGAGTCGCCCTCTACGATGTAAAGCTCTGTCAAGGCGGGGTCCCGCTCGTTGCAGTCGGCAAGTTTTCCCGGCAAGGTCAGCCCCTCCAGGGCGTTTTTCCGGCGGATATTTTCCCTTGCCTTTCGCGCCGCCTCCCTGGCTCTGGATGCCGTCAGGGCTTTTTCCAATATGATCCGGCCAACGGCGGGGTTTTCCTCTAGAAAGATCTCCAGCTTTTCTGAAACCAGATTGTCCATCATCGTCCGCATCTCGGAGTTTCCAAGCTTTGCCTTCGTCTGCCCCTCAAACTGGGCATCCAGCAATTTCACGGAGAGAATCGCCGTGATGCCCTCCCGGCAGTCCTCTCCCGAGAGCTTTTCGTCGTTTTTGAGAAGCCCTGCTTTTTTCCCGTAGTCGTTCATCACCCGGGTGAGGGCGGCTTTGAACCCGGTTTCGTGCATGCCCCCTTCCGACGTGTGAATGTTGTTGGCAAAGGACAAAATCATTTCGTTGTAGCCGTCGGTATACTGAATGGCGATTTCCGCTTCCGAGTCGTTCCGCTTGCCTGACATGTAGATAACCTCTTCGTGAAGGGGCTTTTTGTTTCGGTTGATGTACGCCACAAAGGAGCGGATGCCCCCTTCGTAATGCATTTCGTCCCGCTTTTCCTGACCAAGGCGGTTATCAACGGTCAAAATCTTCAGCCCGGCGTTTAAAAATGCCTGCTCCCGCATGCGGGTATGCAGAATTTCGTATTGATACACGCAGTCTTCAAAAATCTCGCAGTCGGGCTGAAAGGTCACTTTTGTCCCGGTTTTGTCCGTGTCGCCGATGATCTTCATTTCCTGGACCACCTGGCCCCGTTCAAACTTCACCTGGTAGCACTTGCCGCCCTTGCAGACCTCTACCACAAGCCACTGGGACAAGGCGTTGACAACAGAAGCGCCCACCCCATGAAGCCCGCCGGATACTTTGTACCCGCCGCCGCCGAATTTTCCCCCCGCGTGGAGCACGGTGTACACCACCTCCAGGGCGGGCCGCCCCGTGGCGTGGAGATCCACGGGGATGCCCCGGCCGTTGTCAATGACGGTGATGGACTCCCCTTCCTCAATGGAAACCATAATTTGATCACAGTAGCCGGCCAAGGCTTCATCGATGGCATTGTCTACAATCTCGTAAACGAGATGATGCAGCCCGCTGGACGACGTGGAGCCGATATACATACCGGGCCGTTTCCGAACCGCCTCCAATCCTTCCAATACCTGAATTTGGTCTGCGCTGTATGTTTGCTCTTTTTTATATTGCTCTGCCATGGATATCCTCCCTTGCTTGATCAGACCAGCTTCCGTCTATAAAATGGCTTTCCGCTCGTTTTAACAATGTAATTGGGGAAAGCTGGGACAAATAAATGGTACTTTTTCCCCGCTCCATGCAAAGAACAAAGGATTTTGGCAGTTCCTCGCTGATGCTAACCACCCGCCCGCCTTGCTCCGATTCTTTTAAAAACTGCCGTGTCAAATGGGAGCCGGTGGTATTATCCAGATCAAAAATACCCAAAATGGACTGAAACGACACCACGGTGTTCTGTCCCAAATGTAAATACATTTTCAATACCTTCCTTTCCGACTAAGACACGTCCGCCCGGCGGATGGTACCTTGTTCAATTTGATACTGCGCGCCGCGAAACCGGTGTAAAAACGGCGTCGTTTGGCAGCAGGTGATGAACACCTGTCCTTTTGTGATTTGATGGAGCACAAAGGACTGCCGCTTTTCGTCCAGCTCGCTCATCACGTCGTCTAAAAACAACACGGGGTATTCCCCCCGGTCTAAAAAATGCATCTCCCGCTCCGCGAGCTTCAAAGACAGGGCGGCGGTGCGCACCTGGCCCTGAGAGCCGAAGGATTTCAGCGGCTGCCCTTTGAGAGACACGGTAAAATCATCTTTATGGGGGCCGGACAGGCAGCTTCCCGCCGCCAGCTCCGCCTGCCTGTGGCTGCTTTGATGGGCCAAAAGCCACTGATAAATTTGCTCTGTGGGCGCGTGTGGATCCTCCACGGTGGAAACGGTTTCATACAAAAGCCCCGGCTGCTCCGCGCCCCCGGAACAGGCGCCATGGTAAAAAGAAAAACAGCTCCTGCATTTTCCGCAGATACTTTGGCCCTGTATGAGATCAAAACGGCGCCGTAGCGGGCCATGTCGTTTGCAAATGTATCCAAAAGAGACAAGAGGGACTTTTTTTGATCCCAGTCTCTTAAAATCCTTGTTTTGTGTTCATACAGGCGGCTGTACTGGGCCAGGGCCTCCCGATAACGAGGGCGCAGCTGGCACAAGCATTGGTCCAAAAACCGCCGCCGGGCGGCGGCCCCCGCCCAGATGAGAGACAAATCCTCCGGAGAAAACAAGACGGTGCGCAGCACATCGGACAAAGAAGCCGTTGTTTTCTGCTTCACGCCATTGATGACAATACGGCGTCTTCCCTGCCGAAACAAGGTAAGCTCCATGGAAAAATCCCGATCTCTGGACCGGACAGACGCCTTGATTTCCGCCGAATGGTGCCCAAATTGGATCAGATCCTTGTCTCCTCGGGTTCGGTGAGACTTCGCGCCGGACAAATAGGCGCAGGCCTCCAGCAAATTGGTCTTCCCTTGGGCGTTTTCTCCGAACAATAAGTTGCATTTTGGGGAAAACCGAACTTCGCCCCCTTCATAATTGCGAAAGTGGGCCAAAGAAATGGACTGAATCTCCATCTAAATCAGCCGCCCGCTTTCAAACGCACCGGCAGAACCATATACAAAAACCGGTCGTCTCCTTCGTCCTCCGGTAACACAAGGCAGGGGGAAACGCTGGTGTTTAGCTTCAGCCGTATGGTTTCGGGAACAACCTTGAGAACGTCCATCAAAAACCGGTTGTTAAACCCAATCTCCAAATCGCCTCCATTCCCTTCGATGGGGCATTCGTCAGACGCCGCCCCGATGGCCGTGTTGGTTTTTATAGAAAGAACTTGATCGCCGAAGGTACAGCGCAGGGGGCTTTTCAGCTTTTCGCTGATGATCAGCGAAACCCGGTCCACGCTTTTCAGCAGCTCTTTGGCGTTTGCCGTCAGCGAAATGGCATGCTGGTTGACGATGGCCTGGCGATAATTGAGAAATTCCCCCTCCAAACGACGGGACAGGAGCATGGTGTCCCCGATTTGAAAGGTGATATGCCGGCTGCCTTGAGAAATTATAACCGGATTTTCCTCTTCTGAAGCAATTTTTTCCACCTCGGCCAGGGCGGCGCCGGGCACCACAAAGGAAAAAGCGGGCTCTTTCGTTTCGACGTCGACCTGCTCCCTGCGCAGAGCAAGGCGGTACCCGTCCACGGAGACAAGGGTCAGCGCCCCATCCTGCACTTCGAAAAGGGAGCCTGTGTGGACGGGCTTGCTCTCGTCCCGGCTGATGGCAAACAGGGTTTCCCCGATCATCTCCCGCAGGGTGTTTTCCAAAATGGAGAAGGTATGGATCTGCTCTACGGCGGGCAGGGCGGGAAAATCGTCCGGGGAAATGCTGTTGATATGAAACCGGGCGGCCAGGCAAGAGATGTGAACCATGTCCTGTTCCATGGAAAGGGTGACCATGTCGTCCGGCAGACGGCGGATGATTTCTCCGAACAGGCGGGCGTTGACCACCGCGACCCCCGGTGTTTCCACATCGGCGGGGCAAAGGGTTTGGATGCCGGTTTCCAAATTGTACCCTGTTATGGTCAGCAGTTCTGTCGCGTCCAGGAGAAGTCCTTCCAGCGCGGGAATGGTGCTTTTGGAGGAAACGGCCTTCGACGCGATGGATGTTGCTTTTAGCAGCAGTGCTTTCTCGCAGGAGAATTTCATAGGAGCCTCCTTTGTTGTGTAAAAAAGAATAGGATAAAATAGTATTAGATATAGTAGGTGATGTGGATTGTGGAAACACTGGAAAACCGCTGGGGTGAAAGGAAAAACGATCCACAAATGGGGCAGGATGGTTTCCACATGGTTCCCACATCGGATGGGGACAAAATGCGTTTCCACAAAGGGGTTTCCACATGTCCACAAATTGTGGAAAGGCTAGTAGTTGTGCGCGTTGATATTCGCGGTGATGTCTTTCACCACTTCAGAGATCTGAGAATTGGTTTTCAGCATCTCTTCGATCCGGGAAATGGAGTGCATTGCCGTCGTATGATCCCGGCCGTTGAACTCCTTGCCGATGTCGGAAAGGGAAAGGTTCGTCATCCGGCGGATTAAGTACATGGCGATCTGCCGGGCCAAGACCGTGGTGCGGTTGCGCTGCTGTCCCCGCACGTCGTCGGCCTCCAGATTATAAAATTTAGAAGCCTCGTCGATGATGAGGGCAGGGGAGGGAAGAAGATCCGACTGGTCTTTGAACATGTCACGCACCGCCCGGGACACGGTGTTCACGTTGATGCTGTCGTCCATCAAATCCCGAAAGGCCAAAATTTTGTTGACGGTGCCTTCAATCTGCCGGACGTTTGCCGTTACATTTTCCGCGATGTATTCCAACACGGCGTCCGGCAGGTTCATGCCCAGGCGGATGGCCTTTGTTTTGATGATGGCGAGGCGGGTTTCATAGTCCGGCGGCTGAATGTCTGCCAGAAGACCCCACTCAAACCGGGTTTTCAGCCGGTCTTCCAGCCGTGTCATCTCCTTGGGCGGCCGGTCGGAGGTGAGGACGATTTGCCGTTTTTCTTCGTAAAGGCAGTTAAAGGTATGGAAAAACTCCTCCTGTGTCTGCACCTTGCCGGCGATAAACTGAATATCGTCCACCAAAAACAAATTGGCCTGCCGGTATTTGTCTCGAAACTCCATGTTTTTTCCCTCCCGGATGGACCTCACCAGCTCATTGGTGAAATCGTCGCCCTTGACATAGACGATTTTATAGTCCGGGTGGTTTCGCCTCACCGTGTGGGCGATGGCGTGGAGCAAGTGGGTTTTGCCAAGGCCGGATTCCCCGTAGATAAAAAGAGGGTTATAGGATTGGGCCGGGTGGTCCGCCACAGAGCGGGCGGCCGCATGGGCAAATTTGTTGGAGCTGCCCACGATGAAGCTTTCAAAGGTATATTCTTCTTTGACCACCATGGGCGCGCCGGCCTCGGTTGCTTCGCCCCGCTGCTCCATCTCCAGATCGTCCAGCACCCGAACTTCAAATTCAGCGGAAAACAGCTCGTGAAGGGCTTCCTTCAGCAAGGGGACGTACCGCCTTGTGATAATTTCTCGTTTGTATTCCGAAGGGGAATACAGCAAAAGAGCCGTATCTGTGACGTCCACCGGGACGGTATCGTCAAACCAAGTGGTGATGGTGGTGGAGGTGAGCTGCGGCTCTAAAATCTGCATAATTTTTTTCCAAACATCAGATGATGAATTCATAGTATAGACCTCGCCTTTATCTGTTTCCGTGATAGTAATTTTACATTTCATTATACCAAAATCTGAAAAAAGAAGCAACGGGTTTTCCACACATCCCCCTTGAAATGGTGGAAAAACAAATGTTTTTTCTAAATCTTCGAAGAAAAGAGGGGTTTTGTTTTTATTTTCTTTCCACTATGTCAAAAAATGAGGAAAGCGCCGCAGGACGCGGCGCTGTTGGGAACGCTCGTTTTTTCGGTTTTCGCGGGGGAAAAACAGGCGGCTTTGCCGCTACTGATGTCGCTTCAGAAGAAGAAATATGCGGTTTTTTCGGGAAACCCCGCCCACGGATGCCACCTGGCATTTTCCAAGTCCCCGAACGGAAATGACGTCCCCTTCGCGGATGCCCTGCTCCGGCTTGACGCAGGCTCTATGATTGAGAAACACGGCCCCGGCGGCAATGTGTCCCGCCGCCTTCACCCGGCTCAAAGAAAAGCCCAGCGCGCACACGGCGTCCAGCCGCAGGCTGGAAACGGTTCCCTCCACGTCTTTCGTCGCGGGAGGGGGCGGGGCGATTTGCGAGAGGGGAACCGGCACCCAATGGAGGGCTGTCCGCCCCGCCTGCTTCACGTTTTGCCGCAAAAAATCCGAAAGCTCTTTTTGCATCAAAAGAGTACAGTCCGCGTCTGACACCAAGATGTCCCCCAGCTTTTCCCGGGAAATGCCGCCGCCCAAAAGGGCGCCCAACACGTCCCGGTGGGTGAGAGGGCTGCGCTCGAAGCGCTTGGACCGAAGGGCGCAGACGGGGCAGGCGGGGTCATCCGGGTCGAGATGCCCCGTTTCATAATCGGGAAGGAAAAAGAGCATCTGCCGCTCCGCGCCGGGGTACCCGCCGAACAGGCGGTACGTTCCCCGGTACTTCCCCAGCAGGGCAGGAATCATCTCCTGGACCCGGGGGCTTAAAAAGGGCGTGTAGGTTACAATATTGCGGGTTTCGCTGGCCTTGGCCTTGTCCAGAACGCGGGAGAGCAAAATGCGCTCCTCCTTGTCGTCTGTGAGATGAGAGACGGCGGCGTTCATTGTTTCACCCCCATCAGCTGCATCACAGACCGGGTGATCCGCCCGGTGATGCCCCAGATGATGTGGTTTTGATATTCGTAGATGGGAATCTCCCCGATGCCGGGCGCGAAGGAATATCCTTCCGTGAACCGGATTTTTTCATAGGGAAAGTCGTCCCCGATATGGGGGATCATTTGATATTCGTACACAAAAGGGGGGTGGCGCTTCAAAAAGTCAAGGGGGGTCAAGAAAGTCTCCTTCACTTCGGCCTCGTTGCATACGATGGAGCAGTACGTTTCCTGGGAAATGACACCCAAAAAGGGATGCATGACAAACACGCCCTGGTGGTGCATGTAATCCAGCGGGCCCAAAAGGGTGACCCTGTCGGGAGAGATGCCAAGCTCCTCTTCCGTTTCCCGCAAAGCACCCGCCAAGGGCGTTTCCCCCGGCTCCAGCTTGCCCCCGGGAAAGCAGACCTCCCCCGGCTGGCGGCGCATGCTTTCCGACCGCACCTCATACAGCAGGTGCAGCGTCCCTTCGATCTCCACCAAAGGAACCAAAACGGCGTAAGACCGCCGGGCACCGATGATGGAGGGCTGCCGGTTTTTCATCAGTTGCTCCAATGTTTGAAGGTTCATCGTTGTTCTCCTCTTTGCTAGATCAGCAGTTGCTGCACTTGATAAAGCTTTGCGTAGATACCGTTTGCCCGGATCAGCTCGTCGTGGCTGCCCTGCTCGGCGATGCCGTCGTCCTCGATGACCACGATCTCCTGGGCATTGCGGATGGTGGACAGCCGGTGGGCGATTAAAATCGTGGTGCGGCCCTGGGAGAGAGTCTCCAGCGCCGTTTGGATCCGCAGCTCCGTGACACTGTCGAGGGCGGAGGTGGCTTCGTCCAAAATCAGAATGGGCGGGTTTTTCAAAAACACCCGGGCGATGGCGATCCGCTGCTTTTGTCCGCCGGAGAGCATCATGCCCCGCTCGCCCACATAGGTTTCGTATCCCTTTGGCATTTTTAAAATGTCCTCGTGAATTTCCGCCTGCCGGGCGGCTTGGACGATCTCTTCGGGGGTGGCGTCCAGCTTGCCGTATTGAATGTTTTCCAAAATCGTGCCGGCAAACAGGAACACATCCTGCTGGACGATGCCGATGTTCTGCCGAAGGGAAATCTGCGTCACGTCTTTGATATTATAATCGTCGATGTATAGATTGCCCTCCGTTGCCTCATAAAACCGCGGGATCAGCTGGCACAGCGTGCTTTTTCCCCCGCCGGAAGGGCCGACCACCGCCAGGGTTTCCCCCGCCGGGACGGTGAGATTCACGTGGGACAACACCTGGTTGACCCCGTCATAGGAAAAGGAAACGTCCGCAAACCGGATCTCGCCTTTGGCCCTCGGCATGGAAACGGCATCCTCTTTGTCTGTAATCTCCGGGTCGGTGCGCATCAGCTCCAGAAAGCGCTGGAACCCGGCGGTGCCGGAGGCCAGCTGCTCGATGAGGGCCAAAATCTGCCGGATGGGGTTTAGAAACACAGAGATATACAACGTGAACATGATCAAATCCACCGCGTTTAGAAACCCCTGCATGATCAAAAGGCCGCCGAACAGGATCACAATGATATTGATGAAAGACAGGGAAAAATCCTGAGAGGCGTGAAACACGCCCATGGCGTGATAAAACGTTGCCTTTGCCTTTACATACAGATGGTTGGAGGCTTCAAATTTTTCTGTTTCCTTCTCTTCGTTTGCAAAGGCCTTGGCCGTTCGCATGCCCGAGATGGAAGACTCCATTTCGTTGTTGATGCCCGCCAGGCGTTCTTTCACCGCCAGAGACGCCCGGTTCATTTTTCCCCGCATCAAAAAGATGAGGAAGATCACAAGGGGGAAGGCCAGCGTAATCACAAGGGCCAACCGCCACTGAATGACAAACATGACGGCAAGACCGCCGATGATGGCGGCGGCGCTGGAGCAGAGCTGCTCCGGCCCGTGGTGAGACAGCTCGGAAATTTCAAACAAATCGCCTGTGACCCGGTTCATCAGCTGGCCCGTTCGGTTTTGGTCGTAAAAGCCGAAGGAAAGGGTTTGCATGTGGCGGAACAAATCGTTTCGGATGTCCGCCTCAAACCGGACGCCCAAAATGTGCCCCTTGTAGGCCACAATATACGAAAAGAACGCGCGGATCAGCTGGATGAGGATCATGCTGCCCATGATGAGAAAAAAGGTGAAAAACAGGTTTTGGGGCAGCAGGTTCTGAAGGGAATACCGGGTGACCAATGGAAAAATCAAGTCCAAAAGGGCGGCCATCACGGCGCAGAACAGATCCAGGGCCAAAAGCCGCTTATGGGGCTTGTAATAAGACATAAAAATGCGGATGGGCTTTGTGTGCTTCATTTGTTCTCGGGTCAAGACAATACCTCCATTTCATCGTCGTGCAGGGAGGAGGATGAAATCCATCCGCTGCCTATGATGCGGTCATCTATATAAAACACGGCCATTTGGCCGGGGGTGGGGGCCCTTGCCTTTGTTTTCAGGGCGATCTCCACCGTGTCCCCCCGGCAGGTGATCACGGCGTCCAGCGCGCGCTTGGTGTGCCGCAGCTTCACCGTGACCGCCATGGGGCCGCTCGGCGGGTCGATGCCGATCCAGTTGGGATCCGCGCAAAGGACACGCTCCGCCATCAGCCCGTCCCCGCCGGACAGGGTGATTTCGTTTTGAAGCGGGTCAATGCGGGAGACGAACACCCGTCGGCCCATGGCGATGCCCAGTCCCCGCCGCTGGCCCAAGGTATAGTGATGAATGCCCTTGTGGCGGCCCAGAACGTGCCCGGCGGCGTCGACAAAATCCCCCGGCGGGGGAACAGGGCCCCGGCGCGCCATCCACCCGGCGTAATCCCCGTCGGGGACAAAGCAGATGTCCATGCTGTCCGGCTTTTGGGAGACGGAAAGGCCAAGGGCCTTTGCCATTTCCCGCACCTGGGGCTTTTCGTATATGCCCAAAGGAAATAAAATGCGGGGGAGCATCTTCTCCGGCAGCCGGGCCAGAAGATACGCCTGGTCGTTTTTTGTTTTTCCCTGTCGCAAGGCGCACCGGCCGGCATCGTCCCGCTGGATGCGGGCATAGTGGCCCGTTGCCACAAAGGAAGCGCCCATCTCGTCCGCCGCCGCAAACAGCGCCGGGAATTTGACAAGCGGGTTGCAGAGGGCGCAGGGGAGGGGCGTGCGCCCTTGGCTGTACGCCGCCGCAAAGGGGGCGCAGACGTGTTTCTCCAAGGGTTCCCCAATGGAGCGGACGGAAAAGGGCAGGCGCAAAGCGGCGGCCACTTCCGAAGCGTCCCGCCGGGCGGCGTCTCCGCCGCCGATGTCCAGATAGACGCAGTGAACGTCATAGTCCCGCCCCAGCAAAGACGCCGCCACAGCGGAGTCCACGCCGCCGGACAGGCCCAAAACCACAGATTCTTTCATGAGGCATCCTCCAAAAAGGCCACGGCCCGCACAGGGGCGCCGTCAGATTGCTCATACAGCAAAGGAAGGGCGCAAAAGAAGCAGGCGTCCCCCACCTGCTCCAGGCGGGTCAGGTTTTCCACGATGACAAGGCCCCCCTCCAGCAAAACGCGGTGGTTTTGGTACGTTTTCGTATCCACCGGGTCAATGGAAATGGCGTCGATGCCGACGCCCTTCATCCCCATTTGCACCAGCCGTTCGGCGACGGCCCGCTCGGGCGTGGGAAAGTCCTTATAATAGGACGCGTCATAAAACCGGCGATCCCAGCCGGTGTGAAACAGGACAAATTCCGCCCCTCTCAAGGCCGCTTCATAAGGCGCCAGGTGAGACAAGGTGATGCGCCCCCCCGGAGGGACGGCGACACAGTCGATCACCACCGCCGGGCCGGCAAATTGGCCGACCGGCAGCGTGTCGAGACTTGGCCCATCGGGCAGAAGATGGGCGGGGGCGTCCATATGGGTGCCGGTGTGGGAGTCGAACGACAGGCGGGTTTCCCGAAATCCGTCTTGTTCCAAGGTGGTGGCAGGGGAGAAGACAGGCGGCCGGCAGCCGGGATACACCGGGATATGGGGTGTGATGAGGTGGGTCAAATCAACGGTTTTCATGGATATTCTCCTCCGAACGATGCTCCAAAAAGATCATCAGCGCGGTGACGTCGGCGGGGGAAACCCCGGAAATGCGGGATGCCTGCCCCAGATTCAGCGGGCGGACTTTTTGCATTTTTTGCCGGGCCTCCATCCGCAGCCCCTGTAAAGCCAGATAATCCAGGTCGTGGGGCAGCGTGTGGGCCTCCATCCGCCGAAACTCCTCCAGCTGTCTTGTCTGCCGCTTGATGTATCCTTCGTATTTCACGGTGATCTCCACCTGCTCTTTCACGTCAAGGGGAAGGCTTTCTCTCCCTTTGTCAAAGGGAGCCAAGTCCTCGTAACTGATGCGGGGCCGGCGCAGCAGGTCGATCAGCCGAGCGCTGCTTTTCACGGGGGGCTCGTTTTTGGCCTCCATCAGGGCGTTTAGCCCGGGGGAGGCGGGAACCCCGGCGGCCTCCAGCCGGCGGATTTCCGCCGAAACGGCGTTGTATTTTTCCAAAACCGCCTGATACCGATCCTCCGAGACAAGACCAATCTCATATCCGATGGGCGCCATGCGAAAATCGGCGTTGTCCTGCCGGTGAAGCAGGCGGTACTCCGTTCGGGCGGTCATCATGCGGTACGGCTCCGTGGTTCCTTTTGTCACCAGGTCGTCGATCAAAGCGCCGATGTACCCCTGGCTCCGGTCGATGACCAAGGGGGGGCGCCCCAAAATGCGCAGCGCCGCGTTGACCCCGGCCACAAACCCCTGCACCGCCGCCTCCTCGTAGCCGGAGGAGCCGTTGAACTGCCCGGCGCCGTAAAGCCCCTTCACTGTTTTATGCTCCAAAGTGGGGAGCAGCTCCAGTGGATCCACGCAGTCGTACTCAATGGCGTAGGCGGGTCGTGTCATCTCCGCTTGCTCCAGCCCGGGGATGGTGTGGAGCATTTGAATCTGCACGTCCTCGGGCAGAGAAGAGGAAAATCCCTGGATGTAAAGCTCCTCTGTGTCCAGCCCCATAGGCTCCACAAACAGCTGGTGCCGGGGCTTTTCCGCGAAACGCACCACCTTGTCCTCGATGGAAGGGCAGTAGCGGGGGCCGACCCCGTCGATCAGCCCGGAATACAAAGGGGAGCGGTCCAAATTGGCCCTGATGATGCTGTGGGTGTTCTCGTTTGTATAAATCAAATGGCAGAGCGCCTGGTTTTTCAACGGGGTTTTTGTCTCAAAAGAGAAGGGAGCGGGAGATTCGTCCCCCGGCTGGGGTTCCATTTTGGAAAAGTCCACCGTCCGGGCGTTTATCCGGGGGGGCGTGCCTGTTTTGAACCGGCGCAGAGTAAGCCCTAGCTTTTCCAGACAGGAAGAAAGGGAAAGGGAAGCAAACATGCCGTCCGGCCCGCCTTCCTGGGTGACGTCGCCGATGATGGTGCGGCCTTTTAAATACGTGCCGGAGCAGAGGATGGCGGCTTTCACTTTGTAAGTGGCGCCCGTCTGGGTGCGAACGGCGGAGACGGCGCCGTGTTCCGTTAAAATCTCCGTTATCTCCGCCTGCTTCACGGCCAGATGGTCCTGCCGTTCAAGGGTATGTTTCATCATGCTCTGGTACGCCCGGCGGTCTGCCTGGGCCCTTAAAGAGTGGACGGCGGGGCCTTTGCCCCGATTGAGCACCCGGTACTGGATACAGGCCCGATCGGCGACCTTCCCCATTTCCCCGCCCAGAGCGTCCAGCTCCCGGACCAAGTGTCCCTTGCCCGTTCCGCCGATGGCGGGGTTGCAGGGCAGGTTCCCTACGGCGTCTAAGTTGATGGTAAAGCATATGGTTTCAAGGCCGAGACGGGCGGCGGAAAGGGCCGCCTCGATGCCGGCGTGGCCGGCGCCGATCACCGCGATGTCATATGTTCCCGCGTGAAAATCCATAAACGGGGGTCCTCCTTCTGGTTCCGACTGATTAAGATAGACTAAGATGGGTCATTTGAAAGACAATAGGGGTTAGGGCGAAGCGGGGGACAGCACCACCACCGGCACATGAGGCCGGTTGAACAGGCGAAAAGATCTCCCCACGTTGCCGAGCCCCCGAGAAGCCACAAGCTGGCTGCTGCCCAGGGCATACAGCCCGTTGGTATACGTTGGGAAAAAATGATGCTCCGTGCCGAAAAGGCCGTCTGTCCAAGGCAGGCGGAAGATGCCCCCGTGCCCGTGGCCGGACAAGACCAGGTCAAACCCGCAGGCGGCATAATCCGGAAACAGGCTGTTTCGGTGGGCCAGCAAAACGGAAAAGCAGTCCCCCCGGTCTGCCCGCGTTTCAGCAAACAGCGCGGCGGGGGTTTTTTGGCCATACGGCCCGTTGGGGTCGTCTACCCCGCAGAGGAGGATGGCAGCGCCGTCCCGGGTGAGGGGGACATAGGTGTTGCGCAAAGGGGTGACTCCGTTTTCCTCCAGCAGGGCAAACAAAGCAGGCATCTCCCGGACGGCCCACTCGTGGTTGCCCGATACATAATAAGAAGGCGCGATCTGAGACAGGCCCCTTGCAAGGGACGGAACAGAGGAAAGCTGCTCCTTTTTATCTATGATGTCCCCTGTGTAAACGATTATGTCCGGCTTTGCCCGGCGCACCGCCTCCAGAAGGGCCTCGTTGTTTGGCCCGAAGGACTTCCCGTGGCCGTCGGACAGCAAGACGATGCGAAAGCCGGAAAAGGCGGCGGGGAGCCTGGAAGAGGAGACGGAAATGTCCGACACGTCCAGCCGGTTGTTCTGGTCATACAAAAAAAGGGAGAGGGAAACCGCCAAAAGAAAAAGCAGGACGACGGCCCGGCGGGCCTTTCGTTTTCGTTTGATCGCAGCAGCCATGGAGCAAACGCCTCCCGATTTAAAATGGATCCCATGAAATTTTCTCAGTATACCACAAAACAGCAAAAAAGAAAAGAGCCCCACGAGAAAACGGAACAAAGCCCCCCAATGGCAAATCAGACGGCTGCTCCCCCTGCCGCGGGGCGCTGTCTGACGTCTTGACAATGGGGCCCGTTCCATCTCGTGGGGCGGAAATGGCTCTATTCCGGCTTGACCTGCTTATCCTTCAGAAAAATATGCTTGATATGAGGGGAGTTGGTCTGGCGCACGTCAATTTCAAACCGGTCCAAAGACTTCATCAATTGGGTCAGCTTTTGAAACCCGTAGTTTCTGGGGTCAAAGTCCGGCTGCTTTTTCAAAAGCAGGTTGCCAAGCTCGCCCATAAAGGCATATCCGTCCTCGTCGGCGATGTCGGCCACGGAGGAGGCGATGAGCTGAACCATTTCGTTCGGCACGTGGTCTGCCGGGTCCGGCTCGCTGTGGTTGTGGGCGGCCTCCGCCGCCTGCTCCGCCTTTTTTTTCAGCTTTGCCTTTGTTTTGGTCTGCTCCAGGTCTTTTTCCGCCGCCGCCCGGATGATTTCCACATAGATAAATTTGTCGCAGGCGACGATGAAGGGCATGGGCGTTTTTTTCTCTCCGATGCCGATGACCTTCATGCCCGCCTCCCGCAGCCGAGTGGCAAGCCTTGTAAAATCGCTGTCGCTGGAGACCAGACAGAACCCATCGGTCTTCCTGGTGTATAAAATATCCATCGCGTCGATGATCATCGCCGAGTCCGTGGCGTTTTTCCCGGTGGTATACGCATATTGCTGGATGGGCGTGATGGCGTTTTCCAGCAAAATGGTTTTCCAGCTGGCCAGATTGGGCGTGGTCCAATCCCCGTAGATACGCTTGATGGTGGGCGTGCCATATACCGCGATTTCGGCCATGACATCTTTGATACTGTTGCGCGGCGCATTGTCTGCATCAATTAAAACAGCAAGACGCAAGTCGGTAAGCTGAGACATAAGATTATTTTCCTCCTCATCCGAATCATCTCGTTTCATAGGAATCAGCAACCATTGAGCTCCCGTTCCGTGTGTCGATAAACTGATCAAAGCAACGGCCGTTCCAGCCTGTCATCATTTATAAGCAAATTGATCGGCGTGAAATGCAAAAGAAGACGGATTCATTATGGTACCATTGTACGAAACAGAAGGGCGCTTGTCAATAAAAGCATGGAGCAGAGGGGATTTTTCTTTCATTGCAAGAGGAGGAGGGCCGGTTCTTTCTAAGATTTTGGTTGACACGGGTAAAAAATATACTGTATAATAACCTTTGCACTTGCAACAGCCGGACATGCTTTGCGATCTGCATGATTTTTTTCAGAAAATGTTCCTATTTTCGGTTTAAATTCGGTTCAAATGCGGTTTTATCCGGGTTTGCCGCAATAGTGCATACGATTTAACATGGGAGGTGTGACAGATGCTGCGCACATATCAGCCGAAAAAACGCCAGCGCTCCAGAGAGCATGGCTTTCGCAAAAGAATGGCTACCAGAAACGGACGTCAGATTTTGGCCCGCAGACGTTCCAAGGGAAGAGCCCGTCTGACCCACTAATCCGTTTCCGTTGTCGGCGGGGCGGCCCAGCTGCGGCCCCGCCGCAGAAGCGTTTTTGCGGGTTTGATCTTCGGGCGAAGGCGAAGTGACCGGAAACAAGAAAAACGAGGTCTTACAATTGGAGTATTCACAGTCTCTCAAAAAGAACCACGAGTTTCGCAGGCTGTACGCCAGAGGGAAAAGCGCGGTTTCGCCCATTTTGGTTCTTTATTGCAGAAAAAACGGGCGGAGCGTGAACCGGGTTGGCATTACAGTCGGCGGAAAAGTAGGCAACGCGGTCAAGCGCAACTGGGTTCGCCGCCGCCTGCGGGAGTGTTACCGGGTCAACGAAGGACGCTTTGCTGTCGGATATGATTTGATCCTGGTGGCGCGGGTGCGCACGGGATTTGCGAAATACCGGCAGATGGAAGAGCATTTGCTGCGCCTTTCCGGGCGCCTGGGTCTTTTGAAGCGGGAGGGCGCATGAAAAAAATACTGTTGGCGCTCATTTCATTTTATCGCAGGGAGATATCCCCCGGAAGGCCCCCCTGCTGCCGGTTTATGCCCACCTGCTCTGCATATGCGCTGGAGGCGATTGAACGGCACGGCGCCCTCAAGGGAGGGTTTCTCGCCCTGCGGCGGGTTTTGAAATGCCATCCGTTTCACAAAGGGGGATATGACCCGGTACCATAAGAATCGATAGGGAGGCTGTCTATGGGTATATTTAATACGCTTATTACCACGCCCTTTTCCTGGGTTCTGTTGACCCTGTATAATTTTTGCCGCAGCTATGGACTGGCGCTGATTTTATTCTCGCTGATCATCAAGCTGATTTTACTGCCCTTCTCCATGAAGAGCAAGAAAAACATGGTGAAAATGGGGCGGCTGAATCCAAAGCTGAAGGCTCTGGAAAAGCAATATAAAAACGACCGAGAAAAATACGCGGAAGAGACACAAAAGCTGTACAAGCGATATGGCGTCAACCCCATGAGCGGCTGCCTGTGGGGCCTTTTGCCCCTTCCCATTATGCTGGGTTTGTACGGCGTGGTTCGCCAGCCCCTCACCAATTTGATGAAGCTGACGGCGGAGCAGATCAGCACTGTGGTCGCCACGCTCACTTCTTTGGGGGTCACGGTGGGAGACGCGAACTCCGCCTATGGCCAGATTGCAGTGGCACAGCAGATTTCCAGCCATCTGCCGGAGGTGCAGGCTGTGGTACCCCAGGTTTTTTCCATCAACTATCATTTCCTGGGAATTGATTTATCCGCCCAGCCGAGTCTGGATTTTCTGACGTCCGGCACATGGACCTGGGCCGCCATCGGCCTGTTTCTGCTGCCCATCATCTCCGGCGTCGCTTCCTTTTTCTCCATGCGGGTGGCAACGAAAACGAACGCGGTGCGGGGAGAGGACGGCGAGCCGTCCGCCGCGGAAAAGACGAACCAGAAAATGAGCTTCTTTATGCCCCTGATCTCTGTTTACATCGGCTTTGTTATGCCGGCGGGCCTGTGCGTTTACTGGATTATGAACAGCGTATTCGGCATCGTCCAGGAAGTGATTTTGAGCAAAATCATCGGGAAAAAGCTGGATACGGAAGAAGAAGCCAGACAAGAACAGGAAGCCATTGAGCAGGCGGAGGAAAAGAAAAAAAGAGCGGAAGCCGCCGCCCGAAAATATACCGGCAAAGGACAAAAGCAAAAGACGAAGCGGGAAGCGACCCACGAAAAAGGCAAGATCGACGACAGGCCGTATGCCCGGGGTCGTTCCTACAGTTCGGAGCGGTTTGAAGAAGACATGCCGGACGCAAGTCCGTCGGAAGCAAATCCGCCGGAGCCGCCGACGGTGGCAGAGGAAGAACATCCGCCGCAAAACGATTAGATAGGAGAGCGCCTTATGAATCACTGGATCGAAGTGACCGGGAAAACAGAAGAGGAAGCCATCGCCGCAGCGCTCGCGCAATTGGGGCTGGGACGGGACGAAGTTTCGGTGGAGCTTTTGGAACGGGCAAAATCCGGGTTTCTTGGCATTGGGGGGTCCCCCGCGAAGATCCGGGTGGCATACACGGTGGAGCAAAGCCGAAAGGAAAAGGTAGAAGCCTTTTTGAACGGGCTTTTGGAACGGCTCCAGTCTGACGCGGTTGCAAACGTGGAGGAGACGCCCGAGGGGAACTACAAGGTGGTGCTGGAAGGGTCGCACCTGGGCGCGCTGATCGGCCGCCGGGGGGAAACGCTGGACGCCATTCAGCAGATCACCAATTATGCCGTGAATCGGGGCGAGGAAACCAGGGTTAAAATTCACATTGATGCGGAGCATTATCGCCAAAAACGGGAAGAGTCCCTCCAGCGGCTGGCGGCGAAGGTGGCGGACAAGGTCGTGAAATACCGGAAAAACGTCATGCTGGAGCCGATGAACGCCTACGAGCGCCATGTGATCCACACGGCGCTTCAGGATTGGGACAGCATTACCACGTACTCCACCGGGAGCGAGCCCAACCGCCGCATTGTCGTGGCCCTTGGCAAGGACGGCGCCCGGACGGAGCGGACGGGCCGCACAGACCGGTAAGCGGGCGGGAAGAGGCGCTCTTTCCTCGCAAATGCCGCCTCCGGCTTCGGAAGGGAGCGCAGCAAACGACACAAAAGGGCCGGCGCCGGCCCTCTTCGCGCCCCCGTCTGTTCGCTCCGGAGGGCGGGGCGCTTGCCTTGAGGGGGGCGCTTTGCTTGGAAGCGGGGCGTTTCTTTGGCGGTTGTTCGCGGTTCCGGCCCGCGGCGCCAGTTCCCTTTGGGCGCCCTGGGGGCGAACGGCGGCGGGCAGGATTTGGGTTTGTAAATGAGCAAGCGCCAGTTCCCTTTGGGCGCCCCGGGGGCGAACGGAGAAGCGGCCAAGGCGAAGGGAACCGCGAAAAAAAGGTTGACAAACGGCAGATTTTCCGGTAAGATAAAAAACGGCCTTGTCAGGCCGGGTAAGGACGATTAGCTCAGCTGGTAGAGCATCCGCTTGACGTGCGGAGGGTCAGCGGTTCAAGTCCGTTATCGTCCACCAAAAAAGACACGCTGTTTGGCGTGTCTTTTTTTCGTACTTGTATTCATATTCGTCTCTTTATGATGCCTTGTGTTTTACCAAAGCCGGGGGCCTGCCGGGGCCTTGCGCCAAAGGGGCGAAAGCGCGTCCTCTGTCGCCGGCTGCGGGGCGGAACAAGCCCGTGCTTTCACATATGGCCTTTGGGGGGCCGGCAGCGCCCGCAACCCGCCGTCAAAGGGCAGGAGACAGGCCGGAAGGGGGCAGCCGGTTGAAGAAAAAAGCGCCCACCCCGCCGATGCCTAGATGGACACCCAAAACCGCGCCGATTTCCTCCGTGAGAAAATGGCAGTCCGGCAGCCGGGCCCGAAGCAGCCCCTGCAAAGCGGCGGCGGCGGCGGGGTCGTCCGCGTGGGTGATGCCGATGGTCTGAGAAAGGCAGCGCCGGGCCCGCTCCGCCACAATGTCCGCCACCCGCTCCATGGCGTTTCGCGCGCCCCGCACCTTTTGGATGACCTCCATGGCGCCGTCTCGTACGTCCAGGATGGGCTTGATGTGCAGCAGGCTCGCCGTGAGCCCCATCACTTTGGAAATGCGCCCGCCCCGGATCATCCACTGCAGGTCGGACACCATAAAAACATGCTCCACATGCCGGATTAAAAACTGACACAGGGCCACCACGTCGTCAAAAGGCCGGCCCTTGGCGGCGGCCCGGGCGGCGGCCATGGCGATCAGCCCCGTGGCGAAGGAGCCGCCTTTCGCGTCCAGCGCCACCAGCTTTTGAGCGGGAAACTCCTCTTGCAGCGCCTGCACCGCCGCCGCGACCGACAGATACGTGCCGGACATTTTGGCGGAGAAGATCAGGCAAAGCAAGTCCTCTCCCGCCTGAACAAGGGGACGAAGGGCCTCTTCGGCCTCCGACGGATTCACTTGGGATGTTTTGGGCATAACACCCCGGCGCATCAGGGCATAGACCTCGCTGGTGGAAATGGAGACGCGGTCCAGGTACTCGTTCCCTTCTGCCGTCACGTGGAGAGGAAGCACAGAGATCCCATATTGCGCGAGAAAGGAAGAGGGAATGTCACAGGTGCTGTCAATAACAAGCCTCATCAAAAGGCCTCCTTTTTCGTTTGTATATTGGCGCGATGGTATCCAAATGATATCACAGGGGGCCTGTTTCCGCAAGGATCCTCTTTTGACAAGGGGGTCGGAAAACTTTTTTCAATTGTTTTTTCATTTGTTTTTTCATTTGGTTGAAATTTTGGGAGAAACAGTATATACTATATCCTATAACATGCGTTCCATTTCAGATTATGACAGGAGGACAAACGATGAAGACGCTGAAAATGGTGTTGTCTTTGGCCGCGGTGGTATTGTCCGTGGGCGCAATCGTCTGCGCGACGGTGGCATTTTGGGACAACTTGGCGGAGCTGTGCGCCTGCGCGAAGGAGAGGCTGACCAAACGGGGAAGCGCCTGTTGCGACTATGCCGACGACGACGGGTTCTCTGATTTTGTAGACGTGGAATAAACCTGCGGAAGACGCCCCTTCTTTCATGAAAGGGCGTCCTTCGTTTCAAAAGGAGGAATTGCGATGGAACAAAAACAATATGTTTGCCCCAAATGCGGGTGTCAGCGCTTTGTACATGACCAGTTTCAGGCCACCGGCGGGAACTTCGCGAAAATTTTTGACGTGCAAAACAAGAAATTTGTCACCATCTCCTGCGTGGACTGCGGGTATACCGAGCTGTACCGCGCCCAGACCTCGACGGGGTGGAACGTGCTGGATTTCTTGGTCGGCGGATAACGGAGGGGAAAAGACACCATGGGAAAGGCCGTTTTTCGCATCCTCCGGCGGATGCTGGGGCTTTGCATTCTTTTGGCCGGGCTGGTTTACGGCAGGGGGGCCGTCCGTTCCCTTTCGGAAAAAGGGCTGCCCCTTTTGACGCATGACGTGCTCAATGGGCTTTTGTGGTTTCTGTTTGGCGCGCTGCTGCCCTTTTTCACCGGGGGGCGCAGGGCGCGCTTTGCCTTGACGGCGGAGCCTTTTGTCTGCTGCGTGCTTTGCGTCGGGCTGGCGTGGGTCGTTTGGGCCGCGCCGGCGTGGCTGCCCCGGTTTTTATGGGGGCAGGCCGGGCTGCTGCAGGGGTGCCTGCTGTTTTCCGGCGGCATGTTTTTCAACCGGGCGGTGTTCCGTGTCCGGTGAATTTTGCGCGTTCGAAAAGACAGGGGGCGCAGTCCCGTTGGGCTGCGCCCCCTGTCTTTTGGAGGGGGGAGCTAAGAAGGGGGAGCGGGGATCTGGTCCACAGAGATCACCGCTTCATAGGTGGGGTCCAAAGCGTGGATCACCTTCCGGATGGAGGCGATGATCTGCTTGTCGCTCCGGCACAGGTGAGGAGGCACCGCCACTTCAAAAATCAGCTTCGTATGGGCGGAGCTCCGGGTCATCCGAAAATCATGAATGGAGACCGAGGGGTCGATGAGCTGCACCAAAGCGGCGATTTTTTTCCGCATTTCGTTCGCTTCCCGGTTGTCTGTCACGATGGGATCCATATGGATCACGGCGTCGCAGCCAAGCTGGGTTTTCAGCGCCCGTTCAGCCCTGTCGATGTCCTCATGGAGGTCTATAATATTGCCCGTTTCCGACACCTCGGCGTGGAGAGAGACCATGCAGCGGCCGGGGCCGTAATCATGCACGATCAAGTCATGCACCCCGGAGATGCCGGGCTGTTGCAGCACCGTTTCTTCAATCTGCCGCACCAGAGAAGGGTCCGGCGGCTGACCCAGCAGGGGGTCAAGCGTGTCTTTGGCGGAGACAATGCCTGTATAGACGATAAACAGGGCGACGGCGATGCCGAAATAGCCGTCTAAATATACATGGGTGAAATGCTCCAGCAGGGAAGCGGCCAGCACCGCGCCGGTGGCGGCCGCGTCGCTGAGACTGTCTTTGGAAACGGCCAAAAGGGCGGCGGAGCCGCCGGCCTTGCTCAGCGCACGGTTAAACGCGAACATGCAAAGCTTCACGCAGATGGATACGGACAAAATCACAACGGAGAGCCAGCGAAATTCCGGCAGGACGGGGGAGAACACTTTTTCAGCCGAGGACTTCAAAAGCTCGATCCCCACAAGCAAAATGGCCACGGAGACAAACAGGCCGGACAAATATTCCACCCGCCCGTGGCCAAAGGGGTGGGACGCGTCCGGCTTTTGCCCGGCGATGCGAAAGCACACAAGGGTGACGAAGGAGGAGCCCGCGTCAGACAGGTTGTTCAGCGCGTCCGCCGTGATGGAGACGGAGCCTGTCAGCTGCCCCATAAGAAACTTTCCGCCGAAGAGCAACGCGTTTAAAGCAATGCCCACGGCGCCGCTGATGATGCCGAGGCGCCGATGGGCCTTGGGGCGTTCGAGGGGGTCTTGGGGCAGCAAGCGGCTGACAAATCGTGTGATCATGCAAAACCTCACAGTTTCTGGGTCAGCCTCTTTCGATGCGGTAAGAATACCCCATAAAAGGCCGACAATGAAGGCGAAGGGCAAAGCCCAGAAGGAAACCAGCAAAACAACGAGACAGACCAAAAAAGGGAGGGAGAACACAAGGCGCCCTTGCCGGTAGACAGAAAAACGAGTGGCAGCGCTCCACTGAAACAGCCGGCCCAGCAAAGCAAACAGGCCGCTTAGAACGCCGGAGGCCTCCCCCTCCCAGACGGGGGGCATATCCGGCGGCGGGGTGCGGCGCTCCCACTGGGTGTTCCATTGGCCCTTTGTCTGCCCCTCTCGGGTTTGTTCCTCCTGCCCTGTATGTTCCCGATTTGTGCGCTCCTGTCGGGGTTCTTCTTCCCGGCGCGCTTTCTTCCTCTGGCGGGGGTTTTCTTCCCAGGGGGTGTCCTGCCGAGCGCCGCCGGCGTCCTTTTTGCGCTGCTGATACAGGGAAATGGCGGCGGAAAGATCTCCGTCGGTTTCCAACAGGGCCGCTTTGGCCTCTGCAAACGTAGCGCCGGTCTGCTTGCGCATGGCTTCGATTTTTCCAAGTGTGATCATATCTTGTTCTCTTCCTGTGTGTGACACGGCTGAAAATAGGCCAAAATTTTGAGTTTCATTGTAGCATATTTTCCGCATTCTGTAAATGAAAAACCCGGTACCGCGGAAAAATAGGATGGTATCCCGGCTTGTTTTGTGGTACAATATTTTTCGATTCATCACAACGATTCATCACAAAGAACGGTTTGAAGGAAGGGTTTTATGGAGCGGGGATTGGTTCATTTATATTGGGGAGACGGCAAAGGGAAAACCACCTGCGCCCTGGGGCTTGGCCTGCGGGTTGCGGGCAGCGGCGGCGGGGTGCTGCTGGCGCAGTTTTTAAAGGACAACAGCGGCAGCGAGAGAAGCGCCGTCGCCCGGATGCCTCTGTTTCGCTGTGTTCCCGGGCCGGAGACGATTCCCTTTTCCGTCCAGATGGATGAAACGGAGAAGGAAAAGGCCCGCGCCCTTTGCAAGGATTTGTTTGACAGGGCCGTTTCCGCCTGCCGGGAGGGCGCATACCGCCTTTTGATTCTGGATGAACTGTGCGCCGCCCTTTCCGAAGGGTTTTTGGAGGAGGGGCCGGTGTTCGCGTTTTTAGACCAAAAGCCGCCTGCTCTGGAGGTGGCCATCACCGGGCGCAACCCGCCCCCGGGGCTTTTGGCCAGGGCAGATTACATCACCCATTTTCAAGAGGAAAAGCACCCGTATCGGCGGGGCGTCGGAGCCCGCCGGGGGATTGAATATTGATTCCATACAGGCTGTATATAGACCATTGATTGTATAGTATCGATTGCTGATGGGGCGTATATACGCGTATCGCATGATATATTGACGGAGCGGAGGGGAGACATGGACCATTGGATCGAGGTTGCCATTGATACAAACCCTGCGGGGCTTGACCTTGTAGGCAGCGTACTGACGGGGCTGGACATTGCCGGCTTTGTCATCGAGGACGAGACGGATTTTCTCACGTTTTTGGAAGAGAACAAAGACACCTGGGACTATGTGGACGAAGGGCTGATGGCCTCGAAAAAAGGCGTCAGCCGGGTGAAATTTTACTTGACCGAGGACGAAGCAGGGCGGGAAACCCTGAAAACCGTCCGCCGGGCCATGGAGCGGCTGGCGGCGGAAACGGAGGAGGGCGCCCGTGGTTCCTTGCGCATCACCCTGCGGGACGTGAAAAACGAGGACTGGGAGCATAATTGGAAGGCGTATTACAAGCCCTTTCCCGTGGGAACGTCTTTGTATATTATACCGGAATGGGAGCGGGATATGACTCCGCCCCCGGGGCGGATTCCCCTTTATTTGAATCCGGGGCTTATATTTGGAACCGGGGAACACACATCCACCCGGCTGTGCCTGGAAATGATGGAGCCGCTGCTCCGCAAAGGGGACGAGCGTGCTGGATCTTGGCAGCGGCAGCGGCATTTTGTCGGTGGCTTCGCTGAAGCTGGGGGCGAGAATTTGCCGCCGCCTGCGACATTGACCCGAAAGCGGAAAAAGTGGCCCGGGCAAACGCAAGGCCCGGAATGACATCGCCCCCGGGCGCTATCAGGTGGAAACGGGCAACGTTCTGGAGGACCCGTCTTTGGCCCAGCGACCTTCTGGCGGGCAGGCCGTACCAAGTGGTCTTTTCCAACATCGTCGCCGATGTGATCATCGCCCTGGCCCCACGGATTCACGCGCTTTTTGGCGCCCGGCGGCGTGTGGATCGGCTCCGGCGTCATCGACAGCCGAAAAGAGGACGTGACAAGCCGCCCTTTTGGAAAACGGCTTTTCCATCTCCCGGGTGCGGGAGCAGGGCGGCTGGGTCTGCTTTGCCGCCGGCCGTGACGGAGGGGAGGGGCGACTACGTGAAGCCCTGCGGGTTTTTCGCCTATCTTATCCCGGATGCGGTATATCGGCCGGTGGGGTCTGATGCGCAACACCTTTGAGGAAAACGTGCAGGAGCATTCTCACATGGTGGCCGATTCTGGCCCACGCCCTGGCCATCATCCGGCGGGACGTGTTCGGCGGGACGAGATCGAACCCCGACGCCGTGGCCGCCGCCGCCCTGTACCACGATGCGCCGGAAATTTTGACAGGCGACTTGCCCACCCCCGTCAAGTATTATAACCCCGGGATCCGGGAGGCGTACCGGCAGGTGGAGGAGGTGGCGGGGCAAAAGCTCTCGTCCATGCTGCCTCCGGCCATGCGAAGACTGCCTACGCGCCCGCTGCTGCAGCCCACAGGACCCGGAGGTGATGGCGCTGGTGAAGGCGGCGGACAAGCTCTCCGCCTATGTGAAATGCGTGGAGGAGCTCAAGGGCGGCAACACGGAATTTAAGCAAGCGGCGGAGCAGATCCATGGAAAGGCTTTCGTGCCATTGGACCTGCCGGAGCTTTCTTATTTTATGAAAGAGTGCCTGCCGGCGTTCTCCCTTGACGCTGGACGAGCTGGGATGAGGGAAACGGGCGAAAAAAGAGACAAAAGAAGGGAACGAACAGGCGCTCCCTATGAAGCTGGAAAAGGAAGAGAGGAAACGATATGCGCGCGATTATTACGGTGATTGGAAACGACCAGAAGGGGATCATTGCAAAGGTAGGGAACCTGCCTTTATCAGCGGGGGGTCAACGTGCTGGACATCACCCAGACGCTGCTGCAGGAATATTTCACCATGGTGATGCTGGTGGACGTCACAGACTGCACCTGCTCCTTTGAGAGCGCTCCAGCAAGCGCTCGGCCAGACGTGGGAGCAGAGATGAAGCTGTCCATCCGCATCCAGAAGCGAAGAAATTTTCAACGCGATGCATCGCATTTAAGGGGGCGGCGGTTTATGCTCAATCAACGATGACATCTTACAGACCATCGGCATGATCGATCGGCAGCATTTGGACATTCGTACCATTACCATGGGCATTTCTTTGCGGGACTGCGCCCATCCGGACCCGGCCGGCGTGCTGTGAAAAAATTTATCAGAAAATCACCAAATATGCCAAACATCTGGTTTCCACCGGGGAAGCCATCGAACGAGAGCTGGGGATTCCCATCGTAAACAAACGAATTTCCGTGACGCCCATCGCCATGGTAGCGGAAAGCTGCGAAACGGAAGATTATGTCCCCTTTGCCAAGGCGCTGGACCGGGCGGCGGCAGACTGCGGCGTGAACTTCATCGGTGGGTTTTCCGCGTTGGTGCATAAAGGCTTTACGGTAGGAGACCGGCGGCTGATCGACTCGATTCCCGCAGCCCTGTCCCAGACAGAGCGGGTGTGCGCCTCGGTCAATGTGGCCACCACAAAAGCCGGGATCAATATGGACGCTGTGGGGCTGATGGGGCGTATCATCAAAGAGACGGCAGCACAGACGGCCGGCCAGGACGGCTTAGGCTGCGCCAAGCTGGTGGTGTTTGCCAACGCTGTGGAGGACAACCCCTTTATGGCGGGGGCGTTTCATGGCGTGGGCGAGCCGGAATGTGTCATCAATGTAGGGGTGTCCGGCCCCGGGCGTGGTGCATCACGCCCTGCAGCAGGCAAACGGCGCCCCCTTTGACGTGGTGGCCGAGATCATCAAAAAGACGGCGTTTCAGATCACCCGAATGGGCCAGCTGGTGGCCCAGGAGGCCAGCGCCCGGCTGGGCGTTCCCTTCGGCGTGGTGGATCTATCCTTGGCGCCCACCCCGGCGGTGGGGGACAGCGTGGCCCGCATTCTGGAGGAGATGGGGCTGGAGACCTGCGGCACCCACGGCACCACCGCGGCGCTGGCCCTGCTCAACGACGCCGTGAAAAAGGGCGGCGTCATGGCGTCGGGCCACGTGGGCGGTCTGTCCGGCGCGTTTATTCCCGTGTCCGAGGACGAGGGGATGATCGCGGCGGCGGAGCAGGGCGTTTTGTCCCTGGAAAAGCTGGAGGCCATGACCTGCGTCTGCTCTGTGGGTCTGGACATGATCGCCGTGCCGGGGGACACCACGGCGGCGACCATCTCCGCCATCATCGCGGACGAGGCGGCCATCGGCGTGGTAAACCAGAAAACCACCGCGGTGCGCCTGATCCCCGCCCCGGGGAGGGCAGTGGGCGAACGGGTGGAGTTTGGCGGCCTTTTGGGCAGCGCCCCTGTGATGCGCGTTTGCGCCCCGTCCAGCGAGGCGTTTATCCAAAGGGGCGGGCGGATTCCCGCGCCGCTGCACAGCCTGCGCAATTAAAACGGCGCTCCCCCGGGCAGCGCTCCGCGCCGGAGGGAAAAACCGAACCGAAAAAAAGCCCTTGTCAGAGACAAGGGCTTTTTTATGATTGATATACTGGTGAATGGGCCGCCGGCGGGCGTTGGCCCGTTTCCGAAGTGGCGGCGGCAGCTTATTTGTGAAACACCACCGGGGGCTTTCTCTTGGGGGGCGCAAGCGGCTCCCCTTCGTACCCGCAGCTGAGGGTGGAAACCAGCTGAAACGATTCCGGCACGTTGTATTTCGCTTTGAACTCCGGTGTGTTGCAATATGTTTCGCAGTAGCCGATCCAGCAGGTGCCGATGCCCATTCCGTGGGCGGCCAGCATGATGTTGCCGGTGGCCAGAGAGCAGTCGTATACGTACCAATGAGAGTCGGAATTGCCATAGGTCAAAATCAGCGTGGTGGCGTGGTTCAGCACGTGGTAGTTGTCGTTTTTCAGCGCCGTTTCATACGGGACAAAGTGGGGATATTCATTCAAATGGGCCAGCAGGTACGATTTGACCGCCTGAGCCAGCGCCTCAATTTCTTCCTTATCCTGAATGACGACAAAGCCCCAGGGCTGCAAATTAGACCCGGTGGAAGCCATGGTCCCCAAAGTGAGAAGCGTCTCTACGGTGTCATACGGGATTTGCTTCCCGGTAAATTTTCTTACGCTGCGTTTGCTGCTGATGCAGTCTATGATTTGATTCATCGTGATGATCTCCCTTCCGAGGGTTTCGTTGTTTTGCGGCTGCGTTCAAAGCCGGCGAACCCCTGCTAAAAAGCGTTTAAAACGCTGTATAAGCCTCTTATTTCCATAAGAATAATATAACAGCCCGCCAGTGGATTGTCAAGGGACCCGAGGCGGGGCGGGGCGGCGGGGAAACCCAAAAAAGGCCCCCGTTTTCTGAGCGGAACCCAGTTCATTCACGAGGGGGGCCTTTTTCGATTTATGTGGAATTTATGATTCCATATGCTTGCCCAAAAAGCCGGCGACAGTCTGCGCCAGTTTATACTCGGTTTCCCCATAGGCGAGGGAGCCTGTGACAAAAATGACGCTGCCCAGCACATCGCCCTCCGACAAAATGGGTGCGGCTACGTCGATGGTAAACCGCTCGCTGTCGGAAGAGAGAGGAAGGGGCGGCTCTTCCGAACGGCGGAGAAACACCTGTCTTTTTTCCATGATCTGCTCCAACGAATCGGAAATGCGTCTGCCGTTCAGCTCCCGTTTGGAGACACCGGCGGAGGAGATGACCGTGTCCCGGTCGGTCACGGCAACCACATGTCCTGTGGTTTTGTTCAGCGTTTCGCAAAGCTGAGCGGCAAAGTCAGACAGGCCGCTCATGAGAGAATATTTTTTAAAGATGACCTCGCCATCTTTGTCCGTGTAAATTTCCAGTGGGTCACCCTCCCGGATTCGCATGGTTTTACGAATTTCCTTTGGAATCACAACGCGACCCAAATCGTCGATGCGGCGTACGATACCCGTAGCTTTCATAGATCCAAACTCCTTATCTTCGTTTTGGTTTGCTTCCCTATTGTCTGCATTTTGTGGAGAAATATGCAAACGCCAATCGGGAAACGGACGAAAACGAAAATTTCTTACAGCAGGAAAAAAGGGCGGCTTTTTTCTTAAAACGGGCTGGGTTTCCGGCTTATGATTCCCCGGCAAATCAAAAGCCGGGAAAAAAGGGGGCCAAACGGAAAAGAACCGGCCGGCGGAAAAAGAAAGGCGGGCATTTCTATTGCCAAAGAAGGAAAACTCTGATAAAATAAAAGGCCGGATGTCGAAAATTCCCGGTTGCCGCGGAAACCGGGAAGTGATAGGAAAGGACGGAAAGGATTACATGAAAAAAGAATCCGCTGCCGTGAAAAAGGACGATATGGTATTTCACAGAATACTGATTTTGTTTCTTGTTTCGTTTGCGATAGAGATCGGGTTTTTGTTTTTAAACCGGCTCTATTTGCATGCGGGGACCTTTATGACGGCCCACGCCATTGTGGAGGTTTTGCAGTATCTTGCCATCTTTGTGTGTATGGCCGGCGTGGGTTTGGCGGCTGTCTTGTGGAGAAAAGGGCGGGCTCGCTACGGCGTTTTTGCGGCGGTTGGCGGGGCGCTTGCCTTTGCCGCCTGCCGGTTTATGGAGTTTTTTTACCCCCACGGGGCGAAATATCTTTCTTATATGGTTCCCCTTGTTCTGGTTTTGGGGTTGGTCTATTATATCTACCAAAAGGAGTTTTTGGTTTCCGCTGTGGTCGGCATTTTGGTTTTGATGGACCTGTGGGCCGTCCGCAAGGTGGCGGGCAACCTGAAATGGATGGGGGTTCTTTGGGGGCTTGCCGTTGGGATCGGGGTTTTGCTGGTTTTGTGCGCTGTGTTCGCCTGGCGGCTTAGCAAGACATATGGGAGGACCCGGCTGTTTGGAAAGCCCCTTGTCCTGCTGTCGAAAAACACAAAATATCCACCGATCTATGCCTCCTGCGTCATGGGCGCTGTCTCCGTGTTTGCGGCGCTGCTGCTGGGGGTCACGGCGGCCTATTACCTGATGTTTCTCATCGGGGCATATCTTTTGGTTTTGGCCGTATATTACACAACGAAATTGATGTGACAGATCATAAAAAAGCGTCCGGCCCCCTTCAATAAAGGGGGCCGGACGCTTTTTCGTGCGGTTTGCGCCGCGGAGCAAGCCGATCAAGGGCTTGATGAAATAAAACTGTTTTCAAACCAAGGGACGTCAGCTGAATTTATAGACCTTTCGAGCCAGCCGATAAGCGGAAATGCAGAGCTTCCGCCCCGGCGGGCCGGGCAGCCGCAAAGGAGCGTTTAAGCTCCAGTACCGCAGCTTTCGGTGGAGAGAAGGGTCCAGCTCTTTCACGTAGTTCCAAAGTTCTTTTCTGGTTTGCAGCGCTTCTTTGCTGCCGTCCAGCATCAGCAAGATGGAGGAGATGGCCATCATCATGGAAATATACCGGAACATGTATTTGGCAAGCTTGGGATGCGTTTTTTCCACCTCGTTTAAATCCTGACAGTCTAAAATAATTTTTGTCACTCGAAGCTGCTGGTCGATGCGGGTCAGCATGACCTTCTCGTTGACGGACTGGTCGGCCCGGCCGATAAAGTAACGATACAGATCCACATTCATGTAATAGATGCTGGTCACATGGGGGAGGGGCTGGTAGACAAAGATATTATCCACATAAAACGTGTGCTTTGGCAGTTCCAGGCCGCAATCCCGCAGCAGCTGGGTTCGATAGATGACAGAATGCATCAGTATGTACTGGGAAATTTTAAAATGCCCCACGTCGTTCCATGTGAACACCTGGTTTTCCGGCAGGACGTTTTTATACTGCATGGTAAAATGGGTGTTGTCCTCCACATGTTCATACACATAGTTGCAAAGCATCAAATCCAGCGGCTTGTCTCCCTTGGACAGCACCGAAAGCTGGCGAAGCACCTGCTTCAGGGCGGGAACGTCCACCCAGTCGTCGGAATCCACCACTTTATAATACAGTCCCTTGGCGTTTCGGATGCCCTGGTTGACGCCTTCTCCGTGGCCGCCGTTTTCCTGGTGGATCACCCGGATGACGGAGGGGTGCTTGCGTGCATATTCGTCGGCTATTTCTCCTGTGTTGTCCTTTGAGCCGTCGTTGACCAAAATGATTTCGATATCCGCCTCCGCGCCGCCCTCCAGCAGCGTGTCGATACAGTGCCGCATATAAGCCGCGGAGTTGTAGCAAGGCACTGCGAAAGTAATCAATTTCATATGTTCCTGTTCTCCTGTTCTTTCAACAAATGGTCCGCGAGGGAAAGGGCCCGGGAAACGATGGCGTCCATGTTATAATACCGATATTCCGCCAGGCGGCCCAAAAGAAAAAGGCTGGGCGTGGCCGCGGCAAGGGCCCGATATTTTTCATACTGCTCCAAGTTCCGGGGGTTTAAAATGGCGTAGTAGGGGATCTCGCCGTCTTGTCCAGTATACGCCCGGGAATATTCCTTGACAATGGTGGTTTTTTCCGGCATGACCTGCCCCGTTAAATGCTTGAATTCCGTGATCCGGGTGTAAGCCTCGCTCACGGTGTAGTTCACGGTGCCGTGGGTTTGATAAAACGGCTTGGGATGGGTTTCAAAGACGAAGTCCAGTGTTCGGTAGGGCAGCCTGTCAAACACATGGTCAAACAACGCGTCCACCGCCCCTGTGTAGATCACAGGGCCGGAAAAAGGCACCCCGTCCAACAAAACGGATGCCCTCTGAAGCTGCAGCCGCGTTTTTGCGTTTGTATTCGTTTCCACCGTGATGTTGGGGTGGTCCAGCATGGCCTCAAACAGCTTGGTATAGCCCGCCTCCGGCATGCCCTGATAGACGTCTTGAAAATACCGGTCGTCCCGGGAGAGCAGCACCGGCACCCGAGCCGTGACAGACGGGTCGATCTCGTCCGGGGCGGTGCCCCACTGCTTCTGGGTGTAATGCAAAAAGACGTTTTCATATACATATTCGGCTAGGGCCTTCAAATCCGGGTCGGGGCTGCCGCGCAGCTCCAAAATCGTCACCTTGCGGCCCGCGCCGTACGTGTCCACCAGCTTTTGCTCCAGCGCCGCCGCCCGATCCGGGGGGAAGGCCTGGTGCAGCGAATGAAAGTTAAACGGGATGGGGAGAAGCTGCCCGTGGATCGCGCCCACCACTTTGTGTTGGTAATCCCGCCAGCGGGTGAACTGGGACAAATAGTCGTACACCCGCTTATCGTTGGTATGAAAGATATGAGGGCCGTATTGATGGATCAAAAGCCCCTCTTCATGATAGCAGTCATATGCGTTGCCGCCGATATGGTTCCGTTGCTCTAAAACCAGAACGCGACGGCCGCCGCGAGAAGCCAGCTCCCGCGCGGAAACGGCGCCGGCGAAGCCAGCGCCGACAACGAGACAGTCGAAGCTGTCTTGATGTTTCATAGCATTCGTTCCTTTCCCCTGTTGGGTGTGTTTCCTCCCATTATAGCCGATCTGCCGACGGAATACAAAACAATTCTTCCGTTTTACATAAAAGATTTGTCACAATTGCGTTGAGGTCAAAGGCGACGTCCGAATCTGGAATTGGGAGCGAAGCAGCATCCAATTGGCCGGGAAGGGGCGCATCAGGTTCCAATATCCCGCGCCCATCAGGCCGTATTCCTTGATGAGATCATATTTTGCCAGCATGCTGCGCACGTCCTCAAACCAGACCTCGTGCTCTGTCCCGTCGGGGGCTCGGTAGAAAAAGTGGGGCGCCTGGGCGGTTTCGTCAAACGAGATGGCGGCGTTGTTTGCAAAGGCCAGCTCCACCGCCCGGACGTTGGAGATGGACTGGGCCTTTGTTTCCCCCCTCACAAAGGGAAGGGGCCAGTCGTATCCGTAATTGGGGATGCCCAAGATCAGTTTTTCCCGGGGAATGCGGGTGAGGGCATACTCCACCACCCGGCGCACGCTGGGAAGAGGCGCCACTGCCATGGGCGGGCCGTATGTGTAGCCCCACTCGTAGGTCATCAGCAAAACGGCGTCCGCCGCCTGGCCCAGAGCGCTGTAGTCATGCCCTTCATAGAGCAGGCCTTGCTGGTCGTCCGCTGTTTTGGGGGCCAGGGCCACCACCACCGGATATCCGTAAGGCAAAAGGGCCCGGCGCAGAGCCGCCACAAAGGCGGCATAGGGGGCGGCGTTTTCTCCGCCCAGAAATTCAAAGTCCACGTCGATGCCCCGGTACCCTTTTTCCAAAATCGTCTCCACCACTTCTTCGATAAACGCCGCCTGGAGCGCCGCCTGGGTCAGCACCATGGCGGCCCGCTCTGTGCTGAAGGTGTCCTCCTCCGTCAAAGAGGACAGGTGCATCATCGCCTGGACGCCGTGGAGCCGGGCAGCGGAGAGGAGGGCTTCGTCGTTGAGGGGGAGCAGGCGGCCCTCGGCGGAAATGCCGTAGGTAAAGGGCATCAAAGCGGACAGAAAGGGGAGGGTCTGGCGCAAAAGCGCAGGGGAAATGAAGGGGTAGGCGTATCCGCCGACAAACAGAGGGCCGGAAGGGGCGTCCTGATAGGAGATGATTAAGGTTTGTCCGGGCCAGATCGCGGGCTGTCCCCCCAAAACAAGGTTGTTCTGGTACAAGTCGCGCAGGGAAACGCCATGCTCAGCGGCGATGGAGGCGAGGGTTTCTCCCAAACCCACCAAATGGGTCTTGCCGGGGAACAAGATCAGAAGCGCCTGCCCCACGGACAGCGGGGCGCCGGCGCCAAGGCCGTTGTTGATCCGCAGCAGCTCCAGAGAAACCCCGTATTCCAGGGCGATGGCGTAGGCGGTTTCCCCCGGGGAAACAACATGAATGATCATAAAAAAACCTCCTATTGACAAAGTAAAATAATGGCCTTATGCTGTAAGAGAAAGAACCTGAAATCCGTTCGTTTACAGGGGGAATAACGCTTAACAAGAAACTTGGATAAAATATGGTATTTCTCTGCCAGAACAGGAAAGGATTTTGTTAGCAATCCCAAAAAAGGTCTAGACAGGAACTTGATTTAGAGGTATAATAATCGCCATAACACGGAAAGGGGAGGACCTACCGCATGTATCAAATCGTAACAAAGCGCCGCTTAAATGACATTGAGACGCTGATGGAGATCAAAGCTCCGGCAGTGGCGGCCAAAGCAAGGGCTGGACAGTTTATCATGTTCCGCCTGGATGAATACGGTGAGCGTGTACCGCTGACCATTGCCGGCTATGATGCCGAAAAGGGCACAGTGACCATCATTTTCCAACACATGGGGCGTTCCACTAAAATGTTGGCTGGGATGGAAGAAGGGGATTATATCTCCGACTTTGTCGGCCCTATGGGAAAACCCACCCACACGGAAGGCTTGGAGCGAGTGATGATCGTTGGCGGCGGCGTCGGCTGCGCCATTGGCTACCCCATCGCGAAGGAAATGCACGACAAGGGCGTTTACGTTGAAATGATCGCCGGCTTTAAAAACAAAGACCTGGTCATTTTGGAAGAAGAGATGGAAGCGGCCACGGACAAGCTGTATCTCATGACGGATGACGGAAGCTACGGAGAAAAGGGCTTTGTCACCGCGAAGCTCCAGGCGCTGCTGGAGTCCGGCGCGAAATATGACGCGGTGTATGCCATCGGCCCGCCGATTATGATGAAGTTTACCGCCGCCACAACGAAGCCCTTTGGCGTGAAAACCATCGTAAGCCTGAACCCGATTATGGTAGACGCCACCGGTATGTGCGGCGGCTGCCGTGTCACCGTGGGCGGAGAAGTGAAGTTTGCCTGCGTGGACGGGCCGGAGTTTGACGGACATCAGGTTGATTTTGACGAGCTGATGCGCCGGAACGCGTTCTACAAGGCAGACGAAGAGAAGGCAAGTGATCACATTTGCCATTTGACAGGGGGTGTGCGCCATGGCTAATATGTCTCTGAAGAAAAACCCCATGCCGGAGCAGGATCCGCTGGTCCGCAACCGGAATTTTGATGAAGTTGCCACAGGTTATACCAAAGAGATGGCCATGGACGAAGCGACCCGCTGCTTAAACTGCAAGACGAAACCCTGCGTTTCCGGCTGCCCGGTGAACGTTCGGATTCCCGAGTTTATCACAAAGGTTGCCGAAGGCGATTTTGAGGAAGCGTATAAAATCATCACGTCTACCAACGCGCTGCCCGCGGTCTGCGGCCGGGTATGTCCCCAGGAGAACCAGTGCGAAGGGGTATGTGTACGCGGCAAAAACGGCGAGCCTGTGGGCATCGGCCGGCTGGAGCGCTTTGTGGCCGACTGGCACATGGAAAACGGGGAAGACCAGATCAAAGCACCCGAGAGCAACGGCCGCAGAGTGGCTGTCATCGGGTCCGGCCCTGCCGGCCTCACCTGCGCCGGGGACCTGGCGAAGGACGGCTACGAGGTCACCATTTTTGAGACGCTACATACCCCCGGCGGCGTTTTGGTTTACGGCATTCCCGAGTTCCGTCTGCCCAAGGCCATCGTGGCAAAGGAAATCGACAACCTGAAGAAAATGGGCGTCAAAGTCGAAACCAACATGGTCATCGGCCGGAGTATCTCTGTGGACGAGCTGTTCGAGCAAGGGTTCGAGGCCGTGTTCATTGGCTCCGGCGCCGGCTTGCCGCAGTTTTTGAACATTCCCGGCGAAAACCTGCTGGGTGTGTACTCTGCCAATGAATACCTCACCAGAATCAACCTGATGAAGGCGTATAAAGAAGAATACGATACCCCCATTGCCAAGAGCAAGGCCGTTGCCGTTGTGGGCGGCGGAAACGTGGCGATGGACTCGGCCCGCTGCGCCATGCGTTTGGGCGCCGAGAAGGTATACATCGTTTACCGCCGCTCCATTGAGGAACTGCCCGCGAGAGCGGAAGAGGTACACCACGCCAAGGAAGAGCAGATCGATTTCCGTCTGCTGAACAACCCCGTGGCCATCCACGGAGATGAGAGCGGCAGAGCCTGCGCCATTGAGTGCGTGGAGATGGAGCTGGGTGAGCCGGATGCCTCCGGCCGCCGCCGTCCCATAGAAAAGAAAGGCTCCAACTTTAAGCTGGACGTGGACACCGTGATCATCGCCATCGGCACCAGCCCCAACCCGCTGATCAAATCCACCACTGAGGGCTTGGAGACGAACCAGAAGGGCTGCATCGTGGCGGACGACTCTATGGCCACTTCCCGCCCCGGCGTGTTTGCCGGCGGCGACGCTGTGACAGGCGCTGCCACGGTCATCAAGGCCATGGGCGCCGGCAAAACAGCCGCCGCTTCCATTCGGGAGTATTTGAACAAGAAATAACAACCAAAGGAGCGGGGCATGGCTCTTCGTTTCAAGCCAAGGGGCGTTTGTTCCCGGCAGATGACTGTGAGTTGGGAAGCAGATACCATTTTGTCTGTGGAGATAGAAGGGGGCTGTTCCGGAAATTTGCAGGGGATTTCACGTCTGGTCGCGGGAATGAAGATAGAAGATGCCGTGGAACGGCTGGAGGGCATCCGCCGCGGCGGAAAGCGCACCTCTTGTCCCGATCAGCTCGCGAAGGCGCTGCGGGAAGCGAAGGCTTCTGTTTGACGGTGCTGTTTCAACTGTTTCAGTATGGATGGGCAGTTTCGCCTGTGCGTTTGCACGGGCGAAATTGCCCGTCTTTCCACATGGAACAGAGAACCCGTCTGATTGTCAAAGCCGTTTTTTAAAACGGCTTTGACAATCAGACGACGAAGATCCGCGCGACGGGCAATTTCGGCGGATGAAAAAAGAACCAAATCAAAAAAAGAAAAATCAAAAGGAGGGAGAGACGTTTGGGAAAAGAGCAAATGCAGAGAACCATCGGCTATATCTGCAAGACGTGCAAGCGGCCGGTGATGCAGACCAAAACGCTGTTTGCCCTGGCGGCGGCCCCCGCGAAAATCGCGTGCGACTGCGGCCGGTCCCAGGGGGAAGTGGTGCTGACGGAGGATCGGTTCCGTTTGACGGTTCCCTGTCTTTTTTGCGGAAAGAGCCACACGGTGGAAGGCGCTATCCATCCTTTTTTGGAGGAGGATTTGGCGTTTTCCTGCAAGGCGTCGGGGCTTGCCTGCTGTTTTGTCGGCTCGGAGGAGGCCGTTTCCGGCGCCCTGTCCCGTTTGGCGGAAACGGCGCAAAAGCTGGACCCCAAGAAAGGGGAGGGGAAAGAAGCGTTTTTGGACCCCTTTGTGATGGAGCAGGTGCTGGAGGAGATCAGGGAAATTGCAAAACGGAAGGGGATTTCCTGCGCCTGCGGCTCCCGCCGGTGGCGGATGGATGTGAAATACAGCGCCGTTGACTTGATCTGTGAACAATGCGGCGGTGCCGTGCGGATCCCTGCGGCTGCGCAAGACGATATCGACGACATTTGCTGCAAGGATCGGATTTTAATCAAAAAAGTATAGACAAGCTTCTATGATTGTGATAGTCTTGCGGATAACAACGAAACGAAAGACGGAGGATTGCTATGGTACCAAAGGATGCGGGACGGAAATTTGGAAAAGAAGGGCTCACGTTTGATGATGTTTTGCTGGAGCCGGCAGAAAGCAACATTGTACCCACGGACATTGACCTGAAAACGAAGCTAACAGACCGGATCACACTTAACATTCCCATGATGAGCGCCGCCATGGACACGGTTACGGAATGCCGGATGGCGATTGCCGTGGCCCGGGAGGGGGGCATCGGCGTCATTCATAAGAATATGAGCATCGAGGCCCAGGCAGAACAGGTGGATATGGTAAAGCGCTCGGAAAACGGCGTCATCACCAACCCGTTTTACCTGGATCCGGGTCGCACTTTGGCAGACGCCGACGAGTTGATGGCCAAATACCGGATCTCCGGGGTGCCCATCTGCGACAACGGGCGGCTGGTGGGCATTATCACCAACCGGGACATGAAGTTTGAAGAGGATCTTTCCAAGATCATCGACGACGTGATGACAAAGGACAATCTGGTGACCGCCCAAGAGGGCATCACGCTGATGGAAGCCAAGGAGATCCTCCGCCGGCACAAGGTGGAAAAGCTGCCCATTGTGGACGAAAAGTTTCATTTGAAAGGGCTTATCACCATCAAAGACATCGAAAAAGCGGTGATGTACCCCAACTCCGCCCGGGACGAAAAGGGGCGGCTGCTGGCGGCGGCTGCCATCGGCGTGACGGACGACGTGTTACAGCGGGCGGGGGCCCTTTTGGACGCGGGGGCGGACGTGCTGGTGCTGGACTCTGCCCACGGGCACTCTCAGAACATCCTCGGCTGCGTGAAAAGGCTGAAGGCGGAATATCCCGCCTTGCAGCTGGTGGCGGGGAACGTCGCCACAGCGGAGGGCGCCCGGGCTTTGATCGAAGCGGGGGCCGACTGCGTCAAGGTGGGCATTGGGCCCGGCTCCATCTGCACCACCCGGGTGGTGGCGGGCATTGGCGTGCCCCAGATTACGGCCATTTATGAGGCCGCCGTGGTGGCCAACCAATATGGCGTCCCTGTCATCGCGGACGGGGGCATCAAATATTCCGGCGACATCACAAAGGCCATCGCCGCCGGGGCCAACGTGATCATGGCCGGCTCTCTTCTGGCCGGCTGTGAGGAGAGCCCGGGAGACACAGAGATGTTCCAGGGCAGACAGTTTAAGGTCTATCGGGGCATGGGCAGCCTTGCCGCCATGAACAAGGGCAGCCGGGACCGGTATTTCCAGGAGGGGTCCTCCAAGCTGGTGCCGGAGGGCGTGGAAGGCCGGGTACCGTACCGGGGTCTCGCGTCGGAAACCATTTACCAGCTGATGGGCGGTCTGCGCTCCGGCATGGGATACTGCGGCACCCCCACCATTTCCGACCTGCAAAAGAACGGAACCTTTATCCGCATCACCGGCGCCGGGCTGAAAGAAAGCCATCCCCACGATATTTATATCACGAAGGAAGCGCCGAACTACACCATGAATCCTCAAAGCTGAAAACAAAACACCCGCCTTGCCCCTGTGGGCAGAGCGGGTGTTTTTTTGTGTTTTCGGGTGTTGTTCTGTCTTGTTTTTGCGGTTTGCTGCGCCGGGGCGGGCAAAAAAAGCGGGAAGAACAGAGAAAACAAGAGGAAAGGGACAGCGCGGTTTAAGCCGTGATTTGGGAGAGTTTACACCGCGATTTGGGAGAGCACCTGGCCAATGGGCTGGCTGATGGAAAGGGCGGCCCGGTTGTCATATTCCGTTGCGGCCTTGTTGATGACCACCAGCTTGTCCCCTTTGAAATAGCGGATCAGGCCGGCGGCGGGGTAAACCACCAGGGAGGTGCCGCCGATGATGAGCATATCCGCTTGTTCAATGGCCTCCATGGCCGCGCTCATCACGCTCATGTCCAGGGGTTCTTCATACAGCACCACGTCCGGCTTGACAATGCCGGAGCAGCGGGTGCAGCGGGGCACACCCCTTCGTTCCATCACAAAATCCAAATCGTAAAACTGGCCGCAATCCATGCAGTGGTTGCGGAAAACAGAGCCGTGCAGCTCCAAAACGCGCTTTGCGCCGCCGAGCTGATGGAGGTTATCGATATTTTGGGTGACGATGGCCCGCAGCTTGCCCGCCCGCTCCAATTCCGCCAGCTTTAGATGGGCTGGGTTTGGCTTTGCCGTGGGGCAGATCATCTTTTTGCGGTAAAAGTCGAAAAATTCCTCTGTGTGGGACAGGAAGAAGCTGTGGCTTAACATGGTTTCCGGCGGGTACTGAAATTGCTGGTGATACAGGCCGTCCACGCTGCGAAAGTCGGGGATGCCGCTTTCCGTGGAAACACCCGCCCCGCCAAAAAAGACGATATTCCGGCTGTCGCTGATCATTTCCTGCAAGGCCGCCACTTGGTTCATAAAAAACCCTCCTTTGCCTTTTATCCTTCAGTATACCACAAAAACAGCAAAGGGGAAAGGGAGAGCCCCGCCGGGAGAAGAGGGCGCTTTTTTGGTGCATTGGGGGGAAGGGGAGAAGAAGGGAAACAAAGGGGGCGGTGTTTCGCTCGGGCGAAGCCCCGAAAATAGCAATGCATATGAAAAATATCCTAGCTTTCCCCCTGCCGCCCGGCGATACACAAGGCGAAAAAAACGCAAAAGCCCTCCAACGTACGTTGGAGGGCTTTGGAGCTTCTGAGCGGATTTGAACCGCTGACCTACTGATTACGAATCAGTTGCGCTACCAGCTGCGCCACAGAAGCGTGGTTTCGTTCAAAAGAAACGCGCTATTTATTATACCTGAACGGAGATCTGTTTGTCAACCGTTCTTCCGCGGATTTTTCGCATTCCGCCGAAAACAGGAAAAGCCTTTGGGGCAGAACGGGGGGCGTGCCGCTGGACGCCCCCTGTTCCGGAGGTCAAAAGAAAAGAGGAACGCCGCCGTTTTGGCGGCAGAAAGGCTCAAACCTTCAGCAGGCTGGAGACGCCTTCGCTGATTTTCCTCGCGATGTAGGGGCTATTCATGGTGTACAAATGAATCCCGTCCACATTATGTGAGATCAAATCCACAATCTGGTCAATGGCGTAGGCGATGCCCGCGTCCCGCAGGGCCTCGGGGTGATGTTCATACTTTTGCAGCATTTTCGTAAACTTGGGCGGCAGGCTGGCGCCGCACAACACCACCATTTTCTCGATTTGCTTCTTGCTGGTGACGGGCATGATCCCCGCCTCGATGGGGACAGTGATCCCGGCGATCCGGGCCCGCTCCAAAAACGCATAAAAATGGCTGTTGTCAAAAAAGAGCTGAGAGATCAAATGATCCGCGCCGCTGGCGACCTTTTTTTTCAGCTGCAGCACGTCGTCCACCAGCGTGGGGGAATCTTGGTGCCCCTCGGGGTAGCAGGCGCCGGAGACGCTGAACGCGCCATGGGCCTTGATATACGATACCAGCTCGCTGGCGTAGCAAAAATCGTTTTGAGGCGGGACGTCCGGGTTCACGTCGCCCCGCAGAGCCAGGATATTTTCCACGCCCCCGGCTTGGAGCCGCTTCAAATTGAGATCCACCGCCTCTTTTGTGCTGTTGATGCAAGTGAGATGAGCCAGAGGCTCGATTTGATATTTTTGCTTGATGAGGGACGCGATGTCGCAGGTGGAGGTGTCGGCGGCGTTCCCCCCTGCCCCGTAGGTGACGCTGATGAAATCGGGGTTTAAATCGTGCAGCGCGTCCAGAGTGTCATAAATCGTTTCCACCGGGCTTGTTTTCTTCGGCGGAAACACTTCGAAAGAAAAAACCGTTTTGCCCGGCGCGAACATGGCTGGAATTTTCAAGAGAAGCCCTCCCTTTTCTCGTGTGTTGTTTCTTATTATATACGATGGGAAAACAGAACACAAGGAAATATTACACGCCGGCTCCGTCAAAGGCGGGAACATGGGCCGGAAGGGGCGCCGCCCGCGCCAAAAGGGACCCGCGGCAAAAGCCGCCGGACCGGGCATCGGCACGGGGCGTCCCGCGGGCCGGGGGCGCAGGGGAAAGCCGCCCTCGGGGCGCAAGCCGCTCTCTTTCCCGCGGGCCGGGGAAAACAGGAACGGACGTTTTGGAGGAAGATTGATTTTCGGCCGGGAAATGGGACAAACCGAGCCAAACCGGGCGGAAATGACATCAATTACACCAAAGCGGGGTAAAAAGGAAGCTTTTCAGCGTGAATGTCCGAGAAAAGCGAGGTGTGGTTTTCAAAATGCGTGTTGACAATGATGGGATGGGGTGGTATACTTCTAGTGCCTTTTAACTAGCATACGAGATATTTGCAGATAGGCGGTTTACATCTCGTTGTATCTTATGAAGCGGTTTGTATCTTGCTGGCGTTGAATGAAGCAAGATTGATGCATAAAAACCGAAATAAAAATGATTGTTGGAGGATCGGAAAACATGAAAGACGTATATGTAGTTGGTGCTTGCAGAACTGCAGTCGGCGGATTTGGTGGTTCTTTGAAGGACACCTCGGCTGTTGAACTGGGCACCATTGTAATCAAAGAGGCCCTGAAAAGAGCGAATGTTGCCCCTGAGCTGGTGGAAGAAGTGATGATGGGCAACGTTGTCTCCGCGAACCTGGGCCAGAATGTGGCGCGCCAGTGTCTGATTCATGCCGGCATCCCCAAGGAAGTGACGGCGACCTCCATGAACATGGTTTGCGGCTCCGGCATGAAAACCATCATCGAAGGCTCCCGTGCCATTCGCGCCGGCGACATGGATATCGTGGTGGTCGGCGGGACGGAAAACATGTCCGCCGCGCCTTATTATCTGCCCACTGCCCGGTTCGGCCAGAGAATGAACAACGGCGTCATCGTAGACGGCTTTGTAAAAGACGGCCTGTGGGACGCGTTTTATGATTATCACATGGGCATCACCGCGGAGAACGTGGCGGAGCAGTTTGGCGTCAGCCGCGAAATGCAGGACGAGTTTGCCCTGATCAGCCAGAAGAACCTGGAAAAGGCCAAGGAAACCAACAGAATGGCCGACGAGATCGTGCCTGTTATGGTGAAGAAGAAAAAAGAAATGGTCGAGTTCAAAGAGGACGAACACGGCAGAGCCGGCTCCACCATTGAGGGCCTTGCCAAGCTGAAGCCCGCCTTCAAAAGAGACGGAACCGGCACAGTCACCGCCGGCAACGCTTCCGGCGTGAACGACGGCGCTGCCGCTTTGATTTTGGCTTCCGGAGAAGCCGTTGAAAAACACGGCCTGAAGCCTCTGGCAAAGCTGACCGGCTGGGGGGAAGCCGGCGTGGACCCTTCCATCATGGGCGTGGCGCCGATCTATTCCTCCCGCAAGGCGCTGGCAAAGGCCAACCTGGACGCGAAGGATCTGGATCTGGTGGAGTGCAACGAAGCGTTTGCGTCCCAGTCCTGCGCCGTGGCAAAAGAACTGGGGCTCAGCCGCGATATCATCAACGTCAACGGCGGCGCCATTGCCATCGGCCATCCCATCGGCTGCTCCGGCGCCCGGATCGTTGTCACCCTGCTGTACGAAATGAAGCGCAGAGGGGCGCACAAGGGGCTTGCCACTTTGTGCATCGGCGGCGGCCAGAGCACTGCTACCGTTTGGGAAATGTAATTTATCTACGTACCAATATAGACCCTTTCAAAGCGCTGTCTTGAAAAAGACAGCGCTTTTCTAACCAATGGGAAGCCGGACATATTTATTATAACACAACGTAAAACATACCCCCTTAAAACGGCGGGAAAATCTACGATATTTTTCTGTTTGCATATCGTAAAATGACTTGTTTCGAATTGACAAAGTATTTTTTTTGTGGCAGGATAAAAAAGCGGCATACAAAAGAGCGTGTGCGGCGACCGTATCATTGGAACGATATCAAAAGAAAGCAAGGGGCGAAAAAATGAAGCGTTTGTTCGAAACACTGCAAGATTGCGTGAATCAGAAAGAGGACTCTGTCCTGGCTACCATTATCGCCAGTTCCGGCTCTACGCCGCGGGAGGCCGGCTCCCGGATGGTCATTTCCCAGCGGGGCCTGCTGTTTGGCACCATCGGCGGCGGCGCCGTGGAGTACCGCTCCCAGCAGATGGCGGCGGACATTTTAAAAGAGAGAAAGTCTCACGTCAAGGGGTTTAAGCTGGCACCCAACCAGGTGGAGGATCTGGGGATGATCTGCGGCGGCGACGTGGTGGTTTACTTTCAGTTTATTCCCTGGGAAAACAAAGAGATTCTACCGTTTTTGGAGAAGGCCCGGGCTCTGTTTGACAAAGACGAGGACGCGTGGATCATCACGGATATTACGGAGGAATCTGCCTGGAACATGGGGGTTTACAGCGCGAGTGCCGGCCTGATCACGCTGGGCGGCATGGGCATTTCCGATATGGCGCCCCTGCTGAAAACCAGGGCGGTTCAAGTGGAGCTGGAGGGCAAGAAATATTATTCCGAGCCGCTCATTCGGGGCGGCAGCGTGTATGTGTTCGGCGGCGGGCATGTGGCCCAGGAGCTGGTGCCTGTTTTGTCTCACGTGGGCTTTCGCTGTGTTGTGATGGACGACCGGGCGGAGTTTGCCTCTAAAACCCTGTTCCCCACGGCGGAAAAAATCATTTTGGGGGACTTCAACAAAATCGCCGACTATATCACCATCACGGAAAAAGACTACATTGTGGTGATGACCCGAGGCCATGCCTATGACTACAACGTGGAAGAGCAGGTGCTGCACACCAACGCCTGCTACATCGGCGTCATCGGCAGCAAGACGAAGATTCGCGCCGTGTCCGAACGGCTGAAAAAAGCCGGCGTGTCGGACGAGGACATTGAAAAGGTATATTCCCCCATCGGCCTTGCCATCAAAGCCGAAACCCCTGCGGAAATTGCCATCAGCATTGCCGGCGAGATGATTTTGGTGCGAGCGGAGCGCAACGGAAAATAAGGAAACGGACCGGCAGACCCCGACGGATCGGGGTATGACCCGGACGGGGAGCCCGTCCGGACCCATCGTGTATTTGATGACTTGGGCGCCGTTGCGTCACTTGAGAGGGCTTGCCCCCTGCCAATTGCAGGAGGCGAGCCCCTTTTTGCGTTGCAAGCGCTCCCCCCGTCCCCGGCCGATGGGGTTGGCCGCTCCCGGCGGAAGGATCCGCCCCGGCGGCCCCCCGGGAAAAGGGACGGGGCCGCGAAAGGAGCGGAACGGGCGCCGGGGAAGGGCGGGGCGCAAGGACGGCGAAGGGGCCCTCGGGGCGGGATTGCGGGGGAAAAGCACGGGAAACCCCCATTCTCTACAAAAGATTGCAATTTATTTGCCGGAATGTAGGAAGAGAACACTCTTGAAATTCGCACACAGATGCGATAAAATAAAGAGTATTCACCAGCGAAAGGAGCTGCTAATATGAAGCTGCAAACAGAAAAGGGTGAAATCCGGATCAGCAACGAAGTGTTTACCAATGTCACCGGCGCCGCCGCCACCAACTGCTTTGGCGTAAAGGGTATGGCGTTCCGCTCTAAAAAGGACGGGCTGGTTTATCTTCTGCGTCGGGAAGCGATGTCCAAGGGGGTTCATCTGACCTTTCACGAGGAGGATGCCACCGTATCGATTGAATTGCATATCATTGTAGAGCATGGTGTAAACCTGTTGGCGGTGAGCCGTGCCATTATGGAAGAAGTTCGGTATGTCGTCAACAAGATTACAGGCGTGGAAGTGCGGGAGGTCGATGTTTACATTGACTCGATGATGGCGCACTGAGCGCCCTCCTTTTGATTCCTCGTTTCAGAAAGGAAAAGCAAGATGAAAGAATTTATTGACGGAACGGCATTTCAAAAGATGATCCAATATGCCGCATCCTCAATCAATCTCCACAAGCAGGTCATCAATGACTTGAATGTATTTCCCGTCCCCGACGGGGACACCGGCACCAACATGAGCCTGACCCTCGGCGCCGCGGCAACGGAGCTGAGCAAACACGAGATACGCGACGTGGGCAAGGCGGCGGAGGTGACGGCAAATGCCCTGCTGCGGGGGGCCAGGGGGAACTCCGGCGTGATTTTATCCCTTTTGTTCAGAGGGATGTCCAAAACCATGAAAGGGCAGGAAACCGTAGACGGCAAGGCGTTTGCCGAAGCGCTGAACGCGGGGGTGAGCGCCGCGTACAACGCCGTGATGAAGCCGGCGGAAGGTACCATTTTAACGGTTTCCCGCCGCTGTGCCAAGCGGGCGGAAGAGGCGGCAGAGGAAAATGCCGCCGCGGAATTCGTTTTGGAAGCGGCCATTGCCACGGGGGAAGAAGCCCTTGCTGAAACGATCAATCAAAACCCGGTGCTGAAAAAGGCCGGGGTGATTGACGCCGGCGGCAAAGGATATTTGATCATCCTGGAGGGGATGCTCTCCGCTCTGCGGGGAGAAGCGCCCCCGGAGGCGCCGGCGGAGGAAACGGCCCGGGCAGGGGAAGCGCCCCGGGAAAAAGCGGATTTCGGCCGGTTTGCGCAAGGGGAGATTACCTTTGGCTACTGCACGGAGTTCATCGCGTCCAAGGCGAGCCAAACATCCATCGAGCCCCTGCGGGCGTTTTTAAACGGGATGGGCGACAGCCTGGTGCTGGTGGACGACGACGAAATCATCAAGGCGCATGTCCACACCAACAACCCGGGTCAGGTGCTGGAAGAGGCGCTGAAATACGGCCCTTTGCTCACCGTTAAGGTGGAAAACATGCGGGAGCAGCATTCTGAAATTTTGGAAGAGGCGGCGGCCCCGGCGGAGGAAGCGTGGCACCCGGCCCCGGCGGAAAAGCAGTATGGCTTTGTGGCGGTCTGCGCCGGAGACGGGCTTGCGGCTGTTTTTTCAGATCTGGGCTGTGACGGCGTCATCAGCGGCGGGCAGACCATGAACCCCTCCACAGACGATATTTTGAAAACAATTGAAAGCACCCCTTCAGAGGTGGTGTATGTGCTGCCCAACAATAAAAACATCATTATGGCGGCCCAGCAGTGCATTCCTCTCGCATCCAAGAAAGTCGTCGTGATCCCCACCCGGACGGTGCCCCAGGGGATCGCTTCTATGCTGGCCGTGGATCCGGACGCGGAAGAGGACGTGAACACAGCTGAAATGACGCAGGCGATGGAGCAGGTGAAAACCATTCTGATCACCTATGCGGCCAGGGACTCCTCGTTTGACGGCTTTCACATTTCGGAGCACGACTATCTGGCGCTGCTAAACGACGCGCTGTTTGGCACCAGCAAGGACTTATCGGAGCTGATTTCCCGTCTGACGGAACAGGCGCTCCAGGAGGACGCCCAGTTTATCACGGTGTATTACGGAGAAAACGTATCGGAACAGGAAGCCCAGGCTGTGGCGGATCAGTTTTCCGCCGCCTGCCCCGAGGTGGAAGTGAGTGTGCTCCGGGGCGGCCAGCCGGTGTACTATTACATGATTTCGGTGGAATAAAAAAGCGGGCGGCGGGGCTTGCCCCTTGATATGCGTTGTTTTTGGGGGGAGGCTGTGTACGCGGCCTCCCTCCCTTTTTTAAAACAAGGGGATTTCGGCGCTCGGAACCGGGAAATGGAGAACAATATGTACGATTTTGAAACGCTGCGCCAGCGCCGGTTCGGCGGGGCGGAGAAATGGACGGCCCTTTGCGCCTCGTCCCATACCGATCCGGATATCATCCCGTTTTCCGTGGCGGATATGGAGTTTTCGGCGGCGCCGGAGATCCAAAGCGCCCTGACGGAACAAGTGGCGTTCGGCGTATACGGCTACACCGCGGCGGACGACGCCTATCGGGAGGCGGTGTGCCGCTGGATGAAAGCGCGGCACAGCTGGAACGTTTCGCCCCAATGGCTGGTGCAAACCGGGGGCGTGGTGGCGGGGATGGGGCACGCCATCCGCGCGTTGACCCGGCCGGGAGACGGCATTTTGATCCAGCCCCCTGTTTACCCGCCCTTTCATCATTTGGTGCGGGAGAACGGACGGACCCTTTTGGAAAACCCCCTCAAATGGGAAAACGGCAGATATACCATGAATTTTGACGACCTGGAGGAAAAAGCCAAACGGGCCAAGATGATGCTCTTTTGCAGCCCCCACAACCCGGTGGGCCGGGTTTGGACCGAAGAGGAGCTGGCGCGGATGGCAGAAATCTGCAACCGTCATCATGTTTTGGTGTTTTCCGACGAGATTCATTTTGATTTTGTCTATCCGGGGCACCGGCACACCGTGTATGCCGGCCTGAACGAGGCCTGCCGGGAACACTGTATCATCGGCACGGCGGCCAGCAAGTCTTTTAATCTGGCCGGCCTTTCCACCAGCAATCTCATCATTCCAAACGAACGGCTGCGGGAGCGGGTGAAGGAGCAGGCAGAGCGGGAAGCGGGCGCGCTGAACAACTATTTTGGCCTTGGCGCCACAAAGGCGGCCTATGAAAAGGGGGCGCCCTGGCTGGACGCCCTATTGGTTTATTTGAAAGAAAACGAGGCGTTTTGCCGGGGGTTTTTGGAGGAGCATATTCCAAAGGCGACGGTGTCCCCGCTGGAGGGAACGTATCTTTTGTGGGCGGACTTTCGCGGCTTTGGGCTGGAAGCAAAGGAGCAAAAAAGATTTATGCAGGAAGAAGCGGCCCTCTTTTTGGGAGAGGGATACGCCTTTGGCCCGGCGGGAGCCGGGTTTGAGCGGATCAACCTGGCCTGCCCCCGGCGGTATTTGGCGGCGGGGCTTTCCCGTCTGAAAGACGCCGCGGAGAGGAAGGGGCTGGCCTGATCCGGCCGTTCGGCGGCAGCGGGAAACACGAAAAACCCGGCCCAACCGGGATCAAGCAACAAAAAAACCCGGGGGGCACGGCGTTTCGTGCCCCTCGGGTTGCTTTTCGCCGCGAGGGAAGCGGCTGTTGGATCGTTCATTCCGCTACTGGATGCCCCGCTGCTCCGGCGTCAGCGAATGGAGGTTATACGGCGTGGACTGATACACATAATAATTCAGCCAATTGGTATACAAAAGCTGCCCGTGGGAGCGCCAGGAGACCACGGGAGCCTGCGTGGGGTCGTCCCCCGGGAAGTAATGGGCGGGGGGAGGGATTTGTTTTCCCGCCGCGATGTCCCGTTGATATTCCAGCCCCAAGGTGTCGGGGTCATACTCCGGGTGTCCCATGATGAAAAAATGGCGGCTGTCTTTGGATTTGATGGCAAACACGCCGGCTTCATCGGAAACGGACAGCAGCTCCAGCGCGTCCTCCGCCAAAATATCTTCTTCCAGCACCTCAGTATACCGGCTGTGAGGCACGGCAAACACATCATCAAACCCACGGAAAAAAGGCGAAGTCTTTTTCAAAACCGTGTGTTCATACACACCAAACAGCTTTTGAGGCAGGCTGTGCTTTGGAATGCCGTAATGAAAATAAAGGCCGGCCTGGGCTCCCCAGCAAATATGAAGGGTGCAGTATACATTTGTACGGGACCATGTCATGATCTCGCACAATTCGTCCCAATAGTCCACGGCTTCAAACTCCATGTTTTCCACCGGCGCGCCGGTGATGATCATTCCATCGTACTGCTGATCCCGAATTTGGTCAAAGGATGTATAAAAAGACTCCAAATGAGATTTGTCTACATTTTTTGCGACGTGGCTTACCGTCTGGAGCAGGTCTACCTCAATTTGCAGCGGCGTGTTGGATAGTTTCCGCAGCAGCTGTGTTTCCGTTGTAATTTTCGTCGGCATCAAATTGAGGATCAGAAGCTTCAAAGGACGAATGTCCTGGTGGATGGCCCGATACTCC
>JBMNHO010000002.1:1172500-1683601 GCA_050950425.1 Oscillospiraceae bacterium
GCACGAATGGCGTAACGATTTGGGCACTGTCTCAACAGCCCGCCCGGCGAAATTGTAGTACTGGTGAAGATGCCAGTTACCCGCAACTAGACGGAAAGACCCCATGGAGCTTCACTGCAGCTTGATACTGGAGTTCGGTAATGCATGTACAGGATAGGTGGGAGACTGCGAAGCGAGGCCGTCAGGTTTCGTGGAGTCATCCTTGGGATACCACCCTTGTATTGCTGAATTTCTAACCTGCGGCCATGAATCTGGTCGGGGGACACTGTCAGGTGGGCAGTTTGACTGGGGCGGTCGCCTCCAAAAAGGTAACGGAGGCGCTCAAAGGTTGGCTCAGCACGGACGGAAATCGTGCATAGAGTGCAAACGCAGAAGCCAGCCTAACTGCGAGACCGACGGGTCGAGCAGTAACGAAAGTTGGAGTTAGTGATCCGGCGGTATGTGAGTGGAAATGCCGTCGCTCAACGGATAAAAGCTACCCTGGGGATAACAGGCTGATCTCCCCCAAGCGTCCACAGCGACGGGGAGGTTTGGCACCTCGATGTCGGCTCGTCGCATCCTGGGGCTGTATTCGGTCCCAAGGGTTTGGCTGTTCGCCAATTAAAGCGGCACGCGAGCTGGGTTCAGAACGTCGTGAGACAGTTCGGTCCCTATCTGTTGCGGGCGTAAGAGATTTGAAGGGAGCTGTCCTTAGTACGAGAGGACCGGGATGGACGTACCTCTGGTGCATCAGTTGTCCTGCCAAGGGCACAGCTGGGTAGCTATGTACGGACGAGATAAACGCTGAAAGCATCTAAGCGTGAAACTCTCCCTAAGATAAGATCTCTCATCTCTCCTTCGGGAGAGGGTAAGGCTCCATGTAGACTACATGGTTGATAGGTCGGAGGTGGAAGTGCAGTAATGCATGTAGCTGACCGATACTAATAAGCCGAGGGCTTGACCTTACACGAGAAGGTATGCAGGCTTATATTGCGTTGCTTGATTTAAGGTTGTTGTTCAGTTTTGAGGGTGCAGTGTGCGGTGGCAGGTGCAGCCCGTTTCGGGCGCAGGATTATGCACCTTTAGCTCAGTTGGTAGAGCACCTGACTCTTAATCAGGGTGTCCAGGGTTCGAGTCCCTGAAGGTGTACCAGATTCATACAGACCAATGTCTGTTGGTATAGATCATCAGAGGACGAGAAGCGGTATGGCCCGTTGGTCAAGTGGTCAAGACGGCGGCCTCTCACGCCGCAATCAGGAGTTCGACTCTCCTACGGGTCACCATCTTTCTAATTTTTAAAAAAAGCTTGATTTTTGGCTTGTTATATGGTATGCTTTTTACTGCGAAAAGGGCGGTAAGGAGAGAAAAATATCTTCTTTTCTTTGCTTACTTTCTTTTTCTAAGAAAGTATAGTTGGTGCTGATTGCTGCGAGGTTCCACCCGTTCCCATCCCGAACACGGAAGTTAAGCTCGTTTGCGCTCACGATACTTGGCTGGTGACGGCCCGGGAAAATAGGTAGTGCCAACACAATAAGGGCCTGGATTGTTTCAGGCCCTTCATATTCCTCAATAGCTCAGTCGGTAGAGCATGCGGCTGTTAACCGCAGGGTCGTTGGTTCGAGTCCAACTTGAGGAGCCAATGTACCGGTATTGCCGTCACGAAATATCGTGGCGGCAATCTGTGTACAAAACGTTGTTTCCGGCGTGGGCCCTTAGCTCAGTTGGTTAGAGCATCCGGCTCATAACCGGACGGTCCACGGTTCAAGTCCGTGAGGGCCCACCAAACAGTTTTGTAAGGCGGGCGGCCGTCTGTTTTCGGAAAAGGCATATAGGCGCCGCTTTTCGCAGGAACCGGATGGGAAAAACCTGGTTTCCGTATAGGGGTATAGCTCAGCAGGTAGAGCAGCGGTCTCCAAAACCGCGTGCCGAGGGTTCGATTCCTTCTACCCCTGCCAGATGATACATTCGGCCCAGTAGTTCAGTTGGTTAGAACGCCAGCCTGTCACGCTGGAGGTCGACGGTTCGAGCCCGTTCTGGGTCGCCATTTACTTTTTGCGAATCGGCAAAAAGTAAATCTGCTGTTGTAGCTCAGTTGGTAGAGCGCATCCTTGGTAAGGATGAGGTCCGGGGTTCGAATCCCCGCAATAGCTCCAGCAAAGAGCCCTGTAATCTTAAGATTACAGGGCTCTTTGCGTTTTCATTGCTTGGGCGCAATGATGAAATTGGGGTGTCGGGGGTTTAGGGGAGGCATATTCTCCAGATACCTTTTTCTCGGCTGGCAGGATGGCGGGAGCTGCGATGCCGTCAAGGCGGTCAAGCGGCGAAAAAGGGAGATCTCTGGCGGCAAGGCTTGGAAAAAGTGGCTTTGAGGCGCCATGTTTTTGGTTGTACCCCGCTCAAAACTTTGATACAATGGAAGGACTTCTTCATCCGTTCCCTTACAGGGAAAGGAAAGGAAGATGTTTTTTCGATTACAAAATGAAAAGAAGATCTGTCGTGTTGGGTTGAAGCCCAAGCATTTGATCCATTCCATGCATTCCAATCTTTCAAAAAGGAGGCGGAGAGACCCCATGGCCAATCAAGTGACAAATTACAAGTGCCCGGCATGCACCGGCCCGCTTTATTTCAAGGGGGAAAGCGGCAAGCTTGTGTGCGAACACTGTGACAACGCATACGACGTTTCCACCATCGAGCAATTATACGCGGACAAAGAACGGCAGGAGCAGGCGGCCAACACACAGGAACCCCAATGGGACATGAGCCAAGGAAGGGAAGCCTGGACGCAGGAGGAGAAGGACGCCCTACGCGTGTATCAGTGTCCGTCCTGCGGCGGGGAAATCGTGTGCGACAAGACCACAGCCGCCACCAGCTGCCCATATTGCAGCAATGCCACGGTGCTTCCCGGGCAGCTGAAGGGCGCATTCAGGCCCGATTTTGTCCTTCCGTTCCGGTTGGGGAAAAAAGCGGCGGTCGAGGCGCTGAAAAAACACTGCAAGGGAAAGCTGCTTTTGCCCAAATCGTTTTTGCCGGAGCATCGCTTAGAAGAGATAAAAAGCGTTTATGTTCCCTTCTGGCTGTTTGACTGCAACGCCCACGCGGACATCATATACAGGGCCCAGAAGGTGCGCCATTGGACAGAGGGGAAGTATGACGTGACAGAGGTTTCCCACTATAGGGTGGCACGCAAGGGGCGGGTGGATTTTCGGCGTGTCCCCGTGGACGGCTCCAGCAAGATGCCGGACGCCCATATGGACGCCATCGAGCCGTTTGATTATCAGGAACTAAAGCCCTTTACCCTGTCGTATCTGCCCGGCCACTTGGCGGATCAATACGATGTGGATGAAACGGAATGCGCCCAGCGCGCCAACGCCCGCATAGAAACCAGCACAGAGCGGATGTTTGCCGCCACCCTGGGCGGGTACAGCTCTCACCAAGTGGAATATGCCGACATTCAAATGGAACAGGGCGAAGTGAACTACGCGCTGCTGCCCGTATGGCTGCTGAGCGCCCAGTGGCAGGAGAAGCCGTTTCTCTTCGCCATGAACGGACAGACCGGAAAAATGATCGGCGATTTACCCGTTTCAAAAGGACGGCTGGCGGCATGGTTTTTTGGAACGTTCGGGCTGCTGGCCGCCGTGTTGATCGTTGCCGCGTATCTTTTTTTATGAGGAGGGGCGACATGAAAAAAAGAATGGTATCTGTTTTGCTGCTTCTTCTGCTGGGCGCCCACATGTCTGGATTTGCCCTGGCGGAGGGGGAGCAGGTTCCGTCCGGGCTTGTGACAGACCGGGCCGGGCTTTTAACGGCGGAAGAACAGGAAACCCTGTCCCGCCGGGCCGCGGAGATCACAGAGGATTATGGGTGCGCCGTTTACATCCTGACAGTGGACGACATTGGGAGCGAATCCCCCCGGGCATATGCAAAAAACGTTTACCGGGACAATGAACTGGGATATGGGGACGCGCGAAGCGGCATTTTGTTTATGGTAAGCATAGAAAGCCGGGACTATGTGACCATTACGTATGGCGCCGGCACCACGGCATTTACCGATGGCGACATCAAGCAGATCGAGCAGGCGCTGCTGCCCGATCTGTCGGGCGGGGCATATTTCGAGAGCTTTTCCACGTACCTGGAAGAGTGCCGTTGGCATCTGGCGTATGGGAAAGGCGCCGGCGGGGAAACGAACCCGGAGGGGCATGCGCTGACAGCCATCGAAGTGGGCGGGTCTGTGGCGATTGCCCTTGTGGTTGCGTCTGTTGTGTGCCTTGTGCTGCTCCGCCAAATGAAAACGGCGGTGCCGAAAGGGGAGGCGGACACCTACATCCCGAAAAACGGCTTTCATGTGACGGCATCAGAAGATTTGTTTTTGTATGCCGCAGTTACACGAACGAAACGGGAAACAGAACGACAGAACACAGGCGGATCTTCTGTGGACGCAGACGGGTTCGGCGGAAGCCAGGGCGGAAAGTTTTGAAAAAGAGCCATCAAAGGGCGGCAATCAGCCGGCCTTTGATGGCTCTTCCCTTTGGTGGCGCTTTAAAAGCAGAAAGGCGGAGAAAAACGGAGAAAGGGGGTTGGCGCCCGGGGCGGCAGAAGGCCGGGGGACAGGGGCCGCGCAAAAGGGAACAAACGGAGCAGGCCGCGCGCTCCTAGGCTACGACCGGGGCAGAAGCTGAATCAGCGCCGCCTGGGACCCTCGGGCCTGCCCCATGACCCGATGGGACCAATATAAGCCGTTTTGGCAGCGGGTGCAGTCCTCCGCCGTGGAAATGTTTAAAACCCCCGCCCGACGCAGCCAAAGGGCGTTGATCCCCTTGAGATCCACATGATATTTGTCCCCTTTTGGCTGAATATAGGGGCGAGCCAAATCACCCAAAGCGGCAGACATGGCGTCGGGTACGTCCCGGTCCGTTTCAAAGCAGCAAAGGGAAAGGCCGGGGCCGATGGCGGCCAAAATATGCTCCGGGCGGCAGCCGAAGGCTTCCGTCATGCGGGAGACGGCTTTTCCGGCAATGCCAAGCGCCGTGCCCCGCCAGCCGGCATGCACGGCGCCGACGGCCCGGGCCACCGGGTCATACAGCAGGACGGGAATGCAGTCTGCCGAAAACACAGCCAGAGGCAGACCGGGGACGTTGGTGATCAGTCCGTCCGCCTCATAGTCAACGGGGCGAAACAGCCCCTTGCCCGCGTCCGCCATGGTCACCGCACGCACCCCGTCCCCGTGAACCTGCCGGGAAAACACCAGACGTTCCCCCGCCATACCCAGAGCGGAGCAGAAAATCCGGTAATTTTCAAGGACGGCGCCGGGGTCGTCTCCCCGGCCGGCGCCCAGGTTCAAAGAAGCAAACATCCCCTGGCTGACGCCGCCCTTTCGGGTGGAAAAACCATGGAGAACACCGCCGGCGGCCACTAGGCTGTCGGCGGTGAGATAGATAAGATGATTTTGTTGTTGTTTCGTCATGCTCATGATCAAAAACCCTCAAAGTACAGTCCCCGGACGGGGAGGACAGTCATTGGTTCATCCCGCAGCATTTTTTATATTTTTTGCCGCTGCCGCAGGGGCAAGGCTCGTTGGGGCCGGGCTTGCGGGCTTTTTTCACCGGCTGTTTTTTCAAGGTGCCGTCCCCCCCGGCGGTTTCCCCGGTGACCTTAGCGACCTTTTCCCGTTTGACCGAGGCGCTGTTCTGCACCCTGGCCAAAAAGACCCGGCGCACGGTTTCGCTCTGGATGGCGGCGATCATCTCTTCAAACATGGCGTAGCCTTCCCGCTTGTATTCCACAACGGGGTCGCTCTGGCCATATGCCCGCAGGACGATGCCCTTGCGCAGCTCGGACATGGCGTCAATGTGATCCATCCAGTATTCGTCTACCACCCGAAGGGTCATCACCCGCTCCAGCTCCCGCATCAGCGGGGTGCCAAGCGCCTCCTCTTTTGTTTCATAAACGTCAAGCGCCCGTTCGGAAAGAAGCTCGATCAGCTCGTCCCCGTGCTTGTGGGCAAGGGCTTCGTCGGAAAGGGAAAGCTCCCCTTTTTGCAGGAACATCCCTTCAAAGGAGGCGCAGACAGCACGCCACTCTTCCTCTGTGATATGGTGCCGTTCCCCCATGGCGGCGTGAACGGCGCTGGAAATGGCGGATGCAATCATCGTTTCGATGGATGATTTGAGATCTTCCCCGTCCAGTACCTTCCGGCGCTGCTCGTAGATGACCTTCCGCTGAACGTTCATCACGTCGTCATATTGCAAAACCGATTTTCGGGACTGGAAGTTGCGGGACTCCACCTTTTTCTGGGCGTTTTCAATGGCGTTGGATAATATTTTCTGCTCGATGGGGGTGTCCTCGTCAATGCCCAAGGTGTCCATCATGCCCATGACCCGGTCGGACCCGAACAGGCGCATGATATCATCCTCCAACGAAAGGAAAAAGCGGGATTCGCCCGGGTCGCCCTGCCGCCCGGCCCGGCCGCGCAGCTGGTTGTCGATCCGGCGGGACTCGTGCCGCTCCGTACCTAGGATGAACAGCCCCCCCGCTTCGCAGACCTTGGCGGCCTCCGCCGCGATGACCTCTTTGTGCTTGGCTTCCGCCGCCGCAAATTTGGCCCGGGCATCCAACATTTCTTCGTTGTCTGTTTCGGCAAAGCCGGTGGCCTCGGCCAGCATCTCTTCCGACAGGCCGGATTTCCGCAGCTCCGATTTGGCCAAATATTCCGCGTTGCCGCCCAAAACGATGTCGGTGCCGCGGCCTGCCATGTTGGTGGCCACGGTCACAGCGCCCACCTTGCCCGCCTGGGCCACGATTTCCGCTTCCTTTTCGTGGTGCTTGGCGTTTAACACATGGTGCTTGATGCCCCGCTTGGAGAGCAGCTTGGATAAATATTCGCTCTTTTCAATGGAAACGGTACCCACCAGAACGGGCTGGCCCTTTTCGTGGCAGGCGGCGATTTGTTCGATAATGGCCCGGTATTTCCCCGCCTCGTTTTTATACACCAGGTCGGGACGGTCGTCTCGCACCATGGGCCGGTTGGTGGGAATTTCGATGACGTCTAATTCATAGGTATGGTTAAACTCCGGCTCCTCCGTCAAAGCCGTTCCCGTCATGCCGGAGAGCTTGTCGTATAGCCGGAAATAGTTCTGGAACGTGATGGTGGCAAGGGTTTTGCTCTCCCGGGCCACTTCCACCTTTTCCTTGGCTTCAATGGCCTGGTGCAGCCCCTCGGAGTACCGGCGGCCATACATCAACCGGCCGGTGAATTCGTCTACGATGATGACTTCCCCGTCTTTGACCACATAGTCAATGTCCCGCTTCATCAGCCCCCGGGCGCGGATGGCCTGGTTGATGTGGTGGGAGAGGGTGGTGTTTTCCGGCGCGGACAAGTTGTCCAGATTAAAGTTTGCTTCCGCCTTGGCGATGCCCCGGGCCGTCAAAGTGGCGGAGCGAGCCTTTTCGTCTACCACATAGTCTGCGTCAATGTCCTCCGCTTCCTCTTCTTTTTCGTCCACAGAGGCAATCCGCATGCCGGAAAGCTTTGCCACAAAGGAATCCACGATTTGATACAGCTGGGTGGACTGCTCCCCCTGGCCGGAGATGATCAGGGGGGTTCTGGCTTCGTCGATTAAAATGGAGTCCACTTCGTCCACGATGGCAAAGGAGTGGCCCCGCTGCACCATCTCGGTGGCGTAGATGGCCATGTTGTCTCTCAAATAGTCAAAGCCAAACTCGTTGTTTGTGCCGTAGGTGATGTCCGCTTCGTACGCGGCGTGCCGGTCGTCGTTGGACACGCCATGGACCACAAGCCCCACGGTGAGACCCAAAAACCGATGCACTTTCCCCATCCACTCGCTGTCTCGCTTGGCCAAGTAGTCGTTGACAGTGACAATATGAACGCCCTTTCCGGTGAGGGCGTTTAAGTAGGCCGGCAAAGTGGAGACCAAGGTCTTTCCTTCTCCCGTTTTCATTTCGGCGATCCGGCCCTGGTGCAGGACGATGCCGCCGATGAGCTGAACCGGGTACGGCCGCATGCCAAGCACCCGGCCCGCCGCCTCCCGAACGGTGGCAAAGGCCTCCGGTAAAAGGTCGTCCAGCGTTTCTCCGTTTGCAAGACGTTCTTTAAACGCCGGGGTTTTTGCCTGAAGCTGGGCGTCGGAAAGCGCCTGATATTCTTCCGCGAGAGATTCCACACGAGCCACCAGGGGCTGGATGCGTTTCAGCTCTCGAGAGCTGCGGGAGCCAAATAGTTTTGAAGCAATGCCCATATCAATAAAACACCTTTCATGGTTTGTTTCCGTTGTTTTCAACAGCTTGGTTCGTTATATCTTATCAGTATAGCACAAACAGAAGGGAGAAAAAAGAAAAGTTTGCCCTTCCATTGTGAATTTTTTGTAAAACAGATCGGAGAAAAGCCCCACTCAGGGAGAGGGGGTTTGTTCTAAAAAATAAGACGCTTCCATATCGGCGGTGGAAAGGGCAAAGGCAAGGGGATACTGGGACAGCGCCCGGCCGATGGTCCGGGTGTCCTCCGGGCCGGAAAAGCCCATGTGCCAGCGGATGGCAAAGGCCTCGTCTCGGGTGAGGCGCATAAAGCCCGTGATGATATAGACCGATTTTTCCCCGTGGCCGTAGGGGAGGGTATCCTCATAGAAAAAAGTGGGAACGGCAGACCATTTGCCGTCCGGACCTTTTACATTCCGGGTGCCGGGGATGTAGCAGTTGATCTTACAGACATCGTGAAGCAAAGCGGCGATGGCAATGGATTCCGGGGGAAATTCCAGCTGATAAAGCTCTCTGACCCGAGGGCGCTCCAGATAGCTTTTCAGGCAATGGTAAACATTTAAACTGTGGGCCAAAAGGCCGCCGGAAAACGCGTTGTGATATTTGGCGGAGGCGGGCGCCGTGAAAAAGTCGCTTTTGTGTTCCAAATAGTCCAAAAGCGCGTCGCTGCCCGGCCGCTGAATCAGCTCGCGGTAAATCGCGCAAAATTCTTCTTTTGCAGTCATGGTGAAAAAACTCCTTTCCGAAATACATCAGGATGGGATTTGGCGGATAGGAACGAAGCCGCCGAAAAAAGACCCGGCCCCTCCGGCGCGGCCCTCAAACCAGGGGGAGGAGAGGTGCCGGGGGCAGGGGGGCGGTTGCCCCGGGTCCGGCCAAAGAAAACATTCAAACAGCCAGCTTAATATTATATCACAAAGCCGGAACAGTGGGGCAGGAGCGCCAAAAAAAAGTTTTTCTTGACAGGGCAAGGGAAATGTGCTATTCTAATAAAGTCATCAGAAGCGCTGAGTCATCGAAAGCGCGCCGGAGTGGCGGAACTGGCAGACGCCCGGGACTTAAAATCCCGTGGGAGTATATCCCGTACCGGTTCGAGCCCGGTCTCCGGCACCAATTTTATATCGCGGGATGGAGCAGTTCGGTAGCTCGTCGGGCTCATAACCCGAAGGTCGGAGGTTCAAATCCTCCTCCCGCAACCAGATGGCGCAAGCACGACAGGTCGCTTGCCGGAAAACCCAGAAACCGTTTCGGTTTCTGGGTTTTTTCGGTTTTCGGGTTTTGTTGCTCTCTTTCGACGTGTGAAGCGCTTGGGGTTTTGTTGCGTTTTCATTGAAGGTGTGAAAAAAGACCTATTGATGTCTTTGGGCGTGAAGCGCCCCGCTGCTCTTTAACAAACCATCCGGGGCGACGCGAATACGCCGCCCCGGATGGTTGTATTGTTTTTAGTAGTTTTCTTTCCGCACCTCGAAGAAGCTCTTGCTAAAGCCGCAAACGGGGCAGACCTCCGGGGCCTTGACGCCGACCACAATGTGGCCGCAGGCACGGCACTCCCACATGGTCTGGCCGCTTTTTTCAAAGACTTGCTTCATTTCCACGTTTTGAAGCAGCTTGCGATAGCGCTCTTCGTGGGTCTTTTCGATGGCGCCCACATGGCGGAAGCGGGCCGCAAGCTCCGGGAAGCCTTCCTCTTCGGCGTCCTTTGCCATGCGGTCGTACATATCGGTCCACTCGTAGTGTTCTCCCTCGGCGGCGGCCAGCAGGTTTTTCGCCGTGCCGCCCAGATGCCCCAGTTCCTGGAACCAGATGCGGGCGTGTTCCTGCTCGTTGCGGGCGGTGCTGAGGAAGATCTCCGCCAGCTGCTCGTAGCCCTCGCGCTGCGCGATGTGGGCGAAGTAGGTATATTTGTTGCGGGCCTGGCTCTCGCCGGCAAAGGCCTCCTGCAAGTTTTTCTCCGTCTTGGTTCCGGCATAGGGGTTCTGGCCGTCCGGCGCGGTCACCTCCACAAACTGGGAAGCGGGCGCTTTGCAAATGGGGCAGATGAAGTCACCGGGCAGGGTTTCCCCTTCATGCACATAACCGCAAATAGAACATTTCCACTTTTTCATAAACGTTTCCTCCTTTTTTATTTCGCTGTCATGGTTGGGCAGCAAGCCCAGGAGCGTTTCAGCCGCGGCCTTTGGAAATTCCTCGGAAGGCGGGTTTTCAATCAGGTTTTCAAGAAAGGCATGTGCGTTTCCGCTCTGCGGCAACATATAGCCCGCTTCACGGATGATGTCTTCCGCCTGAATGCGGCAGGATGCTTCAATGGCCGCCGCCAGCGCGCCGGGCAACGCCGCCGCCATGCGCTCCTGCTCAGACTTGGCCCGCAGCAGGGCGTTCATGGCTTCCGTTACGGGATGCGAGTGCTCCTGCTGGAGCGGCAGCTCTTTCGGCACCATGGAAATCGCGCCGGAGGGGCAGGCCGCGGCGCACTTGCCGCAGCCGATGCATTTGCTTACGTCGATGATGCTATCCTCGGTGTCGGTGGCTCCCGTGGGGCAGACATACAGGCACAGACAGTCCTTTGTGCAAAGGCGAATCGTACGAACGGCAAATAATTCAGACATCACCCTGCCCTCCCTTCGGTTTTTTCAAATTTCCAGCCAGGCACTTTGCAGACAGGGCAGAGCGCAGGCGGCTCGTTTCCTATATAAATGAATCCGCAGATGGTGCAGACCCACACGCCGGTGTTTGCCAGCATGGCGTCGCCCTCCTTCTGCCAACGCTCCAACAAAGAGGTTTGGATACGGGTGACCTTCTCGCTCCAGGTCAGCGCGCGCAACGCGCCCCGGTCGCGCGGCGAAGCTTCGGCGGCGGCGCGGGCGGCGGGGAACCCCTCGTCCAAATCACGATTGATCAGCTCCAGCAGCTTTGCCATGTCGGGGTCTTTCGCTGGTGCGGACGCTGCCTTAAAATAGCGCGCCAGCTCGGTAAAGAGCGCCGCTTCCTCTTCCCTGTACTGCTTCTCGCAACCACGGGCAAGGTTTGAGCACAGGGCGCTCATCTCCATCGGGGTTAGCTCTTTAAGGTCGGCGGAGACTTCGATGGCCTTCACGGTCTTTGGCGCGGCGGCCGGCGCGCCGGCTTCCCGGAACTCAGATTTGGAGGCGCCGCAGAGCGGACATTTCCAGTCTGCCGGAAGATCTTCCCACTTGGTTCCCGGCGCGATTCCCGCGTCCGGAATGCCTCCGGCCTCATCGTAGATAAAGCCGCAGACATTGCAAACAAATTGTCTCATCGGGTTGCCCTCCTTTTCATGATGGATTCTCTTTTTATTATAGAATGGCGTTCGGTGTATTGTCAAGTCAGCTGCTGCTGAAAGGCCCCGTGGGTTCGGCGCCCCGCGCCCCGGCCGGCGCCGGATCGGCGGGGGGATCGCGCAGCGAAGAGGACCTGCTGTTTTTGCGCGGCCTTGTTCGGGGGGGCGTCCGCCCCGCTGCCGGCCCGAAATGCGCCGCCGAGGGGCAGAAAAGGAGCCTTAAACCCCCGGCCTTTTGGAAGATAAAGACAAACCGACTCTTGCCTTTTTCCCTCTCCTCTGGTAAATTATAATTACAAGGTAGAGGACGAAAAAAGCAGGAAACCGCTGAGAATGCCTTTGTAAATTGCGACAGAATAAAACAAAGTATCGTTGCTTCGTTACCAGATCATGTTCGTTACCAGATCAGGAAGGAAGGGAGGCGGTTTGTAACCGCTGGGTCAGCAAGGGCGGGGGCGCCGGACGTTTTGGGAGCGGGACGGCAATGTCTCTCGGGTTGCTTCAGCATTTTGTTGTGTGACGTTTTTGTACCGATGATGAGAGGGAGGATAAAGCTTTGAAAAGAAGACTTTTTAGTGCGTTTCTGGCGCTCTGCCTGATGGCGACGCTGCTTCCGGCAACGATATTCGGCACGGCGGCGGCGAGCGACACCGGCACAACGGACATGAATGCCCTGAGCGCCCTTGGAATTGACACATCCAAAGCCCCGAGCGGGTACGACGAGAACAGCAAATCGAACCCTTACGGCAAGGATACGGTTACGCTGAACCCTGTTGGCGAAATTTACAGGGTTGGGCTGGACACCGTGACGGCTACAAACGGGAACATGCCCGCAAAAGACGCGGGCCGGCAAACAACGCGGGTCAACACCCTGACACAAAGCCTTTCCGGCACGATTTATGGCCACAACAAGCATTCTCTTAACTCGAAAAACATCATGGCGGAATCAAACGCCGACAAGGTAGAGATTGCCGCCGGCACATCCGAAGTAACGGGAAGCTACATCGCGTCGGAGGCTGTGACAAACGCGCCCTCTGCGCTTCAAAAAATTGAAACCGAGACCACGGTGGGCGGAAAAAAGATTGCCCTCACCGCCGTCGCGGCAGGCAACTTTGACGGCAACACCGCGGGGCGAAAGGCCCAGGCCGCCATGCTGTATACCACAAAGCTGGACAAAAGCGGCGGACTTTACCTGAAGTTCGGCGACATTGCCGGAACATACGGAACGGGAGAGGTTCAGCTTCTGGCGCAAACGGCCAACATCGGCAACCCTTCCGCGTCCATGGACGGAAGAATCATCGAAACCTTCAACACCGACCCGTATTTAATGCAGAACTATCTCCAGATGACAACGGGAGACTACGACGGGGACGGCAGGGATGAAATCGCCGTTTACATACCGGAATACGGCAAGTCGAGGATTGAGGTTTATACGCTGAAAAAAACATCTCAAGGCTCGGATTATAAAGACGCCGGCCAGTGGACCATCAGCTGGACCTATCCTCTGAAGGAAACCAGCTATGTTTCCAACATGGTTTCCCTCGTTTCGGGAGACTTTAACTCCGACGGCGTGGATGACCTGGCCGCCACCTGGGGCTATTACTACGGGCCACAAGACAACAAGGGAAGCACCGCCGTCGTTCTGTTCGGCAGCGCCGAAAACGGTAAGATGCTTCAAAAATCGCAGGAATTCCCTTTGAACTACGGCACGTCTGATATCGTCCGGGGCGCCTTTGCCTATGGCGACATCACCGGCGGCGGCGCCAACACGCTGATCCTCGGCGGGCAGCTCAACGGGGATCTCGCGGCGGGAAATATCAACAGCCGATTTGTCGGCTTTTATGTCTGGGACGGGGGAAAATTTGTACAGACGCAGGCCGAAAACTATGATCTCTTTTCCAAAAACGATGACGGGGATCTGATTTATCCCGCCATGACGAGAAGCGAGGGGGCGGTTTTCTACTCCTCCCCTCTGTGCGTATCGAACGTTGACGTGGTGGGGCAAGGGCTAGGAAACAAGGCAATGCTCTATCTGGACAGTCTCACGTTTGAGTATGACGACAGCGGGCTTCTGCTGACGGGAACGGGAGACAAAACGTTTATGCAGAGCAACCAGTCGAGCCCCGTTTCCTACGTGGAGTACGGCGCCGTCGCGACGGATCTGGAGGGCCTTGGAAGGGAGACCGTTGTGACCATGCGGCAGACGTTCTCCAGCACCACCACAGAGGAAGTCTCCCAGGTCGTACCCGCGCAGACCTACACGTACTATGTTTCGGAGAGCTACTACAAAAGCTGGGCCCATAAGCTGATCGGCTGGAAGTCCTGGCGCATGGTGGAAAAAACCGTGACCCTGAGCGAGGAAAGCCTGCTGACAGACACCAATGTTTATTACCATCCCGGCGCGGCATACCAGACGACGATATATCTGTACCCGGGAGAGAAATACACAGCGAACAAAAACGTGGACGTGTCCGCGTCGATTTGCATCGCGAACACCGACAGTGACACCACTTACCTGAAATATGAAGGGAAACATTTTGTCTACAGCGACCCCGAGATACTCGCGGTGCTGGCTTCCCCGCCGTATTTCGGAGATCTGCTCGACAGGAGCGACTTGTCCGGAAGCTACGGCGACTCGTCCACCAGCTATGCCTCCACAAAGGGCGGGGGTACGGGGCTGAGCGCCAGCACCACCATTTCGGCGGGGGCCTATGTCAGCGTGGAGCAGGAGTTTAGCATTTTCGGCATCAGCGCTGTAAAGGCTGAGGCCGAAGTCGCCGTAACAGCCGGCTTCACATTTGAATATGAGCACAGCTCGTCTTTGGAGCAGACGGTTTCCTATTCCACCTCCGCGGGGGAGGACAAGGTTGCCTTTTACTCCATTCCGCTGGAAGTGTTCACGTACTCCGCTTCTGTACCGGATGAAAACGGCGTATACCAAACCCAAACCATGACGGTGAACATTCCCCATGAAGCGGCAGTGAAGCTTCTTTCCCTGGACGACTATGAAGCGATCGCGGCGGACTATGATGTGTTGCCGAGAATCGCCGACAATGTGCTGACCCACACCCTTGGCGACCCGGGCTCTTACCCCAGCAGCACAAACGGATACCGGGTCATCGCGAAATACGAAGGCCCGCCCGCTTCCGTTGGCTTTAGCACCAGCGGCGCTGCCATCGGCCAGGAAATTGCCATGTCGGAAGAGAACAACACGGCGTTTTCCGCCACGGTGGGCATAGAAACAAAGATCGGCGCCGGCGCCGGGGGCGTCGTGGTGGGTGTGACGCTGGGGTCCGAAACGGGCGCCGGATACGTTACAACCACAACCTCCGGCAGCAGCTTCTCCGGCGAGCTGCAAGATATGCCCGTGGAAGCCAAGGAGTACAGCTATGGCTATAACTGGCGCATCTTCGCTTACAACTATAAAAGAGGCTCGTCCAGTTTCCCGGTGGTCAGCTATGTGGTAAGCGATGTGACGGCGCCGCCGTCGCTGCCCACCGATTTCGAACAGGACGTCGCAAGAACGGGGAACGACAAGGCCGTCCTCACCTGGAGCTACGACAAATCTGTCGCGGGGTTCCAGCTCTATCGGTATTACGAATTCCCCGAGGGGAGCGGCTCTTATGAGCTTGCCTTTGTCCCGGCTTCCGAGGGCATAAGGGGAGCCGACGGCAAGCTTTACTACTCGTATACCGACGAAAACCTGGCGCCCTACACCGATTATCGCTATCAGATACAGACGGTGCGGGCGGCGGTGCCAAACAACAGCATCAAAAGCGAGGTGCTCCTCGCCAAAACCAAGACGGCGAAGGGATACCCGAACATCACCCTCACAGGCGACGGGCTGGTGAACAACGTGCTGCCCATTTACCCGGATGCCACCAGCAAGGTGACGGCAAACGTCGCCAACGAAGGCGACTATTCCGGTGGCCTGTCCTACCAATGGCAGGTTCTGACAGGCAACGGCTGGAGCAGCATGGCGGGGCAGAACACAAAAACCTTGTCGTTCGTTTCCGCCGGAAGCGCGGACCAGGCCCGGTACCGATGCCGGGTCAACGCCATCTATCGTGATGCGGCGGCAGGCCAGGATCAGCCGTATTACATCACGGCGTATTCCGAGACTCTTTCCACGGCGTATAACAGGCGGACGGCCATCGTGTTTGACAACAAGGGAGTGGGCGCAACCGCCGCCGGGAATCAAATCAGCCTGTCCCTCAGCCTCATTTCGGCCCACACAGGGCATAACACGGCGCCCACAGGAACCGTTACGTTCATCATAAGCGGCATGGACTATTACGCGACGGCAACGGGGGCGTTGGCTGCCGATGGCACGACATCCGGCGGCAAGAGCATTACAACGGCCAATGCAACCGTTAAAAACCTGAAGGACGGCGTCTATGAAGTGACAGCCGTTTACAACGGCAGCAGAATTTTCAAAACGCTCACCATTTCCGAGGCCAAAACCGTCCTGATCGGGAACGCGACGGGATACCAGCTGAACCTGACCAAAGGAAGCGAGGTGCTGACCTCCTTTGTTTACGGGGACAGCGTGGTTCCGGTGCTCCATCAAGTGGAGCAGGTCGGCGGCGAAGTGACCAAAACGCCGACAACGGACGATGTAAGCTATGAAATCCTGGACAGCACCGGCCAGAAAGTAAACAGCGGAATCCTGACCGGCGCGTACGATACGCCGGATGTGGGCCGCTATACTTTGGTTGCCAAGATCGGGACGAACGAGGCGGCAAGGCGCGAGTTCACCGTGACGCCTCGACCCCTCACGGTTGCCGTTCCGGATCAATCCATCGGCGCGGGCAACGTTTCAGGAAACCAGCCGCAGATCATCATCACCGACGGCACCATGGCCTTTGCGGAGAAGCTCGCGGACCTGGGCCTGATTGTCATCGCGAAAAACTCCGCGGACACCATTGTTACCCTGGATGATTCCACCAAGCCGGGCAACTACACGGTCACACCGGCGCCCGGCACGAGCAGCGAAATTGAAAACTATACCATCAGCTATACCAGCGGCATATTCACCGTGACCGCGCAGACATACAAGGTCACCTGTGAGGCCGAGAAATTCCAAGGCGCCCTGGCAGGTACCGCGGCGCTGACAAACAGCGGGGAGATGTTCTCCGCTTCTGTGGACCTGCTCTTCTCCGCCGCGCCTTATAACGGCTATGTGATCGATACGTGGACAGTGAGACGGGCGGACACCTCCGCTTTGATCCTGACAGACAAATCCGGAAAGTCCACGCTGCATTACACGATGCAAGATGAGCCGATCCACGTGGCGGTGACTTTCAAAAAAGCCCTGATGACGCTTCAAACCTTTGTTCAGGGCGGCGGAACGATTGCCACGCCTCCTTACTTCACCAGCGGGGCCGTGGTGACGACAGGGGCCGAAATGGACTTTACCGCAGTGCCGTCTCCGGGCTACCACTTTAGCAAATGGGAAAAGATTGAAAACAACGTTCCAACTCAGCTGTCGGGGACGCAGAACGACGACGGGAGCAACACCCTCCGCTTTACCATGGGCACCTTCGGAGTAAAGCTCTACGCCTACTTTGAGCGGGATTCCTATTCCCTGACGCTGGGCGACAACCTGAAGGCATCTTATTTATGGGATGATGACGGGCTGTCCATTACGCCGGAGATCGAGGTGGAAGTCGGAAACGGCGCCAGCATTGTGGGCGGCACGGAGTTGACGGTTTGCCCGAAAGCCGGCTACGTGATTCCGGAGGCCGCCGATTGGCAGCAATCGGGCAGCGAGACGGGAACGGCCGCCGGCGACAACCAAAGCTACACCTTTGCCATGACAGAGGACACCGCCGTTTCCGTGGAGACAATCCGCGGGACATACGGGGTGACGATTTCCGCGCAAAACGGAGCGATAAGGGCGATGCTGAACGAAACAGAGGCCGACGCGGCCGCCCTTTCCGCCATCCCCGGCGGGAGCCGGCTCACCCTGACGGCGACGCCGGATTACGGCTATGCCTTTGATTTTTGGGAAGTAAACGGAGCAAGAAGCCCCCAGGCAGACAGCACCTATGTCCGGTCCGAGCTGGGAGAGAACCTTGCCGTTGTGGCGCACTTTAAGGCGCTGGAGCCGTACAAAGCCAACGTTGTGCTGAACAATCCCCTTCGGGCTTCGTTCACCTACACGATTGTGGATGCCATAGGCCGCACCCAAGCTTCAAACGTGCCGGTGGGACCCGTTTCCGGCGGAAACACCATCGATGTGTTCGCGGGAGACACGCTGACCATTGCGGTGACTCCCCAGTCAAACTTTATGGTCGGCAAGTGGATCATCAACGGCGACGTGGTAGACAGCCGCCAGAAAACGTATACGTTTGAGAACATCAGCGCAAACCAGGAAGTGCAGATAGACTTAGCCGCCCAGAGCAGCCACATTGTGACCTACAGCGCCGGCATTTCCGGCGCGACCACGGACGGCACGCCGTTTGAGAGCGGCGCCTATGTGGGCGGCGGCACGACGGTTGTGTTCCAGGCGGCGCCGGAAAGCGGCAAGATGGTAAAGGGATGGACGCTCAACGGAGCGCCGGTCTTAAACGAGCACGGAGCGTCTCTCGTGACGGACACCTACACCATCGACGGTTTGGCCGGCAACGCGGATGTGAACGTGACGTTTGAAGACAAAGCATTCCACAGCGTGACGCTGAACACTCAAAACATGACAGCCCAAGCCGACATTGCGCCCCTCCTTGACGGCAAGATCAGAGACGGCGCCACGGGCGTGTTCAGTCTCACGGCGCGGGAAGGCTATCGGCTGACCAAAGCGGACATAGAAGCGCTTCACATCTTTGATACCATTTCCGAGCCGGACGCCACAGGGAAGTATACCTGCGTCATCCGCTCCATTGAAAGCGACGTGACGGTAACCCTCGGGGCGAAAAAGATTTATACGGTCACAGCGGAAACCGCTGCCAACGGAACGGTCAGCGCCCTGCCGGAGACGGCGGTGGCGGGAGAAACCGTAACAGTGACGGCGGCGCCTGTGTCCGATAAGTTTAAGCTGGAAACCCTTCGGGCGTTTTACCTGAACGACCAAAGCGAAGAAACAGACCTTACCCTCACCGACAACACCTTTGTGATGCCGGCGGCCGATGTGACGGTGACCGCGTCCTTCCAGCGTGTGGACGGCGGCGGCGGCGGCACGCCGACGGAGCCGGAGAAAGAGACCTTCGTTGTGACGGCGGCAGCCGGCTGGGGCGGCAAGATCAGCCCGGAGAGCCTCTCTGTGGAAAGCGGGGGAAAGGCGTCTTTCACCATTACGCCCAACGAAGGCTACAAGGTTGAAGATGTCAAGGTAGACGGCAAATCTGTGGGCGCTGTGAACAGCTACACCATCGACGAAGTGACAGCTGATGCAGCCATATCGGCAACCTTTAAAAAAGACATCACATTGCCGGATATCAACGCGTGGGATAACCCGTTCCCGGATGTGTCCAAGGACGACTGGTTCTATGAATCTGTCGGGTTCGTCACTCAGATGGGGATGTTCAAGGGACTGGGAGACGGCACGTTTGGGGCCGGCCACCCGACAACCCGCGCGATGCTGGTCACGGTGCTTTACCGGTTTGAAAATCCACCGGAGAAGGGGTCGGGCAGCTTCGACGACGTCTCGCCTGACGCTTGGTATGCCGACGCGGTTTCCTGGGCGGCTGAACATGGAGTGGTCGCCGGGATAGGAGGCAACCTGTTTAACCCGGACGGCAGCATCACCCGGGAGCAGATGGCCACGATTTTGTACCGCTACTCGAAGCTCATTGGCCGGGGCGACGCGGAAACGGCCGATCTTGACGGGTTCAAGGACGCCGGAGAGGTTTCCGATTTCGCGGAGGAGGCCATGTCCTGGGCCGTGGGTGCGGGACTGATCACCGGAAAAGGCAACGGAATATTAGACCCGAAGGGCGAAGCCACACGGGCCGAGGTCGCGACGATCCTGATGCGATTTATCCGGATGCTGGCAGAATAAACTCTGCTTCGTCCAAAAAGGGGAGGGGCATTTGCCCCTCCCCTTCTGTGTTTCGGTGCCACGCGCTGTTCAAAACGCCGTTCAGAACAAACCCGGCAATCCGGGCGCCAAATAAGGCGCCCGGATTGCCGGGTCTTTGCCGGGTCTTTGCCGGGTCTTTGCCGGGTCTTTGCCGGGTCTTTGCCGGGCCGCAGGGGCAGGAGCGGAGAAAGCCCTAGGACACAAGGCCGTATTTCACTTTGATCCGGTCGAGCTTTTCCAGCATCGGCTCCGCGGCAAACCATAAGATCAAAACGGTGGAAAAGGCGTGAATCAAATCCATGGGGAGGCCGGAGATGGTATAAGAAAGCAGCATCTCCCAGTTTATGGTGTGCGCCCAGATGAGAGCGGAAGCGGGGTTCATAATGCCCCCGTAGAGGACAATGGCAGAAAGGCCGCCAAACACACAAAGGGAAAGCCGCGTGCGGCGCAGAAGCCCCTTGCGAAACAATACCCCCGCGAGGAAACCGACGAGGCCGGCGGCAACCATCTGAAACGGGGTCCACGGGCCTTGACCAAACAGCACGTTGGAAGAGAGCATGGTCATCGCCCCCACGAGAAAGCCGGTTTCTCCACCCAGCGCCACCCCGGAAACGATGACAAGGGCCAGCACCGGCTTGAAGCTTGGCAGCATAAAGAAGGCCGCCCGCCCGGCAACCCCCAGGGCGCACAAAGCGGCAATCATCACAAGCTCTCTGGCCTGGGGCCTGCGCCCTTCAAACACCAGAAAGAAGGGAAGCATGGTTTCCAGCAGAATGAGCAGCGCCGTGAAGTAATATCGTTTCCCGCCCAAATAGGAGAACCCCAGAAAGATGGTCAGGGGAATCAGCAGCAGGATGACCAAAGCGGCGGCAGCGGTGCGCTTTGGCAGCCGGCGGCGCTCTTTGGGTACCGACACAGGCCGGGCAGCCGGCGGGGAGCCTTTCGCTGTGGCGAGGGCAAGCAAAAGCAGGGCGGCGATGAGAACGGCATAGAGGACAAGGGAATCCCGGGAAAGCGAGGTGAGCCCCGCAGGGGACAAAAGGGCGGAAAAATCCGTCCCCCGGACGGCCTTCACAAAGGAAGCGGCCGCCACGGCGCCTGCCCCCCCGGCCAGGATTTTTCGCCAAAGGGGGAGCGCCTGCCCCCCCCTCTTCCCGCCCCCCGAAGGAGCGGGGGGAAGGGGGGCGGCCGTCTCATCCGACATCGCCGCCTTTGGCGGCACGCTGCCCCCAAAGGCTTCAATCACGTCCCCGGCCGTGACAGCCCGGGGCAAAACGTCCCGGGCCATGCGGCTGGCACAGGTGGTATAAAAACGGTTGCCGGGGAAAAAGGCGTGAGGCGGCCCTTCCGTTACAATGCCCCCGTCAAAAAACAGGCCGCATCGATGGGCATGCGCTCCGCAAAACTCCACGTCGTGGCTCACCATCAGCACGGCGACGCCCTTCCGAAGAAGCGCGTTTAAGATGCCGGCAAGCACCTGCTTAAACCCCGCGTCAAGGCCTTTTGTGGGCTCGTCCAGCAGCAGGATCTCCGGCTCCAGCAGCAAAATCTTGGCGAGGGCCGCCCGCTGCTGCTCCCCGCCGGAGAGGTCATAGGGGTGCCGCTCCAGCAGACTGTTCAAGCGGCAAAGGGAAGAAACGCGGGCCACCCCCGCCGCCTGCTTTTCCGGGGAGACGGGCAGCCCCCGAAAGACCTCAAACAAATCTTCCCTCAGGGTTTTTTTCACAAACAGGGTTTGGGGGTCTTGGGGCAGCATCCCGATTTTGCCGGTTTGGGCCACGCTGCCCCGGTAGGCCTGCTGAAGCCCCGAAGCAACGGAGAGCATGGTGCTTTTCCCCGTGCCGTTTCCCCCGAGAACGGCCATAAACTCCCCTTTGTGAACCGTGAGAGACAGCCCTTTTAACACGTCGGGGCCGTTTTTGTCATATCGGAACCAGACATTTTCCAAAGAAAGGGCGGCGTCCCCCGTGGGCTTGGCTGCGGCGGGAGGCGGCGTCATTGGAACGGGAGGGCGGCCGGCGGCGAAGCGGGCCAAAAAGTCCCGCCCCTCTCCCGGGGTGATAGGGCAGGGGAGGCCGCCCGGCAGCGCCGCCCAAATCCGCATGGGCGTGGGCATGGCAAGGAACATGGCGTGGCCCTGTTCTTTCAGGCGGCGGCCCACGTCCCGGGGCGGGCCGTCCGCGATGATCTGCCCCTCGTCCATCACCAGCACCCGGTGGGACAGAGGGAGCGCCTCCTCCAGCCGATGCTCCGACAGGATCACCGTGGTGCCAAGCTCCCGGTTGATCTTACAAACCGCGGCGAGAAACTCCGACGCCGCGATGGGGTCCAGCTGGCTGGTTGGCTCATCCAGGAGGAGGACAGAGGGCTGCATCACCATGACAGACGCCAGGTTCAAAAGCTGCTTTTGCCCCCCGGAAAGGGCGGAGACATCCTGGTGAAACCAGGGCGAAATGCCGAAAAAGCTTGCCGTTTCCGCCACCCGGCCCCGGATGGTCGGTGTGTCATACCCAAGGCTTTCAAGGCCGAAGGCCAGCTCGTGCCACACCTTGTCCGTGGCAATTTGGTTTTCCGGGGACTGCTGCACAAAGCCGATGCTTGCCGCCTGCTCCCGCCGGCTTACCTCCTCCAGCGGGCGGCCCAAAAAGCGGATGTGCCCCCTTCGGATGCCGTGGGGAGCGAGGGCGGGCTTGAGCTGCCGCAAAAGGGTGGACTTGCCGCAGCCGGACGGCCCGCAGAGGGTTACAAACTCCCCCTGGGGGACGGCAAAGTGTATGCCGCCCAGGGCTTCCTTCTCCTGCTCCGGATAAAAGAAGGACAGGTTTTCCAGTTCAAAACAATGGTTCAATGGTGCATCCAGCCTTTCCGCGGGACGGAAGCAGCGCTCCCGCCGGTGTGTTTCAACTGTATCAGAGGTTCGGGCGCCAAACCCCGCCCAAGGGTCTGCTTTTGGGGGGCTTTGCCGGGTCGGTTTGCCCCTGCGCCCCGGGCAGCCCGCTCGAAACAGGGCGGAGGGGACGAGAGGGCGGGGGGTTATCCCTCCGCGTTGTTTTTTGCCCTGTTCCAAAGCCGTTCCGCCCAAAGATCAAGAGCCAAAGGCGTCAGGCAAAGGGCCAGGTACGACAGCATGAAGCTGACGGGGAAAGGGGAGAGGGGCACGCCCTTCATGGTGGGATAGTAGCGGAAGGAAGCGCCCCCCGCGGCCCAGCCGGAGAGGAGATATCCCCCGCAAAACAGCAGCCAGAGGAAGATCTCCCTGTCCCGCCCGTCAAAACGGTAGATGGAAAACGACGTGCGGCCCTTCAGGCCGTAGCCCCGGCTTTTCATGCTGTCGGCGGTTTCTATGGCGTTTTCCAGGCTCCAGGTGATCATAACGGAAAGGATCGTAAGGCCGGTTTTGCCTCGTTGCAGAAGGCTGCCCTTGGAAACGTCCCGCCCCACGCACCGCTGGGCCGCAGAAACTTTTTTCAGCTGCCCCTGAAACTTGGGGACAAAACGCAGCGTCAAAGAAAGGACCAGGCTCAAAGCCGGGATCACCCGCCCGAAGAGATAGACAAACTTGTCCGCCGTCATCACTTCGTTGTAACAGGTAAACCAGAGGAGAACGGCGGCCAGCATCACGGCGGCGGCCCCGCCGTAGGCCGTGCTTTCCAGCGTCAGGGCGTTGCCGGAGGGAAAATAGGCCAAAAGCGTTGCGCCCTGGTGGTTAAACGCCATGTTTATGCCGACGGCAAGCAGCATCGTGGGCAGCAGGTACAAAAGGGAAAAGCGCAGGGCTTTTTTGCCCCGCAGGTGAATGCTGTACCCGACGGCGGACAGGAGGGAAATGCCCAGAAAGACGGGGTGCATCAAGCACATGGAACACAAAAAAACCAGCCCGAAATAAAGAAATTGGACGGCGGGATGGCAGCCGGAAAAGGAATCTTTGGTTTGGATAAGGCATCAGCCCCCTTCCTCAAATCAAGCAGCGCGAGATAAGCCTACCCGCCGCCGTACGGCCCGGGCGCTGCCGGCACCCGGGCCGTACGGCGGTGTTCGGCCGGGTTGCGATCCGGGCGCTTAGCGGGCCGTTATCCCCGGCGCCAAAGCCCCCCGCCGCAAACCGAAAAGCGGGGCAAAGGGTTTAAAACGGCCGCGGCAAGTCTTTTGGACTGCCGCGGCCGTTTTTCCGCGCGCGAAACGCAAAGCTGCCGCGGCAGCTTTGCGTTTATCCCCCAAGCAGGTCTTCTGGCTTATGCTCTGGAGCGTTTCTCCGGTGTGCGCCCTGCCTTCTCGGGTTGCCCCAATGACCGATTTTCATCGACGGACGGACACCATCAAGCACTTACAGCGGCGGGAACCGCACGGGTGTTTCACCCGTTTTCCTATCCTTCCCCCCGGGCCGAACGCCGGAGGAGACACTTGAGGGGTTCTGTTTTTGATACAAATCATTATAAAGGTTCCCCGTCAAAAGTCAAGAGAAGGGCAGCGGGAGAGCAGCGCTTTGGACGCTCTAAGGGGGGCAACGAGTCGTGTTTTGCCGTGCTTTGTCAAATCATTGTGTGCCACGGCGGAGGGAGAGAGGAAACGGTGTCGATTCATGACGACTTTTGGCAGATAGAATCAAATTTTGATATGTCAATTATATTGACATGTTTTTTGAAATGACGTATTATTATGACAGAAAGACGCAAGGAAACGGCGCCCCCGGAAACAGAAACGGAAGGGGAACAGTAAGTGCAGAAATGGAGGAAATGGAAGTGTTATTGACATTAAAAGCAGCCCGGGTCAACCGGCAGCTGACCCAAAGAGAGGCAGCCATGCAGCTGAGCATCAGCGAGCAGACGCTGAGCAACTACGAACGGGCGGTCTCTTACCCTGATGTCCCCATGCTTCAAAAAATGGAGGCACTCTACGGCGTGGAATATCGGAACTTGGACTTCACGTTGCAATGACAGCGCGGCGGCACGGCCGAGACGATACATAGCAAAGGGGCCGGAAGAAAAACCGAACAACAGCGAGCGGGGGCAAAAGAGAAGGCAGAAGCGCGGTGCGGCCTTCTCTTTTGTTTTGCGATTGATCAGAGAATGGAGCGAAGAAGCGGCGCAGAAAGGAAGGGGCGGCAGGGGGAGAAGCGGCGGCGAGAGGAAGGCGGCGGCGAGGAAACGAAGCCAAAGGCGGGCGGAAAAGAAGAAGGCCGCCCATATTCATAGAAAACCGGAGGAAACAGGCGCCGGTGGACAGGCTCATATTTCACCTTGTTTTCGCATACTGTGGGAAAGGAAGGTGGAGATGAGATGCAGGAACGAATGAAAAAAGCTCCAAAGAAAAATCGGCGGAACGGACGCCGGCTGCGCCGCGTGGGGGCGCTGGCCATGGCGTTTTTCGTGATGACGGCGCTGTCTCAGACAACGGGCGGCGGCATCTTACGGCAGTTTCTGGGCAGCGCGCTGGAGAGCGGCGCCGTCTCCAAAGCGATTTTGGGCGTGGAGCTTGGCTATGTGCCGGAAGGGGCGCTGAGCGCGCGGCTGAACGCCTGGGAGGCGATGGTGCTTTCTCAGTCGGCTGTGCTTCGCGCGGGGGAAGCGGCGGCGGTTTCTTTGGAAGAGGAGGAGGAGCGGGCCGGGGCGGCGGGGCTTGGCCTGCCGGGGGCGGCGTCCCCCGCTCCGACAGAGGCGCAAACCCCCTCCCCCGTCCCCACGTCCAATGGAGAAATCAAGGCAAGAACGTTCCAGGCTATTTCATCCACCAGCTATGACCAAGCGGACGGGGTTTACATCTTCAACCGCACCAGCCAGACGGTCAACGTGGCGGAGCTGTCGCAAACAAAGCCGGATCTGAAGCTGCAAAACGCGGAGGAGGGGCCGCAGGTTTTGATCGTCCACACCCACGGAAGCGAAGCGTACCACCCCGAAGGGGAGGACCAATACACGGCCACGGGAGACGCGCGCACCACAGACGAAGCCCACAACGTGGTGCGGGTGGGGGACGAACTTCAAAAGGTGCTGGAGGAAGGCGGCATTTCCGTGATCCACGACAAGGTGCTTCACGATTATCCCGCATACCGGGGGTCCTATGAGCGCTCCATCAAAACGGTGAACGCGTACTTGGAGAAGCACCCCACCATCCGAGTGGTATTTGACCTGCACCGGGATGCCCTGATGGGCTCCGACGGCACCATTTATAAGCCGGTGACCACCATAGACGGGGAGCAGGTTGCCCAAATTATGCTGGTCATGGGGAGCAACGACGGGGGCCTCTCTCACCCCAGTTGGAGGGAAAACGTGCGCTTTGCCATCTGGCTGCAAAAACGGATCAATGCCGAATATCCCACGCTGGCAAGGCCCATGTCCCTGCGCAGCTCCCGGTACAACCAGCAGCTGTCCACCGGGTCTTTGCTGATTGAGGTGGGCAGCCATGGAAACTCCCTCCAGGAGGCCCTGGGGGCCATTCGCCTGTTTGGCAAGTCTCTCGCCGGCCTTTTGAGAGAATGGGGCGCCGGATGACAGAATGTTTGAATTCTCACGCGAAAGAGAGTATAATAATCCGGACGAAACAAATGAAAAGCAAGCAGAGGAGGAGCGCATGAACCGTATTTTGGATTTTTTGGAACAAAACCCCGTGTTTTATTTCACAACGGTGGAAGCGGGGGAGCCCCGGGTGCGTCCCTTTGGGTTTTATATGTCCTTTGAAGGAAAGCTGTATTTCGGCATGGGAAAGCAGAAGAAGTCCTATGCCCAGCTTGTTCAAAACCCAAACGTGGAGCTTTGCGTGGCGGATCCGACAGGCCGGTTTTTGCGGGTGCGGGGCGTCGCCGTGTTTGACGAGCGGCCCGAGGTGCGAAACAGGGCGTTTGAAACCATGCCGAGGCTGAAAGCCCTTTATAATGACGAAACCGGCCATGTGCTGGCTCCGTTTTATCTGACGGACGGAGAGGCGGAGTTTGCCGATCTCAAAGGAAATTTTGAGCAGTTTACATTCTAAAAAAGAAATGAACCGAAGAAGAGGAAACGATGGATTATTTTCAACTACAATTGGACCGAACCGCTCTTTTGGGGATGAGCAACCTGGCCCTGGCCCATTTGGGGGACGCCGTTTATGAACTGATGGTGCGCAGCCGCCTTTGCGTGGAGGGGGTGCCCACCTCGAAAAAGCTGCACCAGGCCACAGTGTCTTATGTGGCTGCCCCGGCCCAGGCGAAGGCGGCCGCGCGGATACTGCCCCTTTTGACAGAGGAAGAGGCCGACGTGTTCCGCAGAGGGCGCAACGCCCACTTTGCGACGGTGCCCCAGCACGCCACAAGAGAGGAATACCGAACCGCGACGGCCGTAGAGGCCCTGTTCGGCTGGCTTTATTTGCAGGGCCGGCGGGACAGGCTCTGTACCCTGTTTGACCAAATGATGGGCGAAGGGGAAGAAAAGGGGGCGGCGCAATGCCCTTAGACGCTGTTTGCCTGGGCGCCGTGGTGGCGGAGCTGTCCCGGGAGATTTTGGGCGCGCGGATCGATAAAATCTACCAGCCCGGGGGGGAGGAGATCGTTCTTCTGCTCCGGGGCAAAGAGGGGAGCGGCCGCCTGCTGCTTTCCGGGAACCCGGCAAGACCCCGGATTCAGATGACGAATCTGGCGCTGGAAAACCCCAAAACCCCGCCCATGTTCTGCATGCTGCTGCGCAAGCATCTTCTGGGCGGGCGCATTTGCGGCCTTGTCCAGCCGCCCATGGAGCGGGTGGTGGACATCGCCATAGAAGCCATGGACGAGATGGGGGAATACCAGGAAAAGCATCTGATTTTAGAGGCCATGGGCCGGCACTCCAACTTGATTTTGGTCCATGGCGACGGGCGGATTGCAGACTGTCTGCGTCGGGTGGACATAGAGATGTCCCCCAAGCGGCAGGTGCTGCCCGGGCTTTATTACCGCCTGCCCCCCGCCCAGGAAAAGCAAAACCCCCTAGAGATGACAGAGCAGGCGCTGGCAGAAGCGCTGGATCGAGCGCCGGGGGAGCAAAAGGCGGCGGACGCGCTGCTGTCGTCCTTTGGCGGTCTGTCCCCGTTTTTGTGCCGGGAGGTGGCGTATCGCGCCGGGGGAGACGTGGACGTCCGCCTGTGCCAGGTGGATCGCCAAGGCCTTTTGGCGGCCCTGACCCAGCTTTTGGACCAAGTGAAGCAAGGGGCGTTTACCCCTTGTATGCTCCTGCTGGACGGGCAGCCGAAAGAGTTTACCTGCATTCGCCCCCGGCAGTACGAGGGGTATCTCACTCTGCGGGAGGAGAGCAGCTTTTCCGCCCTGCTGGATTCGTTTTACGCCCTGCGGGAAGCAAGAGAGCGGATCGCCTCGAAAAGCGGCGACCTGCGAAGAGGCGCCGCCTCCGCCCGGGAGCGGGCCATGCGCAAGGTGGCCGCCCAGAAAAAAGAGCTGGCGGAGGCCGCGGAGCGGGACACCTATCGCGTGTGGGGCGATTTGATCACGTCCAGTCTGCATCAGATCAAAAAGGGAGCGCCCTCTTTTGTCACGGCGGATTATTATCAGGAGACCTGCCCCGACGTCAAAATCCCATTGGACCCGCTTTTGACGCCCCAGCAAAATGCCGCCCGGTACTACAAACGGTACCAAAAGGCAAAAACCGCCGCCCAGGTGCTGACGGAGCAGATCCGGCGGGGCGAGGCGGACGTGGTGTATTTGGACAGCGTGCTGGAAGCGCTGTCGAAAGCGGAGAAAGAGCAGGATTTGCAGGAGATTCGGGAAGAGCTTCTGGAAGGGGGCTACCTCAAGCGAAAGGGCAAACCGGGGAAGGCGAAAGAAAAAAAGCCGGCTCCGGGGCAGCCTCTGTCCTTTGTGTCCTCTGCCGGGCGTCCCATTCTGGTGGGGAAAAACAACACGCAGAACGATCAATTGACGCTGAAAACCGCGTTTAAAAGCGACTTGTGGTTTCACGTCCAGAAGCGGCCCGGCTCCCACGTGATTTTGCAGTGTGAGGGACAGCCGCCGGACGAGGGGAGCATTTTGGAAGCGGCTCTTCTCGCGGCCTATTTCTCCAGCGCCCAGGAGGGGGAGAATGTCCCCGTGGACTACACCCAGGTGCGACATGTGAAAAAGCCGAAAGGCGCCCGCCCGGGGATGGTGATTTACGAAACGTACCAAACGTTGTACGTCACGCCGGACCCGGCCCTTCCGGATGCGCTTGGAGCGGAAAAGAGGAAATGAAGCCATGGTAGAGTGCTTATTTGTGGGAGCCGGGGGCTTTTTGGGCTCTGTTTTTCGGTATTTGTGCGGCCTGATCCCCTTGGCCGGGAGCTTCCCTCTGGTGACGCTGCTGATCAACTTGACAGGATCCATGCTGATCGGCCTGGTCGCCGGGGTGGCGGGGCCGTGGATGCCGCCCCGCTTGCTCTTGTTCCTCAAAACCGGCGTGTGCGGCGGGTTTACCACGTTTTCCACCTTTTCTCTGGAGACATTTCATTTGTTTGGCGAAGGGAAGCCCGTGGTCGCCGGGCTGTATGCCGTACTCAGTGTTTTGCTGTGCCTGCTTGGGGTTTTGGCGGGCGACTTGATCGGTCGGGCCGTTGCGGCATAAAGGCCCCCGCTGGAAGGGCCTTTTTGGAACAAAAAAACTGCCGCGGCGTTTGCCTGCGGCAGTTTTTAGTTTTACATGTTGATAACAGCGGCGTTTATTTTTCGTGATCCACTTTGTGCATGTGGACAACCAGATCCACCATTTTGCTGGCGTAGCCCATCTCATTGTCATACCAGGCGACGAGCTTCACAAAGGTGTCGGACAGGGCGATGCCGGAGGAAGCGTCAAACACGCAGGTGCGCTCATCGCCGATAAAATCGGAGGAAACCAGAGGCTCTTCGGTGTACCCCATGATGCCCTTCATCTCGTTGTCGCAGGCCTTGCGGATGGCGGCGCAGATCGCTTCATAAGACGTGGGCTTTTCCAGCCGAACGGTTAAATCCACCACGGAGACGTCCAGCGTGGGCACCCGGAAGGACATGCCGGTGAGCTTTCCCTTCAGGCTGGGGATCACCTTTGAAACGGCCTTGGCAGCGCCGGTGGTGGAAGGGATGATGTTGCCGGAAGCGGCTCTGCCGGCCCGCCAGTCCCGCTTGGAAGACCCGTCAACGGACTTTTGGGTGGCAGTGATGGAGTGAATCGTGGTCATCAGCCCTTCGGCAATGCCAAAGTTGTCATGGATGACTTTGGCCAAGGGCGCCAGGCAGTTGGTGGTGCAGGAGGCGCTGGAGATCACGTCCATGGAGGTGGTGTAGGTGTCTTCGTTGACGCCCATGACAAACATCGGCGCGTCGGCGGAAGGGGCGGAGATCAAAACTTTTTTCGCGCCGCCTTTGAGGTGCAGAGAGGCGTCGGCCAGCTTTGTAAACTTACCGGTACACTCAATGACATACTCCACGCCGTACTTGGCCCAATCCAGGTTGGCGGGGTCCGGCTCATGGACAATGGGGATTTTTTTCCCGTTGACGATGACGCCGTCTTCCACGTGGGTAACTTCCCCGTTGAATCGGCCGTGGACGCTGTCGTACCGCAGCAAATACGCCAGATATTCCGGCACCGTGTTGGGGTTATTGATGCAAACAAATTCAATATCCTCGCGGTTGATGCCCGCGCGGAACACCAGACGGCCGATGCGCCCGAACCCGTTGATGCCTACTTTAATACTCATTGTGATTTACCTCCATCGTTATTTCTTCACTGGTTCCCTATTATATACCAAACAATTTGAATTTAAAAGTCTTTTCATCGTATATTTTCCGCCAAAAACCGAAAAATACTCGCAAGATTCCGCAATTTTGTGATTGGATCACAGAAAAAACAAAATAAGAATGGTATCATCTAAGACAAATCAATAGAAAGGGGTTTTTGAAATGAGTCAGGGAGAAAAATTTTACCTATGTAAGCACTGTCATAAAATCATCGGAATCGTGCAGGAATCCCCTGTAGATACAATTTGCTGCGGAGAGCCCATGCAGCTTCTCGTTCCCAACACCGTGGAAGCGTCCAACGAAAAGCATCTGCCGGATGTGACCGTGGAAGGAAACGTGGTCAAGGTCAAGGTGGGAAGCGTGGAGCATCCCATGGTGCCGGAACACTTCATTCCGTGGATCTACATGGAAACCAAGGCAGGCGGGCAGAGAAAAAACCTGAAACCCGGAGACAAGCCCGAGGTTGTGTTTGCTCTGCAGGACGACGAGGCGGTTGCTGTTTACGCATATTGCAATCTCCACGGCCTTTGGAAAACGGCTTTGTAAGTTACATCATTTGGTTTTTCAATACGCCGGCGGCTTTGCCCGCCGGCGTATTTTTTGAGCCGCCGCGGATCGGTTGACAGGAGCGGGGGAAACGAGTACACTATCTCATTAGACAGCCACAGAAATTGGGAGGAGCGACAACGATGAGCAAAACACGGATCCCGGCGGGATATGCATCCAGCCTGACGTTGTATGAAACACAAATGGCCATTGGAATTTTGAAACGAAAGCTGGAGGACAGCTTGAGCGAAGCCCTCCATCTAAAGCGGGTGTCCGCGCCTTTGTTTGTTGACCCTTCCACCGGGCTGAACGACAACTTAAACGGGGTGGAGCGCCCGGTGCGGTTTGACAGCCGGGAGACAGGGGCCGTTTCCGAGGTGGTTCACTCCCTTGCCAAATGGAAGCGGATGGCCCTGTACCGTTACGGGTTTCCCGTGGGGCAGGGGCTTTATACGGATATGAACGCCATCCGCCGGGACGAGGAGATGGACAACCTGCACTCCATGTATGTGGATCAATGGGACTGGGAAAAGGTGATCGCGCCGGAAGACCGGACGATGGATTATTTAAAGGATGCGGTCACCCGGATTGCAGGGGTCATTTGCGACACTTTGGATCAGGTGAAGGAAACCTACCCCCAGATCCCCGTTACATTAAACAGAACCGTTTCCTTCATCACGGCCCAGGAGCTGGCGGATCTGTACCCCGAGATCACCCCGAAGGAGCGGGAAAACCGCTATACCAAGGAACACAAAACCGTGTTCATCTCCCAAATCGGCGGCCCGCTGCGGTCGGGGCAGCCCCATGACGGCCGGGCGCCGGATTATGACGACTGGGCGCTCAACGGCGATTTGCTGTTCTGGTGCGCCCCCTTGCACTGCGCGCTGGAGGTGTCCTCCATGGGCGTTCGGGTGGACGCGGACGCCATGGACCGGCAGCTGACCCTTTCCGGCTGCGACGAGAGAAGGACACTGCCCTTTCATCAGCAGGTGCTGTCCGGAACACTGCCCTTGACCATGGGGGGCGGCATCGGGCAGTCCCGCATCAGCATGCTGCTGCTGGGGAAGGCTCACATCGGGGAGGTACAGGCCTCTGTTTGGGACCCAAAGACCATTGCCGCCTGCGAACAGGCCGGCGTGATTTTGCTGTGACCAACCGGGCGCGCGAACGAGGGAGCCGCCGAACCGACGACCCGGCACCCTGCGCAAAGAGGCAGGAAGGCCGGCGGGAGGGCTCCCCGGCCCTCAGCCGGGTTTCCCGGCATGAGGGCCGGCCGGGCATTATAATGAGCGCGGAGCGCGGTTTTATCAAAATAAACCTTGACCGAGGGGTAGACGGTATGATAAAATACCTGTACCTGTCGGAAAAGGCTTTCTTTTTTTGCCTATTTTTCGGCGGTCACGTAAGATGAGGCCGTTTTCCGGATAGGGAGGCAGCGGGAGAAGGCGTTGGCCTTTTCCAAATATAAAAGGAGGTGCCGTTAAGAATGCGGGTAAAGATCACCCTGAGATGTTCCGAGTGCAAACAGCGGAACTACAACACGATGAAGAACAAGAAAAATGACCCTGACCGTTTGACCATGAACAAGTATTGCCCTTTCTGCAGAAAGCATACCGTTCACAACGAAACAAAGTGAGTACAGGTACCATGTTAAGAGAAAGGATGCGCTTCGATGGCTGAAAACCCCAAGAAAGAAGTAACAGCGGGTGAACCTTCTGAGACCCCCAAAAAGCAAAAGAAGGCACCCGTGAAGAAAAAGTCGAATGTCTTCGTTCGGGCTGGACGCCGCATCGGCCGCTGGTTTCGGGAGATGCGGAGCGAACTGAAAAAGGTGCAATGGCCAACCACCAAACAAACGGTGAACCACACGGCGACCGTCCTTGTCAGTGTCATTGTGGTGGGTGTGTTTATATGGGCCTTTGACTGGCTGGCGGCCGGCGGAGCCAAAGCATTGATCGCTTTGGCCCAAGGATAGGGGCGCTGTCATGGCTGAGAGTGCAAAGTGGTATGTGGTGCATACGTATTCCGGGTACGAAAATACCGTTTCCGCCACCATTGAAAAACACGTGGAAAACCGGAAGCTGCACGATTTGATTCAATCGGTGCAGGTGCCGGTGGAAACGGTTACGGAAGTGACGGATTCCGGCTCTAAAACGGTGGAGCGGAAGGTGTTTCCCGGGTATGTGCTGATCAAAATGATTTTGACGGACGAGAGCTGGCATTTGGTGCGCAACGTGCGCGGCGTGACCGGCTTTGTCGGGTCCGGAAACAAGGCCATTCCTCTGTCCGATGAGGAAATTGCCGCCTTGGGCGTAGAAAAGCGAGAGGTTGTCGTCGGCTATCAAGTGGGCGACAATGTGAAGATCATTGACGGCGCGATGGAGTCTTTTTTTGGCATTGTGGAAGAAATCGAGCCGGAGAAAAACAAAGTGCGTGTGGCGGTTTCCATGTTTGGCCGGGAGATGCCGGTGGAGCTGGAGCTGACGCAGGTGGAGCCTGTCAAACCCTAGCCGGTCGGACGCTCCCCATCGCGGCGAAGGGCTTGCAAAACGACGTTTTTTGCAGGCCGACTGAAATTTAGATTTTGGAGGTGCTTTTCATGGCACAGAAGATAACAGGGTATATTAAACTGCAGATCCCGGCTGGGAAGGCGACCCCTGCGCCTCCTGTGGGTCCGGCGCTGGGCCAGCATGGTATCAACATCACCGCGTTTACGAAAGAATTCAACGAAAGAACGAAAAATGAAACGGGCATGACCATCCCTGTGGTGATTACGGTGTATGCCGACCGTTCTTTTACCTTTGTGACAAAGACCCCGCCGGCGGCTGTCTTGCTGAAGAAAGCGTGTAAAATCGAGTCCGGCTCTGGCGTGCCCAACAAGACGAAAGTTGCCACCATCAGCAAAGAAGAGCTGCGCAAAATTGCGGAGCTGAAAATGCCGGATCTCAACGCCGGCAGCGTTGAGGCTGCAATGAATATGGTGGCAGGCACGGCCCGCAGCATGGGCATTGTCGTAGGAGAGTAGTTCCTGCGGCCAGTGGGAGGATTCGTCCGATTACAACCACGAGGGCGGCCGGGAAGCGAACGGGCCTAGGGCCGCCACAATAAAGGAGGATTTACATTGTTCAGAGGCAAGAAATATAAAGAGAGTGCCAAACAGATCGACCGTGGCACCCAGTATGACGTGGCGGAGGCCATGGAGCTGGTGGTGAAAACCGCCACAGCGAAATTTGATGAAACCGTGGAACTCCACGTGAGATTGGGGGTAGACTCCAGGCACGCCGACCAGCAGGTGCGGGGCGCCATCGTTCTGCCCCACGGGACGGGCAAAAGCAGCCGCGTTCTGGTTTTCGCCAAGGGCGCAAAAGCGGAAGAGGCGCTTGCCGCCGGCGCCGACTATGTGGGCGCTGAGGATATGGTCGCCAAAATTCAGACGGAAAACTTCTTTGATTATGACGTCGTCGTGGCCACGCCGGACATGATGGGCGTTGTGGGCCGTCTTGGTAAAGTACTGGGTCCCAAGGGCCTGATGCCTTCTCCCAAGGCCGGGACCGTGTCTCCCGACGTGACAAAGGCGATTCAGGAGATCAAGGCCGGTAAGATCGAATATCGTTTGGATAAAACCAATATCATCCACTGCCCCATCGGCAAGGTTTCCTTCGGCCCGGAAAAACTCGCGGAAAACTATACGGCGTTGATCAATGCCATTATCAAAGCAAAGCCGGCAGCGGCAAAGGGCCAGTATATCAAAAGCTGCGTTGCGGCCTCTACCATGGGCCCCGGCGTGAAGGTGAACACGGCAAAGACGCTTTAAAAAGGGACGTTCCTGTCGTTTTCAGAAACTTTTTCTTGACAAAGCGAGCGCCTTTTTGATATAATAAATATTACGTTCCATAGACAGCAGGTGCGAAAGCATAAACCCTGCCGAGGAAAGCGGTTGCGTTTTTTAAGGGTGCAAACTGTCCTCGTGTCTTGATGGAACGAGGACAGTTTTTTTGTTCCAAGGCGCTCTCCGGATCCAGTGTCTGTGGATGGGAGCGTGTCAAGATAGCGTATACGGAGGTGAAAAAACAGTATGCCAAATGCAAAAGTGTTGCAGGAAAAGCAAGCGATTGTGGATGCGTTGACGGAAAAACTGCAAAAAGCCACTGCGGGCGTTTTCGTGGACTACAAAGGGATTACCGTTGCGGAGGACACCGAGCTGCGCGGCGAGATGCGGAAAAACCAGGTGGAGTACAGCGTTGTGAAAAATACGCTGACGCGTTTTGCGACGCAAAAAGTGGGGATGGACGCGCTGGATCCCGTTTTGCACGGAACGACGGCTCTGGCCGTCAGCTTTGACGACCCCGTGGCTCCGGCCAAGATCATCAGCGCCTTCGCCAAGAAGATGAACGGCAAGAAGTTTGTGGTGAAAGCCGGCTTTGTGGATGGGAAAGTCATTTCCCCCGCGGAGGTCAGCGCGCTGGCAGAGCTGCCGGCAAAAGAAGTGCTTCAGGCACAGGTTCTGGGGACCATGCTGGCGCCCATCACCGGCCTTGCGAATGTGCTTAACGCAAATATCCGCGGATTGGCTGTGGCCCTGCAGGCCATTGCCGACCAGAAGGCAAGCGCCTAACCTATTTTATCAATCATAATGAAATCATTTTTGGAGGTAACGAACAATGGCAAGCGAAAAAGTAACTGCTTTGATTGAAGAAATCAAAACTCTGACGGTTCTGGATCTGTCCGAACTGGTACATGCTCTGGAAGATGAATTTGGCGTGTCTGCCGCTGCTCCCGCCGCTGTGGCGGTTGCCGCCGCTCCCGCCGCTGCCGCCGCCGCGGAGGAAAAGACCGAGTTTGACGTGGTTTTGACCAACTTTGGCGCGGAAAAAATCAAAGTGATCAAGTTGGTGCGTGAAGTGACCGGCCTGGGCCTTGCAGAAGCAAAGGCGTTGGTTGAGGCTGCTCCCAAGGCTGTCAAGGAAGGCGTTTCCAAGGATGACGCGGAAGCGCTGAAGACAAAGCTGGAAGAAGTGGGCGCGTCTGTCGAACTGAAATAAGACAAATGCCCCTCCCAAAAGGGCGCTTTCACAAAATGAAAGCGCCCTTTTTTTGTTTCGGCGTTCTGTGGAATATTTGTAAAGATTTTGGGAAAGAAACCGCAGGTGCTTGCAAGGATGGGCCTTTTACGCTATAATAGCACCATTGCAAAATTAGAATCGAAGGAACCCGTTGGCGGGAAATGTCAGATGGGCTGGTTTCATGCCGCTGGGGCGTGTCGGCCTGCCGTCCGGGAACGAGAGGAAGGAAACGCATGAGCAAGGGAAAACAGAAGAAGGGCAACCGGCGGGGGTCGGCCAAGGGAAGCAGAAAAAAAATGACGACCATCGTCCTGTCCGTTGCGGGGGTTCTGGCCGTTGCCGCCCTGGCTGTCTGGAATTCCGGGATCATTCAGACATCCAAAACAGCGGTGACCGTGGCCGGACAGAAGTATTCCACGGGTGTTGTGCAATTTTATTACCGCAGCGCGTACAACCAATTTCTGAACACATACGGAAGCTACGCCTCTATGTTTGGGCTGGACACCAGCAGGCCGCTAGATCAGCAGACATACGGAAACGAAGGGCAAACCTGGGCCGATTATTTCAAAGACATGAGCATTGATAATATGGAGCGGGCCATCATCCTCTCATCCGAAGCGCGCAAGGCCGGCATTTCCCTGTCAGAAGAGAGCGAAGCATATCTTCAGCAGACGAGGGACGACATCAAGGTGTATTGTGTCAATAAAAACATAACAAAGGGGACGTATTTTGCGTCCTTTGGTACCGGTGTGACGGAAGCAATCTACTTTGAGCAGATGGAGAACATGCTCCTGGCCGACGATTATACCAAGCATCTGGCCGATCAAATGCAGTATACCGATGATGAAATCACGGCGTATTACAATGAAAACAAGGACGAGTTTGACATTGTCAGCTATCGGTACTTCCACTTCAGCGGCACGCCGGGGACGGCAACGGACGCAGAGGGCAACGCGGCGGCGGCAACTGAGGAAGAGACAAAGGCGGCCATGGAGGCGGCGTCCAAGCAGGCCGACGAGATGGCAAAGAAAGCAAAGGCCGGGGGCGACTTTACGGCGCTGGCCAAAGAATACGCGGCAGAGGACGACAAAGAAACGTACCAAGACGCCTCCGCCAGCACGGCGACGGAGGTGTCCAAGTCGTCCATAAGTGACGCGGCATATCAGGAATGGGTCTTTTCACCCGACCGGGCAAAAGGGGACGTGACGGTTTCGGAAGAGGCAGACGGCTATTTTGTCCTGCAATATCTAAGCCGCGGCCGATACGACTACGCAACCATGAACATCCGCCAAATCGCGCTGCGGCCGGAGACGCTGGAAGGCGCCGACACCGTCACAGACGAACAGAAGGCCGCCACCAAAACAAAGGCAGGGGGCATTTTGGCCCAATGGGAGCAGGGCGGCAAGACGGAAGACAGCTTTGCCGCGTTGGCAAAAGAGAACTCGGAAGATACGAACACGAAAGAGGACGGGGGCCTGTATCAGCAGGCCAACAAAGGGACACTGGCCGCCGAGGCAAGCGAATGGGTGTTTGCCGAGGGCCGCAAAGCGGGAGACGCCGCCGTTGTCACAGCGGAAACGGGCACCTGCTACATCGTGTACGTGGTTGGCCCCGACGCGCCGTTCTGGAAGGTGCAGGTGAAGGCGGCCAAGCAAAGCGCGGAGTATGAACAATGGTATGAAAACATCAAAAAGGAGTATCCTTTGGAGCGCAATGAGAGCGGCTTGAAGTACGTGCAATAAAGCAAAAGCGCCTCAAACGTTTGTTTGAGGCGCTTTCCGTATCGGCGGGAGGCAGTATGAGCTGGGAGAAAAAGCAGTTTTTGCGGACGGAAATGATGCTGGGGGCAGAGGCGATGGAGCGGCTGCGGGCCGCCCATGTGGCGGTGTTTGGCCTCGGCGGTGTTGGAGGATATGCAGTGGAGGGCTTGGCCCGGGCCGGCGTAGGTGCGCTGACGCTGGTGGACCATGACACCATCAGCCTGACAAACCTCAACCGCCAGATCGGGGCGGCTTACTCTACTTTGAGGATGGAAAAGGCGGACGTGACGGCCCGTCGCGTGCGGGACATCAACCCCGCCTGCCGGGTTTACGCCAAGAAGGTGTATTATGACGGGAGCAACCGGGACATCTTTTTCGAAGAAGCGCAATATGATTATATTGTGGACGCCATCGACCTTGTCTCCTGCAAATTGGACTTGATCGAGACGGCCCTGTCAAAAGGCGTTCCCATCATCTCCTCTATGGGAACGGGGAACAAGCTGGACGGCTCCGCCTTTCGCGTGGCGGACATTTCCGAAACCACAGGATGCCCCCTTGCGAGAGTGATCCGAAAAGAGCTGCGGCAGCGGGGGATTTTGCGTCATCAAGTGGTGTATTCCCCCGAACGACCGGTTCAAACGGAGCAACGGGAGGCGCCGCCCCCCGGAAGAAGGAGCGTGCCGGCCAGCGTCCCCTGGGTGCCGGCGGCCGCGGGGCTTTTGCTTTCCGGGGCAGTGGCCATGGCGATTTGCGGCGGAAAATGAGAACAAAGGGGCGACACATTGCCGCCCCTTCGTTTTTTTATTCAGTTTTCATTCATCGTGGTTCACCGGGTTGCGATCCCGGAACAGAAGAGAAATGCACCAGATGGCGGCAAGACCCACCAGCGTGTAGATAACACGGCTGACCGGCGAGACGCTTCCACCGCACGCGAACGCCACGATGTCAAACTGGAACAATCCGATGCTGCCCCAGTTGAGGCCGCCAATAATGGCCAGAACCAGCGCGAGTTTATCCATAATCATTTTTGAGACTCCTCTCTTTTGACGCCGACGGGAGTAGTCTTTCCCCCGACGGTTCAAATTATGCATGATTGGGGATGAGGGAGCATATTGACATAAAAAAGGGGGAACCAAGCGTACTTTCATGGGGAATGCGCCGGAAACAGGAGGGGGCCAAGGGTCTGAACGAACTTTTGCTTGAAAAGAAACCGATTTGTAGTATAATGGAGAAACTATATGGTGTTTGCCTTGTGTAGACAAAAGAAAGGAAGCGAATGAGCATGCTGCAGTTTGACTCGATCTTGTCTAAACGTGCGACTGCGCTACAACCATCAGGAATCAGAAAGTTTTTTGATATTTTAGAGGAGATGGACGATGTCATTTCCTTGGGTGTTGGTGAGCCGGATTTTGTTACGCCGGAGCACATTCGAGCCGTCGGCATTCAGTCTTTGAAAGCCGGACACACGAAATACACATCCAACGCAGGCATGATGGCGCTTCGCATCGAGATCGCTGCCTATCTGGAGCGCACGCTTGGGCTGCAATACGACCCTGCACATCAGATTTGTGTCACAGTGGGCGGCAGTGAAGCCATCGACTTGACCATTCGCACGCTGGTGGATGAAGGGGACGAGGTCATTGTCCCGACGCCTTCCTTTGTCTGTTACGGCCCTTTGGTGGAGTTGGCCGGCGGGGTGCCCATTTATTTGGAAACAAAAAAAGAAAATGAATTCCGTCTGACGGCGCAAGAGCTGAAAGACGCCATCACCAGCAGGACGAAGCTCCTGGTTTTGCCCTATCCCAGCAACCCCACCGGCGGGATTATGGAGCGGGCGGATCTGGAGGCGCTGGCAGAGGTTTTGGACGGCACCAATATTATGGTTTTGTCCGACGAAATTTATGCCGAGCTGACTTACGGCGTGAAGCACGTTTCTCTGGCGAACATTCCCGGTATGTATGAAAGAACGATCATCATCAGCGGGTTTTCCAAAACATTTGCCATGACGGGCTGGCGCTTGGGCTATGTCTGCGGCGTGCCGGAAGTGGTGGATCAGGTTACCAAAATCCATCAATTCGGGATTATGTCCGCGCCGACCATCAGCCAGCATGCCGCCGTGCAGGCCATGCGCCACGGAATGGATGACATTGGGGTGATGCGGGATTCGTACAATGAACGCCGCAAGATGATGGTAAACGGCCTGCGAAACATCGGGTTTGAATGTTTTGAGCCGAGGGGCGCGTTTTACGCGTTCCCCTGTATCCGCAACAGCGGGCTCTCCTCAGACGAGTTTTGCGAGCGGCTGCTGGTCGAAGAGAAAGTGGCGGTCATTTCCGGCACGGCCTTCGGTCTTGGCGGGGAAGGGTTTGTCCGCTGCTGCTATGCCACATCGAAAGAAGGCATCACAGAGGCGCTGCACCGTATGCAGCGATTTTTAATGAAATTAAAGCAGGAACAAAGTGCCTGATGTATGAGTGACACGCTCGGAACAGGTACATACTATAGAAACAGCGACCAGCGAGATCAACCAGAAAACGAAACACAGATGGAACCGGTTTGGCTTTCCCGCGGCGCCGTTTTCCAATTGTAATCAACCAAAGGAAGTGGAGTGCGATGAAATATATTTTAATCATTGGAGACGGCATGGCGGACAATCCTGTCCCGTTTTTGGACGGGCGCACGCCGATTCAGGTGGCGGACACGCCATGCATGGACGACCTTGCCAAAAAGGGCGAGGTGGGCCAGGTGCGAACGGTTCCGGTGGAGCTGCCGCCGGGCAGCGACACTGCCATTTTGTCGATTTTTGGCGCGGACCCCCGGGTCTGCTACACGGGCCGCTCTCCCCTGGAGGCGGCAGGCTCCGGCATTTCCCTTGAGCCGGGGGACGTTTCCTATCGCTGCAACATGGTAACGTATGAGGACGGAGACAAGCCCTTTTTGGAAAAAAAGATCATATCCCACAGCGCCGGATCCATCGAAGGAGAGGAGTCCATTGCCATCATCAATGCCCTCTTTTCTCACCCGGACTTTGCGCCGCTTGCAAAGCAGGCGGGCATGGAGATCTACCCGAGCCCTTCCTTCCGGCACATTGCGGTGCAGAAGGGCGCTTCTATAGAAGGGCTTGTGGCGGTGCCGCCTCACGATTATTTGGGGTCGGTCATCGGCCCGTTGATGCCCAAGGGGTGTGAAAACGCCGGGGTTTTGCAGATGCTGATGGAAAAGGCCTATGACATTTTAGACCACCACCCCCTCAACGAGGACAGAAGGAAGCGGGGCAAACTCCCCGCCAACGGCATCTGGTTCTGGGCGGAGGGAACGGCGGTGGCCTTAGACTCGTTTGAGGAAAAATACCGCAAAAAAGGGGTTGTCATTTCGGCGGTCCCGCTGTGCCACGGCATTGCCCGGCTGGCCGGGCTGGATGTGAAGATGGTGGAAGGCGCCACGGGGGAGCTGGACACCAACTATCAAGGAAAAGTGGACGCGGTGGTCAAGGCGCTTTCCGATGGGTTCGATTTTGCCGCGATTCACATTGAAGCCCCCGACGAATGCACCCACAACGGAGACACGGAAGGGAAAATCGAGGCCATCCGGCGGCTGGACCATCTGGTCGTGGCCCCGTTGGTAAAAGCCATGGAACAGGCGCAGCTTCCCTATCGCCTGTTGATTTTGAGCGACCACAAAACGTTGACCTCCACTCGGGGGCACGACGGGGACCCGGTGCCGTTTTTGCTGTATCAAAGCGGCGTGGACACCGGAGCAGGACTGCCCTATGACGAGCCTTCCGGAGAGAAGGGGCGGTCGATTGAGGAAGGAACCCGCCTGATGTCTATCTTGTTTCAGACAGACGGGGAATAAAGAACCAGCAGGAGTGACGAATGATGAAGAAGCGCTTGGACCAACTGGGATTTCTGCCGGCAGATTTTTTGCTGCCGAACCAAAAGGATATGACGCGGTGGAGCGTTGTGGCCTGTGATCAATTTACCTCTCAGCCGGACTATTGGGAACGGGTGGAGCAGTTTGTGGGCGACGTGCCCTCTACCTTGCGTCTGATTTTGCCGGAAAGCCGCTTGGGAACCGAGCGGGAGGCGGCGAGTGTTCGAGAAATCAACGAGACCATGACAAACTATTTGTCCCAAGGGGTATTTCAAACGCTGGAGAACAGCTTGATTTACGTGGAGCGCACCCAGGCGAACGGCAAGGTGCGAAAGGGAATCGTCGGCGTGGTGGATCTGGAGCAGTACGATTACCGCCCCGGCGCCGCGTCCCTCATCCGGGCGACAGAGGGAACGGTGCTCAGACGTCTTCCGCCCCGAGTGGCCGTGCGCAAGGACGCCCCTTTGGAGACGTCTCATATTATGCTGCTCATTGACGATCCGCTGAAAACGGCGGTGGAGCCAGCGGGCGAAAAGACGGGGGAGATGAAGCCCCTGTACCAATTTGAGCTGATGGAAAACGGCGGATCCATCGCCGGCTGGCAGATGACAAAAGAGCAGGAAGCCCGGCTGGCAGAGGCGCTGACCGTCCTTTCCGATCCTGCCGCCGTGGCAGGGAAATACCATATGCCGGAGGCGCCTGTGCTTCTGTTTGCCGTGGGCGACGGGAACCATTCTCTTGCCACGGCAAAAGAAAACTACGACCGGCAAAAGCGGACCACCCCAAAAGAGCAGTGGGACACCATGCCCGCCCGCTTTGCCATGGTCGAGCTTGTGAATTTACACGACGATTCTTTGGAGTTTGAGCCGATCCACCGGGTGGTGTTCGACGTTTCCCCGGAGGATGTGGTGCAAAAGCTGCTTCTGTGGTATCCCGGCGCTTTTCGGGGCGAAGGAGAGGGGCACAGGCTCCATTATGTGTTCGGAGAAGAAACCGGCGTTGTCACCGTGCCAAACCCCAAGGCCAAGCTGGAAGTGGGAACGCTGCAAAGCTTTTTGGATGAATATATCAAGGCCTACGGCGGACGGGTGGATTACATCCACGGCGGAGATGTCACAGAAACGCTGGCCCGCCAGGCGGGGAACATCGGCTTTATTCTGCCGGCCATGGAAAAATCTCAGCTGTTTCCCGCTGTTATGGCGGAAGGGGTTCTGCCCCGCAAGACCTTCTCCATGGGAGAAGCGTGGGACAAGCGGTACTACCTGGAATGCCGCAAGATTCGGTAAAAACCGAAAAGGAGAAAGCCCATGGCGTTTTCGAAGGCGGAGCGGGCGTTTGCCAAGCTGAATTTGACACTGGATGTGACCGCTCGGCGGGCAGACGGATATCACGACCTTTGCATGGTGATGCAAACGGTGGGACTGTGGGACACGGTCACCCTGCGGGAAACGGGCACCGGGGCCATGTGCATCCGCACAGATGTCCCTTATCTGCCGGAGGACGATAAAAACTTGGCGGCCATCGCCGCGAAGGCATATTTTGAAGCGGCCGATCTGCCCTTTCCGGGAATGGAAATCCAAATTCAAAAACGCATTCCGGTTTGCGCCGGAATGGGCGGCGGAAGCAGCGACGGCGCCGCCGTTCTGCGGGCGCTGAACGAACATTACGGCGCCTTGTCCCCCGAAGCGCTGCGTCGGGTGGGGGCATCTGTGGGGTCCGACGTTCCGTACTGCATCTGGGGCAAAACCGCCCTGGCGGAAGGAAAGGGAGAGCGGCTGCGGCCGCTGCCGCCGCTGCCGCCGTGCTTTTTTGTCATTTGTAAACCAAGGTTTTCCGTTTCCACGCCGGCGCTGTTTTCCAGGCTCCGTGTGGAAAAAATTCGCTGCCGGCCGGACACGGCCGGCGTGCTGGACGCGCTGGCGTTTGGGGATCTGGACGGTGTTGCCAAGCGGATGTACAATGTGTTTGAGCCCGTTTTGGAACCAAAGCGGCGGGAAGAGCTGGGCCAGATCCGGGCCGTTATGATCGACAGCGGCGCTTTGGGCGCTTCCATGAGCGGTACGGGGCCGACGATGTTTGGCTTGTTCAGGGAGCGGCAGAAGGCCGAAACGGCATTTCAACTATTGAAAAAACAATATGACGATTGTTTTTTGACCCGGTCGGTTTAAAACAGAGCAAACCCGTCTATCCTAGAGACAGAATGTTTTTGGATAGGCGGTGTTTTTTTGAGTGGATGGAGGAAGCTGGAAGTTTCTCTTTTGGTCGGCCTTGCGGTTTCTCTTTTGTTTGGCGGGCGGCTCAACGGCGCCCAGACGGCGCTGGCGGACAAAATGGTGCGGCTGCATGTGATCGCCAATTCCGACAGTCCTTGGGATCAAACAGTGAAGCTGATGGTGCGGGACCGAATGCTGGAAGAAGTGGGCGGGCTGCTGGACGGAGAAACCGATTTGGAACAGGCAAAGGAAAAGATTCAGGAAGCGCTTCCAAAACTGGCCCGGGCGGGGCAGGAAGTGGCTTTGGATGCAGGAGATACTTATCCGGTGACGGCGTCTTTGGAGCGGACATTTTTCCCCACCAAGGAATATGAAGGGTTTGCCCTGCCGGCGGGAGAGTACACCGCGCTGCGCATCGTTTTGGGAGAAGGCGCGGGCAAAAACTGGTGGTGCGTCTTGTTCCCGCCGCTCTGCACAGGCGTTGCCACAGAGGAGGTAGAGGATGCGGCGGCTGCCGCCGGTCTGACGGACGAGGAAATCGCATTGATCACGGAGCAGGAAGAAGGGTATATATTCCGGTTTCGGTGCATAGAATGGTGGGCGCAGATCAAACATATTTTTTGTTAAAAAAGAATGAAACCATCCATTTCTGCCATCCCAGCGCAGTCTGACATTGGCAGCGAATGATATGCTTGATTTCGATCAAATCAGGCATATTAAAAAGGCGGCCTAACGACTTGTGCTGTGGCCGCATTTTAAAATGGCGGAAGAGGGGATGGAATGAAAGAAGAAACAAACAACCTGCCCGGCATTGCAATGGCACTGTTTCGCTGCATTTGTATTTTTTTGATGGCGGCAATGTTTTGGGGCGTGCCGATGCGGGCGCATGCCGCGGAAGCGGTCAAAACAATGGGCGGCGCGGGAAAAACGCTGATTCCCGTGGGACGCACCGCCGGGATCAAGCTGTTTGCGGACGGCGTGATGGTGATCGGGCTGTCCGAGGTCATCGGCGAAACAGGAACCGCCTGCCCGGCGAAAGCCTGCGGGCTGAAAGAGGGGGACGTCATCACCCGGGTAAACGGGGCGGAAGTCCAGTCGGCGGAGCAGCTGAGAGACGCCCTGCAACAGACAAACGGCAGCCGGATGTCACTTCAGGTTTTGCGCGGCGAACAGAAGATGGAGCTGAAGGCGACGGCGGCGGTCGGCGTGGAAGACGGATGCTACCGCCTGGGCGCATGGACCAGAGATAGTATGGCGGGGATCGGCACCATCACGTTTTATGACCCGGAAAGCGGCGTGTTCGGTGCGCTGGGACATGGCATCAACGACATTGACACGTTTATGCTGATTCCGCTGGCGTCTGGATCCATCATGGGGTCCTCCGTCGCAAACGTGGCAAAAGGGCAAGCGGGCACCCCGGGAGAGCTTCAGGGAAAGTTTGACCTGACGAAGGATTTGGGCGCGCTGTACGCCAACACGGACTGCGGCATATTTGGAAAAACAGAAAACGACAGTTATTTCATGGGGCAAAACCCCGTTCCCGCGGCAGGCCGGACGGCCGCCAAGGTGGGGAAGGCGACGATTTTGTCCAACGTGGCTGGGGATGCCGTCTGCGAATATGAAATTGAAATCACGAAGGTCTATCGAGGGTTTTCCGACAGCGGCCGGAACTTGATGATCCAGGTGACGGATCCAAAGCTGCTGGAAACCACCGGCGGCATCGTACAGGGGATGAGCGGCAGCCCCATTTTGCAGGACGGCAAGCTCGTTGGCGCCGTCACCCATGTGTTGGTGGAAAACCCCCAAAAGGGATACGGTATATTTATTGAAAAGATGATGGAAGAATCAAAAGGAAACGAAACCAAAATGGCATCCTGATTCCGTTTGTCGAAGTTTGTCGTAAAAAAGGAAAAAAATAAGGATAATAAAATAAACCAGTAAAAAAAGTCAAATATTTCTCTCACAAAATTATAGAAATCCCTTGAAAACGCTGTCATTTTATGGTAATTTATAGGCATGTGCTTGTTGTATCATGAAACGGAGTCAAAATTGGTGAGGGAGATGGAATAATGGGTAATCAAGTTCGTATCCTAGTGGCAGACGCGGGAGAAGAGTTTCGGTCGTTGCTGGCTGAAACGCTGTCAGGTGAGGAAGATTTGGAAATTGTGGGTCAAACAGGTGACGGAACAGAGTTGGTTCAAATGGCGGGCGAGCTGCGCCCGGACGTTTTGGTGATGGATGTTCTTTTGGCGCAGATGGACGGGTTGGAGGCTCTGAAGGAGATAGACCCCGCCAACCGATGGCCCAAGATGGAAGTGCTGGTTTTATCAAATTTCGTAAAAGAGCATGTAGTGCAGCAGGCGGCTTCATTGGGTGCGGGCTATTTTATGATGAAGCCTTGCAGGCCAAACAGCGTGATGGAACGCATCCGCCAAATGCGCAATGGGGCAACGGCCCCGTCGGAGGAAATTTCCCTGCTTCGCCCGTCCAGGGGAGAGAGCCTGGAGGTGCTGGTGACGGCCATTATCCACGAAATCGGCGTTCCGGCGCATATCAAGGGCTATCAATATCTGCGGGAAGCCATTGTGCTGGCCGTTCACGACATGGACGTGATCAATGCCGTGACAAAGGTGCTGTATCCCGATGTGGCAAAGCGGTTTGGCACAACGCCGTCCCGTGTAGAGCGGGCGATCCGCCATGCCATTGAAGTGGCGTGGGACAGGGGCGACCTGGAAACCCTGCAAAAATATTTTGGATACACCGTGTCGAACGCAAAAGGGAAACCGACAAACAGCGAGTTCATTGCGATGATCGCGGATCGGCTGCAGCTGAAACGAAAAGAGAAAGTACAAGTTTAAACGTCGTTGCCCATTTCTTATGTGCTACTGGAGAGGAGCTCCGGCGGCACATTTTTTTATGCAATCCAAAGCCTTGTTCTCATATTTTGCACAGAAAAGCAAAAAAATATTTGTAGCAACTGTAGATTTTAGCTCTTTAAAGCGATGTTTTCGGAAAAATGATTGACAAGGAGGGAAAAGGCATTTATAATGCAGTTAATATATCGAAAAACGATGATCAAGAGACGTGCGAACGGAAAAAGGGAATGCAGAGAGTGTCCGGCTGCTGAAAGGACATGAACCTTGTTCGGAATTCCTCTTGGGAGTTGCCCGCTGAATCCGTTGTGGTAGTAGGTTGGGGTCGGGTGGCGCCGTGATCTGCCGAGAGTGTGTAAACTCGCTGAGCGCGAAGCCGAGAGGCGTTGCGAAACTGAGGTGGTAACACGGGGAAGACCCGTCCTCTGACTGTGTCGGAGGGCGTTTTTTTATCTAAAAAAAGGGAATGAAAAGGAGAGTTTGAACGATGAAGAGACTTGCAAAATTGCTTGCCGCCGTGATGGCCGTTTCCATGCTGTTTGCTTTGGCGGCCTGCGGCCCAAAGGGAGAGACGGAAAGCCCCGCCCCCAGCGAAACGGCAACCGAAAGCGTTGACCCCAACGCAAGCGGGAAAACGTACAAAATTGGCATCATCCAGCTGGTCGAGCACAATGCGCTGGACAAGGCAACAGAGGGCTTCCGGGCCGCTTTGGAAGAAAAGCTTGGAGAAAACGTGACCTTTGATTATCAAAACGCCCAGGGCGAAGCCACCAACTGCACCACCATCGCCACCAAGTTTGTGAACGACGGTGTGGATCTCATCATGGCCAATGCCACCGGCGCGGCCCAGGCGTCGGCCCAGGCCACCAACACCATTCCCATTGTCGGCGTATCCATCACAGACTATGAAGTGGCCGGTCTGGTGGAATCCAACGAGGCGCCCGGCCGGAACGTGACGGGTTGCTCGGATCTCAGCCCCATTGACGAGCATGTGAAGCTGATTCAGCAGCTTTCCCCGGATGTGAAAAACATCGGGATTGTATATTGCTCCAGCGAGGACAACTCCGTTGTGCAGGCGGAGCAGGCCAAAAAAGCAATGGAAACCGCGGGATACAAGGTTTCCGTTTACACCGCTGCCGATTCCAACGAAATCCAGACCGTTGTGACAAAGGCCTGCGGCGAGCAGGACGCGCTGTATATCCCCACAGACAACTTGTTTGCCACCAATATGCAGATCGTGAAGAACATTGCGGTGCAGGCCAAAATTCCTGTTTTCTGCGGGGAAGAAAACATGGTGACATCCGGCGGTCTTGCTACCTATTCTGTCAATTATTATACCCTGGGGTACCAAGCCGGCCTAATGGCGTACGATGTCCTGGTCAACGGCAAGCAGCCTGCGTCCATGCCCATTCAGTTCATGGATTCCGCGAAGCTGACACTGGTGATCAACAAGGATGTGGCCAAGGAAATTGGGGTGACCATCCCCAGCGATCTGGAAGCCCAGCTGGCACAATAAAGCAAAATAAAACGGTGCGAATTTGCGATGAGAGCCCTCATCGCAAATTTGCGCTGTTTACAGACAGAAGGGAAGAAAAAGGGAATGTCGATTCTATCGTTGCTGGGCGCGTTGCCTGGCTCCATCGCCCAGGGAATCATATGGGGGATCATGGCGCTTGGCGTCTATATTACATATAAAGTGTTGGATTACGCAGATCTGACCGTGGATGGCAGCCTGTGTACCGGCGGATCTGTGGCGGCGATGATGATCATCGGTGGGATGCATCCGCTCCTGTCTTTGCTGTTTGCGTTCATTGCCGGGATGCTGGCCGGCCTGATTACGGGGTTTATTCATACCAAGATGGGGATTCCCCCCATCTTATCCGGTATTTTGACCCAGCTGGCGCTCTATTCCATCAATATGCGTATCATGGGCAGAGCGACCCAGTCCCTGAGCGTGGACAAATATGATTTAACCATCAGCCTGCGGTATATCAACCAATCCATTGTGGTCGGGCTGATTTTTGTGGCCGTGATCATCGCCCTGTTATACTGGTTTTTCGGAACGGAGCTTGGCAGCGCCATCAGAGCCACCGGCAGCAACCTGCACATGTCCAGAGCCCAAGGGATCAACACCGACCGGATGAAGATCGTCGGCCTGGTGCTGTCAAACGGCCTTGTGGCTCTGTCCGGCGGCCTTTACGCGATGTTCCAGGGCAACTCGGATATCAATATGGGCAGGGGCGCCATCGTCATCGGCCTTGCCGCTGTGATCATCGGCGAGGTGATCTTTGGCCGCGTCTTCCGCAACTTTGCCCTGAGCCTCGTCGCCATTGTCATCGGGTCTGTGATCTATTACATTGTCATCGCCGTGGTGATCCAGCTGGGGCTTTCCACCACGGATTTAAAGCTGTTCAGCGCGACAATCGTAGCCATTGCGCTGGCCCTTCCGTATTTAAAAAACCGCTACTTCTCGAAGGGAGGGGCAAAGCATGCTTGAAGTCAAAGAAATTTCCAAAACCTTTAACGCAGGCACCATCAACGAGAAAAAGGCCCTGAGCAAACTGTCCCTGACGCTGGAAGAAGGGGATTTTGTCACCGTGATCGGGGGCAACGGCGCCGGGAAGTCTACGCTGCTCAATGCGGTTGCGGGGGTTTTCGGCGTAGACGAAGGGGGTATCTTTATCGAAGGGACCGACGTGACGAGGCTGCCGGAATATAAGCGGGCCAAGTTTTTAGGCAGGGTCTTTCAAGACCCGATGAACGGCACGGCGGCCACCATGGGCATTGAGGAAAATTTGGCCCTGGCCTATCGGCGGGGAAACGCGCGCACCCTGCGCTGGGGCATCCGCGCCCAGGAGCGCAAGATGTACGCGGAAAAGCTGAAGGAGCTGGATCTGGGGCTGGAAACCCGGCTCACGTCAAAAGTCGGCCTGCTCTCCGGCGGGCAGCGGCAAGCCATCACACTGCTGATGTCGGCCCTTCAAAGGCCGAAGCTTTTGCTGCTGGACGAGCATACGGCGGCGCTGGACCCCAAAACGGCCCACAAAGTGCTTGAAATCACACAGAACATTGTGACCCGGGACCGCTTGACCACCTTGATGATCACCCATAATATGAACCATGCCATCGCATACGGCAACCGGCTGATTATGATGCACAACGGGCGCATTATCTTCGACGTGTCCGGGGAAGAGAAAAAAAGCCTGAAGGTGGAGCATCTGCTGCAAAAGTTCACAGAGCTGAGCGGGGACACCGCCAGCGACCGCATGATGCTGTCCTGACAGGGGGCACGGGGAAAAAGCGGGCATGTCCCCCGCCGAGCAACCGGCAGAAACTTTAGAAGCCAGACGCCCGGTATGCCAATTGGCATACCGGGCGTGTTTTTATATGGTTTTCAGCAGCGGCTGCAATTGAACGCCCCGGAGCGCCGCCTCGATGGTGTCGGGGATCAGGTCCATGTCGGCGACCAAGGAGGTGGGCTTTCCCAAAGGATCGTCCTGCCGGAAGGGGACGAAATAAATGTTTTTCCGGGCCAAGAGCGCCCCGATGTTTTGGGCGTTTGCGCTCAGGCCGTCGTTTGTGGAGACGGCGATGACCACGGGGCGGCCGTTGCGCAGGTGGGCTTTTGCCGCCATGGTGACCGAAGTGTCCACAATGGCGGAGGCGATCTTCGCAACGGTGTTCCCGGTGCAGGGCGCGATGACAAGAACGTCCAAGAGCTTCTGAGGCCCGATGGGCTCCACATCCGGAATGGTCTTGAGGACGCGATGCCCGGTGATGGCTTCCAGCTGTTCCAGCAGCTCCTTCGCTGTTCCGAAACGGGTGTCTGTTTCCGCGCTGTGTTCCGATACGATGGGCAGAACGGTCTCATACTGCTCCGCCGTTTTTTGCAGCGCGGGAAACACCTGATCATAGGTACAGTAGGAGCCGCAGAAGGCAAACCCAACTGAGACTTTTTTCATAGTGACACTCCCAATTCCTGTAAAATATTATAAATGGTGTCCCGTATCGCTTGACCGGCGGTAACCGGGGCCACTTTGCCGGGCAAAGAAAGCGCCCAGATGGCTTTTACGCCAAGCTCCGCCGCCGCTTCAAAGGCGATTCCGCCGGGGCGGGAGGCCAGGTCGATGCACAAACACCCGGGAGAGAGCAAGGACAACGGATGGCGGTCCAGCACCCGGGCGGGAACGGTATTGATAATGAGATCAAAAGAGGGCAAATCGGCCTCCAGATGCGCGGTGTGAAGCGGCCGGAACCCATTTGCCTTGATCCACGCGAAATCATCGTACCGCCGGGCCGAGACGGAGACGTGAGCTCCCAGCGCCTTCAGATCGCCGGCAAGCAGCTTGCCCAGCCGGCCGTAGCCAATGACCAAGGCGTTGGCGCCGTGCAGCGTAATGGCCATCTCTTCCATGGCGAGGCCTAGGGCGCCCTCCACCGTGGGGATGGCGTTGGCGATGGCCAGCTCCTCCCGGGCCAGATAATCATGGATGACAAGGCCCCGGGAGGCCGCGCTTTGAGCCAGCGATTCCTCCACCATGCCGGCACAGATGATTTGCTCCGGTCGCAGAATGGTCATCAGCTGCCCCAGCGGGCACTGGGTGTCGCCAAAGGGCAGGTTGAGGCCGTTTTCTCCGCACATGGGCAGAGGCAAAATGATACAATCGGCAATGGCGGAAGCCTGCTCCAACGTGCTTGCCTGAGGGACAGACAGCGGCTCCGGCAGGCGCTCCAGACCAAAGGTATGTACCAGGTGACCGTCTTTTGCCAAAAGTTCTGCCAGCTTGCCCTGCCGCAGGTCACCGCCAATGACGCTAAAGTGCATTTGTTTTTTCATCAACATTCCCTCCATTGAAACGCGCAAATACGGGTCAGTACCATAGTATTCCCCGGGGGAAGGGAAGGTGCGTGCCGGGGGAAAGGAATGGGCCAGATCTCCGCCGGCCAAAAAAAGATGGAAAAAAGGGCTTGACAAATCCGGATTCAGGCAGTATACTGCACATAATCAGAGCTTTGATTATGTGAAAACCGATGACTGGGAAAAGTAAGCATGGGCCGAAAGGCACAGCGAGCCGCGGATGGTGGGAGCGCGGCGCGGACGGTATGCTGAATGGCTCCAGGAGGGCGGCCTGAACTGCGTTTGCATAGTAGCGGCCGACGGGGATTCCCCCGTTAACAAAGAAAGCGCATGATGGTGCGTGGAGAGCGGGCGAATATTCGTCAATTTAGGTGGTACCGCAGGAGATAAAGCAGTCTCTTGTCCTAATGTTCCGGGGGAGCAGAGGGCAAGGGATTTTTTGTTTTTTTCTCCCCGCGGCCCCGGTCTCGGCAGCCAGAGGAAACGAACCGTATTTTGAAGGGAGCATATGACATGACAAAAATTCCGTATAAAACGTATTTGAGTGAAAACGAGCTGCCGAAGGCCTGGTATAACGTGCGGGCGGATATGAAAGAGCAGCACCCGCCCATGCTTCATCCCGGCACGTTGCAGCCGGTGAGCGTTGCCGATTTGGAGCCCATTTTCTGCACCGAGCTTGCAAAGCAGGAATTGGATGAGACCAATCGGCACATCGAAATTCCGGAAGAGATTCGCGATTTTTATAAAATGTACCGGCCGTCCCCTTTGGTGCGGGCATACTGCCTGGAAGAGGCGTTGGGAACGCCGGCTCATATCTATTATAAGTTTGAAGGAAACAACACATCGGGCAGCCACAAGCTAAACTCCGCCATCGCCCAGGCGTACTACGCCAAAGAGCAGGGGCTGGAAAGCCTGACAACGGAGACCGGCGCGGGGCAGTGGGGTACGGCGCTTTCCATGGCCTGCGGATATTTTGACCTGGCCTTGCGGGTGTACATGGTAAAGGTGTCCGCCCAGCAGAAGCCGTACCGCAAAGCAGTGATGGAGACCTACGGCGCGTCGGTCATCCCTTCCCCTTCCAACACCACGGCGGCGGGGAGAAAAATTTTGGAGGAATTCCCGGATACCAACGGGAGCCTGGGCTGCGCCATCTCAGAAGCGGTGGAAGCGGCGGTGACAACCGATAAGTGCCGCTACGTGCTGGGCAGCGTGCTGAACCAAGTGCTGCTGCATCAGTCCATCATCGGGCTGGAGTCCAAGGCCGCCATGGAAAAGCTGGGGGAATACCCCGATATGATCATCGGCTGCGCCGGCGGCGGATCCAACTTGGGCGGGCTGATCGCGCCGTTTATGGGCGATAAACTCCAGGGGAAAGAAAACCCCTATTTCATCGCGGTGGAGCCGGCGTCCTGCCCGTCTTTGACGAGAGGGGTATACGGCTATGACTTTTGCGACACCGGGAAAGTGACCCCTCTTGCCAAGATGTACACCTTGGGCTCCGGATTCATGCCGTCTTCCAACCACGCCGGCGGATTGCGGTACCACGGGATGAGCCCCATTGTCTCCAAGCTGTATCACGACGGCCATTTGGATGAGGCCCGGGCAGTGGAGCAGACAAAGGTGTTTGAAGCCGCCACCCAGTTTGCCAAAGTAGAGGGCATTTTGCCGGCGCCGGAGTCGGCCCACGCCATCCGCGTGGCCATCGACGAAGCGCTGGCCTGCAAGGAAACCGGGGAGAAAAAGACGATTTTGTTCGGCCTCACCGGAACGGGCTATTTTGATATGGCCGCCTATATGGCGTTTCACGACGGGAACATGTCGGACTATGTTCCGACGGAAGCGGAGCTGCAAAAGGGCTTCGCGGGCATGCCGAACATAGATTGATTGACAGCATGAAAAAACCCCCTGTTTTGGCGCGGAAGGTGCCAAAACAGGGGGTTTTTTCCCCATTGTTGGATATCACGGGGAACTGGGAAATAGAAATTCGACGGCTTGCCACTTGTTCTGCCGGAGAAACTGTAGTATAATGTTACATCGCAAGCGGGGAAGCACGAAAGTTCCCCTTGTAGAATTTAGTAAAACCCTTTGGAGGGGCTTGATTATGGAATATGAAGCAATGATGGAAGCGCTGCGACCCGGAAAGCATGCCCATCTGGTTGGGATCGGCGGGGTTTCCATGTGTGCGCTGGGCGAGGTGCTTCATGGCGCCGGAGTCCGAGTGACCGGGTCTGACATGAAGGAAAGCGCCGCCGTGGAGCACCTGCGTGAAGTGGGGGTCCCCGTTGTCATCGGACACGTGGGGGAAAGCGTAAAAGGGGCGGACTGCGTCATCCGCACCGCCGCCGTGCGGGACGACAATCCGGAGATCGTGGCGGCCCATGAGGCCGGCATCCCGGTTTACGAGCGGGCCCAGGCCTGGGGCGCGCTGATGCGGAAATACCGCAATGCCATCTGCATCGCGGGAACCCACGGGAAAACCACCACCACCTCGATGACCACCCATATTTTTATGGAGGCTCACGCGGACCCGACGGTGATGATCGGGGGGACGCTGCCTTTGCTGGGCGCCGGCCACCGGGTGGGCAAGGGAGACACGATTATTTTAGAATCCTGCGAATACCGCAACTCCTTTCTCAGCTTTTCACCCACAGTGGCGGTCATTTTAAATGTAGAAGCGGATCATCTGGATTTTTTTAAGGATTTAGAGGATATTCAGCAGTCGTTTCGCACCTTTGCCCTGCAAACCCCGGCGCAGACGGGGGTTGTGGTGGTCAACCGTGACGACGCCGGCGCCATGGAGTCGGTGCGGGGCATTCCCCGCAGAATGCTGACCTTTGGCATGGAGCCAACGGCGGATGTGTATTGCGCCGATCTCAGAATGGAAGAGAACCTGCCCGTGTTCGATGTGATGTATCGCGGCCAGCGGTATGCCCGCGTCGCCCTTTGCGTGCCGGGGCAGCATAATATTTATAATGCTCTGGCGGCGGCGGCGGTTGCCGTTGCCCTGGGTATTTCCGGGGACGCCATCGAAGCGGGGCTGAAGGGGTTTCACGGCTCGGAGCGGCGGTTTCAGTACAGAGGAACGTACCGCGGCGCCCGGGTGTATGACGATTATGCCCATCACCCCAGCGAGCTGCACGCCCTGCTGCAGGCGGCCAAGGCCCTGCCCTATGACAGGGTCGTCTGCGCCTTTCAGCCCCATACGTATACGAGGACAAAAGCGTTTTTTGATGATTTCGTCAAAGAGTTGCAGGGAGCGGACGTGATTTTGCTGGCAGAAATTTATGCCGCGAGGGAGCAGAACACCGTGGGCATTTCCGCAAAGGACGTGGCGGCGCGAATTCCGGGCAGCCGGTACTTCCCGACGCTGGAGGAATTGACGGAACATCTGCGGGAAATTGCAAAACCGGGGGATTTGATTTTGACGGTGGGCGCCGGAGATATCTACACCGTGGGAGAGGCCCTGGTAGACGAGACGAAACAAAATTAAACCGAATGCACCCGCCCGTTTGAAAGAAAGGGCGGGTGCAGCTTTGCTTTTTGCGTAGGCTCAAGGGGGTTTTTCTTGACAAGAGAGGCGGAATGTCATATGATGATAAAACTGCACGAAGAGAGTGGGAAAACGGATGAATGTAATTTTGGGAATTGATATCGGCGGCTCCACCACAAAGCTGGCTGGCCTGACGCCGGGGGGAAAGCTGATCAACGTATTGCAAGTGCGCGCATCCGACCCCGTCACTTCGGCCTATGGAGGCCTCGGCCGGTTTTTGCGTGAGAACAATTTAAAAGTGACAGATCTTTCCCAAATTGTGCTCACCGGCGTGGGTGCGAGCTTTCTGCCGAACCCCATGCTGGGCGTGCCCGTTGTGCGGGTGCCGGAGTTTACGGCCATCGGTCGGGGGGGATTGGCCCTTTCGGGGGAAGAGGAGGCGCTGGTGGTCAGCATGGGAACGGGCACCGCGTATGTCAAAGCGGGTGCGGACAGCGAGATCCATATCGGCGGCAGCGGCGTCGGCGGGGGTACCATTGAAGGGCTGTGCGCCAGGCTTTGCGGGGTAAGCCAATTTTCTTCGATCATTGACCTGGCGGAAGCCGGCGATCTGAAAAACGTGGATCTGACCATTGCGGACATCAGCATCGCCCCCATTGAAACGCTGCCGGACACGGTGACGGCCTCCAACTTTGGCAAGTGGCGGGACAATGCCACCCCGGGGGACAACGCCCTGGGCGTGTTGAATATGGTGTTTGAAACCATCGGCATGCTGGCCGTTTTTGCCTGTCGGAGTGACGGGATCAAACATGTTGTGTTAACAGGGAGTTTGACCACCATCCCCCGGGCAAAATGGATTTTTGACCATGTGGAGATGCTTTACCACATTCCCTTTCTCATTCCCCCCAAGGCCGAGTTTGCGACGGCCATCGGCGCGGTTCTGGCCGCAAAGGGGCTGCGGCAGCTAACGGAAGACGAAAAACAGGCAGACGCTTAGTCCGCCTGTTTTTTTGCCCGCTGAAGAAGGCAGGTAAAAAGAAAGAGGAAACGGCGCCGTGCGTTGCGCGGCGGGGGGAAGCGTGGTACAATATTGAAAAAAAGGAGAAGGAATATGTACCAAAACTGTGCCAATGGAGTTGTCCGCATTCCGGTTCCCCTGCCGGGGAGCCCGCTGAAATATACCAACAGTTATCTCATCAAAGGGGAGCGGAACTTATTGATCGACACGGGGTTTCACAGGCCGGAGTGCAAGGTGGCGCTTTGGGCCGCGCTGGAAGAGCTGGGAGCGTCGCCGGACCGGACGGATGTGTTCATCACCCACCATCATTCCGACCATATCGGGCTTGCGCCGGCCCTTGCGGGAACGGAGGGGACGATTTACATCGGCGAAACGGAACTGCACTGGCTCCGTTCCTATGAAACGGAAGGATGGGGCCTGTTTGACAAGCGGTTTGCGGCGGAGGGGTTCCCTATGGATGAAATTGTTCGGCTGCGGGGGGAAAACCCCGCTCGGGTGTTCGCGCCGCCGCCGTGTGACCGGTATGTCCCCGTCAAAGACGGGCAGGTGCTGTCTTACGGGGGCTGGCAGCTGGTTTGCCGACGCATGCCGGGGCATACGCCGGGGCACATGTGCCTCCACTTGCCGGAGCAAAAGCTGATGTTTTTGGGAGACCATGTCCTGTTTGACATAACGCCCAACATCGTTGCCTGGCCGGGGGTGGAAAACGCTTTGGCCGACTATCTGGGCAGCCTTCGGCTGTTGCGGGAGTACGACATCGACGTTCCCCTGCCGGGACACAGAGAGGTAAGCTGTCCCCTTTCCGACCGGATACAAGCGCTTCTTGGCCACCACGCAGACCGCCTGAAGGAGACAGAGCAGATTCTGCAGCGGCGCCCGGGCCTTTCCGCCTATGAGCTGGCAGGGCACCTGACCTGGAATATTAGAAGCAGATCTTGGGAAACATTTCCCTTGGCGCAGAAGTGGTTCGCCGTGGGGGAGACCATGGCCCATTTGGACTATTTGCTTGCGGAAGGAAGCGTGTCCGCCGAGGAGGACGAAAAGGGCGTCCGGCGCTATGCATTGACAGGAGAAGGAGAAGAGCATGGTCATGGATGAAGCAGGGCTGCTAAGACACGTGGATCACACGTGCCTTTCCGTGGATGCCACCTGGGAGCAGATCAAAACGCTGTGCCGGGAGGGGCTTGCCTTTGGCGTGGCGTCGGTGTGCATCCCGCCGGCCTTTGTGAAGCAGGCGGCAGACTATGTGGCGGGGAAGCTGCCGGTTTGTACCGTCATCGGGTTCCCCAACGGATATCAGACCACGGAAGCCAAGGTGTTTGAAGCCCGGGACGCCGTTGCAAACGGGGCGTCGGAGCTGGACATGGTGATACCCGTCGGCTTGGTGAAGGAAGGCGCGTTCCAAAGGGTGCAGGAGGAAATTGCACAGGTGAAGGCCGCCTGCGAGGGGCGGATCTTGAAAGTGATTATCGAAGCCTGCCTGCTGACGGAAGCGGAAAAGATACGCATGTGCCAAGTGGTGACAGAGGCGGGGGCGGACTATATCAAAACATCCACGGGCTTTGGTTCTGGCGGCGCTTCTGAGGAAGATGTGGCGCTGTTCGCGCGAAAAGTCGGCCCCGGGGTGAAAATCAAGGCGGCGGGGGGGATTCGCACCGTGGAGGCGGGGCTGGCGTTTTTGCGTCTGGGCGCCTGCCGCATCGGCTCCAGCGGCATTGTAAAACAGATCCAAGAAAGGGAGGAAGCCAGATGAAACAACTGAAACGACTGAAACGACTGAAACGGGCTTATCGAGCCTACCGGAACGAGATGAACGGAGTGGACGTTTCTTTGCTGAAATGCTGCCTGTGCGCCCTCGGGGCGATCTTCGGACTGCATGTCCCGGTCGGCCGGCGGGGCGCCGCCCGCGCCGTGGCAAAAACGCTGTTTTGGGCCGCGGGTCTGCCCCTGCTGATTGCTTTTTTATGTAATTTGGCAAAGGAGCCGAAGGAAAAGATGATCGAGCTGCATTTTGTGGCCCGAGAAAAAGACATGAAGGACGACAGAGCGTAAAAACCCCGGGCCCCCGCCCGGAAACAGAGCGCCCGCCGGCCCGCAAGCGCCGAAACCCGGCGCTTGCCGCCGGAGGGATGTTCGTTTAAATATGTCTTTTCTTTGATAGAAAAGTGCGATATAATAAAAAAACGCCATGCATGACAGGACGGTCTGCAAAGCGAGGCTGCCAAAAACAGAGCAAAATTTTTTGACGTAAGCCAGAGAAACATCGCCTTAAAGCGGCGGATTGGAGGGAAAACCGAATGGACTCAAAAGGCCAAAACACGAAACACGTCCCCCGGTATCACGGGAATTTACGCAGCCATATGATTGAGATTCCGATGTGCATCAGCAAAGCATCCGGCATCCGGGTGTTTGGGCGGCGGATCAAATCTTTGGCCTTTACAACGGATGTGTCGATCATCCGGAACATCAATGCCGACGCCATCATCGCGGTTTACCCGTTCACGCCCCAGCCCGCCATTATGCGGGCGGTGATGTTGGCTGCCGACATGCCGGTTTTCGCGGGCGTGGGCGGCGGCGTCACCCGAGGTGACCGGGTGGTGCGCTTGGCGGCAGACGCGGAATCGGAGGGGGCTTTTGGCGTGGTGGTCAACGCCCCGACGGAAAATGAAACGATTTCCCGGTTAAAGCAGGAGCTGGACATTCCCGTTGTGCTTACCGTGGTTTCGGAGGCGGAGGACATCAGAAGCCGCCTGGCCGCCGGCGCCGATATTTTAAACATTTCCGGCGCCGCCAAAACAGCCCGCATTGTGCGGGCCATCCGGGCGGAATTTCCCGAGGTTCCCATCATTGCCACCGGCGGACCGACGGAGGAGAGCATTCTGGAAACCATTGAAGCGGGCGCCAACGCCATCACATACACGCCGCCCAGCAACGGGGAATTGTTTGCCATTGCCATGGATCAATATCGAAAGAAGATTGAAGGGAACTGAAACACTGCATTTCAAAAACGCGTCCGAGGCCGAGCGTGGCCTCGGACGCGCTTTTTCAAAAGAGGCTGCCGACGCAAAGAAGGGTTTCGGCAAGGTCGGGGCGAAAGCCGGGCGTGCCGTCCTTCAGGCTCCCCCGGCAGACCCCGCTTTGGCCCTCTTTTGCCGTCGCGTGGACAAAATTTCCGTTTCCCAAAAACAGGGCCATATGGCCGGGGAAAAACAGAAGATCTCCCGGCTTTGCAAGTTCCGGTGGAATCTCACGCAGGGGCGGCAGAAGGGGAACGTGGACGTCCCGGTAAATCAAAGCGCCGCACAGAAGATAGGACAGAGAGCAAAGCCCGGAGCAGTCGATCCCGGCGGGGGTTTTGCCGCCCCAGCGGTAGGGGGTGCCCAGGTAAGAGAGAGCGGTTTTCACCACGTCCAGCCGGAACAACGGCTCCGGAGAGAGTCCTTTTGCCGGAGGGGCGAGCTGCTCTGTCAGACAAAAGCCAATGGCGCCGTCGCAAAGCAGAACCATGGAAAAGCCGTCGGGGCGTGTGTGAAGGAGCGCGAGGAGCGCGCCCCTTGGCAAGGTGGTCAAGGGACGGCCTTGTATTTTGGGCGAGGGTAAGATATCGCAAAAACGGGAACAGACCACTCGCTTTTCCCGGCGTGCCCAATCCAGAGCCGCGTCCCCTGTCTGTACCGCGGAAACGGGCAGAAACCCTTCATATCCGTAGTCGGTCCGCGCGGAATAAAATCCGTGCCGGGGCGAGCCGGAAAGGGAAACGGCCATTCCGTAAAGCACTTCGTCCAAAAGGGGGGCGTCCCGGGTGGGCAGTTGGGTCAGCGGCGCTGCGGGGACGGAGACAACAGCGGTTTGCATGGTGTTCACCTGCCCTTCTGAAGTTCCAGCGTTTGGCGGTCGGCATCCATGGAGAGGACCGCGCCCATGGGAAGGGCCATAGAGGGGAGAACATGGCCGCAGGCAAGACCGGATACAATCGGCTTGCCCGAGGGGAGCAGATCCCTCATAATTTCTTCCAGGGGAATGGTTTCCTCTGCCGGGACGGGGGGGCCGTCTGTGAACGCGCCCAGCAAGATGCCGGCACATTGATCCAGAAGCCCTGCGTTTCGCAGCTGGGTTACCATGGTGTCGATCCGGGAGTGGGGCTCGTTCACATCTTCTAAAAACAAGATTTTGCCCCGGGTGTCCAGCTGAAAGGGCGTGCCGAGGGAAGCGGTTAAAACAGATAAATTCCCGCCGCAAAGGGGCGCTGTGACGCGTCCGCCGGAGAGGGGTTTCAGTTTCTGTCCCGGCGGGTTTTCCACGGAGCCGTGCAGGCCGCCAAAGAGCGCCCGTTTTAAAAAATCCATGGAATAGGCGTCAATGGACGTGTCATAATTAGAGGCGGGCATGATGGTGTGGTAGGTGACAAGACCGCACCGCTGGTTGAGCGCGATATGTAACGCCGTGATGTCGCTGTATCCGCCGAAATATTTGGGGTGTTTCGCGATGGCGTCCCAGTCGATCAGCGGGAGGATGCGGTGAGCGCCGTAGCCGCCCCGCAAGGCCAAAACGCCGTCGATGGCGGGGTCGGCAAACGCCCGGCTGAAATCGGCGGCCCGCTGGGCGTCAGAGCCTGCCAAGTACCCTCGAGAGGCAAAGGCACTGTCAAACAAAATGGGCTTTAGCCCCAACGCTGCAACAGACGCGGCGGCCGCGCCCCGCCGCTGGGCGGAGACGGGGCTGGAAGGGCAAAGAAGAGCCACCGTTGCCCCCGGGAAAAGGGGCGAAGGCGCTTTGAGGGCGAGGGTGCTGTTTTGCGTAAGCAAAGAAGACCTCCTTGTACATGGGCCGGTTTTGGCAGCGCTCCACAGGCCCGGCGAAAAAAAAGAAGCCGCGCAAACGGAGGGGGGACAGACATCTGCAAAGCCCGGCAGTGGTGTGAAACAAAAAACGAGGGCCCCGTGGCGGGGGGCGGCTCAGGGCAAACAAAGAGAATTTCCTTCCCAAAACAGTGTTTTCCGGGCGGGCGCGTTTTGGGGGAATCGGCCGGCAAAGGGCGTGTTATGACGGGAAAAAAGACAAGATGTCTTTTCGTTGCAGGAAAATATCTTTTGTGCTATACTAAACCAGCCAAACCGGCGTTGAACAGCCGACGCAACACAGAGAAATAGGCGTCCGCCGGCAGCATCGGTTCCCCGAAAGCAGCGTCCGGCGCCAAGGGCGATCTGCGGCATTCTATGCGGAAAGCCGATGATTTGTGCGCCCTCCGGCGTTCCGGAGCCGGATCGTTTCATTTTATGCAAGGGCTTTGCAAATCATGACGGTGCGCCTCTTCAAGGAGGGCAGGCGGCCGGAGACGTCCGACCCGGCAGCAAGAGGAGAACCAAGCAAAGGAGACAGTATGGTTATGACCATTGGCGGTGTGAAAATCCCTTCTCGCCTGGCCCTGGCGCCTATGGCCGGGGTGACGGACCTTGCGTTTCGAACAATATGCAGGGATTTGGGCGCGGGGCTCACGTATACGGAAATGATAAGCGCCAAGGCGCTTTGCTATCAAGATAAAAAAACCCTTCCCCTGCTTGCGCTGGGGGAGAGAGAGCACCCGGCCGCGGTTCAGCTCTTTGGGAGCGACCCCGGGTGCATGGAGGAAGCGGCGGGCCTTGCCGCCGCGTATTCCGGCGCGGATATCATCGACATCAATATGGGCTGCCCGGTTCTCAAGGTGGTGTCGGCGGGAGACGGCAGCGCCTTGATGAAGGATTTGGACAAGGCCGCCAAGGTGGTCGAGGCCGTGGTGCGGGGCGCCGGGGGGCGGCCCGTCACCGTGAAAACCCGAAGGGGATGGGACAAAGGAAATCTCAACGTGGTGGAGCTGGCAAAGACAGTGGAAGCCGCGGGGGCATCCGCCATTTGCGTACACGGCAGAACCAGGGCGCAAATGTACGCCGGCAGAGCAGACTGGAACTGCATCCGTGAGGTGAAGCAGGCGGTGTCTATCCCCGTGATCGCCAACGGAGACGTTTTTTCCGGAGAAGAGGCCGCCCATATTTTGGCCTATACCGGCGCGGACATGGCCATGGTGGCAAGGGGCGTGTTCGGCAATCCGTGGCTCTGCCAGCAGGCGGCGGCGGCCCTTTCGGGAGAGCCCATTCCGCCTTTGCCCCCCCTGCGGGAGCGGGTGGACGTGGCCGTGCGCCAGTTTGAGCTGGCAGCGGCGCAAAAGGGAGAGCGCCTTGCCTGCCTGGAGGCCCGGCGGCACTACGCCTGGTATCTCAAGGGGGTTCCTTATTCGGGCTATTTTAAGGAGCAGATTTGCCACATCGAGTCGATGGAAGACATCTATCGTATCACGGAAGGAATCAAGCGGGAATTGAGGTGACACTATGTCGGAAGAGCAGGAACTGGTTTGCCTGGCAAGAAAAGGGGACACAGAGGCGTTTGCCGCCTTGGTGCGGGCAAATGAGACCAAGGTTTACTCACTGACCCTGCGAATGACGGGAAGCGCCGAGGACGCCAGGGACCTGGCCCAGGAGGCGTTTTTGCTGGCCTATCGCAGACTGCCTGCTTTTCGGATGGAGTGCAGTTTTTCCACTTGGCTCTATCGGCTGACATCAAATGTATGCATCGATTTTCTGCGCAGGGAAAAAAAGCGGCGGTCGATGACCGTTTCCATAGAGGATCCGGCAGGGCGGCGGGAAATCGGAGACAGCCGCTGGAACGAGCCGCAAGGGGAGCTGGAACGGCTGGAGGTACGGGCTGCTTTGGAGCGGGGGATCCGCTGCCTGTCAGAGGAGCATCGGCAGATTTTGGTGCTGCGGGAGATCGGTGGGCTGTCTTATGAGGAAATCGGGGCGCTTTTAAAGCTGGAATCCGGCACCGTCAAGTCCCGTCTGGCCCGGGCCAGACGGCAGATGCGTGAGGCTTTGTCGGCAGACGGGAACTTTTCCGGTTTGATATCGTCCAAAGAAGCAGGAAAGGGGGGATCTGTATGAACGACTGCTCCTATTTTGAAGAGCAGATCAGCGGGCTTTTAGACGGCGTGTTATCACAGGAAGAAACGGAAGCGCTGTTTGCGCATCTGGCGCAATGTCCTTCATGCAGCGCCCTCTATGAAGACCTCAAGAGGCTGTCAAACGCAATGCCGCACCTAGAGGGGTCTCCGCCGGCGGGCTTTGCCCACGGGGTGCTAAAAGAAATTTCGCGCCGGAGAAAGCAGAAAGCGAGGCGGCGCCGCTCTTTGGCGGCGGTGCTGGCGGTCGTCCTTTTGGGCGCCTGCGTTTTTCACCAGCTGCGGCCTTGCGCCGGCGGGAGGCTGTTTACCGGGGCGACGTCCGGGGAGCGAGCAGAAGTGACAAAGCAGTTTTGCATCCAAACCAAAGGGTGCGCGCGGCTGTCCTGCTCGGTGCGGGAAGAGAGCGAGGCACCGACAAAAGAGGGATTTGGCGAGGAGAGCGCTTCGGACGCGCACGACGCCGTTGGGGGCTTTTTGAGCTACGGCGGTATGGCGGCGGACGGCTCGGCGCTGTTGTCTGCCGGCGGGTTTTTTGCGGTGCTTACCATTCAGGGGGCGGGGTGCGCAACAACGCTGAGCCGGGGGGAGACGATGCGGCTTTTGCAGAAGCTGAACGCCGGCGGCGCTTCGTATCTCTATCGCCCGGGGAGGACGGATCAAAAAGAAAAGGCATCTCGATGCCTGGTTCGGTATACATTGCCGTGGCAGTCGTGAAAATCGGCGTAAAAAAGCACGCACCCAAACCTTTGGGTGCGTGCTTTTTTGCATAAACGATGGCATATTTACACAAGCTGTTCCATAAGAATAAAACAGAACGGAGCCAAGGAGTATGTTCGATTTTAGAAGATTTCTTTGGACGCAGTGGGCGGAAGAGGCGCCGGGAGAGCGCCAGCAGCTGCAAGCCGCCCTTCAGCAGACCAAACAAGCCCTGCAGCAGGCCTATGCGTCGTTTGACGTGATGACCGACCCGGATCTGGTGGAGTCCTGCATCTTTGAGATCAAGGCGGCGTCGGCCCGGTACAACTATTTGCTGCGGAAAATGAAAGCTATGGGGACGCAAGAGGATGCCGGCTAAAGGCATCCGTACATAGAATGGAGTGAACGATGGAGCAGCTTGGTTTCCTGCCGTATTTGCTCATTGGCGTGTTTGGCATTGGCGTTTTGTTCGTCTTTCGCAGCTCGCTGAAGGGAATGGCGCGGCTTGTTGCCCGGATGGCGGCCAGCCTGGGGCTGCTTGCCGTGTTTTCCAGCGTCGGAAGCGTCATCGGCGTGACCCTTGGGGTGAACCTGTTAAACGCCTTTATTATGGCCCTTTTGGGGGTGCCGGGGTTCGGGTTGCTGCTCCTCCTTCGATGGACGTTTTTGGCGTAACCCGGAGCCTTTGGTTTCACAAAAGACGGGGCACGGCTTATTCCGGCAGCGGGCGGCGCCTTTGCTGGAGCGGCGCCCAATGGTCCAGGGGGAGACGCTGCATGGCGCCAAAAACCCGCTGCTTGATGCCGGGATACGTTTCGTTCAGCTGGGCGATCAAATCTTTCACTTCCTGCCGTTTCGTCTGCCCGTTGGCCGGGCAGGGGTTTGGCACAACGGGCAGGGAGAGCCGCCCGGCGGTGGCCTGGATCAGCGTCTCTCCCACGTACAGCAGGGGGCGAATCTGGGTGATCTGGGTGCGGTCTAAATACGTCACCGGCTGAAAGCAATGAATCCGCCCCTCAAACAGCAAGGAGAGCAGCAGCGTTTCCACGGCGTCGTCATAGTGATGTCCCAAGGCGATCTTGCGGCAGCCCCGTTCCGAAAGCGTCCGGTGCAGCGCCCCTCGGCGCAGCTTGGCGCACATGGAACAGGGGCTTTTTTCCTTTCGCACTTCGAAAATCACGTGATACAGCTGGGTTTGTACGATGGAGTGGGGCACACCAAGCGCCTCGCAATAGGAAACCAGCGGGGAAAAATCCATGCCGGGGATGCCCATGTCCAGAGTGATCGCCTCCAGCGTATAAGGCACGGGGTAATAGGCGCGAAGGGCGGAGAGCGCCGCCAAAAGCATCAATGAGTCTTTGCCGCCGGACAGTCCCACGGTGATGTGGTCGTTTGGCGCGATCATGTCGTAATCTTCCAAACAGCGGCGCACGAGCCCGGAAATGTACTGCATACGGGGTTCCTCCGTTCCAATAAAAAGAAAAAATGAAAACGAGGTATCGGGAGAAAACAAAAGGAAAACGAAGGGTTTTCGAGCAAAGGAATTGGTAAATAAAAAAACCCGGTTTTTCCCTTGACACCTAATTTTGATTGTGTTATAACTATATGTGTTTTTATGATGAAATATGGACAAGATTGCCCCGTACCCGTTCGGGACAATGGTATTTTATCTTGAAACTGCCATTGTGTAAAGAAAAACTGATCAAATAGATATTTTGGAGGAGAAACAATGTCCACATTTATGGCAAACAGGAATACCGTCACACGGAAATGGTATATCCTTGATGCGGCCGGCAAGCCCTTGGGAAAAACAGCGGCAACGGCGGCTGTTCTGCTGCGGGGCAAGCACAAGCCGGATTATACGCCCCACGTCGACTGTGGTGATTTCGTCATCGTACTGAATGCGGAAAAGGCCGTTTTGACGGGGAAAAAGCTGGAGCAAAAGTATTATCGCACCCACTCCGGGTACCCCGGCGGCTTGAAAGAAGTGAAATACCGCCTTTTGATGCAGGAAAAACCTGAACTGGCCATGAAGCTGGCTGTGCGTGGCATGATGCCCCGCAACAGCATCAGCAGCAAATCCCAGGTGCGGCTGAAGGTTTTCCGTGGCGGCGAGCATCCGCACGCGGCCCAGAAGCCGGAAGCCTGGGCAGCGGAATAAGGGAGGGAAAAGAGAATGTATAAGAGCAAAAAACCATATCTATATGGCACCGGCAGAAGGAAGTCCTCTGTGGCCAGAGTACATCTTTTCCCCGGCGGAACAGGCGCAATCACCATCAACGGCCGAGATATCGATGATTATTTTGGCCTGGAAACATTAAAGCTGATCACCCGCCAGCCTTTGGTGGCGACGGATACCATCGGAAAAATGGACATTGTGGCCACTGTTTCCGGCGGCGGTGTCACGGGGCAGGCCGGCGCGCTGCGCCATGGGGTGTCCAGAGCGCTGCTTTTGGTGGACGAGGCGTATCGCCCCATCCTCAAAAAAGCGGGCTTTTTGACCCGCGATCCAAGAATGAAGGAGCGGAAGAAGTACGGCCTCAAGGCTGCACGCCGCGCCCCCCAGTTCTCCAAGAGATAATTTGTTTTTGGAACTTCAAAGATCCCCAAAACCGACACGGTTTTGGGGATCTTTTTTTGCTGTATCGCCTGGGGGACACGGCATGGGGCGGCCCGCCGGCCGGAGCGACGGCAAGGCGGGAAAAGGAACGGATCCAAACGCACGGGGAAGGAGAGAAAAAGGCCCGGCCCCCCCAGCGGAAAAAGGGCGGCTGGGCAACTGCTGGACAGACCGGGGAAGAACAAAGAGGGAAACAGGCGGCGGGCAGGGGCGGGAACCTTTTTCGAAAGATGGATTGCATGGCACAGGGAAACAAGATATAATTTGATGGAACAGAGAATGGGGGAATCGATATGAAATACATCAAGCAGATTTGCGTGATCCTACTCTTTTCGGCGCTGGGTGAATTGCTCCACTTTTGGATTCCGCTGCCCATCCCCGCCAGCATTTATGGCTTGGTGCTGCTGCTTTTGGCCCTGTGCTTTCACATCGTCCGGCTGGAGTGGGTGAAGGAAACGGGGGATTTTCTGGTGCAGATTTTAACCCTTTTGTTTATCCCGGCCACAGTGGGGCTGATGACGTCGGTTGAAACGGTGAAGGCGATGCTGCTGCCCATTTTGGTGTCTATCATCGTGCTGACCACGTTGGTGCTTTTGATATCCGGACGGGTGACCCAATGGGTCATCCGCCGCGCAAAAGGAGACGGGGAGGACGGGCAGGCATGATGGAGTTTGTGGTGCAATCCGCTTTTTTCGGCGCGTTTCTCAGCTTGCTGGCCTATGAAATCGGCGTGCTGATCAAGCGGAAATGGAACGTTGCGCTGTGCAATCCCCTGCTCATTGCCATCGTGCTGGTGATTGCCTTTTTGTCGGTGTTTCGCATCGACTACGACACATATTACCAAAGCGCAAAATATTTAAGCTATTTTCTGACCCCGGCCACCATCTGCCTGGCCATTCCCTTGTATGAAAAGCTGCAAATGCTGAAGGACAACTGGAAGGCCATTTTCGCCGGGATTCTGGCCGGCGTTTTGGGCACGTTGGTTGGGGTGCTGCTCATCGCCCTTTTGTTCTCTTTGAACCACACCCAGTATGTGACCCTGCTGCCAAAATCCATCACCACGGCCATCGGCATCGGCGTGTCGGAGGAGCTGGGGGGCATTCCCACCATTACGGTGGCGGTGATCATCCTCAGCGGCATTTTCGGCAACATGTTCGGGGAAGTCCTGTGCAAATGGTTTCGCATCACAAACCCGGTGGCCCGGGGGGTCGCCATCGGCTCTGCGTCCCACGCCATCGGCACGGCCCGGGCCATGGAGCTCGGGGCGGTGGAGGGGGCCATGAGCAGCCTTTCCATTGCCGTTTCCGGGCTGATCACCGTGGTAGGGGCGTCTGTGTTCGCCCAATTTATATAAATGGCTTGAAAGGGGACGGAAAGCGTGTAGACGCCGCCTTGTTTGAAGAGACGCAAACAGAACCCGTCGGCCGGCGGGAGACTAGAGCCAGAAAGAAAAAAGCCCATGCGGCAAACGCCGCATGGGCTTTTTTGTAAATCGTTTGAGGATCATTCCTCTGCGCTGGTGCAGCCACAGCCGCAGCCGTCGTCGCAGCAGTCGTCCGCCGCTTCCAGGGTAAAGCTTTGGCCGCAGCTGGGGCAAGCGATGTTGCCCTGCGCCAGAACGGATTCGTCGATGACCAACGTTTCTCCGCAGCTGGGGCAAGACATCTCAAAGAAGTCGTCTTCTTCATCATCATGGCAGCCACAGCCGCAGTCGTCGTCATCGCAGCAGTCCAGCTCGTCCTCGTCAAACACCATTTCCTCCACGTCGGAAAGGTCGTCAGACAGCGCGTCAATTTCGTCGCCCAGAGCCAATGCGTTTTCTTCCAGATCGGCAATGGTAAGACCCACGTCCTCCAGAATGTCCATCATCACGGAAATCAGCTTGGCTTCCTTGGATTCCTCCGGGTCCAGCTTCAGTCCTTCGGAAAGGCCTTTCAAGTATGCAACTTTTTCAGTAATCGTCATTTGTTTTACTCCTTGTTCTATGGTTCAAAAATTAGTTTTTCGCACGTTCCAAATATTCGCCGGTCCGTGTGTCCACACGGATGCGATCGCCGGGGTTGATAAACAAAGGGACTTTGATTTCAGCGCCTGTTTCCAATGTAGCGGGCTTTTGCACGTTGGTGGCGGTGTCGCCTTTGAAGCCGGGGTCCGTCTCGCTGACCTCCAGCTCCACAAAGTTGGGCGGCTCCACACCGAACACGTTGCCCTTGTAAGACATGACCTTGCAGGACATATTTTCCTTGACAAAACGGAAGCTGTCGCCCAGCAACTTGGTATCTAAGGGAACCAGCTCATAGCTTTCCATGTCCATGAAGTAATACAGATCGCCGTCGCTGTAGCTGTACTCCATGTCCTTCCGCTCCACATAGGCGTTTTCAAATTTATCTGAAGGGTTAAATGTCGTTTCCGTTACGGCGCCGGTGATAATATTTTTCATTTTAACGCGCACAAATGCCGCGCCCTTACCTGGCTTAACGTGCTGAAACTCCACCACTTGCATCACGTTGCCGTCCATCTCAAAGGTGACGCCGTTTCTAAAATCACTGGCTGAAATCATGTTTTTCCGTCCTCCATACTTCTTATCTGCAACTGCGTGCGCAGCGGAGCCAGCCGGCTGAACACGCGGGCTTTGCCAAATCCCATAGGGATATCTTGTATTATTTTATACCAAAGTATTCTATATTGCAAGGTAAATCTCTCTTTTTTCTGTTTTAAACCGGCCGGGGAAAACCGCCGACATGAGGAAGGAAAGCCGGCGCCCCCGGACACAAAGACGTTCCGAGGGCGCGAGGCTGCTTTGTCAAAAGAAAGGCTAGTTTGTCTCAAAGGAAAGCTGGTCTTCCGCCACTGTGACGTGGAGCGTGCGGATGGGGCTTGCGTAGCTGTCGATGATGCGGGACGCAATGGCGTCCTCCAGCTCTTTTTGAATGAGGCGGCGCAGGTTGCGGGCCCCGTAGGTAAAGGAATATGATTTTTTGGCCAGATAGGAAAGGAGATGCTCGCCATAGGTGAGGGCGATGCCTTTTTCGTTCAGAGCATGCTGCAGCTCTCCCACCATAATTTTGGCGATGGCGCTGAAGCCCTCCTCCGTCAGCCGGTTGAAGTAAACAATTTCATCCACACGGTTGATGAATTCCGGGCGCAGGAAATCGCCCAGGGCTTTCATGGCCTTTTCTTTTCCCTGCTCGTTGATGTTCTTGCCGAAGCCGACAGAGCCGGTTTTTTTGTCGCTTCCGGCGTTGGACGTCATGACGATGACGGTGTTTTCAAAATTCACTTTTCTGCCGTGGGCATCTGTGATCTGGCCGTCATCCAAAATTTGCAGGAGAACATTCAGCACATCGGGATGGGCTTTTTCGATCTCGTCGAACAAAATGACGCAATAGGGCTTCCGGCGCACCTTTTCCGTCAACTGTCCGGCCTCCTCGTACCCCACATAGCCCGGCGGGGAGCCGATGATGCGGGACACGGCGTGTTTTTCCATAAACTCGGACATATCCAGACGGATGAGGGACTCCGGCGAGTCGAACAGGTCCTGTGCCAGCTGCTTCACCAGCTCTGTTTTTCCCACGCCGGTGGAGCCCACAAAAATAAAAGAGGTCGGCTTGTGTTTGGGAGAGATCCCAACCCGGCCCCGGCGGATGGCCGCGGCAACGGCGGCAACCGCCTCAGACTGCCCGATGATATGGGCGGAAAGACGCTCTTCCAGCTTGGACAGCCGCTCAAACTCCTGCTCTTGGATGCGGCTGGCGGGAATTTTGGTCCACAGCTCAATGACCCTTGAAAGATGCTCGATGGTAAGCTCAGGAACAGGCTCCTGGGCGATCATATCCAGCTCCGCGAGAAGCTGCATCTCCCGGCTGCGCAGGAAGGCGAGACGCTCGTACGCGGCTTCGCTGGCGTCGGCCAGCATCACATCCCGCTCTTTTTGCAGGTCGGCCAGCTCCTTTTGGGTTTCTGCCCGGCGGGCATACAGCTGGTCGTGGAGGTTTACCTCGGAGCAGGCCTCGTCGATTAAGTCGATGGCTTTGTCCGGCAGGAACCGATCTGTGATATACCGTTCGCTCATGGTGACGGCCAGCCGGGTGATCATCGGGGGGATTTTAACGCCGTGGAACGCCTCATAGTAATGGGCAATGCCGTTTAAAATTTCCACCGTCTGCTCCACAGAAGGCTCGTTCACCGTAACCGGCTGGAACCGCCGCTCCAGCGCCGAGTCCTTTTCAATATGCTTTCGATATTCGGCAAATGTAGTGGCGCCGATGACCTGGATGTCCCCCCGAGACAGGGCGGGCTTTAAAATATTGGCGGCGTTCATGGAGCCTTCCGCGTCTCCGGCGCCCACAATGCTATGCACTTCATCGATCACAAGGATGATGTTGCCAAGCCTCTTGATTTCTTCAATCAAGCCCTTCATCCGGCTTTCAAACTGGCCCCGGAACTGGGTACCAGCCACCAGAGCGGTAAGATCCAGCAGATAGACCTCCTTGTCCAGCAGCTTGTAGGGCACGTTGCCCTCATAAATGCGCTGGGCCAGCCCCTCGGCGATGGCCGTTTTTCCAACACCCGGCTCGCCGATCAGGCAGGGGTTGTTTTTCTGCCGTCGGTTTAAAATCTGGATGACACGCTGGATTTCCTCGCCACGGCCGACCACAGCGTCCAGCTTTCCCTCCTGCGCCTTTCGGGTGAGGGAAATACAATAATTATCCAGATACTTTCGCTTCTGGGTTTTTGCCTTTTTTTCCGCTTCCCCTTCCTGAGTAGGCGGCCGGTGGGGGGATGGCTCACTCTGCCCCTCTCCTTGCACGCCGCCAAACAGCTTATTTAAGAAAGGAAAGGTGGCCGTTTTCCCGGCATCTTCCTGCTCGTCTTCTTCCGCATCCGAAAAGCCTTCCTCGCCGCCAAACGCGCCGATCATCTCACGGTTGAGAGATTCCAGATCATCTTCTGAAATCCCCATTTTTTGCATCATATCTTCTACCGGCTTAATGCCCAGGTCCTTGGCGCATTTGAGGCAAAGGCCCTCATGTTTTTGCTGGCCGTTTTCTGTTTTCGTGATGAAAACGACCGCTAAATTCTTTTTGCAGCGGGAACAAAGGGGTGGTTGCATACCATGATCTCCTTTTATGATTCATTAGATTCGTTGAGTTTAAAGATAAATATCCAAAGATAATTGAGAAAAGCGGCGATGTTGAGCGCCAAAGCGATACAAATGAGGACGGTTGCCCAAGCAGGGGGGATTTGGGGAAACAGCATCAGACAAACACAAATCACAAAAAATGTGGCGCCCGCTCCCTTGCCAAGCCAGTTGGAGGGCATGACGTCCTCTGTTTTTTGGTACAGCGTAAGGGCGCCGAGACCCATGAGCGCTTCCTTACAGAAAAAGATGAAAAGGGCCCAAAAAGGCACGATCTGCGCCACGGCAATACACGTGAGAACCGTGAACGCCATCAGCTTGTCGGCCAGCGGGTCTAAAATGCGACCCATCTGGGAGGTCATATGATAACGCCTTGCGATGCACCCGTCCAGCACGTCCGTGAAAGAGGCCAGCACATAGATGAGGACGGCATACAGCCGCGCCCGGGGTGTGTGGCTAAAAAAGACAATGGGAAACAAGGGAACCAGCGCCAACCGGAACAGGGACAATAAATTTGGAATGGTCATAGCTTCGCTTCCTTACGTTTGGATTTCAATGGGCAATGCAGGGAGAAACGCAAAAGGGTTGGACTGCAACAGCAGGCGCAAAACAAAGGTTTGTTCCAGTGTATGCGCCGGGAGCCGGAAGGAAAAAAGCTGCAAAACCCAAGCAATGAGAAACAGCACGATGATTCCCTGGATCAGACCAAAGAGAAGGCCGCCCAAGCGGTTGAGCTGATGCAGAACCGGCAGGCGCGCCACAAGGTTCAGCCCGCGCACCACAATGCCGAGGACGACCCGCAGCACAATGGAGAAGAAAAGAAACAGCGCCCAAAACGCGACTTGCGCGGCAAGGGAAAAAGACAGCACCCTGGCGGCGCCGGCGCCCGCGGCGGAAGCCTGCTGCCGCGCGGCAGACGTGACAGACTGCGCCACACGGTCGTAAATCCCCAGCGTTTTCAAAATGGCGGCAATTCCGTCGTCTTCCAATGCCTCCTCGCCCCCTGCGCCGCCGGGGGAAGGGACAAGGGCGGGGGCGGGCGTTTCGGAAGGGAGCGCCGAGGGGTCATCCGCGGCCTGCTGAAACCGCTCTACAAGAGCCGTTTCGATGGAAGGAGCGATCCAAGCGGCCACCGTCGGCGCCGCCGCCCGGGCCAGCATATTTGCCCCCACCAGCGCGATGACAAAGGAGAGCAGGCCGGCAAGAGAAGAAACAAGCCCCCGCCGGAACCCAGTGACCACAAACAAAATGAGAACAAACAGCAGAAGCAGATCGATGATAACCGGGGTCACGTTACCCCCCCTTTCAGAAGATGTTGCGAAGGTTTCTTGCGCAAACAGGGAACCGTCAAGGCAGATACAGCCAAGCGGTGTCCGCGTCCACACACATGACAGACCCGTCCGCCCGCATCAAGATCTTGCGGGTGTTGCCGGTGTCGTCCAATCTCGCATAAAGGTTAAAGCTTTTATCATAGATATCCAAATGATTGGAAAAAAGAACTCCAATGTAGCGCCCGGCAACGGACAGAGAGACAATATGGTCCGAAAAAGGAAGTGTTGCGATGGTGTTTCCGGACAAGTCAACCGTATCCAGCCGCCCCAGGCTGCCGGCATGGTATTTTCCAAGCTCCAGCACGGAAAAGCCGTCCCCATCCAGGGAAAAGGCGCTGAGGGATTCATTTTGATAGGAATAAGACGAAACCTGTTCCCCTTTGTTGTTGATGTAAACCACAGCATCCTCTGTTAAAACACAAAGCAAATCGCCCATTGGCTTAACGGAAAGAACCAGCTGGCTGCCAAGATCCAAAGAGGCATATTGGGTTTCACTGTCCAGGCGGTAGAATACCGCCGTACTTTGATATTGGGTGTCGGACTGGCCCACTGTAATGGCGGCCATGGTCTTGCAGTCGTTAAACACGGCGGCGTCGGACACAAAGTGGGAAGAGGAGTTCCAGCGGAACACATGCTCCTGGGTATCGTCGTATACGTTTACAACGGCCTTGTACCCCGGTGCTTTGGAAACCGTGGTCAGATATCCGCTGTCGTTCAGAGCGGCGGAAAAAAAAGAAAGTCCGTTGTCCAAAGTAAGGGAAAGTCCCGTTTTCATGCCGGAAAAGGCAACCAGTCGGGGGCCGCCCGCGTCATAAACCAAAGCGGCGTTGCCCGATGTACAAACAATGGGAGAGGACATCACGGCCTTTTCGGAAAACCGAACCTGGCCGCATTGATCCAGCAGGGCAATCCCCGTGGTGGAGGCGATCAGCAGGCCGTTTTGATAGCTTGCAAATTGATTGCTGGTGTCTTTTTCATACTGAAACTCCATGCATTGGCCCGACTCCGTCCGTTCCATCTGGCGATAGGCGATGGCCCTTCGCAGCGCGTCAATGTTGAGCTGATCCCGAAACGCCACCAGGGCGACGGCACCGAGCACAACAACCAGCATGACAAAAAAAGAGACCGCACGGAACAGAAGGCTGCGTCTGCGCCGCCTTTTTTTCTTCTTTGGGGGCAGATTCACGCCCGCGGAGGAACGGGAATCCGGTGATTTTTTAGGCATGGGAGGCCTCCTATCCTACCTGGGCAAATGATAAAAAGACGATACGTATCCGGTTTAAGCGGAACAGATCCGATCCACTCCGATATCTTCCCGGTACCACAGCCGGGTGAGGTACAGCCCGCCCGGGGGCAAGGTAGGGCCGGCGGCCGTTCGGTCGCGCCCCAGCAGAAGGCCGGGGATCTCGTCCGGGGAGAGCTTTCCAAGGCCCACATAGACCAAAGTACCCGTGATGGCACGGGCCATATTATAGAGAAACCCATTGGCGCAGATGGAAACGGAAATCAGCTCTCCCGTGCGCTGCACACGGCAATGATGCACGGTGCGCACAGTGGAGCGCACATCCGTCCCCACAGAGCGAAGGGCTTCAAAATCGTGTGTTCCCTCCAAATGGGCAGCCGCCCGGCTCATTCGTTCCACATCCAGCGGCTTGGGGCAAAAATAAGCCCGGTTGACATAGAACGCATTGCGTATGGTAGCATTATAAATCAAATATGTGTACTCCTTTTGAACACAGGAGCCGATTGCATTGAAACTTTTGGGAACTTCGGTGGCTTTTGTGGCCACAATGCCCTCCGGGAGCCGAGTATTAACGGCCAAAGGAAAGCGGTCGACAGGGATGCGGGAATCGGTCAAAAAATTGGCGATGTAAACCTTGGCGTGGACGCCCGCGTCGGTCCGGCCGCAGCCGACAACGCGAACCGGGTGCCCCACCACGCCGGAAATGGCCTTTTCCAGCGTTTCCGCAACAGAAACCGCGTTCTTTTGCACCTGCCACCCGTGAAACCCGGTTCCTACATACATCAGCCGAAGGGCAATGTTCCGCGCTACCATCCGAACCGCCCCAAAACAATGACCCCCACACAAAGGGCAAGGCCGGCAAACAAGGTGACATAATCCCGATGAACCAATTTCAGCTGGCGCATCCGGGTGCGCCCCTCGCCGCCGTGGTAGCAGCGGCACTCCATGGCAACGGCAAGCTCGTCCGCACGCCGAAACGCGCTGATAAACAGCGGCACCAAAAGAGGCAGAAGGGCCTTGGCCCGTTTGAGCAAGCTCCCCGTTTCAAAGTCTGCTCCTCTTGCTTTTTGAGCGCTCATAATCTTGTCCGTCTCCTCGATCAACGTGGGGATAAACCGCAGGGCGATGCTCATCATCATCGACAGCTCATGAATGGGCGCCTTGATTTTTTTCAAAGGGCTCAGCAGCAGCTCCAGCCCGTCTGTCAGCAAGATGGGGGAGGTGGTGTAGGTGAGCAAAAAAGTGCAGATGATCAGCATAATGATGCGGATGATCATAAAGAAGGCGGAAAAGATGCCTTCTTTTGTGATGGTAAAAATCCAAAACCGCACCAGCGGCTCGCCGGGGGTATAAAACAAGTTGAGTATCCCCGTGATGATCACCACGATAAAAATGGGCTTGATTCCTTTCAAAATGGTCTTCAGGCCGATCTTGGAAACGAAAAGGGAAACGCCCAAAATCAACATCATGATGCCGTAAGTGAGAAAGGATTTGGCGGAAAACAGGGCAATGATATACAGCATCACGGAAACGAGCTTGATCCGCGGGTCCAGCCGGTGAACAAAGGTGTCCCCCGGGAAGTACTGGCCCAGTGTGATGTCTTTAAGCATGGCGGCCTCCTTCCAAAAGCGCCAGAATGGCGGAAGTGGCCTGCTCCATGGTGTAAATATGCTGGGACAGGGGAAGGCCCAGCTCCCGCAGCTGGCAGATGACAGAAGTCACATGGGGGACCGTCAGCCCGATGCTGGTCAGCTCCTCCGCCCTGGCAAACACCTCCCCCGGGGTTCCCTGCATAAAGATTCGGCTTTCATTCATCACGATCAGCCGATCCGCCATGCGGGCCATGTCCTCCATGCTGTGGCTGACCAGGATGATGGTGGAGTTGCGGGCGCTGTGATACGTGCGGATGTTTTCCAAAATGCTGTCCCGCCCGGCGGGGTCAAGGCCGGCCGTCGGCTCGTCCAGGATAAGAACGTCCGGCTGCATGGCGATGACGCCGGCGATGGCAACCCGCCGCTTCTGGCCGCCGGACAGCTCAAAGGGGGACTTTTGCAAATCCTCTTCTGAAAGGCCCACGAACTGAGCGGCCTGCAGCACCCGCTGGTGAATTTCCTCCTTGGGAAGGGACATGTTGCCGGGGCCGAAGGCAATGTCTTTGTAAACCGTTTCTTCAAACAGCTGGTATTCCGGATACTGAAACACCAGGCCGACCCGGAAGCGGACGGCCCTTGTCACCTTTGGGGATGTCCAAATATCCTCCCCGTCCAGAAAAATATGGCCGTCGGTTGGCTTGAGCAGCCCGTTTAAATGCTGAATCAAAGTAGACTTGCCGGAGCCGGTGTGGCCGATGAGGCCGATGATCTCACCCTGCTCGACGGAAATGCTTACATCGTCCAGCGCCACATGCTCAAAGGGGGTTCCGGCGCTGTAAACATGGGAGAGATGTTCTGTTTTTAAAATTGGCGCCACGTACTTCATTCCTTTATTATAATGGTGCGTGTTTGCGACGGCAAATCACGCCCGAAGGGATTGCGAACGGGAAAACAGCGCGTAAATGGCGTTTGCGCACTCCTGGGTGGAAAGGGCGTCCAAGGGAAGGGGGCATCCGTTCTCCCGCAGCTGATACAGCAATTCGACGGTTTCCGGGACGTCCAGGCCGATGGACTTCAAAAGCGCCACCTGGGGGAACACGGATTTTGGCGGCCCGTCCGCCAGGATCCGTCCGTGATCCATGACCACAATTCGCTGGGCCTGGGCGGCTTCCTCCATGTGATGGGTGATCAGGATCATGGTGATGCCCTGGGTTTTGTTGAGCTTGTGGATGGTGCGCATCACTTCTCGCCGGCCCACAGGGTCCAGCATGGCGGTGGGCTCGTCCAGCACAATGCAGCGGGGCTGCATGGCGATGACGCCGGCGATGGCGATGCGCTGCTTCTGGCCGCCGGACAGCAAGTGAGGCGCGTGGGTTCGATAAGCGTACATCCCCACCATTTTCAAAGCGTCGTCCACCCGCTTGCGGATTTCCGCGGGGGGAACGCCCAAATTTTCCGGGGCAAAGGCCACGTCCTCCTCCACCACGTTGGCAACGATCTGGTTATCCGGGTTTTGAAAGACCATGCCGACAGTACGCCGGATGTCCAGCAGCAAAGACTCGTCTGCCGTGTCCAGCCCGGCGACGGAAACGGTGCCCCCGTTGGGCAGCAAAATGGCGTTAAAGTGCTTGGCAAGGGTGGATTTGCCGGACCCATTGTGCCCCAAAATGGCCACAAAGCTGCCCTCCTCGATGGAAAGGTTCACGTCCTTTAAAACGGGAAGGGGGCCGCTGTCCGTTTGATAGGTAAACTCCAAATGCCGGGTTTCAATCATTTCATTCATGCTTCCTCCTCCGCGTTTCGCGGTTATTATATTGCAGTCGTGTATTTGGTGTCATATGTTGGGGTCGGCGGCCCAGCGGCCCGTTGCGCCGCAAGGGAGGGCAAGGCCGCTTGCGGAAACGGGAAGACCCAGCTCCCGGCTCTCCACGCTGCCCCCAAACCGGGGAACCATCAGCGTATTTAGCAAATAACCCAGAACGGCCGGGGCAAGCCCCGTGGTATAAGAATTGAGGATGATAAACAAAGGCTGAGGGGACAAAACCTGCACGCAAAGCTTTAAAAGAGGGTAAAGCCGCTCCTCCAGCTTCCAGATCTCGCCGGACGGCCCCCGCCCGTAGGAGGGGGGATCTAAAATCAGGGCGTCATACCGATGCCCCCGCCGGATTTCCCGCTCCACAAATTTGACGCAGTCGTCCACGATCCAGCGGATGGGCGCTTTGCCGAGACCCGAAATCTGGGCGTTTTCTCTGGCCCAGGAGACCATCCCCCGGGCGGCGTCCACGTGGCACACAGAAGCCCCCGCGGCGGCGCAGGCCACCGTCGCCCCGCCGGTATAGGCAAACAGATTGAGCACCTGAACGGGCCGCTTTGCTTCCGCGATGGCGGCCGCCGCAAAGTCCCAGTTGGCGGCCTGCTCCGGGAACAGACCGGTATGCTTAAAGTTCATCGGCCGGATCTGGAAGGTCAGGTTCCGGTATTTGATTTGCCAGCGCTCCGGCAGGCGAAAAATGTCCCACTTTCCGCCGCCGGCAGACGATCTTTTGTACCGGGCGTTGGGCGTGCGCCAGCCGGGGTGCTTCATGGGGGACTCCCAAATGGCCTGGGGGTCCGGACGCACCAAAAGCTGGTCGCCCCAACGCTCCAGGCGCTGGCCGTCCCCGCAATCCAACAGCTCATAGTCGTTCCAATGGTCTGAAATCCACATAAATTTCCTCTGTCATTTTTATTAAGATCAACGCAATATCACATTATACCATCATTGTTTTATACAGTCAAATGACATATGATGAAATTCGAGCCTTTCTTGCCATCGTTTTTTGGTTGTGATATACTAAACAAAAAAAGCTGAAAGAGCAGATTGCAAAGGGGTCTTTCCAGGCCCCAAAAGGAGCGAAGCAAATGAAAGCAGCAGGACTGATTACCTTCCATTTTGCAAATCATTATGGCGCCCAGTTGCAGGCGTATGCCACCAGGTACGCCGTGGAGCAGCTTGGCGCCCGGTGCGAAGTGATCGATTACCGCCTGCCCCACACCACGCAGACCAATCATCTGTACCAGAAGGGCCGATCCCCCAAGACCCTGCTGACAAACGGGCACACCCTGCTGCACCGGAGGGCGCTTTCGCGCCGGCAGGAGCGGTTTGCAGCGTTTGTGGCGGAGCAGATGCAGTGCGGCCCCCGGCGGTATGAAAGCATCGAGGCGCTGGAGGCGGCGCCCCCGGTCTATGACCTTTACATTGCGGGAAGCGACCAAATCTGGAGCCCGTCTATCTTTGCAAACGGGCGGTTTGACCCGGCCTTTTTCCTGACCTTTGCCAAGGAGGGGCGAAAGATATCGTATGCCTCCAGCTTTGGGGGCGCCCCGGTGCCGGAGTCTATGGAGGACGAGCTGGAGGGGTATTTGCAGTCCTTTGACGCGGTTTCCGCCCGGGAGGACCAGGCAAAGGAGATGCTGGAAAAGGTCATCGAGCAGGAAGTTCCAACGGTGCTGGATCCCACGCTGTTGCTCACGGGGGAAGCATGGGGTGCCGCGGCCGCGGCGCCCGGGATAAACGGCCCTTATATCCTCTGCTATTTTATTTCAGACTATTCGGCGATGCTGCCGTATCTTCGGGCCATACAGGAAGAAACGGGGTATCCCATCGTTCAGCTGGCGGGGATGCGCCGCCGGGCGCCCGGGGCAAAAAAAGTGGTTTTGGACGCCGGCCCCAAGGAGTTTTTGGGCCTGTTTCAGAACGCTGCTTACGTCGTGACCAATTCGTTCCACGGAACGGTGTTTTCCCTGCAGTTTGAAAAGCCCTTTTTTACGGCGGTCAGCCCCAAGGAGCAAAAGCACCCGGAAAAATCGAGGATTTATCATCTGCTGGATCTGGTGGGACAGACGAACCGTATCATCGGCCTTCCTCACACGGCGCCCACAGATGAAAAAATGGAATACGGCCCCATCCAAGGGCGGCTGGAAGGAGAGCGGGAAAAGTCCCTTGCCTTTTTACGGAGCAATTTGGAGGCGGCAGATCCCAAGCGGTGGACCTCGGAGCGGGATGTGCGACTGCCCAAAAAGAAGGTGCGCCTTGCGGGGCGGGAGGCATGTACGGGGTGCTCCGCCTGCCAGGCGGCATGCCCCATGGGCTGCATTACCATGGAGATGGATGGGGAGGGCTTTTTGCGCCCGGTGATCGGCGACGCCTGCATTCGCTGCCGCACCTGCGAGTCTGTTTGTCCCGTTTTGCAGCCAAAAGAGACATATCCGGAGCCCCGGGTGTATGCCGCGTGGAACCGAGACGAGAAGGTGAAGCAGGAGAGCAGCTCCGGCGGGGTGTTTTCTGCGCTGGCGTCCTACGTGCTGGGGCAGGAGGGTGCGGTGTACGGTGCCGGGTTTGACGAAACGTTCCGCCTGACCCATATTTGCGTGGAAGAGCCGGCGGATTTGTTTCGTCTCCGGGGCGCGAAATATGTGCAGAGCGACCTGCTGGGCGCCTTTGGCGAGATCAAGGATCTGCTGGATCTGGGCAAGCCCGTTCTTTTTTCCGGCACGCCCTGCCAGGCGGATGGGCTGCGCCGCTTTTTGCGCCGGCCATATGAGAAGCTGATTGTATGCGATTTGGTGTGCCACGGGGTTCCCTCCCCCGGCGTATGGGAAAAATATGTGGGCCAGCTGGAAAATGCCGCGGGCAGCGCGCTGGCCTCCGTCTCCTTCCGGGGCAAGGAGGACGGGTGGAGCCGGGCCCGGTTTACGGCCCGGTTTGAAAACGGAAGCCAGACATCGGCTCCCCTTGTGAAAACCACCTATGGCCGGGGGTTCGGCATGGCGCTGTTTTTGCGCCCGTCTTGCTATCGTTGCAGGTATACCGCCCCCGGGCGCTGCGCCGATCTCACCCTGGGGGATTTTTGGGGCGTGTCCCAAAAGGCGCTTCCGAAGGAGTTCCCCGTGGAAAAGGGGGTGTCCCTCGTGCTGTCCCACACGGAAAAGGGGCAGGCGCTGTTAGACGCCCTGGCGGAAGAGATTATGAGAGTAGAGCGGCCGCTGGAGGAGGCGGCTGCGGGGAACCCCAGGCTTTCGTCTCCCATTGGGCTGCCGAGGGGGCGAAAGGCGTTTTTTGAGCTGTTTCAAAACCAGCCCTTCGGCAAGGTGGAGCGCAGGTTTCTGCGCCAGTCCCCTCTGCTTTATCGGGTCGGCGCCAAACTGTTGGGGCCAAAAGTAACGAGATTCGTCCGAAAACGGCTGGGCAAGTAAAAGAAAAGGCGTTCAAACAGATGTTTGAACGCCTTTGTTATTCCGCTTTTAACGCTGCGGCATATAATTCGTTTTTGGAAAGGCCCGTTTGCTCCGCCGCTTGCCGGGCCGCTTCTTTTAACGAAAGCCCGTCGGCGCGGCCTGCGAAAACAAGGGCCAGGGCGTCCTCTATGGAGCAGGGTTCCGGCTCCCGTTTCGGCGCGCCTTCCAAAACAAGGACAAATTCCCCCTTTGGCACCTGGGTTTCGTAATACAAAACGGCCTCTCCCAGCGTGGTGGGGATGACCTCTTCATGGAGCTTTGTCAGCTCTCTGCACAAGGTAACGGGGCGGCTCTCCCCAAAGCACCGGGCAAGATCCCCCAGAGTGGCACGCAGCTTGTGGGGCGCTTCATAAAAAACCATGGTGCGGGTTTCCTGCTGCAACGAGAGCAGGTGTGCCCGCCTGTTTTTTTTATTCATGGCGAGGAAGCCCTCAAAGGTAAACCGCCCTGTGGAAAGGCCGGACAGCGTCAGCGCGGCGACAAAGGCGCAGGGACCGGGGACAGACGTAATGGGAACGCCGTGTTGCCGGCAGAGCAGCACCAGCTCCTCCCCCGGGTCGCTGATGGCCGGGGTGCCGGCGTCGGACACCAAAGCGCAGGACTCCCCGGAGAGCAGACGGGACAAAATGTGCTGCCCGGACACGTCGAAATTATGCCGATGGTAGCTCACCATCGGTTTTTTCAGACCCAAATGGTTCAGCAGCTTCATGGTGACCCGGGTGTCCTCCGCCGCGATGAAATCCACCTGCTCCAAAACCGAAGCGCCCCGGGGGGAAAAGTCGCCCAGATTCCCGATGGGCGTGGCGACCACATAGAGCTGACCTGTCATGGCGTTGCCTCCTGCCCGGCGGTGTTCGCCGGGTGTTTCATTTGTTTCGCCTGCCGGGCGTTCCAATCAGATGCGAAAAGAGGGGGAAGAAAGGAAAGACCCACGTTCCCGCCCCGCATCGCCTCCAGCAAAAGGAGGGAAGGGGGGCTTTGGGGCGTATGCTGCACGCAGCGCAGCCGCTTGGGCGCAAGGCCGCAATCACGCAGAGCGCCCATCCAGTCCTCCAGCCGCTCCGGCCGCAGCAGAAAGGCAAACCGGCCCTTGGGCCGCAGCAGGTGGGCGGCCGCCCGGCAAACGTCCGAAGCCGAGCAGGAAAGGGCGCAGCGGGCCTGGGCCCGGGCGGCGGTGCCGGCCGGCTTCCCGGCGGACAGGGAGAAATAGGGCGGGTTGGAGATGACCAGATCATGCCCGCCGGGGGCAAGGGTTTCGGGGATGGCCCGCAGATCCCCCTCCGCCACGGACGCCCGTTCACAAAGTCCGTTGCGCGCTAGATTTTCTCTCGCCAAAGAAGCGGCCTCCCGCTGGATCTCCATGCCGGATATGGTAAGGGCCTCTTGCCGGGAGAACAGCAGTAGCATCAGCGTGCCGATGCCGCAGCCTAGGTCGTAAACCCGGTCGTTTCGCCGCAGGGTGGCAAATTCGGAAAGGAGCATGGAGTCCATGCCCAAAGGGAAGACGGCGCCTTTTTGCAAAAGGGACAGCCGCTTCGGCCCCAAATATTCCATTTTCTCTTTCTCCATGGTGTGTCCCTTTCTTTCATACTGTGTGCATTGTGTGCCGGCTTATCAAAACCTCCGTTTGAAAAACAAAGGGGTTCCGGCATGCTCCAGCCCAAGCGGGGCAAGGAGATGGAAGCGACGGCAGGCAGGCGCGCCCTGTCTTTTGGAACAATCCGTGAAAAAAGCGTCCGGCACGCGGCGAACAGGGCCTCCCCCGCCGAAAGCCACGGGTGCTTAGACGGCATTCGATCCCCCCAATTGTAAGGTGAATCGGGGACAAAGTCAATCCTTCGGAGAGCCGGAAAAACGGAAGCCAAACACCTCGATGCCTTCCGTCCACAGGGCAACCACGTAGCAAATGGCGCAAAACAGAAATACGAAAAGGGCGGAGGGCAGCGGGGAAAGGCCCGCGCGGGTCAGCACGCCGAACAGCAGATGGGCGCACAGCCCGGCAAAGGCCGCCGCCAAAGCGGGGAGGAAAAACCAGCTGCCAAGGCGAATGCGCAGCCCCGTTTCCTTGATCAGGCAGATGCCGCACAAGACAACCCCCAAAACAGAGCTGACGACAAAGCCGATTAAAAAACCATACAGCCCCACACCGGGAATGGCGGTGCAGGCGTATGTAATCACCAGCTGCACAAAGCTGCACAGCAGGGAATATCCCGCCGCGGCCTGCTGGCTGCTCAGCCCGTTTAAGGCGCTGCCCAGCACGCTTTCATAGCAGGAGAAAAGAACGCCGACGGATAAAATAGGGAGATAGTCGCCGACGGAAGGCTCTAAAAACAGGGCCTCTCCCAAAACGGGGCCGATGGTCAGCATCAGCGCCAAAAAGGGAAGGACGATCAGCGAGGTGGAGGCCAGGGCCTTTCCCATGCGCTGGTTGATCTCCCCCCGCCGTCCCAAAGCGGCGCTTTGGGCCAGCTTTGGAACCAAAACCGTGCAAAGCGCCCCGATGAAGGCCGAAGGCAGCATCAGCATGGGCAGGGCCATGCCGAACAGAATGCCGAAAGCGGACATGGCGCTGCTCACGCTCCACCCGGCCACAACCAGGCGCTGGGGGATGATGATGGCGTTGATGGAGGACATGAAGTTTTCCAGCAAAGAGGTGGCGCTGACGGGGACGGCGATGGAGCGGATGCTCCGTCTGATCTGCTTGGGCGGAAGGGGCGTTCCGGTTCGTCCGGCCCGCTTGAGATTGTACCGGTAAAGGGAGACCAGGGTAACAGCGGACACCACCTCGCAGATGCCCATGCCCAGGACAATCAGCCCGACGGTGGTTTCATTGTTCTGAGGAAGAAAGAACAGAAGCAGCGCAAGCACGGCGGAGATGCGGATGATCTGCTCGGAAATTTCCGCGAACGCGGGAGGGCGCACCTGCCCCGTGCCGTAAAAATAATGCTTGTGAATGTTTTCAATGGCTGTCAGCAAAACGCAGGGCAAAAGCAGAAGAAGCCCCATCTGGGTGCGGGCGTCCCCCAAAAGATAAACAGAAATCGGGTCATAAAACAGAACGGTTGCCCCGGCCACAATCGTGAACAAAACCAAAAGAAAGACCAAACATTGCCGCACAACCTGGGCAATGGCGCGGGTGTTTCGCAAGGCCTTGTGTTCTGCCGACAGGCGGGAGACGGATACGGAGAGGCCCACCGATACAATGGACAGGGCGCATGCGTAGACCGGCATCAAAAGCTGATACAGTCCCATGTTTTCCGCACCGATCAGCCGACTGAGCGCCACCCGGTATAAAAACCCCATGAGCTGCGAGACAATGCCGGTTACCGTCAGCACCAAGGTGCTGTAAAGCATAGATGTACGATTGAGTTTCGTAAGACCACCCCCCCAAGGGAAGTCTATGCACCCCGTAAAAAAAACAGAAGCGAACCCCCCCTGCCAAAAGGCAGGATGATTCGCAAAATCAATATTCAGAGATCCGGCAGCCCCCAAAAGGGGCTACAGCAGCAGCTGCTCGTTGATGATCAACCGAAACTGAAGCCCCAGCTTCTCGGCCGCTTTTCGGCAAAGAACCATGCGCCCCAAAAAGATCTCAAAATAGTCCATAATCGAGCAATAGCGGGTGTCAACATTGAGCTTCAGCTTGATCAGGGTTTTCTCCTCGTTGATCTTTACCGTGGATTTTTTCACAGAGTAATTGACCCGGTCGTGAATGTCAAAGGAAGTATAGTCATCGTTGCGTACCCGGCTGCGCCGCACATCTGTTTTATCGCCTAAAATCAAGGCGGCGGCAATGGGGTTTACCGCCACCGCCGTGCCTTCGTCGTGGTTGCCGATGGCGGTTGTGATGGTGGCGATATCTTCCGCGTCGGCGCCTAAGCTGCCCAAAATCTGAAAGGCCATGACAGCGCCGCTCTGGGCATGGTCCACCCGGTTGACCAGATTGCCGATGTCGTGAAGATATCCGGCAATCTGGGCAAGCTCCACGTCCCGCGCGGGGTATCCCATGGTTTCTAAAATATACCGGGCAACGTCTGCCGTTCTGCTCACGTGGGCAAAGCTGTGTTCTGTATATCCAAGGGCAACCAGCGACTCATCTGCCTTTTTGATGTAAGTGGCGACGGCACGGTTGTTTTTGACTTCCTCAAAGGTGATCATTGTGTTGCTCCTCCTGGTTCAAACGTAATGGTAATGGTTGTTCCAACTCCTTCCGTGCTTTTTAAATGGAGCTTGGCGTTGTGGCACATTGCCCCGTGCTTCACGATGGAAAGCCCAAGCCCCGTTCCCCCGGTTTCCTTGGAATGGCTTTTGTCCACCCGGTAAAACCGCTCGAACACCCGCTCGTGGTGCGAAGGGGAGATGCCGATGCCCGTGTCGGAGACCGAGAAAACCACACGCCCCGGGGAAGGGGAAACCGAGCAGGAGACGCAGCCGCCGGGGCGGTTATATTTAATGGCGTTTTCCAGCAGATTGTAAACCATTTCGCCCAGTACCTGCCGAATGCCCGAAATGCACGCGGTGTCCCCCGTGACAGACAGGGAAACGCCGGCTCCCTGGGCCTGGGCGGAAAGGCGGTCTGCCGCTTCTCTGGCCAGAGAAAGGAGATCCACCGGCTCCCGGGGCATTTCTCCCCCCTCTTCATCCAGGCGTGAAAGCCGAATGATATCTTCGATCAGGACGATCAGGCGCTGGGCTTCGTGGTAGATCCGCTCGGCAAAGCGGGGCAGGTCCTCCGCCTGCACCATGCCGTTTTGGATCAGCTCCGCGTAGCCGGAGATGGAGGTGAGGGGCGTTTTCAGCTCGTGAGAAACATTGGCGGAAAACTCCCGCCGCATTTTTTCCGCCGCCTGCTTTTCCGTAATATCCAGAAACAGCAAAATGGCCCCTTGTATGTCGTCACCTTCCCGCACGGGGTTTGCCATCAGCTGAAAAACCCGCCCGTTTTCGTACAAATGTTTTTCGCAGGGAACACCGGAGAGGCTTTTCTCCACAGCCGCCTGCATTTCCAAATCGCGGCTGAGCGCGTAGATGTGTTTGCCCACATAGTCCCCCTCCGGCAGATCCAGAACGTGCAAAGCGCTGGGGTTCACGGAAAGCACAAGGGCCGTTTTGCCCAGCATGATCAGCCCCTCCCGCATATGAGCGGTGATGGCGGAAAACTCATCCTGCTGCTTTTCCAGGGTGGCCGCGGCCGCCGCGATCTGGTGGTTTTGCTTTTCCAGGCGAAGCAGCAAAGGGGACAGCTCTTCATAGGTGTCGTTTGTAAGAGGACGCTCCAGATCCAGCGCTTTCACGGTGTTCGTCAGCTGCCGGGACTGCCTGCGGGCCAAAAGAAAGGAAAAGCCAAGGGCGAGGAGCACCGCGACAATGGCGAGAGGGAGACAGCGTACCATGCTGCCGAAGACGCTGTCGACGGCGCCGGAAACACGCAGCACCGTCCCGTCGGCCAGGCGCGTGGCGGCATAAAGCGTGCTGCTGCGAACGCTCTCCCCGGGGTAGGACGCGTCCCCGTACCCTGTCGCGAGGGCGTTTTTCACCTCCGGCCGGCTTTGGCCATTTTCGCCGGGGACGGAAGAGTGCGTGTTGTCGTACAAAACGGTACCGCTCGCGTCAAACCAGGTGATGTGGCTGCCGCTTCCGGAAAGTTCGGGTTTTGCGAAGGCCGGCTGCCCCTCTCGTTCCACGGCGGAGGCAAGGAAAGACAGGGTATTTCGTGTCTCTGTCCGCACACGCCTGTCAAGGGCCGTGTGCATCACCCAAATGGAGAAAACCGAGCTAAGAAGGACGGTGAAACAGGCCAAAAGGCACATGCGCTGAAAAAACTTATGTTTCATTTTTTATCCCCCAATCGATACCCAACGCCACGCACTGTTTCAATGGCGCTGCCGGAGGCGCCCAGCTTTTGGCGCAGCATATGAATATGTACATCCACCGTGCGGGTTTCCCCGTCGAAATCGTAACCCCAAATCAGCTCCAGCAGCTTATCCCTCGTGAACACCGTGCCGGGGTGCTCCATCATGTAGCGCAGCAGCTCAAACTCTTTTAAGGTGAGGAAGATTTCTTCCCCCTCCGCAAACACCTGATGCCGTTCCACGTGAAGAGAGATGTTCCCCACCGTTCGGTCGGGAGAGCAGGTGGGCGCGGCCCGCCGCAGAAGAGCCTTGACCCGGGAGATCAGCTCCATCATCCCGAAGGGCTTTGTGATATAGTCGTCGGCGCCGCTGTCCAGCCCTTTCACTTTATCATATTCCGCGCCCTTGGCCGTGACAAGAATCACAGGCAGCGCCTGGGTGGAAGGAGACGAACGCAGACGTTTTAAAAGAGAAAGACCGTCCTCCCCGGGGAGCATAATGTCCAAAAGCAGCAGCTGGGGCAGCTTCCGCTGAAGCTGCTCCATCAGCGCGGCGCCGGAGGAGAGGCCAAGCACCTCAAATCCGGCGGTTTGCAGGGTATAAACAATCAGCTCTCGGATGCCGTCGTCGTCTTCCACGCAGTAAATCATGCTTTTTCTTCCCCTTTGTGCCGGCCGGTCATGGCAAACTCCACCCATTCGGCGATGTTGGTGGCATGGTCACCGATCCGCTCAAAATACTTGGCGATCATGAGCAGGTCAATGGCGTATTCACCTCGCTCCGGATGGGCGCCGATGAGGGAGATCAGCTCGCTTTTCACCCGGTCAAAAAAATCGTCCACCACGTCGTCATACGCGATGACGGCCCGCGCCAGATCCAAATCCCGTTTGACAAACGCGTCGATGCTCTTGGTGACCATGTAAATGGTGGCCTCCGCCATCTGCCCGATGTGAAGAGGGGAATCGGACGCGTTGATATGTGCCATGGTCACAATTTCGGCGATGTCAGAAGCCTGGTCCCCGATCCGTTCCATATCGGTGATCATTTTAAGCGCGGCAGAGATCAGCCGCAGGTCCCTTGCAACGGGCTGCTGCTTTAAAATCAGCTTCAGACAAAGGGTTTCAATCTCGTGTTCTTTTTCGTCGATTTCCCGATCCACTTCCACGGCGTGGGCGGCCAGTTCCAAGTCGTTTTCCAAAAGCGCCTTGGCGGCGCTTGCAATGGCCGTTTCGCAAAGGGCGCCCATCTGGATCAATTCCGTGTTAAGCTGTTGCAGTTGTTCGTCGAATCGGCTGCGCATCATCCAAACCTCCCTGTAATATAATCTTCTGTCCGTTTATCCTTTGGCATAGAGAACAGTTGCTCTGTTTTGCCGTACTCCACCACTTCCCCCAGCAGGAAAAAGGCGGTTTTGTCGGAAATACGCACGGCCTGCTGCATATTGTGTGTCACCATAATGATAGTATATTCTTTTTTCAGCTCCACCGCAAGCTCTTCGATTTTCAAGGTGGAAATGGGGTCCAGGGCGGAGGTGGGTTCATCCATCAGCAGGACGTCGGGTTGCACGGCCAGGGCCCGCGCGATGCAGAGCCGCTGCTGCTGCCCGCCGGACAGACCCAATGCGTTTTTTTTCAGCCGGTCTTTCAGCTCATCCCAGATGGCGGCGCTGCGCAAAGACTGCTCCACGATGTCGTCCAGCTTTGCCTTGGAGCGGACGCCGTGGGTGCGGGGGCCGAAGGCCACGTTGTCGTAGATGCTCATGGGAAAGGGGTTTGGCTTTTGAAAGACCATGCCAACCCGCTTGCGCAGCAAATTGACGTCCATGCTCCCGTAAACATCCACGCCGTCCAGCTTGACGGAGCCCGTAATCTTGCAGTCCTCAATCAAATCGTTCATCCGGTTGAGGCTCTTCAGCAAAGTGGATTTGCCGCAGCCGGAGGGGCCGATAAACGCCGTGATTTCCCCGGCGCTCAGGTTCAGGTTCACGTCTTTCAGCGCCTTGAAATCGCCATAATAAAGATCCAAATGTTCAATCGTAAATTTATCCATCGTTTTTATCCTTTCGCAACTTTCCGCGCAATGAAGCCGGCCAATGCATTGACGCCAAGCACCAGCGCAAGCAGCACAACTGCCGTGGCAAACGCCTGGTCTGTATAAAGTCCTTCATTGGAAAGTGCATACATGTGTACAGAAAGGGTTCGGCCGGAGGACAAGAGGTTCTTTGGAATTTCCGCGACGGTGCCCGCGGTGTACATGAGCGCCGCCGTTTCCCCCACAATGCGTCCGATGGCCAGGATGACGCCGGCCAAAATCCCCGGGGCGGCAGAGGGCAAAACGATGCGGAACACGGTGCGCAGCCGCCCGGCGCCAAGGCCGAAGCTCCCCTCCCGGTATGTGTCGGGGACTGATTTGAGCGCCTCCTCCGTGGTGCGCATAATGAGAGGGAGAATCATAATGGCAAGGGTCAGCGCGCCCGACAAAATGGAAAGTCCCATGCCGAGGGTCATCACAAAAAACAGGGAGCCAAACAGCCCGTAGACGATGGAAGGCACCCCGGAGAGGGTCTCGGCGGTGATGCGGATCAGCGTCACAAGCCGGTTGCCCCGTTTGGCATATTCCACCAGGTAGATGGCGGCGAAGATGCCCAAAGGGGCGGCGAACAAGAGGGAGAGGGCCGTCATGATCACCGTGTTGATGAGGGCGGGCAGCAGAGAGACGTTTTCCGTTGTGTAATGCGGGGAAAACAGATCCCAGGATAAGTGGGGGATGCCCTTGGCCAGCACATAGATCAGCAAAAACAGCACCACCGCAACGGTGAGCAGGGCGGCTAAGTTCACCAGAAAAAACAAAAGAAAGGACCCGGGTTTTCCTCGGTATGCCGCCATTTTTTGGCGCCAGGTGATTTGATTGATTGTTTTCATTTATCCGTCCTCCGCTGAATGAGAGAAAAGCACAGGTTGATGATCAAAATGAAAACAAACAGCACGACGGCTGTTGCAATCAGCGCCTCCCGATGTAAGTCCGCCGCATAGCCCATCTCCAGCACAATGTTGGCGGTGAGGGTGCGGATTCCCTTGAACAGGTTGCCGGTCATCCAGACCTGGTTGCCGGCGATCATCACAACGGCCATGGTTTCTCCGATGGCCCGGCCCACGCCCAAAATAACGCCTGCCAAAATGCCTGATTTCGCGGCGGGCACTGTGGCGTGAAAGACGCTTCTTTCATGGGTGGCGCCCAGGGCAAGGCCCCCTTCGTAGTAGCTTTCCGGCACCGCGCGGATGGAGGCTTCCGCCGTTCCGATGATGGTGGGCAAAATCATAATGCCCAGCAAAATAGAGGCGGCCAAAATGCTCTTCCCCGTTCCGCCGCCGATTTGGCTGATGGCGGGAACCAGCACCATCAGGCCGAAAAAGCCATACACCACGGAGGGAATCCCCGCCATCAGGTTCACAAGGGGCTTTAAAACCCGATAAATAGACTTCGGGCAGAATTTGGCCAGGTAAACGGCTGTTAAAATGCCGATGGGCACGCCGATGATCATAGCGCCCGCTGTGATATACAAGCTGCCGACGATCATGGTAAAAATGCCGTAGACATTGTTGCTCGGGCGCCACTCCGTTCCAAAAAGAAAGTTAAGCGGCCCGATTTTTCCAATGGCGGGGACGCCGTTTGCGAAAAGAAAGACGCAGATGAGGACAACGGCCAGGATGCAGGTGCAGGCGGCCAGCAAAAACACGCCCTTCATAATGGATTCTTTGTAATGTTTCATATTCATTCTCCACAGGGCAAACGGGCCGGCAGATGTGCCGACCCATTTGCTGATTCTGTTAATTTGCGGTGTCGATGACATCAGCCCAGGAGGTAGCCTCCCCTTTGTAGATGGCGCTTACCTGTTCGGTGGTCAGGTTGCTGACGGGGTTTTCTTTGTTGACGATCACGGCGATGCCGTCCATGGCGATGACGGTAGAGGTCAGTCCCTTCGCGCGTTCGCTGTCCTTCAGTTCCCGGGAAGCCATGCCGATGTCGCAGATGCCGTCGATGGCAGAGGTCATGCCGGTGGTGGAGTCGCTCTGCTGCACTTCGATGGTGGCGTTGGGGTTGATCAGCAGGTACGCCTCCTTCAGCTTTTCCATCACCGGGGTAACAGAGGAAGAACCGGACACGACGACTTTGCCGGAAGGCTTTGTGCCGGCATACGCCCCGGCGCCAGAAACGCCCGCATATCCGCTTTTTTCCACAACGGCCTGGCCGTCGGCGCTTAAAATATAATCTATAAAATCCTTGGTCACGTCGCTCACGTCGCTCTTGGTCGTGATGTTGAAGGGACGGGCGATTTGATAAGAGCCGCTTTTCACATTTGCAATGGTCGCGTCGCTCCCGTCAATTTGCAGCGCTTTCACCGTGTCGTTCAAAGAGCCCAGGGAAATATAGCCGATGGCATAAGGCGTGCTGGAGATGGTGGTCATCATAACAGAGGTGCTGTTGGTGATGTCCGCGCCGAGGGTGGTCTGGTCGATTTTGTTGCCGGACGCGTCTTCTTCTTCCACGCGGAACAGCTCGATGAATGCGCCTCGGGTGCCGGATCCGTCCTCCCTGGAGATCACGGAAACGGGCTTGGAGGAATCAAACTGAAAGGGGCCGCTGCCGCAGGCGGCAAGACCCGTTGCCATCAAAGCGGCAAGGGCAAGCGCGCCGATTTTTTGCGTTACGTTCATTCTCATTCTCCTTATCATATACAAGCGGGTGTTGGGTTGCTTGTTCTTACAATTGCTATCTTACCCACTGTTTGTAAAGAACAAAAGCAGAGAAGTGTTAAATGTATGTAAAACGAGGGAGCGGAAAAAGAGAACGTCCGGCCCGTGGGGCGGCCTGCCGCCGCCCCTTTCGGTTTTATTATATGTGGCATGCAAGGGCGCCATGCGGCTTTCCGGGGGAGAAGTTGCACCTTGGCAACGAGCCAAAGCGCTGCGGGACAAACATCTGCGGGAAAGGGGGCAGACCGGCGGGTCAGCGGATGGAGACCAGCATCTTCGCGACGGCCCCCCTTGTGATCGGGTCGTTGGGCATGATTTTGTTTTGATACCCGGACAGGATGCCGATGGAGGATAACAGGGTCATAGAGGGCTTTGCCCAGCTGGGAACGGCGCTTGCATCCGAGAAGGAGAAGGCGCCTTGGGGGTACCCCCGCTGCAAAGTCCTTGCCAAAATAGTGGAGACCTCCGCCCGGCTGATGTCCCCATTGGGCAGGAACAAAAGGGAGCCGTTTTGGAGCGAGCCGTTGATCACCCCGGCGGCATAAGCGGCCTTGACGGCGCCGGTGGCCCAATCGGGGATTTCGGCGGCGTCGGCAAAGGGAAGCGAGGACTCGGCCGTGGAAGTAAGGTCTAAATGGAGCGACCGGGCCAGCATCAGGGCAAATTCCGCCCGGGAAATGTTTTTGTCCGGCTGGAATGTGTACCCCGCGGCGGTGTAGATCCCAAGGGAAATCTGGTGGTCATACAGGTATTGGGCGAAAGGCTTGCACCAATGAGACCCGGTGTCCGCAAAGGGGTTGCCGCCGCCTGCGCCAAGATCCCGGCTGGTGCGGGAGAAGTTGCCGCTGACATCCGCGGCGGTGAGGGTCAGGCGGTGCAGCGCGCCGTCCGGGGCGGGAAGGACGGCGGTAAGGCCGCCGGTGGCAGCATCCAAAGTGAAGGCCAGCGCTTCCCCGTCATAGGTGAGAGAAACCCGCTCTTTCGACACGGCGGCGTCGATGTTGTCCTTCACCTGCCCCGTTACTTTGGTTCCGCTGACGGAAAGGGAAAGGACGGGGGGCGTTTCATCCGCGACGGCCTCATTGGAAGAGGTGAAATGATCCAAATACAAAACGCCCCTTTGCTGCTTTGCGCAGGAAATGCGGACCCCGCTTACGGACGTGGTCTGGTGGGGCAGGGAAACGGCGCAGCGCTTCCATCCCGTAAAATCAAGAGAGGTGACAGGAAGGGTGTGAGAACCCTCTCTGGTGGTTACGTCCATGGAAACCTCGTTTCCCGAGCCGTCTCCGTATATCCAGAAGGTCAGCTGGGTTTCCCCTGACGCAATGGGGAAGGAGGTGCCAAACCGCGCGGGGGAGGGTTCGCTGCCGCTGTATGAAACCCGCAAGCTCTGGAACCCGGATTTTACATAGTCTAAGTCGGTCTGGAGGGAAAGGGCGGCAGATTCCGTGCCGGACACCGCGGAAAGGGAGGTTTCAAAGGACTCGATGGGCAGCACATGGCCGGAAACGGTGACGGGGATGGAATATGTAGTGCCGCCGGCGGATACCCGAAGGGTTCCGGTGCCGCTTTTGGCGGCGGCGGTAAACCGCCCCTGGGTGTCCACGGTGCCGATGCCCCCGGTTGTGCTCCACTGGAAGCAGGCGTTTTGGGAGAGCAGCGTTAGGTTGCGGTATGTTGCGGTTGCAGACAGATCCGTCAGAGAGTTGGGGGAGACGGAAAGGCTGGCAACGGCCTTGCCGGACGCGTTGTAAAGCGCAATGGCGCCGGGGGTTTTGATGACCGTGACAATGGCCTTGCCCGAGGCGTCCCCCGCGGAGACAGAAACGGTGCAGCGGCTGGCGTCCCCCCCGGCTGTAAACAGCCCGTCGGAGGAGATGACCCCGTCCCCGTTTTGAATGGAGTAGGAAAGAGGGCCGTCATAGCGCATGGCGTGGTAGTTCGTGTCCAGCGCAACGGCGGAAATGGGGAGCGTTGCCCCGGAAAGGAGAATCGCGTCATACGGCTCTACATAGAAGCTGCTTAAAATGCCGCTGGGTTGGGTGTTGGACACCAGAAGAAAACAGGTGGAATTGGCCCGCTGGGTGCCGTCGGACGGGCTGTTGATGAGCTCCAGAGAGGTCTCGTCCGGCGTGGTAACGCCAAGAGAGGTAGACCCGCCTCCGTCCAGGCAGATGGCGTCCACGCAGCCCAGCTCCAGCAGGCGGGACGCAACCTGAGACATGGAAGCGCCGATGCTGTAGGCCGGCTGCCGGCCGTCGATGGTATAAAAGATAATCTGCCCGTTTGCCTTGATGCCGATGGCGGTGCGGGGCGCGCTGCCCGTGGGCAGGTTGGAGACCACTTTTCCGTTTTCCAGCAGGCGGTACAGCCCGCCCATTGCGTAGGCCGCGTCGTTCCACCGGGTGTCTCCGCTGGAAATGGAAATCTGCACCTGATTTCCCGGGCGCAGGTTTCGCAAAGTGTTCAGGTGCCAGGTGCCGCCGGAGCCGCTGGTGGAAAGGACGACTTTCCCCGGCTCCAGACTTATGGCCCCTGTGGCCTCTATCACTTGTTCCACGGTGGCGGTGACGGTTTCCCCGATGCGCAGCCCGTCCGCTCCGGGCGCGGGCAGCGCCAGGATCACGTCAACCCCGGCCTTTGTGTTCAGGGTTGTGGCGCCGAAATCTTCGGTGAACAGGTAAACGCCCCCTTCCGAGCTGCGCACCTTGTTCATCCCGGCAAGATCAAAGCTTGTCTGTCCGTTTTCCCCGATCACGGCCTTGATGGTCAAATCGGGCGTGCCGATAAAAGCCGTGCCGTCATCTAAAATGCCGATGGCGGACAGGTAGGAAGAGGAGGAGCGCAAGGCCCCCTCTGTGACAACGATGCCCAAAGGGACCCCGGTGTTGACCACATAATAATCCCCGTTGATGCCCGCCACCACCTGGCTGCCGTTTGCCTCCAGGGCTTTGGCGGATGTGGTCAGGGTGGATTTACTGGTGATCTTGCTGCCGTAAGAAACAACGGGGAGAACGGTTTTGTTCGGTGTATATGCGATGTAATGCTCCTGCCGCAGGTCGCTGTATGTACTGCTCCAAAAAACGCCCTTTGCAAGGGTGGTCCCGTGTGAAAGCTCCGTGTCTACAATTTGAATGTCAGAGCCAAGGGCGTCGGAGGCAAAGGCGGTTTGCATGCATAAAACACCCAGGAGCAAGAGTGATGCAAGAAACCGCGAGCGAATCTGTTTTCCCATATGACGTTTCCTTTCTTTGTACCGTTCGGGGCTTACATGATAAAGACGGGATGTTCCTGATGAATTCCGTTGAATTTATGGTAACATAGCAAAATTGCCTTGTAAAGGGTGGGGCGTGAGGAAAAAGGACCCCGCGGGAAAACGGCCGGGTGAACCGCAGAAAGCGTCCACCCGGCCGTTTTATGATGTTACAAAACGATCAATCCGTATTTCTCCACAAGGGGGCGCAGTGTTTCCGGCGCCAGAGAATTCGTGCCGTCATAAAACGCCCGGCCGTTGTAGATGCGCAGGGCCTGCGCCAAAAGCGCCGGATTGGCGGAAGAGAGGCAAAGGGCCTCTTGGATCATATACTGGTTTGCCGCAAAAATGCCCAGGTCGTCCTCTTCCTCCAAAACGATCTTGGTGGCGCCTGCGGGGGCGCCTTCCGCGGCCAGCAAATCCTCCACAAAATGGGGAGAGCAAAAAATGGGCTCGCCCACGTCGATGAGGGGGGAGATAAACCGGGCCTCCCGCTCAGAGGCGCAGGGAAGCTCGTCGGTTTCCTCCCACCTGTCGTCCTTGTCAAACCGGCAAAAATCAATGGCGTCAATGGCGGCCCGCAGCGCCGCAATGTGGGGCGCCGACGCGCCGCCACCCCAAATCTGCACCCCTGCCTTGGCAAAGGCGGGGGCGATGGCAGCCAAGGCGCTTGGCCCCCATGGGTTGTAGGATATGTCCAGATGGGGAAGAACCATCAAAGGCGCCCGGGAATAAAGGGCAAGCCGCTCCACTTGGTCCGACAGTTCAGGCAAATCGCCGTGGAACCGGCCGATGCCGAACCCCGCGGCGCCCATCCCCTGGCAGATGATCAGCGCCGCCAGAATGTCCCCTCCGGTTTCCGTGCGCCCGGCTCCGTCGCAGGCGAAGGAGACCAAAATGGGAAGGCTCGTTTGCTCCCGCACGGCCAAAATGGCCGCCCGGGCCTCCGCGACGTTTGTCATGGAATCTGCCAGAAAAAGGCGGGCGCCGGCTTGCGCCAGGCTCCGTGCTTGCTCCGCGTAAACAGTTACCAAAGTTTCGACGTCTGCGTCTCCCCGGGGCGGCGTTTCAAGGCCGGTGGAGGATAGCAGGCCCACCACCCATTTTCCTTGTGCGGCCTGCTTTACGCAGGACACAAGCGCCCGGTTGTATCTATCTGTCTGGTCGCCCAGGCCGAAAAGGGAAAGCCGGGGCCGGTTGGCCTCTTCGGTGGGCACGCACAGGGCGTCCGCCCCGGCGGCGGCAAACGCCTGCTTTTGGCGCAGCAGCGCATCCGGGTGTGCCAGCATTTGCGTGACGGGGGAATCCCCCTTTGCGGCGCCTTTGGCCCTCAGGGCAGCGTTGCTTGTGCCGTCCAGAAGGAACGGCGATGGTAACGGGATGTCGTCCATAGCGACAGATCTCCTTTTGTTTAAAATCAAAGATTGAAATCCTTCGAGCGCAAGAAAGGAAGCGGATAAGGGGATTACATTTTTTCCGGCGCGGTGACGCCGATGAGGGAAAGGCCGTTTTCCAAAACCGACCGAACGGTGTCCGCCAGCTTCAGCCGGGCGTGGAGCAGGGCGGGCGCCTCATCTTTAATGCGGTTGGCGTTGTAAAAACGGTGGAAGCCCCCGGCCAGCGCGACCAAGTATCGGTTGATCCGGGAGGGGTCATAGTCCCGGGCGGCCAGGCGGATTTCCTCGGGAAGCTGGGCTAAGGTCTTGATCAGCGCCTGCTCCACCGGCGTGGAGAGGAGGGAAACGTCGATGTCCCCGGCGGAACAGACGGCGTCTCTCTGGTCCTTCAGGGTTTCGACCAGGCTGCAAATTCTGGCGTGGGCGTACTGCACGTAGTACACTGGGTTTTCCGAGTCCTGCCGCAGGGCCAGCCCCATGTCAAACTCCAGATGGGTGGTGGGCTTGGAGTTGAAAAAGAACCGGGCCGCGTCTTTGGAGATTTCGTCCAACAGATCGGACAGGGTGATGCTTTTTCCGCTGCGCTTGGAGACCTTTACGGTCTCTCCGTCCCGCACCAGACGCACCAGCTGCATGATCAAAAAGTTCAGTCGGCTGCTGTCGACGCCAAGGGCGGTGATGGCTTTTTGAAAGCGCAGCGCGTGGCCGTGGTGGTCCGCGCCCAGCACGTCGATCACCCGGTCAAACCCCCGCACCTCGAATTTATTGCGGTGGTAGGCAATGTCAACGGCAAAATATGTGTACCCGCCGCCGCCCCGCCGCAGCACCTCGTCTTTTTCGCCGCCCAGCTCCGTCACTTTCAGCCATAGGGCGTCGTCCTTTTCATAGGTAAAGCCCTTGTCGATGAGAAGCTGGACGGTTTCGTCCACATATCCGCTCTCGTGCAAAGCAGACTCCCGGAACCAGCAATCATATCGGATGCCGTACCGTTCCAGGTCTGTCCGCATTTTTTCAATGTTGTGGGCCAGCCCGAAGGCGCGCAGGGCGGCCTGCCGGGCTTCCGGCTCCGCTTTGGCATATTTGTCGCCGTGCTGGCTTAAAAACAGCCGCGCCGTGTCCCAAATGTCCTCGCCGTGGTACCCGTCTTCCGGGAAGGCGCAGGCGTCCTCGCCGTACAGCAGCTGCAAATATCGGGCCTCCAGGGAGCGGCCGAATAAATGGACCTGGTTGCCCGCGTCGTTCACGTAAAATTCCCGCCAAACGTCGTACCCCGCTCGCTCCAAAATAGAAGCCAGGGCATCCCCCAGAACGCCGCCTCGGGCGTTGCCGATTGTCATCGTACCTGTGGGGTTGGCGGAAACGAATTCCACCATCACCCGGGTGCCGCTGCCCACGTTCAGCTGACCGTAGGATAGCCCTTCCTGCTCAATGTCCTTTAAAACCGCGCCGTACCAGCGGGGAGAAAGATGAAAATTCAGAAAGCCGGCGCCGGCCAGTTCCGCCGATGCAAAATAGCTGCCGGACAGATCCAGATGATCCAGCATCAGCTGCCCGATCTCTCTGGGGTTGCGTTTCATTGTTTTCGCGGCGGTCAGCGCCACGTTGGTCGCGTAGTCCCCGTGGGCCGTGTCCTTGGGGATTTCAATGGTACCCCCAAGGGAAAGGCCGGGGGGAAGCAGCCCTTTTTCCGCCGCCGCTTGATAGGCCGCGGCGGTGAGGGCAGCGATTTGATCCTTGGCCGCCTGAATCAGGTTTGACATGACAAAAGCTCCATTCTGTTGCCGGGAAAGGCATTACTTTATTCAAAATTAAGAGTTTGGAAGGGACCGCTCCGCATCGCGCACATGGATATAAAAATAGTTTTCCCCCGCGATGGCATGGTCGATTTCCAGCGCATAATTGATCTCAATGTTACCGCCCGTTTCGCTCAGATTGAAACGGACACGGCGGGCAGACACGCCCACTGTCATAGACCCATAGGGCGTTTCGTACATGGAAATGTGTTTTTGGCCTTCCTCAAACACCATTTGGGAGTTGACCTGCCCCAGGCGAACCAAAGTCACTCGCCCGTGTTCCACCTGAAAGGTGGTGGTGGTGCCTTCCAGGCCCGTCAGTTCCGATTCTTTGTAGGAAAGCAGGTACCCCGTCTCGTCCTGAGACAAGGTGCCGGAGGTGACAAGCTCGATGATGTCGTCGTCGATGTCCTCATAGGATTGGGTGCCGCGGATGGAGATGATAACCTCTTTGTTCATACGTTTCCTCAGTTCTTTGTTTGAAATGACATAATAATAGGAAAATATTATATACCGTTTTTGGAGTTTTGTAAACGCCCGCCGGCGAAATTGGGCAAAACGAACGTTTTTCCCCTGCACTTCCCAAAAGGGAGAAGCAGGAGATTCGGCTGTCATGCCGCCTTTTCGCCTCCAACGAAAGGCCGTTTGACAGAAGGCGCCGCCCCGGCATAGAAAGATGGGTCAGGGGGCGGAGCAAGGAAGGAGAACGAGACATGCTCATTCGTCAATCGCCACCTGCTCTACAAACCCTTTCACCGGCCGGCCCAGAAAAATCCCCGCCAGGCGGGAGAACTGGTCTGTGCTGTCTGTGACGTAGTAATGGCAGTCGGCAACACGCCCGGGGCAGGGGGCGGCTAGGGCGTTTCGCTCCGTCAGTGTTTTTTTTAAGTGCAGGGCGCCGTGGACGCCGGTGCTGATCAGCGTTACCCGCCCTTCCAAAAAGTCGTCAATGGCGTCTGTGAGCAGGGGATAATGGGTGCAGCCCAAAATCAGCGTATCAATGCCGATTGTTTTCAGATCCGTGAGATATTCCTTCACCGTCAGCTCCACCAGAGGGTCGCCCTTGGCGTAATGCCCGCTTTCCACCAAAGGGACAAAGAGAGGGCAGGGGACGCTGTAAATCTGGGCGTCGGGGTTTTCTTTTCGGATCATCCGTTCATATGTTCCGCTGTGGATGGAAGCGTGGGTGCCGATCAGCCCGATTTTCCGGTTGTGCGTCATAGAGGCGGCGGCCTTGGACGCAGCCTCCGCCACGCCCAAAATGGGCAGATCATATTCCGCCTGCACCAAGTCCAAAACCGTGGTGCTGACGGTCCCGCAGGCCACCATAATGGCCTTGAGATCAAACTTGGTCAAAAAGTCGATGTCTTGCCGGGCATATTTTAAAATAGTGGGCCTGGAACGGCTTCCGTAAGGGACACGGCCCGTGTCACCCAGATAGACAATGCGTTCGTTGGGGAGCATGTCCAGCAGTTCCCGCACCACGGTGAGCCCCCCCAGGCCGGAGTCAAACACGCCGATGGGGCGATTGTCCATGTCAGTCCTCCTTAATCAAGCGGCAAAAGCGCGCGAGAGGGGCGCGGCGCCGCGGTTTTGTGGCCGGGTCACAGAATCCGACAGACTTTATCATATGATAAGTCGCCGGAGAAAACAAGAGAAAGCGATGAGAAAAATCCCCAAAGAAGGCCGCTTGGGTTCGCCTTCTTTGGGGAAAACGCTTACCAAAAGGGGGCGTTAAGGGATGATCACGGCCAGCATAGAGGCGGTCTGCTGGGTGCGGTTTTCCACTCGATGGGAAGCGCCGCCTGTGGTAAACGCGCCGTCGCCGGGGCGCAGCACATACTCTTTTTCCCCCTCAGTGACCACAAGCTCCCCCTCCAGGACGTAGTAAATTTCCGCGTTGGTTTCGTGGACGTGCTGACCGATGGAGTCCCCGGGGTGAAAGACGCACTTGGCGCAGAGGGTACATTTCCCGGCCATGTCGTCGGCCTCAAACACATGCTGTGCGTCGATGATGCCGGTGCCGCCGTGGATCTTAACCCAGTCCTGGGTCCGCATGTTTTCCTTGTGTACGATCATGTTCATTCTCCTTTTGTTTTTGGTTTTATAGGTGGGTCTGTGTTTCGTCGGTTTCAGAGTCTTCCCTGTACGCCGCCGGAGAGATATCGCTCCACCAAGGGGAGAAAAGGGGAAAAAGCGGAGGGAAGGGCATATTGATGCCGCAGCCGAGCCTCGTCCGCCCAAACCCAGCCCGCCGGCAGAGCATCTTCCGGCAAAACAATGGCTTCCGCCGTCATGTGCCACTCAATGTGGGTAAAAATATGGGTTCCGCCTTGGATTTCCCCCTTTTGACCCGGGGGAATGTGCCACTGCTCCAAGGCGCCCTCGCCGTCTCCCAGCACATTGGGAAACTCCCAAAGGCCGGACAAAAGCCCCTTTTCCGGGCGTTTGCGCAGGGCCACAGAATCCCCGTGAAACAGGAGAAAAACCGTGCGCTCCTCCACCCGCCGGGGCTTTTTCGGGGTTTTGACGGGCAGATCTCCCGTTCGCCCCTCCAAATGGGCCGTGCAGAAACCGGCGGCGGGACAAAGGGCGCAAAGAGGCGCCCCGTTTGGCAGGCACACGGTGGCGCCCAGCTCCATCAACGCCTGGTTAAAATCCCCCGGCTGGCGGATGGGAACGATTTCGCCCACGGCATCTCCCAAAATGCGCTTGGAAAGGGGCGCTGTAATATCCCCGTCAAATCCGGTGATCCGGGCGGTGACCCGAAGCACGTTCCCGTCAACCGCGGGAGTGGGGATGCCGAACGCGATGGAAGAAATGGCCCCCGCCGTATACGGGCCGATGCCGGAAAGGGACAAAATATCTTCATACGTATGGGGAAACACCCCGCCGAACCGCTCCATAATCTGAAGCGCCGCTTTTTTTAAATTTCTGGCCCGGCTGTAGTACCCCAGTCCCTCCCAAAGCTTCATGAGCTGATCGTCCGGGACGGCGGCCAAGTCCGAAACAGCGGGCAGCGCCGCGAGGAACCGCTGAAAATAAGACAAAACGGCGGCCACCCTGGTTTGTTGCAGCATAATTTCAGAGACCCAGACCCGATATGGGGTGGGATGGCTGCGCCAGGGCAGCACCCGGGCATGTTCTTGATACCATTGGAGCAGGGGAATGGGCAGCTGCTGGAGCAGGGCAAGATGATGCATGGCTTCTCCTTTGGGTGTGTTTGATTTTATTTCGTGTAGCCAGTATAGCGCAAAAGAGCCGCAAGAGTAAAGCGTTTCCGGCGGGTTGCCCAAAAAAACATGAGGGTGGGCCTGTGGCCCATCCTCATGTTTTTCAATCTGCTACGCAGGGGAGTGCTTATTTGTCGTACTTAAAGAAGCCTTCGCCGGATTTGCGGCCCAGCTTGCCGCCGCGCACCATTTTGACGAGCAGGCCGGCGGGGCGATACTTGGGATCGCCGGTTTCCGCGAAGATGATTTTCATGATAGACAGGCAAATGTCCAGGCCGATGAAGTCGCCCAAGGTGAGGGGACCCATGGGATGGTTTGCGCCAAGGCGCATCGCCGTGTCAATGTCTTCGGGGGTGGCCACGTTGGCTTCAGCGAGGCAGATGGCTTCGTTGATCATAGGCACCAAAATTCTGTTTACAACAAAGCCCGGTGCTTCCGCAACTTCGACAGGCTCCTTGCCGATGGCGGAGGACAGCTCCTTGACAACGTCAAACGTTGCGTCAGAAGTCTGAATCCCGCGGATCAGCTCAATGAGCTTCATCACAGTGGCGGGGTTGAAGAAATGCATGCCGATCACTTTGTCAGGACGGTCCGTGCCAGCAGCAATCTCCGTAATCGAAAGGGAGGATGTGTTTGTGGCAAAGATGGTTTCGGGCTTGCAGATTTCACCCACTGCGGCGAAGAAAGTGTGTTTCACTTCTATGTTCTCTGCAATGGCTTCCAGAACCAAATCGGCGTCAGCGGCCAGATTCATATCCGTAGAAAAGGTGAGGCGACCCCAAATGGCGTCTTTTTCTTCCGCAGTCATACGTCCTTTGGAGACGAGTTTTTCCAAGCTTTTTGTAATCTGGCCCGTGGCTCTGTCCAGAGAGGGTTGGCGGCGATTATACAGGACAACCGTCAAACCGCTCTGGGCAAATGCCTGTGCGATGTTGGTGCCCATGGCGCCGGCGCCGGCTACCACAATTTTTTTCATGCTCATTTTCCTCCGTTACTTGTACTAGATTCTTGAATAGGGGGTCTTACTTGTTTTTGATGTTCTTTTCTTCCCTTTTTTCCAGGAAAGCGCTCATGCACTCCAGCTTGTCCTCGGTGGAGAAGCAAAGGCCGAAGGCTTCCGCCTCAAAGGCAAGACCGGTGTTGATGTCGGTCTGCATACCCTTGCGGATGCAGAGCTTTGCCTGGCGCACAGCCACCTGAGGCATAACGGCGATGGACTCAGCCAGCTCCATGGCGGCGTTCATCAGCTCTTCGGGGGAAACGACTTTGTCCACCAGACCGATGGAAAGGGCTTCGTCTGCCTTGATTCTTCTGGTGCTGAGGATCAGCTCCATCGCCTTGCCGTAGCCGACGATACGGGGCATTCTCTGGGTGCCGCCGAAGCCCGGGGTGATGCCCAAGCCAACTTCCGGCTGGCCGATGAGCGCCTTTTCGCTTGCGATGCGCATGTCGCAGGCCATCATCAATTCACAGCCGCCGCCCAGCGCAAAGCCGTTCACCGCGGCGATGACGGGCTTGTCCAGGTTTTCAATCTGCAGGAAGGTTTTGTTCGCCAAAGCGGCAAATGCCTGGCCCTTCTACGGCGGTCATGGTTTTCATAGCGGCAATATCCGCGCCGGCAACGAAGGAACGGCCTTCGCCGGTCAAGACGGCAACATGAATGTCGTTGTCGTTTGCCACTTCGGTGAACACTTCGCACAGATCGGCCAGGACGTCAGCGTTCAGAGCGTTCAGCGCTTTGGGGCGGCTGACGGTTACAATTCCCACGTGACCTTTCTTTTCCAGTAATACATTAGTAGCCATGTTGTATTCACTCCTTATATTATTATGGGGGATTTGGAGTCATCCACAAAAAGACAAGATGACACGCAAAACACCCTTTGTCCATAAAGAAAGCGCAGCAACCCGGGGAAAACGCGCCTGGGTCGTCCGCTGCATTTGTCTGAAACGGCCAAAGAGGGTATCGTTTGGCATAAAGCCTTTTGTAGGCAACCCGCCCTTTCTTCAAACAGGTGAAGATTTACTACGTATTTGAGTATATCCCCTTTGAGGAAAAGAATCAAGTCTTTTCCATGGAAAAGGACGCTGAAAATTTGAAAAAATTCGCAAACAAATCGAAAATAAGAGCAAAAAGTCCCGATTCGGGGGCAGAGGCCCGCGGGAGCGCACAGGCTTGTTTGGGGCCTTCCGGAGCGAGGTTTTTCCCTCTATCCGGGACAAGAAAGGCAAAAAAACCGCCCGGCCGCGTTTGGCAGGGCGGTTTTGACGCAGATGCGTGCAATCAGTCTGTTACGAAGGGCAGGAGCGCAATCTGCCGGGAACGCTTGATCGCCATCAGTCAGCTCGCGCTGATGCATGGCGCAGGTTCCGGTGGTTCTGCGGGGCAGAATCTTGGAACGCTCGGAAAGGTACCGGCGCAGCTTGGCCGCGTCTTTGTAATCAATATGCTCAACCTTGTCCACGCAGAAGGAGCATACCTTGCGGCGTCTCCGGCTGCGCGGGCCTCTTTCTCTATCCATAGCCATGGGTTTACCTCCAATCAATCAAAATGGCAGTTCGCCGTCGTCGTCGTCGCTGAGGGGAGCAAAAGCAGAATCAGCGGGGGCGGCAAACGGCTCCGGCGCGGGCGCGGGAGAAAGACGGGGCGGCGCCGTAGGAGGGCGCGCTGCCGTAAGGAGGGCTGAGCCCCCTTCCGCGTCCCGCTTGGAATCCCCGAAATAGACGTTGTCCGCGACAACCTCCGCGCTTCTGCGCTTGTTTCCCTCCTTGTCTGTCCAGTCCCGCATTTGCAGGCGGCCTTCCACAACGGCCATTCGGCCCTTGGTGAAATATTTGGAGACAAATTCTCCCGTCTGCCGCCAGGCGACAATGTCAATAAAGTCGGTTTGCTTTCTCTCCTGTGTCCCGGCTTTTGAAATCTCGGTCACATGCCAGCGTGAAGGATGCGACGGGGATGTTGCTCTGGGTATGCCGCAGCTCCGGGTCCCTTGTCAGCCGGCCCATCAGGATAATTCGATTTAACATGTCGGCGCCTCCTTATTCATCTTTGCAGATGATGAGGGAACGCATGATCCCGTCTGTAATTTTCAAAACACGATCCAGCTCCGCGGGAAAATCGGGAACTGCGGTGAAGGTCATCAAAACGTAATAACCATCCATGAGATCGTCGATGGGATATGCCAGGCGGCGCTTGCCCCATTCGTTCAGCTCGGTCAGAGTACCGTGGCCCTCCACCAGTGTTTTAAATTTTTCCACCAGTGCGGCGGTATCCTCCTCGCTGAAGTTCGGGTTAATGATGTATACCGCCTCGTAGTTTGCGTTTACTTTTGCCATTTCTTACACCTCCTTATGGACATATGGCCACTGCAAAACGCAGTGGCAAGGATCGCTTGCAAAACACAAGCCATATTATTATACAGGATTTAGGCGGCTTGTCAAGGAAAAGAGGAGAATTAGAGACAAAAAGCCCGTTTACAGAACGTCAGAGCGGGACATGCCCTCCTCGTCCCCGAAGGTAAAGGCTGCGTCGAAGGACTTTTTGAAGTCGCTGTCCCGGACGCCCCTGACATATCGAGTCCCGTCCAAAAGCCCTGTGTGGACGGAAAACGTCTCCCCCAGGCGCAGTTCACCGGTAAAGTTGAGGGCGATGCGCCTCAGAGGGCGGCACACGTCCTCCGGAGAGAGCGCGTCAAAGGCGAATTCGCAGTAGCGGGTGTTGTTCACGTGGCCCAGCGCGTCAATGTAGCTGCTGTAAACCGGGCGCCTGTGGCAAAAGGTGTAGTTGGCTTTGCTCCGGAAGATGGGGCGGACGTTCTCCAGAGCGAACACATGGTTTCCCGACCCCAGCGTGTTGGGCAGGGTATAGTTTTTTAACACATGGCGGGTGGAAAGATCCATCACAACGGAAAAGGTGGCACCGCAAAAAACCAAAGCGCCCGTTTCATCCCCAAAGGTAAACTCCCGGCGGAAGTAAGGGCCTTTTGTTTCTGTGTGCCAAGTGGTTCCGGTGAGAGAGGATCCCTCAAAAAAGGGGGCGCGGACGTCAATGGTCATTCCAACCAGGACCCAGGCGAGGTTTTGAGATGACATAAAAAGGCTGTCCAAACACAGGGTGTTCAAATGCTGTTCGGCCACAGACTGAATGCAATTGGAATATGCGACGGGCTTCATCCGTCCGTTCTGAAAATAATCGTTCGCCGTCAGTTGGATGGGATATTGAAACATCGGTTCGTTGTGCATGAAAGCTCCTCTCTCGTTTGGGGGCTGCGCAATCCGCACTCCGGCATAGGAAGGGAAATCAAACACATGTTTCGCGAAGAAACAGCAAAAAACGAAGCATCGTAATAGCCGGAAGGGTAAAAGCCAAAGAAGCGGCCTTGGGCGAAAACGGCGGCGCCGGGCGCGGTTTTCCGGTTTTCCAAGGGAAAAGCCTGTCTGTTTTGCAACAGACAGGCTTGGAGCGGGTAAAGGGAATCGAACCCTCATATCTTGCTTGGGAAGCAAGTGTTCTGCCACTGAACTATACCCGCAAAGGAGATCACGATATCCTAAACAGGATACGGAACGGATCATATTATACCATCAAAACAAAAAAATTGCAATCTTTTTATCAGTAAATTTTTCCGGGGGCAAGGAAGCGCGAAAGCTTGTATAGAATCGGGTGCTTTTCCATATCCTTTTCAATAGATTGTATAGATTGTAATAGGAGGAATCCTGGATGAAAAAAATCATATCGGTCTGTTTGGCGATGCTCTTGTTCACCGTGCCGGCCTTGGCGGTGACGGGGGCGCCGGACGTAGAGGCCGCCGCCACTTTGCTTATGGAGCGGGAAACAGGCACGGTTTTATACGAAGAAAACGCCCATGCGGTGTTAGAGCCCGCCAGCGTGACAAAAATCATGACGATGCTCCTGGTTATGGAGGCCATTGACGATGGCCGGCTGACCATGGACGCCATGGTGACCGTCAGCGCCCATGCGGCCGGTATGGGCGGCTCCCAGGTCTATTTAAAAGAAGGGGAGCAGATGAGTGTTCAAGATATGCTAAAAGCGGTTGCGGTGGCCTCGGGGAACGACGCTGCCGTGGCGCTGGGAGAGGCCGTTTCAGGCAGCGAGTCGGCCTTTGTGGCGCTGATGAATCAGCGGGCCGCTCAGCTTGGCATGAACGACACCGTGTTTCAAAACTGCACGGGGCTTTCCGCGGAAGGCCATGCCACATCGGCGTACGACATTGCGCTGATGTCCCGCGCGCTTTTGGCCCATAAAGAAATTCGAACGTACACCACCATCTGGATGGATTCCCTGCGGGACGGCGCGTTTCAGCTGGCCAACACCAATAAACTCGTTCGGTTTTACAAGGGTACCACAGGGCTGAAAACAGGCCACACCGCCACAGCCGGGCACTGCATTTCCGCCACGGCGGAAAAAGACGGAATGGAGCTGATCGCCGTGGTGCTGAAAGCGCCCAGCTCAACGGCCCGGTTCGAAACCGCAAAGAGCCTTTTGAATTTCGGCTTTGCGAATTACGCCATGGTGGACGTGATGCCGGATCAGGCGCTGGCCCCTGTGGACGTTGTCTTGGGAGAATGCGACGAGCTGCAGCCGGTTTACGCGGAAACCCCCCGTATTTTACTGGAAAAAACAGAGATCAGCGGGTTGACCCAGACGCTGGAAGTGTGTGAAACAACGGAAGCGCCGGTGCAGGCGGGACAAGCCCTTGGCCTGCTGTCTGTACACAGGGCGGACGGCGCACTGCTAAAGGAAATTCCGGTGATAGCGCCGGAAGAAGTGCCGCGTTTGACAGCGGGAGGGCTTTTTAGCCGGCTGCTTCAGATTTTGCTGATGAAAGGTCAATGACGAGGAGAGAAGGCGCCCCATGGGGTGCCTTTTCCTTTGTTTTTTGGGAAAAAAGAACGCCTGTCGGGAGCATTTGCGGCGAGGAGACGATCCCTTTCCCCTTTGGCCCAGTGGCGGCATAAGCCACGGGGGGCTTCGTCTGGTTTACGCTGCAACAGGGGGCGGCGCCCCGGAGTTCAACGAAAACAAAAATCGACGAAAGCGCCCTGCTTTTTTAATTTGCTTTATGGTATAATGAAGGAGAGACTCAGGCCACGGGCACAACGGAAGCAAGGGGAGGAAAAACGGATATGATCACATTGGATGTGTCTCGGCTGTCCGGCTGGGATCAGAAAAAGATGGAGGCAGTCATGGGCGGCCGGCTGGAGCAGGCCCATGCTATGCTGGAAGCGGGAACAGGCATGGGAAGCGAGTTTACCGGTTGGCTCCGCTGGCCCTTGGAACACGAGAAAGAGGAAGTGGAGCGGATCAAGCAGGCGGCGCTGCGGATTCGTTCTGTTTCCAAAACGTTGGTTGTGGTTGGAATCGGCGGGTCTTATCTGGGCGCGAAGGCCGGGGTGGATTTGCTCCGCAAAGGAAACAGCGGCGGACTCCGAGTGGTGTTTGCGGGCAATACCGTTTCGGCCGACGAAACGGCAGAGCTGTTGGAGCGGCTGCAAGAAGAAGACTTTTCTGTCAACGTAATCTCCAAATCGGGCACAACCACAGAGCCTGCGGTGGCCTTTCGCCTGCTGCGGGCGCTGCTGGAGCAAAAATACGGCGACGGGGCGAACCAGCGGATTTACGTGACCACAGACAAAGAAAAGGGCGCGCTGCGCGCCTTGGCCGACGAGAAAAAGTGGACGTCCTTTGTCATTCCCGACACCATCGGGGGAAGATATTCCGTTTTGACGGCGGTGGGCCTTTTGCCCATGGCGGCGGCCGGGCTGGATATCGATCAGATTTTATCCGGCGCAAAGGAGGAAATGAAGGCGCTCTCCAAGCGGTCCATGGAAAACCCCGCGTGGCAGTATGCGGCGGCGCGGAATCTGCTGTATGAAACCGGGACGAAAATTGAGATTTTGGCGTGTTATGAGCCGTCCTTCCGGTTTATGGGGGAATGGTGGAAGCAGCTGTTCGGGGAAAGCGAGGGGAAAGACGGCGTCGGCCTGTTCCCCGCCAGCGTGGAATATACCGCCGACCTTCATTCCATGGGCCAATATGTGCAGGACGGCCAGCGTATTTTAATGGAAACGGTGGTGCAGTTTCAAAAAAACCGGGCAAGCCTCTCCGTTCCCTATCGGGAGGACGACGGGGACGGGCTGAACTTTCTCGCCGGGCGCACCATGAAAGATCTGGCGGAGCAGGCGGCGGAGGGGACAGCCATCGCCCATATGGACGGCGGCGTGCCGAATTTAAAAATCAAGGTTCCGGCGCGCAGCGAGGGCTGCTTTGGAGCGCTGGTCTATTTTTTCCAGCTGTCCTGCGCGCTGTCCGGCTATCTGATGGGGGTAAATCCCTTTGATCAGCCGGGCGTGGAGGCATATAAACGGAACATGTTTGCCCTTTTGGGAAAGCCGGGATACGAAGATTTGCAGGCAGAGCTGCAAAGCCGCGTTCACGACTGACCTGCGGCCCGTCAAGGCAAAAGAGGGAATATTTTTGAAAATTGCACAAATGTCAATTGAAATTTACATGCAAAAATGGTAATATGGAAAAAGGCGAATACCTCCAACGGAAATAAAGAGGAAAAGGAGTGGTTCACTTGGTTAGAGTGATTATGGGTGTAAAAGGGTCTGGCAAAACGAAACAACTGATCGAGCTTGTCAACGGTGCGGCCCACAGCGAATCCGGCAACGTCATCTGCATAGAACATGGACCAAAGCTGATTTATGATGTCCATTATAAGGTTCGTCTGGTGGAAGCCAGCCAATATGAAATGATAAGTTACGAGCGGCTGAAAGGATTTATCAGTGGTTTATATGCCGGCAATTTCGACATTTCCCATATTTTCATCGACAGTCTTTGTAAGATAATCCCATGTGAAGCGGACGCGCCGGAGACGGAACAATTTTTAGACTGGCTGGAAGCATTCAGCGAAAAAAATGGCGTTCGATTTACCGTCACCATCAGCGCGGATGTTGCCTTGGCCCCTGAAGGTGTTCGGAAATATTTTTAATTGCGGATCAGAAAATAAATACAGGATGGCTTTGCTACCCGGTGCTTTCCGGGTGGCAAAGCCTTCTTTCCACAGGAAGGGAGCGTACCGTGAGGATTGGAGCAGTGGTGGTAGCGGCAGGATTGTCCACCAGAATGAACGGATTTAAACCGATGCTAAAGCTGTCCGACACAACCATTATCAAAAAAACGGTGGATACACTGCAGCAGGCAGGGGCGTCGCCGGTGGTGGTTGTGACGGGATACCGGGGAGAGCTGCTGGAGCGGCACTTGTCGCGGATGAACGTGGTTTGTTTGAAAAACGAACTGTTTCGGGAGACCCAGATGCTGGATTCCGTAAAGCTGGGGCTGCGGTATATTCAGGCAAAATGCGACCGGGTTTTGTTTACGCCGGGGGACGTCCCCCTGTTTTCTTTGGATACGGTGCGGGCTGTTGCAGAGGGGAAAGGGCCGATTGTCGTGCCTACCTTTCAGGAGCAATGGGGACATCCCATTGCATTTGACGTAGAGATGATTCCTCTCATTCTGGATCATGTGGGAAAAGGCGGGCTGCGGGGCGCGCTGGAAACCGCCGGAAAACTCATTAGCCACATCCCGGTGGACGACCGGGGCATCATGATGGACGCGGACACCAGGGAGGAGTATGAAAGCCTGCTGCAATATGAGCGGGAACTGCGCAACATGGAAGATCTGCACTGCAACGTGCAGGTGCGCATTGCCAGGGAGCGGGATTTTTTCGGCCCCGGGGTGGCGTCGTTTCTGCTGCTGACGGATCAAACGGGGTCCATGCAGATGGCATGCAAGGAAATGGGTATGTCTTACAGCAAGGCGTGGAAGATGATCAACGAGATGGAGGTCCAGCTGGGCTATTCTGTTTTGGAGCGGTATGCCGGCGGCGCGGAGGGCGGCGGCTCCTGCCTGACAGAAGAAGGGCGGGAGTTTGTCAGAAAGTATCAGGCGCTGCAGTCTGACATAAAGGAGGTCGCGGAAACGCTGTTCCAAAAGCATTTCGGCGAGAGAGAGGAGCCGGATGACTGATGGAACAGCGGGACAGAGCGCCTTATCCCGATGAGCAGGCGTGTCTTGGGCTGCTTTGCGCCTTCGGAACGCCGGCCCATGTCGTTGCCCATTGCAGGGCGGTGGCAAACGTAGCGGTGAGAATGGGGGCGGCGCTGGCAGAGCGGGGACATCCCCTTGATCTGTCGCTGATCAAGGCGGCGGCTCTGCTGCACGACATCGCGAGGACGGAGCAGAACCACGAAGTCGCCGGAGCCGCGTATGTAGAGCGGGCCGGGTGCAGCCCCCGGGTCGGGGAAATCATCCGCACACACATGAATTTGCCCGAGGGGACACATGAAATCAACGAGGCAGTGGTGGTCTATTTGGCGGACAAGCTGGTGGAAGAGGACAGGGAGGTGTCCTTGGAGCGGCGGTATGCCCCCCGCATTGAGCGGGCCGATGGGCCTCTGAAGGAGATCATCCGGCAAAAGTATGAGCGGGCCCAGGAGGTTTACAAAATGGTGTCGGAAGTGCTGTCCCGCTGATGTGATAAAAACAAAAAGAAAAAAACGGGGCTTTCACCCGTTCAAACAGCCGGGCTGCCGCCTGCAAGAGGGGGCGGCCCGGCTGTTTCGGCTTTGATTCGTTGCATGGAGAAAACGAACGGGGCTGTTCCCTGCAGGTCGCAGGGAACAGCCCCGTTTTCAAACGTCAAACAGAAAAGCGCCCTCCCGCTTCCGGCAGGCGCCTTGTATCCCGCGGGCAAACGGGGCGGCCTTCCGCTCCGCCGCGTTGGGTTCCCGGGGCTTCAAACACAAAGCGCTGCCCCGGCAAGAACATGTCGCTTCAAAAGCCGAAAGGGCCTTTTTACGACTGTCTCAACCGCCGAAGGGCAAACCCTCCGACAAAAAACAAGGCCAGATACAGGGTGATGACAGCGCCGGTGGAGGAACCCAAATAATAAGAGGTAAACAGGCCGGCAAGCCCCGCGGCAACGGCAAACAGAAGAGAAAACAAATGGTACTGCCGCACGTTGCGGGACACGTTTCGGGCGGCGGCGGCGGGCAAAACCAAAAAGGAATTGATCACCATCAAGCCGATCCAGGTCATGGAGATGGTAACCACGACGGCGATGGCCACGGAAAAAAAGGCTCGCTGCCAGAACACATGAATCCCCCGGCTGTTTGCAAGGGCGGGGTGAACGGAAGAGAGCATCATATGGTTAAAAGAAAAAAACCAAAGCAAAAGAACCCCCAAAAGCACCAGAAAAAGCAAAAGAAGCTGGCTTGGCGTGATGCTTAAAATGTCGCCGATGAGCAGGGCGTTGAATTTTGCAAAACTCCCCCCGTTTAACGTAGAGATGAAAATGCCAAGGGCCACCGCGGTGGCGGAGAACACCCCGATGATGGTGTCGCTGGAAAAGTCGGAGCGGGACGCCGCTAGGGAAAACAGCAGGGCAAACGCGATGGAGCCGACCACCGCCACAGGCAGCGGATCCAAAAGCCCGCAGGCAATGCCCACGGCGATTCCCGTAAAGGCGCTGTGGCCCAACGCATCTGAAAAAAAGGACATCCGGCTTGTCACAACCATGGTGGACAAAATGCCGAAGAGAGGCGCGATGATGAAAACGGCCAGCAGGGCATTTTTCATGAAATACATGCCCCCGGGCTGCGCCCAGGAGAAGGGAAGCCACTCTATCAGCGAATAGAAGAAATTCATACGTTCGGGCCCTCCCCAAGCGCGGAAAAATGGAATGCCTGTCGAAACGCGGGGGAAGCAAACACCTCTGCCGGCGTGCCGGAGGCGATGATACCCCCATGGAGCAGAAACACTTTGTCCGCATATTGGTTCAGCAAAGTGAAATCGTGGGTGGACATCAAAATCGAAAGGTCGTAGGTCCGCCGGATTTCGTCCAGCAGGCCCATGAGAAGGGCCATGCCGTCCACATCCACGCCGGAGGTCGGTTCGTCCAGCAAAAGGATATGAGGGGTCGGCTCTAAGGCCATGGCCAGCAGCACCCGCTGCAGCTCTCCGCCGGAGAGAGTACCAATGCGCCGGTCGATCAAGTCGGCGGCGTGCACCCGTTCCAGGCAGGCGGTGATCTTGGCCCGCAGGGCCCGGGTGGCGGGGATGAAGATCGGGCGCCTGGACATGCAGGAGGCCAGCAGGTCATACACGCTCACCGGATCCCCCGGGTCAAAAACGGGGCTCTGGGGTACATAGCCGATGAGCAGCTTGGTGCGGGTGTTCCCGGCGCGCCGGAACTCGATTTTCCCGTCGTAGGGGATTTGCCCCAAAAGAGCCTTGAACAAAGAGGATTTTCCCGCGCCGTTTGGCCCGATCAGTGCGGCAATTTCCCCGCAATGCACATGAAAATTGACATCGTGGAATACGTGCGTCCCTCCAAAATCGACGCTCAGATGCTCCGCCTGGAGACAGCAGACGTTTTCGCAGCCGGTGCCGCGGCCGTGTGTTCCGGGGTTCATGAGAGATCACCTTCTGTTTCCAAAAAGTCCAGCAAAGCCTCGATGTTCTGATCCATCAACGTGTAGTATAAATTGGGTGTTTGCCGCTTCTCGCTGCCGTTCATCATCATCGTCAAGGTTCCGACGCGAACGCCCGCGTCTTTGGCGATGGTGTTGGCCGCGGAGGCGGAGCCGTTTTCTTCGCGGAAAACAGCGGGGATTCCGTTGTTTTTCACCAAAGCGACGATATTGGAAAGCTCCTTGGCGGAAACCTCGCTGCCGGCTTCTTCCTCAATGGATTTCAAAATGGTCAGGTCAAAGGCGTTGGCCAAATAGCCAAACCCGTCATGGAAGGTGACAAGCTCCCGGCGGGAAAGCCCTGCCAGCCGCCCAGCGGCGGCGGCCGCGTACTCCCGCAGGGATTGGGCGGCGGCGACGGCATTTTTTGTATAGGCGTCCCGGTTTTCGGGGTCGGCCGCGGCAAGCCCCGCGCCGATGGTTTCGACCATTTGCGCCGCTCGGTTTGGGTCCATCCAGATGTGGGGGTCGTCCTCCCCGTGGTCCGCGTCATGCCCCTGGTAAGGCAAAAGGGAAACGCCCTCGGCGCTGTCTAACACCGGCAAGTCGGGATAAGCCGCCAGAAGGTCCGGCAAAAAATGTTCCAATCCGGCGCCGTTTTGGATCAAAAGATCCGCCTGCTCCGCCGTTTTCATGTCGTCAACGGTGAGGGAATACTCATGGGGGCAGCTGATGGGCTGATTGATCATCGTCATGATGCGCACACCATCAATGCCCTCTGTCGCCATTTGTGTCAGCAGATAGACGGGGTATGTGGTGGTGACCACGGTGAAGCGGGCGGGGGAGGAAAGAGATGCGCCGCCGCAGCCGGAAAACAAGACAAGCAAAAGCAGCGCAAGGGAAACAACGGTTTTTTTCAAAGGAAACCTCCTAAAAACGTGAGAGCTTAAAACGCTCAAAGGTGCAAAAAGACGGCGCCGCCGATGCCGGCGGCTAGAATCAGAACAAACGGGCCGACTTTTTTTGTTTGCAGCAGGACAAAAACCACGAGGGCAATGAGTAAAACAGGCCAGTCAAACGGGGCCGGAAAGCCGGAGGGGAACAGAGAATCGGACGCGATGCTGATCAAAGAAGAGATGATCAGTGCCAAAACCGCGGGGTGTATGCCCGACAAGGCCGAGCGCAACAGGGGGTTTTGCTGGAACTTTTTCAGCACCCGGGCCACCAGCAGACAAAGGACAACAGAAGGCAGAGCCACGCCCAGCGTGGCGGCGGTGGCGCCGGGGATGCCGTAACGCTGCATGCCCACAAAGGTGGCGGCGTTGATGGCAAACGGCCCCGGAGTCATTTGAGAAATGGCAACCATGTCCACAGATTGGGCAACGGTCATCCAGCCGCGCGCGATCAGTTCCTGCTGCACCAAAGGGAGCATGGCCATGCCCCCGCCAACGGTGAACAGGCCGATTTTAAAAAACACGCCAAACAGGGCGAGAAGATCAAGCAGCATCCGCCCCATCCCCTTCCTTTTTGAACCGGCGATAGTAAAACAAAATGCCACAGCCGGCGCAGATCAAAAGCAGAAATATGACGTTGACCCAAGGCAGGAAAATCGTCGCCAAAAGGGTCAGAAGGCATAAGATCCAGCAAAAAGAGTCTTTCAAAGACACTCGGCGCAGCTTCCAGATGGCGGAGAGGAGCAGCGCGATGACAGCGCCCTGAATGCCCCGCATCGCGCCGGCCACATAGGGGTTGGAAATGAACAGGTTATAAAACAGAGAAACCAGGATAATCACAAGGAAGGAAGGCAGAACGCAGCCGAGCGCCGCCAGCACCCCCCCTGTGGGGCCTGCCATCTGGTATCCCAGCAAAGCAGAGGCGTTGATGGCCATAGCCCCCGGAAGGGATTGGGACACGGCAAAGATATCGACAATTTCTTCGTCGTTGATCCAGCCCTGCTTTTCCACGAATTCCCGCTGAATCATGGGCAGCATAGAGGCGCCGCCGCCAAAGGTAAACAGCCCCACGCGAAAGGTGACAAAAAAGATGCGAAACAGCTGGCGCCGGGAGCGCGAGGACACGGGTGTCTCCATTCAAACTTCTCCTTTCCGGACAGACATAGCGGCACAAAGGGAGCAAAGGCGGGGGATGCCGTCTGCCGACAAACACGGCAGACGGCATACAGCATTCTCCAAAAGAGAATCCCCGCAAACGACTTTGTTGAGTCCGGTTGATTCCAATTATAAAGAAGCGCTCGCTTGGTCCGCGTAATAGTTGATCAGGCAGCCGGCGAGGATGATATCCCGCTCTTCTCGGGTCAGACCGGGGAGAGACAGGACAATGGGGCGAGAGACGCCGTTTTGCTCCAGCGTTGCCTCTATGGTCTCCCCGTCTCCTTCCAGCAGGGCGCGGATGCCGGGGAGATAAATCCGATCGCCGGGCTGAATGTTTTGTTTCTCCAAATCAGGGGCGACAAAGGGGAGCATCCCCCAGTTGACCACGTTGCTGCGGTATCGCTTTGTGGCATACTCCTGGGCCAAATTGGCAACGCCGCCCAATACCCGCTGGCAGGAGGCGGCCTGTTCTCTGGCAGAGCCGTCGCCGGGCTTCAAAGCCATCAAAAGGCTGCCGAGGCCCGTTGTGCGGGGGTCGTGGTCGGAAAGGGCCGCTTTCACCTCCGGTGCGTCCGGGTGTTCCCGGCGCAGAACTTCCACTTCTTCAATGGCCTGGGCCCGGCCCACATAGGCGGGGTCCTTGCGGGACAGGGTAAAGGAAGCCAGCTTCATGGGGTTGGAGCGATAGGACGAGGTCTCTCCCGATGGGATCAGCTCGTCCGTTGTGGTAACCGGGTCGTAGATGGCGGTGGCCACAGTCAGCAGCAGGTTTTCCGGCATCGAAACCTGGGCGGGCCAGTCTGCGATGTTCGGCCCAAAGATCAGCTCCGTTTCCGGCTTGGGATGGCCCACGCCCTGGTAAACCCGGGAGGCGTATGCAGCGCTGTCAAAGGAATAGGACTGACGGGGGGGATCCAAAGGGATCTCCGTCAACTGGTCGGCCCCGGTGAGAACGCCGCCGTTTAGCGCGGTGGCGGCGATGGAGCGGGCGTCCATCAAAGCCACATAGGACACCTGCCCGTCAGAGGGCTTGCTCCCTTCCCGGTTGGGGAAGTTGCGGGTGGAGTGGCGGATGGAAAACGCGCCGTTGGCAGGCACGTCCCCCGCTCCGAAGCAGGGGCCGCAGAAGCAGGAGCGGACGGAAACGCCGGAGGCCATCAGCGCCGAGATGGCGCCCAATTTGGTCAGCTCCATCATCACGGGCATGCTGGCCGGATAGGCGGAAAGCCAGAAAGCGCCGCTGCCGACGGGCTTCCCGTCCAGCATTTCCGCTGTACGCAAAAGGTTTTGGAAGGTGCCGCCGGAACACCCGGCGATGACACCCTGGTCTACCATAAATTTGCCGTTTTGGATCTTCTCCCGCAGGCTCTTGGGGGGAGTGGGCAAATCGAACTGACGAATGGTTTCCAGATCCACTTCATGGAGCAAATCGTCCATATTCTCCTGGAACACCCGGATGGGATAGGCGTTGCTGGGGTGGAAGGGAAGGGCGATCATCGGCTCCACGGAGGAAAGATCCACCTGGATGACAGCGTCGTAGTATGCGCCGTTTTCGGGGGCAAGGGCGCGGTAGCTGTTCCCCCGTCCGAAGGCTTCCAAAGTCTCCCGGACGGTTTCGTCCGTCTCCCAGACAGAGGAGAGGCAGGCCGTTTCCGTGGTCATCACGTCGATGCCGTTGCGGTAATCCATGGCAAGGGAAGCGACACCGGGGCCGAAAAACTCCATGACGCTGTTTTTCACAATGCCGTCGTTGAACGTGGCGGCGATCAGCGCAAGGGCCACGTCCTGGGGGCCGACGCCGGGGCGGGGCTTGCCCTCCAGATAAACGGCGACCACCCGGGGATATGAAATGTCATACGTTTTGGACAGCAGCTGGCGGGCCAGTTCCGGGCCGCCCTCCCCGATGGAAAGGGCGCCGAAGGCGCCGTACCGGGTGTGGCTGTCAGACGCCAGAATCATTTTGCCCGGCGCTGCATACATTTCTCTCATATACTGATGGATGACGGCCTGATGGGCGGGGACAAATTCGCCGCCGTATTTTTGGGCGGCGGACAAGCCGAACAAATGGTCGTCTTCATTGATGGTGCCGCCCACGGCGCAAAGGCTGTTGTGGCAGTTGGTCAATACATAGGGCAGGGGGAACGCCTCCATGCCGCTGGCCCGGGCCGTTTGGATGATTCCAACGTATGTGATATCATGAGAAGCCATCGCGTCAAAGCGAAGCTTCAGCTTCTCCATGGAACCGGACGTGTTGTGAGATTTTAAAATCTGGTAGGCCATGGTGCCGGAACGGGCGGCGGCCGGCTCGCTGCAGCCGGCGGCGTTTCCCTCCGAAACGGACAAAAAACGGCCGTCTTTATAATACATGCCGGTGTTGGTAATAGAAATCAAAATATAGTACCCTCCTATAGTAGGTATAGCTTCTCTTTTCTGGCTTAGTATATCATAATGACGCTGTGGATTGCAAGGGCGCGCCCGGCGGATTCCGGTATTTTAAAAAGTCAAAAGCCGGATGCGGAGGGAAACGAAAAGAAAGCGTCAAAGGAGTGCGCCCCTTCCCGGGACGCCGGCGAGGAGGACACCCGGGCTACGGGGAGAAAAGAGAGAGGAAAGACGCGCCTTGTCCCTTTTTGTTTTTGAATTGTATCTTTTTTGTAACTTGATGGGAGCTGTTGCGGCCCAAGAGAAAGGGAGAAACCATGATTTGGGAAAACGGAGGGAGTTTCCCTTTCTTTTTCCATAAGGCTCTGCTACAATGAAAGAGAATAAAACGCCCATCTGGTTGTTACGGCATCAAAAAAAGATGGGATGTGAGAGAGGTGATGTTTCTTGCGCCAAATCAAAGAAACGAAACGATGTTGCAAATGCATCAGTGTCTTGCTTGCGCTGCTGCTGCTTTTGGCGCCCGTTCAGGCGGCCGCCGCACAGCAATATCCGGATGTAACAGGACATTGGGCGGAAAAAACCATGCGCCAAGGGGTGGCGGACGGGTTCATCGTGGGTGCCTATGGAAAACTAAACCCCAACCAGGATATCACGTTGTCAGAGGTTCTGACTATTTTGAACCGTGTCCTCGGAACGGAGCGCAGCGGCGATGTTTCCGGCTATGGCATCCCCGCCGCCGCGTGGTACCGGGATGAGGTGGCGAGAAGCGTTGCCTTGGGGCTGCTGGCCGGGCTGGAGGACAAACCCTCCTTTGCCAAAGCGCTGACAAGGGGGGACACGTTTGTGGTTCTTGTGGAAGCGTTTCAGCTGATGGAAACGGAGACGGACGTTTCCTGCCTGTCGGGGTTTCAAGACGCAAACGCTTTGAAAAACCACAATCGGGCGGCTGCGGCCACTTTGGTTCAGATGGGGATTGTCAAAGGATCCGGCGGCCTTTTGATGCCGCAAAAATCCATTACACGGGCAGAATTTATGGAGCTGCTGTACCGGCTCATCGGGTCGTTGCAGCGGGCAGACCAGATCAAAGCGGCCCCCGACGGCAACGTGATTTTGTCGCCCAAAGCGGAGGAGCCGAGCCCCTCCCCCAGCGAGAGCGTCGAGCCCTCCCCCAGCGAGAGCGTCGAGCCTTCGCCCAGCGAGAGTGTCGATCCTTCCCCCAGCGAGAGTGTCGAGCCTTCGCCCAGCGAAAGTGTCGATCCTTCCCCCAGCGAAAGTGTTGAGCCTTCGCCCAGCGAGAGCGTCGATCCTTCCCCCAGCGAGAGCGTCGAGCCTTCGCCCAGCGAGAGTGTCGAGCCTTCCCCCAGCGGGGTGCCCATGCCTACGCCGGACGACGGCGTCCGGCTTCTTGGGATGCGGCATGTTCTCATCACCGGGGAGGCCCAAAACGCCCCCTCTTTGGAGAACATGGTTTCCGGGCAGGCGGCGGAAGACGGAAACACGGCCGCGCTGGAAAATCTTGCGGCGGCGCATCGGCTGATATTCAATTCCAAATGTCACACGGTCATCCTGCAAAATGTGCAGTCGCAAAACGACGTGTTGATCAGGGCGGATTCCCTCAAACGGCTCGACCTGACAGGGGGGACCGTGTTAAAACGGCTGACCGTTGCGGCGCTGGGCGGCGACGTGACGATCAACCCGGCGGGGAGCAATCGGGTGGAGACCCTGCGCGTCGGCTCCGGAAGCGGCGTGGTGACCGTCTCCGGCAACGTGGGTCGGGTAGAGATCACAGGGAACAACCGGCATATCATGCTGCGGGGTGTCGCCCTTTCCGCGCTGGTGATCAGCGGCTCCAACAATCGGGTCAGCATGTTTGGCGGCTCCTCTGTGGATACCATTGTCACCCGGCGGGAGGCGGCACATAGCCGCATCGTGGTGGACGGCCAGGTGAACACCATGACCCTCAACGGAAAAGACTCCCAAGTGGCCGGCATCGGGTTCATCGGCTCTGTCCTGGTTGTGGGCGCCGGCAGCGCCGTGTCCGCCAAAACCGGATCCTACCGGGAAACCATTGACCGCACATTGGAAGAAGTCCATATAGCGTTGCGGCCGTCCTCTTCCGTTGTGCAGCCCGGAGGGAAGCTGACGGTGACCGCAACGTTTACAAACGTTGGCCTCGGCAAAGTCTGCTCTGTCCAGTGGTACCAGAACGGGGCTGCCGTTTCCGGGCAGGGCAACAGCGGGTTTGCCGTGACAGAAGGGAAAACGGCTTCCTTCAGCCCGCCCATTGCCTTTTTCAAAGAAATGAAGCTGTCTGTTACCGTGGGCCTGTCCGTTACATATGTATCCGGCACCCGGGTGGACACGGTGTATAAAACCGTGACGGTACCCATCCAAAATTATCCCGCGTCCCATTATTACGGGCAGGAAGCAAAGAGGGTGCTGAACCTTGTGAGCCCGAGATACACCGGGCAACGAAACGACTACAGCGCGGCGGACAAGGAGATTTTTGTCAACGTAAAAGGGTATTCCAGCCCCAGCCGGTATTTGATCTGGGTCAATCTGGCCACCCAGAGGATCAACGTGTTCAGCGGGTCAAAAGAAAACTGGAAGCTGATCCGAACGGGCCTTGTGGGGACAGGAAAGGCTTCCACTCCCACGCCGGTGGGTGTGTTCTATGTCACCCGGAAGCAAACAGGCTGGTTTACGCCCACCTACACGGTGAAGCCGGTGGTGCGCTTTAGCGCCGGCTCCGGATACGCGTTCCACTCCAGGCTGTATTATCCGGGCACCACCCGGCTGCAGGACGGGCGCATTGGCCTTCCGGTTTCTCACGGCTGCATCCGCATGTACGATGAAGATATCCAGTGGCTGTACAACAACGCGCCCATCGGCACAACGGTTGCGGTCTATTAAAGCGGTCTCGGCAGCGAGCGGCTCCGCCATGCCCAGCGCCAAGAAAGGAAAGCTTCATGGCAAGGCGCCGGCAGACACAAAACCAGGCACAAAAGCAAGCGCAAAGGGCGGTCCCCCGGGGGACCGCCCTTTTGGTTTACGGCAATGGGTTGTCAAAGGCGTTTCGCAGCTTTTCCAACGCCTTTTTTTCAATGCGGGACACGTATGACCGGGAAATGCCGCAGGCAGAGGCGATTTCCCGCTGGGTTTTGGGCTTTTGGTTGTTCAGCCCGTAGCGGTTGGTGATGATTTTCATCTCCCGGGGGGTCAAAACCTGCTCAATGGACTGACGCAGCTGCTTGCAGTTCTCCCGCACGTCTAGGTCCTCCAGCAGGTCGTCATTGGTGCTGACCACGTCCATGAGAGACAGGGAGTTGCCGTCTTTGTCCGTGTCGATGGTTTCAGACAGGGACACTTCCCCCGCGTTGCGCTTTTGCGCGCGAAAATACATTAGGACTTCGTTTTCGATACACCGGGCGGCATATGTGGCAAGCCTTGCCCCTTTTTTCGGGTTGTATGTGGAGACGCCCTTGATCAGGCCGATGGTGCCGATGGAGATCAGGTCGTCCTGATCGGACGTCTGGGTGTAGTATTTTTTGATGACATGGGCCACAAGGCGCAGATTGTGTTCAATGAGCAGATTGCGCGCCTCCATGTCGCCGGCGGCATAACGTTCCAGGTAATCCCGCTCTTCCTCCGCGCGGAGGGGCCGGGGAAACGACCCGCTGCCGGACAGGCGGAGTGTAAAAAAAATGCCGTTGAGCAGCAGTAAAATGGATATGGGAAGCATCTGTTCCGTTCTCTCCCTTCCACAGCGAAACGGCTGTAACAAACTGTATGACATGGTAGCAAGTCCTTATGCCCCAATTTTTACAGGGGAGCGGCGGCCGCCGGGGAAAGCCGGCCGCCGCTCCATTTGCCGGCCGCCAAAAAGCGCAAACAGAACGCCCAAACACATTTCTTTTCACTGGGAATTGTGCTATCATAAAAAACAGAAAAGAAAAAAGGCAAAAAAACCGGGCCTTTTTGCCGGGGAAGGAGAACAAAATGACAGCAACAATATTGATTGACAATCAAACGAGAAGCAGCCTGGCGGCTGAATGGGGGCTGGCGGTATGGATTGAATATAAAGGACATGTCCTTCTGCTGGATACAGGGGAAACCGGGGCATTTATAGAAAACGCGGACAAGATGCGGCTGGACGTTGCCCGGGTGGAGTTCGGTGTGCTGTCCCATGCTCACCATGACCACGCAAATGGAATGCCGGCGTTTTTCAAACGGAATCAAACGGCCAGCTTTTATCTCAGGAAGGGATGCGAAGAAAACTGCTATGCCGAAGAGGGGGTTTCCTCCAGATACATCGGCATTCAAAAGGGGTGCCTGGAACGGTACAAAGACCGCATCCGGTTTGTGGAAGGGCCTTATGAGCTGCTGCCCGGGGCCGTCCTTCTGCCCCACACCACGCCCGGCCTGGAGCGATTGGGGGAAAAGGCCCGTCTGTATGTCGAGCAAAACGGAAAACGATGCCCCGATGGATTTTTGCATGAGCAAAGTCTGGTGCTGCAAACGGGGTACGGACTGGTGATATGGAACAGCTGTTCCCACGGCGGGGCGGATAATATCATAAAAGAAGTGGCGGATGCGTACCCGGGCCAAACGATATATGCCTTGGTGGGCGGGCTGCATCTTTATGCTTCTTCGGAAAAAGAGGTGCGGGCCCTTGCCGCCCGCATCCGGGAAACGGGCATTCAGAAGGTTTACACCGGGCACTGCACAGGGGAAAGCGCCTTTTCCGTTTTGAAACAGGAGTTGGGGGACAAAGTGGAGCCAATTTACAGCGGGATGAAAATAACAATACCGGATGCGTGACCATCTTCCAAAGGGGAAACGGTCCGGGACAGGTTGGAAACGGACCAGGGCGGCGGAGACACTCCGCCGCCCTGGTCCGTTTTTTTCGTCTGATCATGGGGCTAAGCAAAGCCCCCTTTGGCAGATTCCCGATCCGACAGGATGAGATGTTCCATGGCCGCGATGCCCAGACGCACGGCGGCGTCTGTATCTGTGCGGGTGGCGTTGCTTTCCCCCGCGTTGGCACGCTCCTGGTTCCAGACCACGTGAAAAACGGAGCCGCAACGCACGCCCAGGGCGGCGGCAACCACAAACAGCGCGGCAGACTCCATCTCGCTGGCCAAGACCCCAAGGCGCCTCCATGCTTCCCATTGAGCCAGAAGGAGTCGCTCCGTCGGCATGCGTCCCGGCGAATGTTGGCCGTAAAAAGAGTCCTTGCACTGCACCACCCCCACATGGAATCGGCTTTTGGATGCTTCCGCGGCCTTGGTCAGAGCCAAAAGCACCTCATAATTCGGAACGGCAGGGAATGCGACGGGGGCATATTCCAGGCTGGTGCCCTCCTGCCGGACGGCGCCGGAGGCAATGACAAGGTCGCCGCTTTCCACCTGCATGGCGATGCCGCCGCAGGTACCCACCCGGAGAAAGGTGTCCGCCCCGATGGCAGCAAGCTCCTCCATGGCAATGGCGGCGGAGGGGCCGCCGATGCCTGTGGAAGTGACGCTGACCGTTTCGCCCAGCAACGTACCCGTATATGTGACAAATTCCCGGTTTTGAGCGACCTTGACAGGGTTGTCAAAGTAGGCGGCGATGCTTGCGCAGCGGGCGGGATCTCCCGGCAAAAGGCAGTAGCGCCCCACATCGCCCGGCCGGCAGGCAATGTGATATTGCAGCTCTTGTTTGTTCATAAATATACACCTCACAATGAAAAATATTAAATGAGAACGCACAGACATTTGTCTGAAAAAGGAAGAAAAATTACAGTTTTGGACAAAATGATTCAAAAGGGGCGGCAACTTGTAATCTTTTGTTGTTGTCATTGCCCAGTGGAATCGATATAATATGAATACTGTTTTTGATGGAAACGATCAAAAAAGAACAGCGATTCGGGATTTTCAGTGTAGATCCGACTAGGAGGAATGGAATGAAGAAGGGGAAGATACTTCTTATTGTGATGTTTGTGGTAGGCTTAATGGCTGGGATGTCAGGCAGGAGCTTGCTGTGGGGCCAAAAATCGGAAACGGGCGGTTCCCCGGCGACAGACGCCGCAGGGTCGATTAAATCAAACACGGCCGCGGCGGCATCCGGGGTACAGGCAGAGCAGCCCCGGGGAACCGCCGTGCTAAAGCTGGCGTGTGAGGCAGTGGAGCGGATGAAGCAAAAGGATTATGAGGGCCTGTCCCGGATGATCCATCCTGTCAAAGGTGTTTTGTTCGCGCCGTATTCCACGGTGAACCCGGAGGTGAATTTAACCTTCCAAGCCAAAGAGATTGCGGGGATGGCGGACAACCGCAAACCATATATCTGGGGCGCTCTGGACGGAAAAGGCACTCCCATCAAAATGACCATGGAAGCGTACTTTAAAGAATTTGTATTCAATGTGGATTATACCACGGCACAGGAGATTGGTGTCAACCAAATTCTGAAAACCGGAAACTCCCTTGAAAATGTGTTGCAAGCGTACCCCGAGGGGATCATCGTTGAGTTTCACGTTCCGTCTGTCAATCCGGAGATGGATGGGATGGACTGGTGCAGCTTGAAGCTGGTGTTCGAACCATATGAAGATACGTCTAAAATCGTTGCGGTGGTTCACAGCCAGTGGACCATTTGACGCAAAAAAACAGTCGTTCCAAAGATGGATGGCCCCGCTGTCTTGAATGTGTTTGAGCAAAATAAACGCAAGGGGGAAAAGGAACATTCCCAAAACCCCGAGAACACGAAGACCCAGGTACATAAAAACCAAAGTGGCCAAAGGATGAATGCCCAGCCGCTTTCCCACGATGCGGGGCTCTAAAATATTGCGTATAATCGAGACGATGCCGTACAGAAGCAAAATGCCAACACCAAGACCAACATCCCCCGTCAGCAGGGCGATGGCGGCCCAAGGGACCAAAACCGTGCCGGTTCCCAAAACGGGCAGGATATCCACCAAGGAGGTAAGAGCCGCCACAAAAAGAGGGTGATCCACATGAAGCACCGCAAAGCCGATGGAAAGCTCGATAAACGTGATAAGCATAATCAGCAGATATGACTGAACAAGCCTCCCGACGGTGTGACGGACGGTTTTTGACGCGCCGGAGGTCAATGCGGCATACCGCTCCGGGAGCTGGCGCAGCAAAAAGCATTTGATCTTGGTGTATTCCGCGCTCATAAAAAACGTGCTGATCAGCGTGATGACAAACGCCATCAGCACAGAGGGAACCACCATGGCGGTGCCTGTCACCAGATTGACCATGAAGGAAGACACGCCCACCAGCTCTGTCTGTATATAAGAAAGGGCGTGATTGGTAAACGTGCGGATCTGGGCTTCCCATTCCGTGGGCATATTGGTCAAAAAGCCATCAAACCGGATGCGAACAGACTCGATGATGGAGGGGGCTGTCTTGGCAAACCAGCTGGGTAGGGCGATGACAAACGAGGTTAGCTCCATCACAGCCCGGCACAGCAAAAAAGACAAAATCCCCACCACAAGAGCGACCAGCGCAAAGGTGACAACAGAGGAAATGGTTTTTCGGCGCAGCCGGGAGTGCTTTAAAATCCAGTTGATGGGACGCTGGAGCAAAGAGGCGATGACCCATGCGATGAGAAAAGGGAGAGGCCAGCCCAGCAGATATTTGAAAGCAAGGTAGGCAAGCGCCAGGAGAACTCCGATGAACCCGGTGTTGATGATAAAACGAAGCTTGCGTTCTGTTGTCATACAGCTCCTCCCTTGGATCATCGGCGGATGATCATGGATGACGGCGGAACGGACATGAAAGGGCGGCTTTGCAAGGGGAACACAAAAAGCGAAGGACAAGCGCGCAGGCAAAAAAACGGCCTGCGAGCCGATTTTTCAGGCTGGAAAAAGAGAGAGGAAGCCCCTGAAAAACAGATCAAAGCCCGGGAAATGTTCAGGCAAATCATCCGAACCAGGGGAGGGGAGCATTGAAAATACGTAAAATGTCTTGAAAAATTTTTGACATGTGGTAGGATAAAAGCGTAAGATAAATGAATGAGTTGAGAGAAGGAGTTGGAAAAATGATCGAAAATTTGTTCTGGATCGGTTTCGTAGGAGCGGCGTTGGCGCTGGTCTTTGCTTTGGTGCAAAGCCGGAAGATACAGAAGTTCTCTGAAGGAACCGATCAAATGAAAGAAATCGCGGCGGCGATCCGTCTGGGAGCCAACGCATATCTGAAACGACAGTATGCGGGCGTTCTGAAGATATTCATCGTTGTGTTCGTGGTTCTGTTGGTTTTGGCGTTCAACCCTTGGCAGGTGTTGCTTTCGCCCTTTGTACCCTTTGCGTTTTTGACGGGGGGCATCTACTCCGGCCTGGCGGGCTTTATCGGCATGCGGATTGCGACGGCCTCCAACGCCCGCACGGCCCAGGCGGCGAAAGAAGGATTGAACCGCGGCTTAAAAGTGGCGTTCTCCTCCGGCGCTGTCATGGGGTTCACAGTGGTCGGTCTGGGCATTTTAGACATCACAATATGGATCCATATTTTGAAATATGTGTTTCATTGCGACGCGGCTACCATCGGCTCGACGATGGTCATGTTCAGCATGGGTGTTTCGTTTATGGCCCTGTTTGCCCGTGTGGGCGGCGGGATTTTTACCAAAGCAGCGGATGTGGGCGCCGACTTGGTCGGCAAGGTGGAAGCCGGCATTCCGGAGGACGACCCCCGCAACCCCGCTGTGATCGCGGACAATGTGGGTGACAACGTGGGAGACGTTGCCGGCATGGGCGCTGACTTGTATGAATCTTATATCAGCTCTCTTTTGGCCACGTTTGCGCTGGCTGTCTCCGCGGGATACGGCTGGAACGGAATGTTTATGGCGCTGGCTTTGGGGTTTGCGGGGATCATCGCCTCTTTGATCGGCACGTTTTTTATTCGCGTAGGGGAAAAAACAAGCCAGAGGGCGCTTTTGTCCGCTTTGCGGCGAGGGACGTATATCGCGGCTGCACTGTCCGGCGTTTCCGCCGTTCCTCTGAGCTATTTCATCATGGGGCAGGAACATTGGGTTGGCGTTTTGGTGGCCATTTTAGCCGGTCTCGTGGCTGGTATTTTAATCGGCTATTTCACGGAGTACTATACCTCTGACACGTACAAGCCCACCAGGGAGCTGGCGGAGACCAGCAAAACAGGTCCGGCAACCATCATCATCGGGGGGCTTTCTTTGGGGATGAAGTCCACTTGCGCTCCCATCATCGTGGTGGGCGGCGCCATTCTGGCCAGCTATTTTGCAACCGGCGGCGGCGCGGATCCGGCCAGGGGTCTGTTTGGAATCGGGATTGCCGCTGTCGGCATGCTTTCCACCTTGGGCATTACGTTGGCGACGGACGCGTACGGCCCTGTGGCGGACAATGCGGGAGGCATTGCCGAGATGGCGGGACTGGGAGAAGAAGTGCGGGAGAGAACCGACGCGCTGGACGGGCTGGGTAACACCACTGCCGCCACGGGAAAGGGCTTTGCCATTGGCTCTGCCGCGCTGACGGCTCTGGCGCTTTTGGTGTCCTATATCGAGATTGTTGAAGAGAAGGCTTCTGCTATGCTGAATCTTTCCATTACAAACCCGCCGCTCCTGATTGGCATTTTCTTAGGTGCCATGCTGGTGTTCCTCTTTTCCGCGCTTACCATGTCTGCCGTTGGCCGTTCGGCTCAGAGCATTGTGGTAGAGGTGCGCCGCCAGTTCAGAGAGATCAAAGGCATTTTAGACGGCACAGGAAAGCCGGATTATGAAGCCTGCATTGACCTGTGTACCCGCAGTGCTCAAAAAGAGATGATAGCGCCTGCTCTGCTGGCTGTCATCGGTCCCATTGTCATCGGACTGGTGCTGGGTGTAAACGGCGTAGTGGGCCTTCTGGCCGGCGTTACGGTCACCGGGTTTGCAATGGCTGTCTTTATGGCCAACGCGGGGGGCGCTTGGGACAACGCCAAAAAATATATCGAGGCCGGCCATCTAGACGGAAAAGGCAGCGAGAACCACAAAGCCGCCGTGGTGGGAGACACGGTGGGGGATCCGTTTAAGGACACCTCCGGGCCTTCTATCAATATCCTCATCAAGCTGGTTTCCACTGTCTCTATCGTATTCTCGTCTCTGGTCATTGCATTCCACTTAATGTAAGAAAACGATCAAAACGGGATGTTTCGGGCCGCGCACAGGCTTGTGCGCGGCCCGGCGTTTTGAAGGGGCAAGCCGCCTGTCTGTATGGAAGTAGTCTGTGCCGGAAGAGGGCTGATTATTTACCATTGTTCTGCCCCGACACAAAAACACGCCGGCCGTCTTATAAGACGGCCGGCGTGTTTGGTTCTTTTACTTGTTCTGGAGGGTGTGTCAATCAAAGATCATCGTGGCGAAATAGTCCTCCGGGGTTTCCGCCCGACGGATCAGCCGGGTGCTGCCGTCTTCCTGAAGCAGCACCTCCGCGGAGCGCAGACGGCCGTTGTAATTATACCCCATGGCGTAGCCATGGGCGCCGGTGTCGTGGAGCACCAAAAGATCCCCAAGGTCAATTTTGGGAAGCATACGGTCAATGGCGAACTTATCGTTGTTTTCACACAGTGCGCCGGTGATGTCATATTTATGGTCGCAGGGCTGGTCTTCCTTCCCCATGACGGTGATGTGGTGATAAGCGCCGTACATGGCGGGGCGCATCAAGTCGGCGGCGCAAGCATCCACGCCGATGTATTCCTTGTAAATGTGTTTTTCATGAGAGGCGGCTGTCACAAGGCAGCCGTATGGCCCCAACATAAACCGGCCCAGCTCTGTGTAAATCGCCACGTCGCCCATGCCGGCAGGCACCAAAACCTCTTCGTATTTCTGCCGAACGCCTTCCCCGATGGCCAAAATGTCGTTGGCCTTCTGGTCTGGGTGGTAGGGGATGCCAATGCCGCCGGACAGATTGATAAACCGGATGTCGGCGCCTGTTTCCTCCTTCAGCTCCACCGCCGTTTGGAACAAAACCCCGGCGAGAGTGGGGTAATAGGCGTTTGAGATGGCGTTGCTGGCCAAAAAAGCGTGAATGCCAAACTGCTTTACGCCAAGCGCCTTCAGCGCGCGAAACCCCTCTGTCAATTGGGGCCTTGTAAACCCGTATTTGGCGTCACCGGGGTTGTCCATGATCTCGTTGGAAATGGAGAAGTGCCCTCCGGGGTTGTATCGGCAGGAGATCACCTCCGGAATGCCTGCCACACGCTTTAAAAAGTCGATATGGGTAAAGTCGTCTAAATTGATGATGGCGCCCAGCTTGCGGGCCAGCACAAACTCCTCCGGGGGCGTGTCGTTGGAAGAGAACATGATGTCGCTGCCGCGGAACCCACATCGGTCAGAAAGCATCAGCTCTGTGAGAGAGGAACAGTCCACGCCGCAGTCCTCGTCCTGTAAAATCTTTAAAATGGCGGGGTTTGGTGTCGCCTTGACGGCAAAATATTCTTTAAATCCCGGGTTCCAGGCGAATGCCCGGTGTAGCTTTCTGGCGTTTTCCCGAATCCCCCGTTCATCATATAAATGAAACGGGGTGGGATACTTGGCTGCGATTTCTGTTAGCTGCTCCAGCGTGACAAAGGGCTTCTTCATGGGTCGATGCCTTCCTTTCGTTTGCAATACCACTCCATGATAGCTGAATTTTCTCTGCTTGTAAATATAAAACACGGCATTTCTCTTTGAAACTTCACCAAACAGCTGTTTTCCAGGGTGATATTGGTAGCTCTGCCGCCCTGCCTTGGAGGGCAGAAAACCACCCGGCAAGGAAAAGGCGGCGAAGGGGACAAGTCACTCGGCAACGTCCCTTTGCCGGGGGTCTTTTTTATACTGGGTTTTGGACAGGAAAAAGGCAAGCGCCATCATGAGGGCGGCGCCCACCGCCACCTGGGGAATGTACCACAAAATGCCCCGGGCCGGCAAAAGCATGGGAAAAAGCGCCGCGGAACCGGCCAAAGGGAAAAAAAGGCGAAAGCCCCGAAAAACGAAGAATAGCAGCACAAAGGCAAACGCGGCACTGACCACGAGGGGCAGGCCCAGAGAAACGGAAAACAAAAATCGACAAAGAGCGCCAGCAACGGCCCCGGCTGTCAGCAGGCACCAGATGGGAAGGGGGGCACGCCGCCAACGGGACTGGGGATCATAAAACTCCACCAATAAAACGATCAGCGGCGGGGCGATGATCCAAAAGGTGTTCAGCAGGACGGCAAGGAGAGAGACGACGAAAAGCCCGGCCAGAAGGCGAAGCCATTTATGCGCCAGCTCTTCCGCGGGGGCTTCCACCGGCTGATAGACAGAAGGGGCGACCCACTCGTTCTGCTCCAAGAAATGCCTGACAGCGATGAGAACGACAGAGGAAAGGGCAACGGAGAACACATAAGCAAAGCTGGTCTCCTGCATCAGAACGGGCAAAATACCCGTTGCGATGATGGGGGTGACGGAGGTTTTGGTCAAAGAGAGAGCCAGAGCGCCAAAGACAAACGCGAGGCAAACCTGGGTGATCATGGCCATGGGCAGCCGTACAAGGCAAACCCCCGCCAGTGCGGACGCCGTCATCAAAATGACGAGCATACTTTTTGACACCTGCCAGGGCTGCCGTGTCAAAATCCATCCGCCGATGGCAAGTGTGGCGATTTCCGGGAAGAGAAGGGCGGGGCTTTGAAACAGCTCTGAAACGCCGACCAACACAAGGATTATAGCGAGGGAGACCAGTCCGTTTTTCCACTTCATAGTTGACTCCATCCTTTCTAAACGACAGGAAAATTTTAAAAAACAAAGGCAGGAAGCACTCTTCCTGCCTTTGTCCTTACACTTTCATTAACCGGCAATCCGATTGAGCTTTCGTGTAATGCTACTCTTTCTGCGGGCGGCCGTATTTTTGTGCAACAGCCCCCTGTGAACCGCCTGATCAACCTTTTTGACTGCCGTCGCATACGCGCTTTCGGCCTCGGCGCGGTTGCCTGCCGCCACCGCTACGTCAAATTTTTTCAGGCAAGTTTTCAGGTTCGACTTTGCCACTTTGTTTTTCGCGGTTTTGGCTTCAGATACCAATACGCGCTTTTTAGCAGACTTGATATTTGGCAAACCATCCACCTCCTCCGGTCGCATATTTGCTGTGGATAGACACTCCACGCAGATATATATAATACCATCGCTTTCCGGAAAATGCAATAACTTTTTTCCTTTTTTCTTCTTTTTCACATATCTTTTTTTGAAATGCGGAAACTAGATGCAAAATACAATGGTAAGAGAAAGAGGGGGATCCTATGCAAAAGCGTCGGACAGACCTGGCGGTTGAGGCGAAAGAGCTGTTTACAGAATCGGCAGGGGAACAAACCCAATTAAAAGGGGTCAAGGCTTGGGACGAGCTGCGGGAAGGCTACCACATCACCACTGTGGAAATTTTGGACGAGGCAGGCGCCAAGGCGCTGGAAAAACCGGTGGGAACGTATATCACCATTACCCTCAAGGGACTAATGCGGCGAGAGGAAGATGCCTTCGGACGTGCCGTCCGGGCGCTTGCCGCGGAGCTAGATCGGCTTCTGCCCAAGGAGGAAGCCGGCCCGGTTTTGGTTGCGGGGCTTGGAAACCGCGCCATCACCCCCGACGCCATCGGGCCGATTGCGGTGTCCCACACGCTGGCGACCCGGCATCTGGTGGCCCAGCTGCCGGAGCAATTTGGGGCGTTTCGCTCTGTTTCCGCGGTTGCCCCGGGCGTCCTCGGCACCACGGGCGTGGAAAGCGGAGAGATGATCAAGGGCGTTGTGGACACAGTGCAGCCCGTTTGCATCATCGTGGCGGACGCCCTGACCTCCCGCGCGGTGGACCGCATCTGCAACACGGTGCAGATTACAGACAGCGGCATTGTCCCCGGCTCCGGCGTGGGGAACAGCCGGGCGGAGCTGAGCCGGAAAACCATGGGCATCCCCGTGATCGCCATCGGCGTTCCCACGGTGGTGGATGCCGGAACCTTAACGGCGGACATCGCCGGGAGGGCAGGGGTTGACGACCTGGACGAGCGGGAGCTGGCAAAACAGGCGGGAGGCCTTTTGGTGACGCCGAAAGACATCGACGCCCAAGTGGCGGATCTCGCCAAAGTGGTGGGATACGGGATCAACCTGGCGCTGCAAAAGGGGCTGGAGCTGGAAGATGTCACCATGCTTCTCAGCTGAACCGGCCCGATGTGAAAAGGGAAAGCCGCAGTAAAATGTCGAGGAAAAGGGATGTCCCCGTTGGGTTTCCGCCATTGACAGAGGCCGGATTTTTCTATATGATAAAGCCATCAAGACAGTGCCGGACGGCCGCCGGCGCTGCCGCAAGAAAGGGCGGATATGCATGGGGAAAGCAATCGTCACCATAGGAAGACAGTGCGGAAGTGGCGGCAGAGAGATCGGGAAACGTTTGGCTGACAGGTTGGGCGTTCCGTTCTATGACCGGAAATTGATTGAAATGGCAGCAAAAGAAAGCGGGATCGACCCCGGCGTGTTTGAAAACGTGGACGAAACGGCGACAAATAGCCTGCTGTATGCCTTGTCTATGGGGGCCTTTCCCTTGGCCGGGCAGACCGGGGTGCTGCAAAACTCCATCAACGACAAAGTGTTCTTTGCCTCGGCGGAGTTTATTCGAACGGTGGCGGAGAAGGGCTCCTGTGTCATTGTGGGCCGCTGCGCGGACTATATTCTGCGGGAAGAGAAGGCCCTCATCAGCGTCTTCATGCATGGCGAGCTGAAAGACCGGGTGGCCAGAATCGCCAAGGAGTATGACAAAGAGCCGGGAAAGGCGGAAGAAATCGTTCGAAAGCTGGATAAGCAGCGGGCCAATTATTACAATTATTACGCCGGGCAGAAGTGGGGCAGCCTTGTCAATTACGCCATCACGCTGGACACCAGCGTAGTGGGGATAGACGGGGCGGTGGACCTTCTGGAAATGGCTGCCCGGCGGAAGATACAGGCGGAGTTTTTCCTTTGATCCCGGTGCGTCTCCGTGGACAGGGCGGCGGGGGACAAGGGGCAATGCAATCAAAAAAAGCCGGCGTTCGCTTTCTTGCAAAGCGAACGCCGGCTTTTTTGGGTGAAACATAGGGGCAAAGAGATATCCGGCGGGGCGGGATCCGGCCCTGTTTGGCCGCTCCCTGCCCGGGGGAGCGCCCCCGTATGCCTTTAATACAGCTGGGAAAGGCGGGCGATCACGTCCGCGACACAGTGCTCGTCGGAAGAAGCCACCATCTGCACAAAGGGCTTGCTCTTTACCTCGTCCACCGCGTCGGCGGGGCAAAAGCCGATTTTGGCAAGCGCCAGCATAGGCAGGTCGTTTTGGTTGTCTCCCACACAGTAGAGATGGGAAAGGTCAATGTTCAAAAGCCCCGTAAGCCTCCGCACCTGCTCCCCTTTGGTGCTGCCCCGGGCAGTGAGCTCCAGCAGATGGCGGTTGGAAAAGATGATTTCATACACACCGGGCCAGAGCGTCTGAACGTAAGACTGCACCTGAAGCAGCATATCCGTATGCTGCTGAAAGATCACTTTGACAAAAGGCTGGGGAATTTGGGCGGGGTCGGAACAAACCGCGTAAGAGATGCCTACTTTTTTGACGTGGTTTCGTGTGATCTGGTTGGGCTGAAAGGCATACATTTCCTCCCCGTGGTACGCCTCAAACCCGATATCGGGGAATCGGTCTATGATCTGGTATAGATCCGACACAATTCGCGCCGGCAAAGAAGACTGAAACAAAGGAAGATCCTCTTGAAAATCATAAAGAGCGGCGCCGTTGGAAAGCACCACGGGCGCATTCATGGGCACCATGGGTACCTGCGGGGAAAAGGTCAGATGAGAGCGCCCCGTGGCAATGGTAAACCGACCGCCCTCTTTCATGAACCACAGGATGGCTTTCCTGTTTTCGTCGGAAAGGACGGGAGAGGAACCAATCAATGTATCGTCAAAATCGCTGACCAGCAAAACACCGTGAAATTTACTCAAAAAGCATTCATCCCCTTACAGGTTCCCGAAACAGCCAGAATTTCTGGAGCGGAACACAAATTACAATGGCGATCAGCACGGTGAACCCAATTTCCGGCAGCATATAGCTGATGTTATACAGGAGAGACCCGTACCAGACGGGCAGCCCCTCCGGCAATGTGGAGGCCCATACCGTTGCGCCTGAAACCCAGTGTACCACAAATCGGAGCAAACCGCAAACAATGGATGCAAAAATGAGACCGAACTTCTTTCCTTTGAACAGGCCGGCAAAACCCAGGACGCCATAGGCCACCACGTAGTCCAGCAAAAGGGCGATGGGGGCGATGGCGTAGATGCCGGTTAAAAACTGCAGCAGGGAAAAGACGATGGCGGAGCCGAAGCCCCAGCCAAGCCCCCACCGGATGCCGATGAGGACAACGGGAAGCATGGAAGCAACAGTGACAGAGCCGCCGTTTGGCATTTGATAAATTTTCAGAAAGCTAAGGACAAAGCCGAGGGCAAGCAGCAGAGCCGATTCACAAAGGGCCTGCAAGCGTGGATTGAGTGAACGCATAAAAAAGCTCCTTTCCAGACAAAAAAACGTGGTACCCAAATCTGGGTACCACGTGGCATAGAGCAGTACAATGACGTCACTTGTCTTCCTACGCCGGCATTACCCGGATCAGGTTCCAGGGTCCGAAGGCTGCAGTTTGCCCTCATCTCAGCCGAACATGCCGTTCAGCCCCCCTTATTTCATTACCGCTCTATCTTACCGTTTTGGGCTAACTTTGTCAAGATCTTTTGAAAATCTTCCGGCAGAGGGCAGGAAAACACCATCGGCAGCCCTGTGCGCGGGTGAACAAACCGGATGGATGCCGCGTGCAGGCACTGGCCGGACAGGCCGGGCACCGGCCGCTTGTCCCCATAAACAGTGTCCCCCAAAAGGGGGTGGCCGATTTGGGCCATATGCACCCGGATCTGATGGGTGCGGCCGGTTTCCAAACGGCAGCGGACATGGGTATACCCGGGGTAACGGGCCAGCACCTCGTAGTGGGTCATCGCCGGCTTGCCGTGGAGCTGGTTCACCGCCATTTTCTTTCGCTGTTTGGGGTGGCGGCCGATGGGGGCGTCAATGGTTCCACGGTCGTCCTTCGGGCCGCCGCGCACCACAGCTTCATAAATACGGGAAAGAGTGCGGGCTTTCAGCTGGTCGGAAAGAGACAGGTGGATGGCGTCATTTTTGGCAACCAGAAGAAGGCCGCTGGTTTCCTTATCGATCCGGTGGACGATGCCGGGGCGCAGGGCGCCGCCAATGCCGGATAGGTTGCTTTGGCAGTGGTGCAAAAGGGCGTTGGCCAAAGTGCCGTCGGGATGCCCCGGGGCAGGGTGAACCACCATGCCCCTAGGCTTATTGATGACGAGGATGTCCCCGTCCTCATAAACAACAGAGAGGGGAATGTCCTGAGGGACGGCATCCATGGGCGCCGGCGGGGGAAGGGAAACAGAAACGAGAGCCCCCGCAACGGTCCTGTCGCTTTTTTTCAGAGGCACCCCCCTACAGGTGACAAGCCCTTGCTCTAAAAGACGCTGGGCATAGGCTCGGGTTGCGCCGGGCAGGCTTCTTCCCAGGTAAGCGTCCATCCGCTCCCCGCTTGTGTCAGGGTGTAGAGAGATGGTCTCCATCGCGTTGTCCTTTCTGAGACTTGCCGTAGAAAAAAAGAATGTAAATGCACAGCATGACGCCGCCCACAGTGATGCAGACATCGGCGACATTAAACACGGGAAAGGAAACAAAGAGAAACCGGAACATGTCCACCACGTAGCCCAGGCGTATCCGGTCAATCAGGTTTCCAACGGCCCCCGCCAAAATCAAGACCAAAGCCCAGCTGCCCAAAGGGTTTGTGATCTTCCGCCGGAGGATGCAGTACAGCACAAAAAGCGAGGCAGCGGCGGAAAGCACGGCCAGAAGCCAAGTGCTGCTTGCCAAAATGGACCAAGCGGCCCCGGTGTTGCGGGTATGGGAAATACCCAGCACACCGGGGATCAGGGGAAACGTGGCGTCCCCATAGGGCTGAAAGGGAATGTGCAGCGCCACGACAAATTTAACGGCTTGGTCGACGGCGACCAAAACGGCTGCCGACAGAAGGGAAAGAAGAATCATGAATCGGTCCTCGTTTCCTCCACGGCCTTCATGGCTCTGACAACGGAGGCGCAGCGGGGGCAAAGCGCCGGGTGCTCGCTGTCCGTGCCCACGCCCTCGTCGTGGCACCAGCAGCGGACGCACTTGGGCGCCGTAGCGGGGGCCACTTCGACCCACAGCCCCGGGAAGGCGACGCCTTCATATCCCGTTTGCGCGTCGTCCTCCAAAACCGTTACTTTTGAAACAATCAAAAGGGTGGTCAGAGGATAGGCTTTCAAGGGGGCAAAGGACTCGGCCGCGTCTTTTGAGACATGCAGCGTCACTTCGCCGTCCAGGGATTTTCCGACGGTTTTGGCGGCACGGGCCAGCTCCAGCGCCTTGTTGACGTCCGTGCGCAGCGCGCGGATCTGCTCCCAGCGGGCGTTTTGCTCTTCGGGGAGAACCAAGGCACTGTCGTAGGCGGGCATGGGGTTTAACAGGACGCTGAAGGTGTTCGCCGTTTGATCGTGGGGCATGTAATGCCAGATCTCTTCCGCGGTGAACGCCAAAATGGGGGCCAGCATCCGCACCATCCCGTCTAAAATGCGGTACATGGCGCTTTGGGCGCTGCGGCGGATTTTGCTGTCTTTCCCTTCGCAGTACAGGCGGTCTTTGATGATATCCAGATAGAAATTGGACATATCCACCACACAGAAATTATGGATGGAATGGGAAATCGAGTGGAAGGAATAGCTTTCGTAGCTGCTGCGCACCTTGGAAACCAGCTGGTTGTACCGCGCCATAGCCCACTGATCCAGCGCTTCCATTTCAGAGAAGGGAAGGGCTTTATCGGGGTCAAAATCGTTTACATTGCCGAGGATATACCGGGCGGTGTTCCGGATTTTCAAATACAGGTCGGACAGCTGCTTGAAGATTTTGTCCGAAGCCCGCACGTCCCCCCGGTAGTCGGAAGAAGCGGCCCACAGACGCAGCAGGTCGGCGCCGTATTGCTTGATGATGGTTTCCGGGGCGACGGCGTTGCCCAGGGATTTGTGCATGGCCTTTCCTTCTCCGTCCACCGTCCAGCCGTGGGTGAGAACCCCCCGGTAGGGCGCGGTGCCCTTGGTGGCCACGGCGGTGAGCAGAGAGGACTGGAACCAGCCCCGGTATTGGTCGGCCCCTTCGAGATACAGGTCGGCAGGCCAGTTTTGGGGGTCGTCACGGTACAGGGACGCGATGTGGGTGGAGCCGGAGTCAAACCAGCAGTCCAGCGTGTCCGTTTCCTTTGTAAAGTGGGTTCCGCCGCAGTGGGGGCAGGAAAAGCCCTCCGGCAGGATCTCCCCGGCCTCCCGCGCGAACCAGGCGTTGGAGCCTTTTTCGCCGAACAGCTGAGAAACAGCCTCGATGGTTTCCGGCATGCAGATGGGCTTGCCGCAGTCGGCACAGTAAAACACGGGAATGGGCAGGCCCCAATGACGCTGGCGGGAAATGCACCATTCGGCCCGCTCCTGGATCATAGAGACAATCCGGTCGTATCCCCACTCCGGCAGCCACTGCACGTCGCCGCAGGCGGCAATGGCCTGCTCCTTGAAGGAATCCACAGAGCAGAACCACTGGTCTGTGGCTCTGTAAATAATGGGGTTTTTGCAGCGCCAGCAATGGGGGTAAGAGTGGCTGATGGTTTCCAGCGCCAAAAGGGTGTTTTTCTCCTTCAGTTCCTCCACAATGGCGGCGTTTGCCTTGGCATAATAAAGCCCTTCAAATGATCCGGCCTCTTTCGTCATGTGGCCCCGGTCGTCCACAGGGACGACAACGCCGATGTTTGTTTTGCCCGCGTGGTCATACTGCTTGCAGATCAAAAAGTCGTCCATGCCGTGGCCGGGCGCCGTGTGAACACAGCCGGTGCCGGCGTCCAGCGTGACATGGTTGCCCACAAGGACGACGGACTCCCGGTCGAAGAGGGGGTGGGATGCCGTCATCAGCTCCAGCTCCCGGCCCTTTAATTTACCCAAAACCGTCCAGGAAGAGATGCCGGCGGCCTCTGCAACGGACTCGGCCAAATCCTCCGCCACGATGTACACCTCGCCGTTTGGCGCCTGCATCAGGATATACGTAAAATCCGGGCCGACGGAAATGGCAAGGTTGCCGGGCAGCGTCCAGGTGGTGGTGGTCCAAATGACAAAATACGTCTTGGAAAGGTCGCAAAGAGACGAAAGCTTGCCCTTATCGTCCCGCAGGGGGAACTTCACATAAATCGAGTGGCAGGGGTCATCGGCATATTCGATCTCCGCTTCCGCCAGGGCGGTTTCGTCGTGGGGACACCAATAAACCGGCTTTAAGCCTTTGTAAATGTACCCCTTTTCGTACATTTTGCCAAACACTTTCACTTCTTCCGCCTCAAAAGCGGGGTCCATGGTGCGGTAAGGATGTTCCCAATCCCCCAGAACGCCCAGACGGATGAACTGCTCTCTCTGGATGTCCACAAAGTTCTGGGCAAATTCCTGGCAGGCGTTTCGAAACTCGGGGATGGACATTTTTTTTCGGTCCAGCTTGTTTTGCTTGATGATGGCGCTTTCAATGGGCATGCCGTGGTTGTCCCAGCCGGGGGTATAGGGCGCGTGGAAACCAGACATATTTTTGTACCGCAGGATAAAATCCTTGAGACATTTGTTCATGGCGGTTCCCATATGAATGTACCCGTTGGAAAAGGGCGGGCCGTCATGTAAAATAAAACGGGGCTTGCCTTCGTTGTGTTTCATCAAGGCTCCGTATACATCTTGGTCATACCAGCTTTTCAGCATATCCGGCTCCCGCTTGGGCAGGCCGGCGCGCATGGGAAAATCTGTTTTTGGCAGATTGATGGTCTGGTTATAATCCAGGGGCATGGTCTGGTCTCTCCTTATTTTCACTGAATTTTGCAACTCACAAAGAGATGGCGGCGTTTGGAGCGTTCGATTCGCCCGTCATCCGCCGCCATGACATGAGAGTTTGTTTATTTCACTTCATAATCTCGCCCAAACTGCAAATTGTCGAAATCGATTCTCCGGGTGGTCTGGGCTTCCAGTTCGTCCAAAGCGGCTTCTGTCCATACGCTGGAATCCGTGCTGTCCAAGATCGCTTTTTCGAAATCCTGGTCCATCTCAAGGTCACCTGCTTTGGCCTGGGCGGCATCCGCGCCCCCGTCAAAGCCGACGATTTTGCTCAGGGAAGAGTTGATGTCGTCTGCGGCCGCTTCCACAGGGTCTTCATGGGGAGGGGCCGGCGGCGGAGCGACAATTTCGGGAAGGGCGTCCAAAATGGCAAGGTGCTTCTGGCAGGCGTCCCGCACCTGGGACACCAAAGAGGCGGTTGCCCTTTGTGCCGCTTCCAGGCGGGCCTGTTCATCGGCAACGGCCCTGTGAAGCTCGTCCAGCCGTTCCTGCACGGCGCTTTCCGCTTCCTGGATGATTTCCGCTTTCTTTGCTTCCGCTTCCGTAATCATGGAAGAGGCCATTTTTTGCGCCGTCAAAAGAGTGGTGCGCATGGCATCTTCCGTGCTGCGGTATTCCGCGATTTTTTCCACCAGTACCTTCATTTTGCCTTTCAGTACGGTGTTTTCTTTATACAATGAACCATAATCTTCCGTCAGGACATCTAAAAATTCGTCCACTTCCGCCATGCCATATCCACTGAATTTGGATTTTGGGAAGGAACGTTCAGCAACCTCTTGGGGCGTCAGCATACAGTATCCCTCATTTCTCTTTACAATCTGCCCGAAATCAAGCTCAATCATACAAAACAGAGCCGACAGGGTTCTCTTTCAACATCAAAGGCCCATAGGGCTGCCCGGTTGAGCAGCCCTTCAAGGGTAGAGAGCTTGTTTAAAAATAAAGCCCGTTGTTTTCCAGTTCATCGATCAAATCGCCCAAGATATCTACATTATACGGTGTGATAATGTATGTACTGACTGCAACCTTTTTAATTTTTCCGCCGTTTGCATAGGCAACACCGGAGGAAAAGTCCACCAGGCGGCGGGCGATGTCTTTGTGGGTAGACTCTAAGTTCAAAACAACGGTACGCTTCTCCCGCAGGTGGTCGGCAATCTCCGCGGCGTTTTCAAACCGATCCGGTTTGACCAAAACAACCTGCAGCTGGGTGGTAGCATGAATGTTCACCACTTTATTATGCCGGTCGTCCGCAGACCCGCTGCTCCGTCTGGATTCCGGCGCGCTGCTGACGGGAGCGGAACGAGCGGCCGACCTGGAAACAGGCTGAAAATCCTCCATATCCTCTTCGTCTTCATCCTCATAAGGGCGGGCAAGTCGCTTCAGTTCATCAAAAAGTCCCATGAAAAAGTATCCTCCTCTATATTTGTCTGTTCATGCGGGGGCCAAACAATGCAGCACCGATGCGCACCATATTCGCGCCTTCTGCGATTGCGTCTGTAAAATCTCCGCTCATACCCATAGATAAATAATGTATGTCATTATTATCATACGATTTCTTCCGCATGTCAACAAAAAGCTGATGCATCTGACGGAAAAAATGTCGGTTTTCCCCTGGAACGGTTGTAATTGGGGGAATTGCCATCAATCCGCGGAGGCGGATATGAGGCAATTGAGATGCCTTGCAGGAGAGTTCTTCCAGCCCCTCGGGAAAAACGCCGGATTTGGCGGGCTCCCGTCCGATGTTCACTTCCAGCAGGATGTCCTGGCAAATGCCCAGGGCCGCGGCCTGCTTTTCGATCGCGTTCAAAAGGGGCACTGAATCCACCGACTCAATCAAATCCACCTGCCCCACCACCTGCCGCACTTTGTTTCGCTGCAAATGGCCGATGAAATGGACCGATGCCCCCGCGTAAGCGCCCTGGGCCGCTTTTTTTACCAACTCCTGCACCCGGTTTTCCCCGCAGATCGTGATCCCCGCGGCGATGGCGGCGCGGACCTCGTCCGCTGTTTGGGTCTTGGTGGCGGCCACCAACAGAATATCGGACGGGGACCTTCCGGCTGCCTGCGCGGCGGCCGCTATTTCAGACCGCACCGCCGCGACTGTTTCTGAGATAGACATACAATTGCCTCCTTTCCAATGAATTAAGAAACCACTTTTCCGCTGTAGATGGCTTCCCCCGCGACAAACACTTCGTCCCCCGCTTTCAGGCTGCTGCCCTCGGGGCTGGCGGAAACCAGATAAAAGGAATCTCCCTCATAGACGATCTGCACCTTTCGAAACTCCGCCTGCAGCCCTGCCATGCAATAAACGCCCACTGTCCCGTCCTCCAGAACCCTCAAAGACTCCTTGGAAACGCGCAGGCCGGAAGAGGAAGAAGAAATGATATCGGCTGATGTTTGGCGCAGGAGAGTCACCTGAGGCAGGTAGCGGCTGCAAGAAAAGACAACCACCATTTCTCCGTTTTCCGGCTCGCTGACGGAGAGGACAGTCATCGAAATGGGCTCTGAAAGGGTGCGGGCCAGCCGAACGGAGACAGAGCCGTTGACCTTCAAGTTCCGGGTCTGGCTCTCGGGCAGAACGGTGACGTAATACCAGGTGCTGTCCGTGATCAGCTTACCAACGGCAGATTGGTTGATGCCGACGGGCGCAAGGGCGCGGAACCCGGACGGAGTAAGCGCCAGCGCCTTCTCTTTGGTCAGAACGGACTCATATCCGTCCAACAAAGCGGAATATGTACCGGGGACAGAAGCGGAAATAACCTGTGTCTGCTGGGAGGTATCTGCCTCTAGAGAGGAAATCTGACCGGACAGGGTGGAAATCAGCGCGGAGACCTGGTCGGCTTGGTCCGCCGTGTAGTCCCGCTTGAACACCAGACGCTTGAAACCGCACGAAAAGATGTCCAGCTGGGAAAAAGACTGATTGGCGACCAATTGATGCAGCTGAACGATGTCAGACGCGATTTCATTGTCAAGCCGGGACTTATCCAGAGAGTCCTCCGCGGAAGCGGTGATTTCCTCCAGACGGGACAGCTGCTCTTTCAGCCCTTTGAGGGTTTGCTGCTGGTGGAAGGCCTGTTCATTTGTATACACAGTTGCAATGGTTTGGTCCTTGCTCACCCGCTCTCCCTCCCGTGGCAAGACGTCCACAAGGCCGGACGCGGCGGGCAGCTCTGTTTCTGTGCGCACCAAGTAGCCGCTTGCGGTGGAGAGCTCCTCCACTTGAAAGGCATAGGCCAGCTCTGTCTGGTACGGGGTGGAAAGAGACCGTATGATATATACGCCCACATATGAGACCACGCCGACGAACAAGAGGATCATGATGACTTTTGTGGCAAAGGTTCCTTGTTTCATGTGTTTTTCTCCTGAACCGGAGGAAGCAGTCAGGGAGCGTCTTCCTCCAAGACGGTTTTTTCCAGAAATGCGACGGGGTGTTGGGGGACGATGGTAGAAATGGCATGCTTGTAAATCAGTTGCTGCTTTCCGTCGCTCATTAGAACAATGGTAAACGGATCAAAGCCGGAGACATACCCTCGCAGCTGATATCCATTGACCAGAAAAATGGTGACGGGCAGCCGATTCTGTCTGATGTGGGCAAGGAAAGAATCCTGTAAATTTGGTGATTTTGGCATAAAACGCACTCCTTTTCATAAGTGCGGCCAAGCACGGATGGGCTTGTCCGCGGGAGCTGCCTTGGCAAACGCACTCCCGCTCTCATAGTAAACCAAACTCTTCCATCGCTTGTGTCGAAATATGGAATGCCTTTACAAAATCTGGTTGGGATGCCCACAAAATCCAGTGAAGATCTGTTTTTCGCCGCAGCCAGGTCAGCTGCCGTTTGGCATATTGGGCGGAACGCAGTTTCACCCGGGATATGGCGTCCTCCAACGTGCTTTCACCTGTTTGTACGGAACAAAATTCTTTATACCCGATGGCCTGCATCGCGGTACAGCGGGGGGAAATGCCCATGGAAAGCAGGCGGGACACCTCTTCCACCAGCCCGAGAGAGACCATTTCATCCACACGCCGGTGAATGCGCCCCCGTAGATCCGCCCGGTCTGAAAAGGAAAGGGCAATGGTGCATGCTTCATACCGAGGGGGCGCCTGGCGGCTTTTTTCGTTGTGCTGGGAGATGGGAATGCCGGTGAGCAAAAACACCTCCAGCGCCCGGATGATTCGCTTTTGGTCGCCCGGGTGCAGGCGGCTCGCGATCTGGGGGTCTGCCTTGGAAAGTTCCTCCAACAGAACGGAAGTTCCCTCCGCGGCGGCCCGCCCCTCCAGCCGGGCCCGCAAGCCGGCGTCTTTCCCGAAGGAGGCAAACTGCCGGCCGGCGAGGAGAGAGTCCAGATACAGTCCGGTACCCCCCACCAGAACGGGCAGCTTCCCCCTTGCCAAAATGTCGTCCACACAGGCAGAGGCCTGCTCCACGTAAAGCGCGACGGAATATGCGTCCCACGGGTCGGCCACGTCAATCATATGGTGGGGAATGCCCTGCATTTCCGATTTCGTCGGCTTTGCCGTGCCAATGTCCATCTGGCGGTAAATCTGCATGGAGTCCACCGAGACAACTTCGCCGTTGCAGGCCGCCGCAAGGGCGACGCCCAGGCGGGTTTTCCCCGTTGCGGTGGGGCCGGTAACAGCCAAAACTTTGGGGGGCAAGAGATCACCTCTATCCGCAAAATATCAGATCAGATATGCAAAGTGGCGCTTTGTGTAGACTGGCGCGCCCTGCGCCCGCGCAGATTCCATCAGAGCAATGGCGGAAACGGACAGAGCAGGCACAGCAATGGGAATGGATTGGGCAGAAGCGCCGGGCTGCAAGGTTACGTTTCGGCCCAAGGTCACGTGGGGGAGAAAGGGTTTTGGGTCATATGGCACACCTGCATCAGCAAGAGCGCCTGTCAGTCGCGTGTGCAGACGGATCAGTTTCGGCGAGGGGGAAAATCCGGCATAATACAAATCGCCGCCCCGCCGGGGAAACAGGCCTATGTGGGAACAGGAGAGGAAAAACGGGGCGCCAAAGCCGGAAACCGTTTTGTCCATACAAGCTTTTACAAGATCCAATGCAGCTTCCGGCAATTCGCCCAAAAACGCCAACGTCAGGTGCAGGTTCCCAAGGTCGGGGAACCTGCCCTTGAGAGAACGGGCATGCAGATCGTCCTGCACGCTGCGCAGGGCCAAGCCCACGGGATCATCCAGCAAAGCCCCAATAAACAAGCGCACGGTTACTCCAGTTCCGACAGCTCAGCAAGCCAAAGGGCGGAAACCGCGTCGCTTGGCATCTGCCAGTCGCCCCGGGGGGAGAGAGAAACAGAGCCGATCTTCGGGCCGTCGGGCAGGCAGGACCGCTTAAACTGCTGGGAAAAGAAGCGCCGGTAAAAGGTCCTCAGCCATTTGAGGATCACGTCCCGGGGATACTGGCGCCCAAACGTGTGTTCCGCCAGACGGAGCACCTTTTTCGGCGGGAAGGCCCAGCGCACGATGTAATACAAAAAGAAGTCGTGCAGCTCATAAGGCCCCACCAAATCCTCGGTTCGTTGAGAGATAACGCCCCCCACAGCGGGCAGAAGCTCCGGGGAAACAGGGGTATCCAAAATGTCGGACAGCACAACGGAAAGCGCCCTGTCCTCCTGGGCCTTGTCCTTGGAAACGTACTGCACCAGATGGCGCACCAGCGTTTTGGGGATGGAGGCGTTGACGCTGTACATGGACATATGATCCCCGTTATACGTTGCCCATCCCAGGGCAAGCTCCGATAAATCCCCGGTGCCGATGACCATGCCCTCCGTTTGGTTGGCAATGTCCATTAAGACCTGGGTTCGCTCTCTTGCCTGGGCATTTTCGAAGGTGACGTCATGCTTGTCCATGCTTTGTCCGATGTCCGTGAAATGGCTGCGTACCGTGTTGGAGATATCAATGCGCCGCAACGTGGCGCCGCAGCGCTCCGCCAGCTCCACCGCGTTGTTCCGGGTGCGGTCCGTCGTGCCGAAGCAGGGCATGGTAACGGCGATGATGTCTTCCGCCGGGCGGTCCATCATTTTCATGGCGATCATGGTGATCAAAATGGCCAAAGTGGAGTCCAGCCCGCCGGACAGCCCGATGACGGCGGTCTTGGCCCCGGTGTGCTCCAGGCGCTTTTTCAGTCCCAGGGAGGCGATGAGCAAAATCTCCTCGCAGCGGGTGCTGCGCTCGCTCCCGTCCTCGGGAACAAAGGGAAGCGCGGAGATGTACCGGGTGAGGCTGGTTTTGGTCAAAGGCAAAGAGAAGGAAACCGTAGCCCGAGGGGCGTCCTGCTCCTGAAACGCTCCTTTGCGGCGGCGATCAGAAGCCAAGCGGTTCACATCGATTTCCGAGATGGAAAGGCCGGTGTCAAACCGGGACTCTGAAAGAATGGCGCCGTTTTCCCCGATCACATTGTGGCCGGCAAACACCAGGTCTGTGGTGGATTCCCCGTCTCCCGCCTCCGCGGATACAATGCCGCAGGAAAGCCGGGCGCTTTCCGACGCGATCTGCGTCAGCCGCTTGCCCCGCTTGCCCACCAGGGCGCAGTCGGCCCCCGGGTTCGCGAGGATGACCCCGCCGCCGAAGGAAAGGCGGCTGCTTTCCGGGGAAAAGACAAGGTCCCCCAAAACCACGCCGAAAGAAAAGGCAGGCAGGTTGCCGCAGGCGAAGATCAGCCCGGCGCCAAAGGGCGCCACCTGGCCCGTGGGCAAAGAAATCTCCTTTACGCCCTCCGGCGGCGGGGCAAAATGTTTCGTCTGCGAGAGAAAGCCGCCGCAGCGCTTTGGCACCACGCCAAGGACCTTTCCGCCCTGCAGCACGGCGGCGCAGTTATACACCCGGTGGTTGTGCCGCAAGGGAAGGCCCACAACGGTGATCAGCCCCAGGTTGCGGGTTGCCTCCAGCACGGTGGAGAGCGCCTGGGCAGCGCCGTCCAGCAAAGTGGGCTGGAAGAACAGATCCCCGCAGGTGCAGCCGGTGAGCCCCAGCTCCGGCAAAACCAAAAGATGCACGCCCAAAGCATCCGCCTGACGCATCAGGCCAAAGGTTTGTTCCGCGTTTTCCCGGCAACCGGCAACCTGAACCTTCGGGGTGCCGGCCGCTGCCTTGATAAAACCGTCTTTCATCCAAATCCCTCCTAGTATTCAATCGTTCCGTCAGCCATGCCCGCATAGCGCAGGCAAAAGCGAACGGCTAAAACGCCGTTTTTTCTGTCAGATAAGCCTTTAAGGACGCAATGGGAATCCGCTCCTGCTCCATGGTGTCCCGGTCTCTCACGGTGACGCACCGATCCTCCAAACTGTCAAAATCAAAGGTGACGCAGACGGGGGTTCCGATCTCGTCCTGGCGGCGGTACCGCTTGCCGATGGAGCCGGCATCGTCAAAATCCACCATAAAGTCCTTAGAAAGGTCGGTGTAGATGGCGCCCGCCTGCTCCGAAAGCTTTTTGGACAGGGGCAAAACGGCGCATTTGTAGGGCGCCAAGGCGGGGTGCAGGCGCAAAACGGTGCGCACGTCGTTTTTCGCCGGGTCCACCACTTCTTCGTCATACGCGTCGATGAGGAAGGCGAGGGTCACCCGGTCGGCGCCGAGGCTTGGCTCGATCACATAGGGAATGAATTTCTCTCCCGTCTCCTGGTCGAAATATTCCATGTTCTCGCCGCTTTCGTTCTGATGGGCGGTGAGGTCAAAGTCCGTCCGATCCGCCACGCCCCAAAGCTCGCCCCACCCGAAGGGGAAGCGAAACTCAAAGTCTGTGGTGGCCTTGGAATAGTGAGAAAGCTCCTCCGGCTCATGATCCCGCAGGCGCAGGTTTTCCTCTTTCATAGAAAGGCTCAAAAGCCAGTCGCGGCAGAAGCTCCGCCAATAAGAAAACCACTCCAAATCCGTGCCCGGGCGGCAAAAAAACTCCAGCTCCATCTGTTCAAATTCCCGGGTGCGGAAGGTGAAGTTGCCGGGGGTGATTTCGTTGCGGAAGGACTTGCCCACCTGGCAGACGCCAAAGGGCACTTTCTTTCGGCTGGTGCGCTGAATGTTTTTAAAGTTGACAAAAATCCCCTGGGCGGTTTCCGGGCGCAGGTAGACCTCTGCCGCGGAATCTTCTGTGACGCCCTGATGGGTTTTAAACATCATGTTGAATTTGCGAATGTCCGTAAATTCGCTTTTGCCGCAGTTGGGGCAAGGCACCTGGTTTTCCCGCAGATAGGCGGACAAGGCGGCGTTGTCCATGGCTTCCACGTTCACGCCTTCCAGGCCCTGCGCCTCGTTCCACGCCTCCGCCAGCTTGTCGGCACGGTGCCGCATTTTGCAGGATTTGCAGTCAATCAGCGGGTCATTGAAGTTGACCACGTGGCCGGAAGCAACCCAGACCTGCCGGTTCATCAAAATAGCGGAATCCAGACCGACGTTATAAGGCGATTCCTGCACAAATTTTTTCCACCAGGCGCGTTTGATGTTGTTTTTGAGCTCCACGCCCAAAGGGCCGTAGTCCCATGTGTTGGCAAGACCGCCATAGATCTCGCTGCCGGAGTAGACGAAGCCCCGCCCCTTACAGAGAGATACCATTTTGTCCATTGTTTTTTCTTGGTTGGATAACATAAATATTCTGCTCCTCCGCTGTATTCTTTTCTGTGAAATCAAAAGAAAGCCTTAATCATTCATTATATACCGGATTTTTCCCTTGTCAACCGCCTAGATGCCGTGCCTGCCAACGCTCTCCGTACACATAATTTAAAACACTGCCCAGAATTAAGATATTGCCGCAAAGGTAGAGCCAGAGCATCAAAATAATAATGGCGGCCAGGCTGCCGTATACCAATTGGTATCGGGAGGACATGCCGATGAACCAGGAAAAGATGATGCTGACGCCGACAAGAGAGGCAGAGGAAAACAGCGTTCCCCAAATGACGGGAGGTCTTCTCCGCCGGCGGATCACCGGCACCCGATAATAGAGAAACAGCATGCCGAACAAAAAGGCAAACAGCAGCAAAAACCGCAGCCATCGCCAAGCGAAGAAGATGGCGGAGGAAAGGCCGAACTGAACATTGAGAAAAGCGATAAACCAATCGCCGGTGACCAAAAGCAAAATGCTGATATACAGCACCAAAAGCAGCAAAACGGAGGACAAAAAGCTGACAATCAAGTTGCGCAGGCCGGAAAACAGGGGCTGGCCATAAATATCTCCGGTGATGTTCAGCAGGCAGCGAAACGCGGCGGAGGAGGAGGAGATCATTAAAATCAGGCCGCCGATGAAAAGCGTGGTGGACTGATTGCCGGCGATATAATCCAAATAGTCCGTTAAAATGACGGCGCTGCTTTTCGGCAAAAAACCGGAAAGCAGCTCCACAAACGGAGATTCATTTAGATGAACCAGGTCCGACAGCGCGTTGACGCAGATGAGCAGAGGGAAGAGGGTTAAAGTAAAAAAATAGGCTAGCTCCGCCCCGGAGCGGGACACGCGCTTGTCGAAATAAACAGAAACCACATCTGTTGTGAAGGAGAAAAAAGGGGAATGTAACACGGTAAGGCCTCCTGTGTTCCGGAGCGGCTCCTCTGAAGGGATCGCTCCATGTCATTTCGCGTTCCAATGCATCGTTTTCCCTTATAACCTGCTGCGTTTGGCCTGTTTTATGCAGCGAAGCCGCCGACTCCCTTTATTTGGGATCGCCATTGGCGTCCATTTTCAGGCTGGCGATGAATTGGCGGGCCGCCCGGGGCGTTCTCCCGGGGTGATGCATTTCCCATTGCAGCGCCTTTTTTTGCAACACAGGAGGGGTGATAGACAGCCGCTCCTTTGCGGCCAGCCGTTCCACCAGAGCAAGAAAGTCCGCCTGATTGAGCCCCAAATAAGGAATGCGCAGGCCGAACCGCTCGGTGAGGGATGTTTTTTCCTGAATGGTCTCTTCCGGATCCAGCTCGTCCCCTTTGTCCCGCTCGCTGAAAAACTCCCGGATCAGGTGGCGGCGGTTGGACGTGGCGTAGATCGCCGTATTGACGGGGCGGGGTTCCAGGCCGCCCTCCAAAATGGTTTTCAGGACAGAGGGGGTTGTATCCCCGGTTTCAAAGGTAAGGTCATCCAAAAACAAAATAAATTTTTGCTTTTTGCCGTTTAAATACCGCATCAGCCGGGGCAGCGTGTCCAGCTGTTCCTTTTGCACCTCGATCAGCCGCAGATTTTCAAAGCCGGGGACGGAAAGCAACGACTTCACCGTGGCGGACTTTCCCGTTCCCGATTCTCCATAGAGCAGCACATTGTTGACAAAGTGCCCGGCGAGGAGCGCGTGGGTGTTTTCCACCACTTGATCCCGCTGCATTTGATATCCGACCAGTTCCTCTTCCTGGGGCATGTCAGGATTGGGAACGGGGGTCAGCTGCTGGTTTTCCCAGACAAAGGCACGGCAGCTGGCGAAAATGCCGCTTCCGTTGACGCGGTAAAACGCCGTCAAGCTCTGGAAGTCAAAGGGGACGCCGCACGGCCATTCCGGCAGCAGAGATACCGCCCCGGCCCATGGAGCGGGGAGAAGCCGGGCCATTTTTTCTTTCAGACCCTGGCAGGACAGGCGAGCCGCCCGGGCAAGGGTGTCGATCTCCCGCTCCGCGGCGGCCCGCAGCGCCGGGGTTTCCAATCCTTTTCCCGCGGCTTCCCCATAGGGGGAATCGGAAAAACGAAGCCGGTCAAACAGCCACGCGCCAAGGGTGTCGTACCCGTCCTTTGAGAGGCTGTAAAAAATGCCGGTATACGCTTGGTATACGGCCTGGGGAGAAGGCGCCGTCTCTTCCAGCAGGGAGAGGAGGGAGGACAGGTGCGCCATGGGAGGAAGGCTTGTGACAGGCTGGTACACGCTGATGCAGCACAGCGCCGTATGAAGAGGATGTTCCATTGCTCTTAGATGCTCCATTCTACGTTTCATTTATCATTATCGTCCGTTTGATACGATTCGATCCATTCAGGGGGATGCGGATGTTTTTGCACGACGTCTTTGAAGCGGAGCGTGATACGGCCGGGGGCTTGCCCTGTCCAAGAAAGGGCGCCCGTGGCCGGGCGTTCGTTGCTTCCGATTCGTTTGATTCTGCTGTTTGATTCTGCTGCTTGATTCTGCTGTTTGATTCTATTGTATCGCACCCAAAAGCCGGATTCCGTCTGTTCCTGTGATCAGGGCGGGAACAATCTGCCCCCGCATGTGTTCCGCGTTTGGGAGCGCGACTTCTAAATAATTTTCACTGTGGCCGAGAGAGACGGTTTCTTCCGTGCGCTCGATCAGAACAGACAGGGTCTTGCCCACCCACGACTGCAAATACGCTTCTTGCAGCGCCCTTGCCGCCTGGGCGGCCCTGCGGGCGCGGGCTTCCTTTTCCCCTTTGGGAATCTGCCCGTCCATTTCCGCGGCGGGGGTGCCGGGGCGCTTGGAATAGGGAAACACATGGACGGCGGAAAAGGCGCAGGCGTTCAGAAACGCGAGGGTTTCGGAAAAGTCCTCCTCTGTTTCGCCGGGGAAGCCCACGATGAGGTCGGTTGTAATGGTGGGGTGTTCAAAATACGTTCGAAGGAGGGTGACAGAGGAGAGGAAACGGGCCGTGTCATATTTTCGCTTCATCCGCCGCAAGGTGGCGTCGCAGCCGCTTTGCAGGGACAGGTGAAAATGGGGGCAAAGGCAGGAAAGCGCCGCCGCCCGCCTGCAAAAATCCTCTGTAACGGTACGCGGTTCCAAGGAGCCCAGACGCAGACGCATGGTGCCGCCCACGGCCGCCGCCAGCGCCTCGATCAAGTCAATCAGCGACGTTCCGTCCTGCAAATCGGCGCCGTAAGAGGAAATTTCGATCCCGGTGAGCACCAGCTCCCGAAACCCCTCCCGCTCCAAACGAAGCGCCTCGTCCACGGCCGCCGCCAAAGGCAAAGAGCGCACAGGACCCCTGGCATAGGGAATGATGCAATAGGTGCAAAAATTGACGCAGCCGTCCTCCACCTTCAGCATGGCCCTGGCCCTTCCTTCCAGGCTGCCCGCCGGGAGGGGCTCAAAGGCGCGGCGGGCCAAGGCGTCGTCCACCTGAAGAAGGGGACGGCGGGAGAGAAAGACCTGCTCCAGCGCGTCGACAAAAGCCACGCGGCCCCCGCTGCCGGACAAAAGGTCAACCGGCAGCCGCCCGGCCTCCTCCGGGTGGATCTGGGCAAAGCACCCGCAGACGGCAACGATCCCGTCGGGATTCTGACGCCGGGCCTTTCGGATGATCTGCCTGGATTTTTTATCGCTGACGGCAGTGACCGAACAGGTGTTGACCACATAAGCGTCCGCCTTTGACTCAAAGGGGACAAGAACATGCCCCCGCTTTTTCAGCATAGCTTCCATTGCCTGGGTTTCATATTGATTCACTTTGCAACCCAATGTATAAACGCCGATTTTCATCATTTCCTCCGTCCCATGCCACGGGGCGGCGCGGAAATATGCGTTGCATTTTCATTGCCGCCTGTTATAATTGATCTTACATATGATACCACAATGGAAACATCTCTGTACAGATCAAAAATGAAAGAGGAGGGCGGGGCAATGGGATCTTTTTACGTGCAACTTTCTTCCATCGACGATGTGAAACAGTTTGTGAACGCGGCCACGGGGCTGCCCTGTGAAGTGGATGTGCGCGCCGGCCGGTACCTGGTGAACGGGAAATCCATCATGGGGCTGTTGAGCCTTGACCTGGCGGAGCCAATCTGCGTGGAAATCCGGGGGAGCGACAAACAGGCGGAACAACTCAAAACAATGGTACGTTCCCATGTATTGGAAGAGTGATTTGTTTCCTTTGCTGTTTTTTCTGAAATATTTATTGTAATCTATATGTTTTTAAGGTATAATCACCAAGGAATACTTTGAAACATGCTTTGAAACATGCTTTGAAACAAATCCAAGGCGGGGCGTCTTTAAATTGTTGGTAAGGAGAGGAAACAAAACATGAGCTATAATGCGCAGAACATCCGCAATATCTGTTTGATGGGTCATGGAGGAAGCGGTAAGACCTCCTTGGCGGAAAGCATGCTGTATGTGACCGGCGGCATCGATCGCCTGGGCAAAATTCCAGATGGCAATACGGTCTGCGATTATGATTCGGAAGAAATCAAACGTCAAATTTCCATTTCCGCAACGGTAGTACCCGTAGAATATGATAAGCATAAAATCAACGTGATTGACACGCCGGGCTATTTTGACTTTGCCGGCGAGGTGGCGAGCGCCCTGCGGGTGGCAGACGCCGGGATCATCGTCTGTGCCGCAAAGGGCGGCCTCACCGTGGGGGCGGAGCGCGCTTGGAAGCACCTGGCGGCGCTTAAAAAACCCCGGATTATTTATATCTCTAAAGTGGACGAGGAAAACGCGGATTACAACGGGCTGCTTGCAACGCTGCAGGAAAAATACGGCCCTTCTATTTGTCCGCTGTTCGCACCCATCTGGGGGGCGGACAAAAAGGTGCTTGGCATTGCGGATGTGCTGTCCGGCAAGGCGTATGAAATTAAAAACGGCAAGCGAAACGAAATTCCCATTCCGGAGACGGCGCAGAGCGCGGTGGAAAACCTGCGTGAAAAGCTGATGGAGAGCGTTGCCGAAACCAGCGAAGAGAAGATGGAGAAGTTTTTTTCCGGGGAGCCGTTCACCGACGAGGAAATTCAAAGCGGGCTGCGCATCGGCATCCGAGAGATGTCCTTGATTCCCGTTGTCTGCGGCAGCGCCGCAACGGGCCTCGGCACCCAGACCCTGCTGGATCAAACCATCCGTCTGCTGCCGAACCCGCTGGAAGGCACGCCGGAAGTGGGAGTGATCGACGGGGAAGAAGAGATCCTCGCGCCGGACCCCGCCGGGCCCGCGTGCGCGCTGGTGTTTAAAACCGTGTCGGATCAGTATGGAAAATATTCTTTTATCAAAGTGCTGTCCGGTAAGATGACAGCCGATATGACAGTTGCCAACGCCCGAACGGGCAACAGTGAAAAAATAGGCCGGCTCTTTATCATGAAAGGGAAAAAGGGCGGAGAGGTCAAAGAGCTGGTGTGCGGCGACATTGGCGCCGTTGCCAAAATGACGGAGCTGAAAACCGGGGACACCCTCAGCGATCCGAAGCGGGTTGTGACGCTGCCCCCCATCGCGTTTGCGCCCCCTTGCTATTCCATGGCCGTTTTCCCCAAAACAAAGGGCCAGGAGGACAAGGTGGCGGCGGGGCTCATCCGTTTGCAGGAGGAGGATCCGTCTTTCATCATTGTAAACAACGCCGAAACCCGCCAGATGGTCATCTCCGGCGCGGGAGATATTCAGTTGGATGTCCTGTGCGCCAAACTGAAAAACAAATTCGGCGTGGAAGTGGAGCTGGCCACCCCCCGGGTTGCGTACCGGGAAAAGGTCCGCAAAAAGGTCAAAGTGCAGGGCCGCCACAAGAAACAGTCCGGCGGACACGGGCAGTTTGGTGATGTCTGGATCGAGTTTGAGCCGGGGGATCAGGAAGAGCTGACTTTTGAAGAAAACGTGTTTGGCGGCAGCGTGCCGAGAAACTTTTTCCCCGCTGTGGAAAAGGGGCTGCGGGACGCCGTGGGCCGGGGTGTTTTGGCGGGGTATCCCGTGGTGTTTTTAAAGGCAACGCTGGTGGACGGGTCTTCCCACCCGGTGGACTCCTCCGAAATGGCGTTTAAAACGGCGGCCCAGCTGGCATACAAGGCGGGGCTGCCCCAGGCAAACCCGGTGCTTCTGGAACCCATCGGTACGCTGAAGGTCACCATGCCCGACCATTATATGGGCGATGTCATCGGGGATCTCAACAAGCGGCGGGGCCGGGTTCTCGGCATGACGCCCGGGGATGACGGGGAGCAGATGGTAGAGGCGGAAGTGCCCATGGCGGAAATGAACAGCTATGCCATTGACCTGCGCTCCATCACCCAAAGCAGAGGGGCGTTTACCTTCTCCTTCGTTCGTTATGAAGAGGCGCCTCCCGCGGCACAGCAAAAGGCCATTGAAGAGGCAAAGGCCATGCAGGCAAACGGCGAGTAATCTGAACAAAGCGATCAGGGGCGGCAGCTGCCGCCCCTTTCTTTTTGGAAGGGCCTGGAATGTTTCAGTTGTGTTACAAATCGGCAGGGGGAATTGACAAGAAGGGGAGATCCGCGGTATAGTAAGGAAGAGCAAGGAAAGGGTTTCCATTTTTGGAGGTATTTTTGGGGTTTACACATGGGAGGACGCTTTTGCATTTTTTGGGCGGGTTATAAAGATCCCCGAAAAACAGAAAAGAGTCCTCGTCTTGCGCAAATCAGGAAAAAGAAATCCGAGCAGGAAAGCCAATCCAGATGAAATGAAGGAGGAAAACAAATGCGTAATCTGAAAAGAGTACTCTCGCTGGTTATGATGATCGCCATGCTCGCTGGCTTGATGGTCGTCGGCGCCGGTGCGGCGTACAATGACTTTACCGACAAGGACGAGATCCAAAACAAAACGGCTGTCCAAACGTTGGTAGAGCTGAACGTGATTGCCGGTAAAGAAGACGGCAGTTATTATGATCCTCAGGGCCTTCTGACCCGTGCGGAAGCTGCAAAGCTTGTCTGCGTGGTGCTCAACGGGGGCAAAGATCCTATCCTGAGCGACCCTGACTATGTAAGCTACAAAGACACCAAGGACAACTGGGCGTCCGCTTACATTGAGTACGTCACCACCCGGAAAATTGTCGCGGGTGACGGCCAGGGCAACTTTATGCCCAATGAGACCGTAACAGCTGCCCAGCTGGCTAAAATGCTGCTGGTTGCCATCGGCTATGACGCTGCTTACGAAGGCCTCGTTGGAAACTCATGGAACAGCAAGGCAGACGCGCTGGCCAACGAAAACGGCCTGTACGACAATCTGTCCGGGCTGGTCACCAGCGATCCTTTGAACCGTGACAACGCCGCTCAGATCATCTATAATGTTCTGACGGCTCACTTGGTGCGGTACAAATCCGCTGCCGACGGAGTTGGCGTTGTGGCCGATCCTCAGGACGAAACGGTACTGAGCAGATTCTTCAACACCAACACAGTGGTTGGCGTGATCCTCGCGAACGATGTGTTCACCCTGCAGGGCGGGAGAGGTTCCAGCGCTGCCGCGAAGAACAAAGTGAAAGTTTCTGTTCGTCATATCAACGATATAGCAACGGACGCGGGCACGATGCTCACCCTCCCGGTTGGCGCGACCAACGACTTGGTCGGCCTGGAAGTTGCTATCTTTGTGAAGAACATGGGCAAGACCACAGAAAGCGTGATCGGCGCCCCCATTCCCACGGAGAACAACAAGGTTGTTTCCACGCGTGAGTCTTTGACCTCGAGAGACAAAGCAGAAGACTTCCTGGACAACAACGGCATAGAGCTCGGCTTCGGCTACAGATCGGCAACACTACGTGGAGAACGGTGTAGCTTGACGGCTGGGCGAGAACATGACAGACCTGTATGACGAGCGACAGGCGGCTATGCAGGTATGGAGCGCCGCTTGGTAGACAACAACGGCGACGGAAAAGCCGAGTATCTCTTCTTCACATGGGAATACTTAGAGCAGGTAACAGGCTACAGCGCTAAAAACGAAACCATTACATTCTCCGATTATGGTACGTATGACTTGGATAAAGTGGTTGCCTATGACGGCATTGCCAAGGACGACTATGTCTTGCTGTACGAATTCGGCGCAAGAAGAATAATGTATGTGGAAGAGGCGACCAACATCACCGGCGCTGCCACAGCATACAACACAGCAAATGAAAAGCTGACTGTCAACAAAAAGACATACATCCCCTCCGCAGTGGGGAACTATACGGATGATTTGGCTGATTACGCTCCTGGCACATACCTGGTTGGCGTAACAAAGGTGTTCTATCTGGATAAGGCCGGCAACATCGTTGCGATGGATGACCCGGCTGAAGCGGCAGCCAGCTACGCTTTGGTTCTCGCTTCCAACGCGGATGTGGATATCTTGGGCACACCCAGCGGCACCGTCAAGATGACCTTGACAAACGGCACCACCAAGACTTACACGGTGAACCTGCTTGCCTCCGCCAACAAGTACATTAAGGCGGATCCCGGTGTGTTTGATGACACCATTGTAGATGAAGATTCCAGCAACAGCGAGAAAGAAATGGCAATGGCTCGCTACCTGGCAAACGGCAAAGATGGTGTAAACAACTCCACGGGCGCTCCTGAGAAAAACCCCTTTGCTGACGCAATGCGGTATTTCATCGTTAGTTACATTGTGAACGATGACGGCACAGTTACCATTGCGCCGACCCAGGCAGACGGCGAAGACCAGATCCCGGATGGAGCGGAACTGGCCACTCGCACGAACACCAGCTACGAACAGGACGGGAACACCATCCTCGCAACCAACAGCACGACTTACTTCTTCGTGGATGAAGAAGGTGTTGTTACCGTTGTGAACGGCATCAACGCCCTGCCCACCTCTGACGACGGCGCGGGCAGCGTGAAAGAAGTTGCATACACAGCATCTAAGGACGGCTCTAAGTTCACCGCACAGGCTGCCCTTGTACTGGATGCAGAAGGAATCGAAGAAGAGGGCGCAAGCTCCTTCGTTTACCTCCTGGGTGACCAGACCTACACCAAGGTAAACGGCGAAGACAGATACATCTACAGCTACGTCACCGCTGACGGCGAAGGCAAGATCGAAACAGCCACCAGCAAAGACGGCACCGCCACGGAAGGCCTTTACAAGATGACCGAACAGGGCAGCTTGGTTAAGCTCACTCCAGATGACATGATGGGCGCAGACGACCTGATGCTGTCTTACCTTGAGATCAAGCAGATCAGCAGCGACGGCACCATGCTCATGTATGACGGAACAGAGCTGAACGTTGCGTCCGGTGTGGGCGTGGTCGACATCAGCGACCTGGATTCCCCCGCGGCCGCCTCTGTTTCCGATCTGAGTGTCAACAACAGATTGTTCGTCGTTCTGAACAAGGCCGGCTTGGCTGTCGGAATCTTCGTTGATACCACTTCGTATGCCTAATCGGCACCTCGCAACCCCCTGCTTTTCTGAGTAAGCCGGCAAGGAAACGAGCCTGCATACGCTGAAACAGAAGAAATAAACTGGGCCGCCCCGCGTTTGCGGGGCGGCCGGTTTGTGTTCAGGGGGCAAGATGAAGAAAGACAAGACGAAAGATAACCGAGCCGGCAGAATGCCGGCCCGGTTATTCTCCTTTTTGGGGGTCTTGCGCTGTTTCCTCTTCCAGTGCGGAAACGAGTCTAACGTCCTCCTTGCTCAGCGCCCCAGCGCGAAAGGCGCTCCAAAGGTCCGGACGCCGGGCGCGGGTGCGGCGCATGGCTTCCTTTCGCCGCCATTTTGCAATGTTTGCGTGGTGGCCGGAGAGCAAAATCGCCGGAACCTGCTGCCCGTGCCAGATTTCCGGCCGGGAATATTGGGGGTGCTCCAGCAGGCCGGCCCAGTGGCTTTCCTCTGTAAAACAATCGTCACAGCGCAAAACCCCTGGCACCAGGCGGCAGACGGCATCCGCCACTGCCATGGCGGGGATCTCCCCGCCGGTGAGGACGAAATCGCCCAAGGAAAGCTCCTCGTCCACGCATTCGGCGATAAACCGCTCGTCCACCCCTTCATAGTGGCCGCAGACGAGGATCAGCCGGCCGTAGTCTTTCAGGCGCTTGGCGTCCGCCTGGCGAAACACCGTCCCGGCGGGGGAAAGATAAATGGTGTGGATATGTGTTTCAGCGTCATCCTGAATGTGCTTCCAGCATTGGTACAAGGGGTCTGCCTGCATCACCATCCCGGCGCCGCCGCCATAAGGGTAGTCGTCCACCTGCTTCTGCTTGTTCTGGGTGTAGTCTCTGATCTGATGGCAGTCGATGCGAATGTAGCCCCGCTCCTGGGCTCTGCCCAAAATGCTTTCGCAGAGCATGTCCCCCACCACGTCGGGGAACAGCGTCATAATATCAATTTTCATCCAAGGCCAGCCCCTCGATCAAATTTACTTTGAGGAAGCCCTCGTCCAGATTGACCTCCTCCACGAAGCCGCCCTTTGCGGGAATGAGATATTCCCGCTCTCCCTTGACGGAATAAACGTCCCCCGCGGGCAGGGGCAAAACCTCTGCAAGGATCCCGATGGAAGCGCCTGTTTTGGCGTCGTACACCGTGAGTCCCTCCAAGTCGGCAATGAAATATTGAAAGTCGGGCAGCACGATGCCGGAGCGGTCTACAAAAACGGACTTGCCCCGCAAAAGAGCGGCGGACTCCACGTCGTCAACGGCCTCCAGCCGAGCCAAAAGGGCGTTTTTGTGAACCCGGGAGCTGAGAACGGGAACGGGCGTCCCGTCGATATAAAGGGTGTCAAACTGCTGTAAAAACTCCGCGCTGTCGCAGAACGACTGAATTTTCACCTCGCCCTGCACGCCGTGGGTGTTGACGATGCGCCCCGCCTCTAAAAATGCCTTTTTATTCATAACCACTTTCTCCTGTCTGGAACATTGTTTCATGGGACGATGCGGTTGGGTAGACGGCAAGAAGTCCACTGATGCAATCAGTGGACTTTTTTGGCTCAATCTACAATTTCCACAGAGACCTTTTGATTGGCGCGCTGCGCCAAAGAGCGGACGACAGTCCGGATCTCCCTTGCGACTTTCCCCTGGCGGCCGATGACCTTGCCCATGTCTTCCTGGGCAACGTGCAGCTCCAAAACCAGCTCCCCGTCCCGGTCTGTTTCCTCGACGAAAACGGCATCGGGTTTGTCCACCAAATGCTGGGCGATATAAGTCAAAAGCTCTTTCATTGGAGACCTCCTTACAGTGCGCCCGCTTTTTTCAGCAAAGCCTTCACAGTCTCGGTGGGCTGTGCGCCGGTTTTCATCCAAGCCTGCGCCCGGTCTGCGTCCACCTTGATTTCGACAGGATTGGTCAGGGGGTTGTACGTGCCGATTTCTTCAATGAAGCGGCCGTCTCTGGGGTAACGGGAGTCCGCCACCACAATTCTGTAGAAGGGAGCTTTTTTGGCGCCCATTCTCCGCAGTCTGATTTTTACCATGTGTTTCACCTCCAAACTAGAGTCATATCTGCAGGGGCAAAATGCCCCATACAAGCAAAAAGAACCGCCGCCGGGGCTAGAAGGGCATGCCCGGGATGCCTTTCATTTTGCTGCGCATGCTGCGGGGCAGCTTGCCGCCGGAAAACTGCTTGGTCAGCGCCTGCATCATGTCAAACTGCTTCAAAAGCCGGTTGATGTCTACAACAGATGTGCCGCTCCCGGCGGCAATGCGCTTTTTTCGGCTGTTGTTCAAAAGAGAGGGATTATCCCGCTCCTGGACGGTCATGGAAAGGATAATGGCTTCCACCCGGCCGAGCATCTTCTCGTCCGGCGCCTTGATGTCCTTGAGGGCCTTGCCCCCCATGCCGGGCAGCATGCCGGCGATATCCGTAAGGGAACCCATGCTCTTCAGCTGGGTCAGCTGGTCATATAAATCCGTCAACGTCAGCTTGTTGCTTTTCAGCTTCGCTTGCAGCTCCAGGGCCTTCTTTTCGTCATACGCCTGCTCCGCTTTTTCGATCAGAGAAAGCATATCCCCCATGCCTAAAATGCGGGATGCCATCCGGTCGGGGTGGAACACCTCGATTTGGTCCAGCTTTTCCCCCGTCCCCGCGAACTTAATGGGCTTTCCCGTGACAGCTTTGACGGACAGAGCCGCGCCGCCCCGGGCGTCGCCGTCCAGCTTGGTGAGAATGATGCCGTCCAGCCCCAGCGCCTCGTCAAAGGCGGAAGCGGCGTTGACCGCGTCCTGGCCCGTCATGGCGTCCACCACCAAAAGAACCTCCTGGGGGGAGACGGCTGCCTTGATCTGCTTTAGCTCCGTCATGAGCGTTTCGTCGATATGCAGGCGGCCGGCGGTGTCTAAAAACACCATGTCGTTTCCGTATTTTTGGGCATGGGCAACGGACGCCTTGGCGATTTCCACAGGGTCGCCCTGGCCCATCTGAAAGACGGGGATGCCCAGCTGCTCGCCCACGACCTCCAGCTGCTGGATGGCCGCCGGGCGGTATACGTCGCAGGCAGCCAGCAAAGGCCGCTTGCCGTTTTGCTTTTTCATCAGCCCCGCGAGCTTCGCGCCGTTTGTGGTTTTGCCGGCGCCTTGCAGCCCCACCAGCATTACAACGGTGGGCGGCTTGGGGGAAAGGGTCAGCTTGGCGCTTTGCCCGCCCATCAAGGCGGTCATCTCGGTGTTGACGATTTTAAGGATCGTCTGCGCCGGGGTTAGGCTTTCCAAAACGTCTGTGCCAACGGCCTGTTCGGTGACTCGCTTCACAAAGTCTTTGACGACCTTATAGTTGACGTCTGCTTCCAAAAGGGCCAGGCGCACCTCGCGCATGGCTTCTTTGACATCGGCTTCACTCAGGCGCCCTTTTCCCCGCAGACGCTTGAACGTGGCGCTGAGCTTTTGTGTCAATCCTTCAAATGCCAAGGTGTGTCCTCTCCTTTCGGCGTTTCAGCACGGCAATCGGCGTTCGCTATTCTTTCAGCGCGGCGGCGGAAGCGGCAATTTGCTCCGCCAGGTCTGCCAGCCGCCGGTTGCCGATGGTGCGATGGTTGATTTCTAATATTTCTTCCGCCGCCCGGGCAATGGCGGCGACGTGCGGCTGAAACTCCAAAAAACGCTGAATGATACGCGTTTTTTCTTCAAACTCGGTCAAGGTCCCCTCGGCGCGTACGATCACATCCCGCACGCCCTGGCGGGTGATGCCGCTGTTCTCCGCGATTTCCGCCAAAGAAAGATCCTCATTATAATATAAGTCAAAAAACTCTCTTTGGCGCTCTGTGAGCAAGTCGCCGTAAAAATCAAACAGCAAACTCATTTGATATGCTTGACTTTCCACAGTGAGACCTCCCTCGGTGTAAAGCAGATAGACTTTACAACTTTGTTATAATACTATAGTTTTGCCCCTTTGTCAAGAGAACGACCCGGGAAAAATGGAAGGTTTTTGCGAGAGGTTCATAATTTTCGGCAAATGTGAAGATAATAAACTGGACTGTACAAGTCGGCGGAACACAAAACCAAAAGAGCCGGCGTGACGTTGAAATTCAAGGCCCTGTGCCGGACAGGAGAATGATGACATGGAAAAGCAGATGGCGTGTGAAGCAGAACGAGAGATACTGACACAGAGGGCGAAAGCAGCCCGCGCGCTCCCTGTGCTGGGCTTTCGTTCCGCCGACGCACTGGTGCGGAACGGGAAGCGGCAGCTGCGCTGTGTGAAACAGATCAGATGGCGTTTGATGGAGTGGGACGGAAAGGAATTTCAGCCGGCCATCGAATGGCTGCTGGACAACTGGTATTTGGCCCAGCAGGAGGGAGCCTCCGGAATCAGCGCCATGCGCCATGCCGGCAAGCTGCGTGAAACAGAAGGGGAAGACGGCCGCCGGCTGCCTCTTTTGCGCGCCCTGGCCGACGAGTGGCTTGGATGCGGCGCCGGGCTTACCCCGGAAAACCTGGTTCTTTTTTTGCAACAGGTGCAGGAAACGCTCCCCCTGTCTGAAAAAGAGCGGGCGCTCTTTTTGCAGGCGGTGCGTCTTTCGCTGCTGTCCCGGCTGGAGGAGCTGTGCCGCGCGCTGCAAACGGCCTGCGGGGAGAAAGAAACCGGTGACCTCGAAGGAGGAAAAGAGCGGGAGGAAACGGCCCGGCAGCTGGAGCGGGGCATGGAGCGGATTTTTACCGGGCTGCGGCTGCTTTCCACCACCGATTTTTCCAAGGCGATGGAACAAATTAGCCTGGTGGAGCAGATTTTGCGGCAGGACCCGGCGGGTGTTTACCCTAAAATGGACGAAAGCTCCCGTATTTGGTATCGTCAGGCCGTGTGCCGTCTGGCGAAAAAAGAAAAACAGACCGAGCAGGCGCTGGCCCAGCGGGTAATCGACCTTGCCGGGGAGGACAAAGCGCATGTGGGCGTCTTTTTGTTTCAGCGGCCCTTGGGGAAGCCGGCGCGGGAGCGAACCGGCGTGTTCTACGTAGGGAGTATTTTGATTGTAACGTTGTTTTTGGCTCTTCTGGTTGGCTTTGTGCTGGGCAGTGTAGCCGCCGCCCTGCTGATTTTGCTGCCCGCGTTTGAGATTGTCAAAAACAGTGTTGATTTTTTGGTGCTGCATTTGGTGCGCCCCCGGCCGGTGTTTCGTCTGTCCTTGAAAGACGGGGTGCCGAAGGAAGGGCGGACGCTGTGCGTCATTTCCACCCTTCTCACAGGGGAAAGCAGCGGCGCTGCCTGCGCCAGGCGGCTGGAAGAATATCGTCTGGCCAACCGGGACGCGGGGGAGGAGCTGCGGTTTGGCATTTTGGCGGATTTGCCGGACAGCCCCGTCCCCATGGGGAAAGAGCAGCGGGGCTGGGTGCGGGAGGCGCAGAAAGAGGTGGACGTCCTCAACGAACGATATGGCGGCGGGTTTTATCTGTTTTCCCGCACCCCCGTGTTCCACCCGGTGGAAGAACGATATATGGGAAAAGAGCGCAAGCGAGGGGCCATCGGCGAGCTGATGCGCCTTTTGAAAGAACGAAAAAGCGAGCTGAAGGTATATGCGGGAGACAAAAACCGCCTTGCCGGCACCCGCTATGTGATCACGCTGGATGAGGACACCCGGCTCAACGTGGGCGCGGCCAGAGAGCTCATCGGCGCCATGCTGCATCCCTTAAACCGGGCCAAGATCGACACGAAACGCAAGGTGGTCTCCGAGGGATACGGCATTTTGCAGCCCCGTATCTCCGTGGAGCTGGAAGCGGCCAACCGGTCCCATTTTTCCCGGATTTTTGCGGGACAGGGGGGCGTGGACCCCTACGGAAGCACCACCAGCGACGTGTATCACGATTTGTTCGACCGGGGCATCTATACCGGAAAAGGGATTTTAGATGTAGAAGCCTTTTCCCAGTGCCTGAGCGGGCGGTTTCCGCCCAACTGCATTTTGTCCCACGACCTGCTGGAGGGGTCTTATCTGCGGGCGGGGCTGATCGGGGACGTGGAGCTGACAGACGGCTACCCCTATAAAGTGACGTCCTATTTTGCGAGGCTCCATCGCTGGATCCGGGGGGACTGGCAGGTGTCTCCCTGGCTGCGCGGCCGGGTGCGGACAATAGAGGGGGAGGAGCGAAACCCCATTTCCTCCATCAGCAAATGGGAGATCTGGGACAATCTCCGGCGGAGTGTTACACCTGTTTTCACGTTTTTGGCTTTGCTTTTGGGTATGATTTTTTCCCAGCGGGTGTTGTCCGCCGCCGCCGGCGCGGCTATTTTATCGGCCATGTCTAATTTGCTTTTGTCGGGAGCGGATCTGGCCTTTCGCCGGGGGGCGGGGATGCGCCAGCGGTACCACTCGACCATCATCACGGGCTTTGGCGGCGTGGTGCTGCAAACTTTGGTGCAGCTTTTGTTTTTGCCGTATCAGGCCTATATCGCCCTGTCCGCCGTGTTAACGGCGCTGTACCGAATGCTGATTTCCAAGCGCAATCTGCTCGCCTGGGTGACGGCGGCAGACGCGGAACGGCAGGCGGGAAGCGGGCTGGGCGCCGTGTACCGAAGGATGTTCCCCTCTGTTTTGCTGGGGGCCGTGGCGCTGCTTTTTTCCGCCTACCCCGCCGGCTCGGCCGTGGGCCTCGTTTGGATGTTGTCGCCCTTTTTCGCCTGGGCCATGAGCCGGACAATCAGCGAAAAGAGAACGCTTGACAAGGCAGACCGCGCTTTTTTGCTCCACGAGGCAACGCTGATGTGGCGCTATTTTACAGAGCATCTCCGTCCGGAGGATCATTTTTTGCCGCCGGATAACGTACAGGAGCAGCCCCCCTTGGGAGTGGCCCATCGCACCTCACCCACCAACATCGGGCTTTCGCTGCTTTGCTGCATGGCGGCGCTGGATCTGGACTTGGCGCCAAAGGAGCGGGTACTGTTCCTTTTGGATCAGACCCTTTCCACCGTGGAACGGCTGGAAACGTGGAACGGACATTTGTGCAACTGGTACCACACAGAAACGCTCTCGCCCTTGTGCCCCAAGTATATCTCCACCGTAGACAGCGGCAATTTATGCGGCTGCCTCCTTGCCCTGTCCGAAGGGCTGAAGGAGCTGGGAGAAGAGGGGACGTCCCTTTCAGAGCGGGCGGAGGCGCTGGCGTATCAAATGGATTTTCGTCCGCTGTATGATAAGGAGCGCAAGCTGTTTTCCATCGGCTATGACTTAGAGAACGAGTGTTTGACAGAAGGATTTTATGATTTAATGGCCAGCGAAGCGAGGCAGACCAGCTATCTGGCCGTTGCCCTGGGCCAGGTGGAGGCGCGCCACTGGCGCAGGCTCAGCCGAGCCATGGTCTCCGTGGGGGATTACAGCGGGATTGTCTCCTGGACAGGCACGATGTTTGAATATTTAATGCCCCATTTGCTTTTGCCCTGTTACCCCAATTCTCTGCTGTATGAAAGCGCGGGCTTTTGCGTCTACGCCCAAAAAAGGCGTACGGCGGCAAGGGGCATCCCTTGGGGCATTTCGGAAAGCGCCTTTTATGCCTTTGACGGGGCCTTGAACTATCAGTACAAGGCACACGGGGTGCAGCAGCTGGCCCTCAAGCGCAATATGAACCAGGAGCTGGTGCTGGCGCCGTATGCTTCCTTTTTGGCGCTGCTTGTGGCGCCGGAAAGCGCCACCAAAAATCTGCGCAGGCTGCGGGATCTGGGCATAGAGGGGAAATACGGCCTTTACGAGGCGGTGGATTACACCGGCCTGCGGCAGGTGAATCCGGGCGGGTTCGAAGTGGTGCGCACGTATATGGCGCATCATCTGGGCATGAGCCTCCTTTCTGTGGCAAATGTGCTGAAAAAAGGCGTGTTCCAAGACCGGCTGATGCAAAACCGATCCATGGCGGCCTATCGGGAGCTGCTTCAGGAAAAGGTACCCGTCGGCGCCCAGGTGATGAAAAACCCGGTTCGTGACGTGCCGGAGCGCATTCGCCCCTTTGACGGCGTGAACTGGAACGCAGAAGGAAGCGCCCACAATGTGTGGAATCCGCTTTGTACGTTGCTGTCCAACGGGGTATATACGGTTTTCGTAACGGAAACAGGGTGCAGTCTGTCCCGATGCGGCCCTTTGGACATGACCCGGTTTTCCTATGACCCGATGGGGGAACACATGGGCATTTCCATGTTTTTGCGCAAAGGAGATCAGCTGATTTCCCTGACGCCCGCCCCGTATTTTGAGTACGCCAAGTACGATTATCAGTTTGACGGCACCTGCGCCCAATATACCGTGGACCGGGGGGATGTCTATGCCAAGCTGCGCATCTCCGTCCCCCAGGACGGCGCGGGAGAGCTGAGAGAGGTGACAGTGAGCAGCGCCGTAAAGGCCGAATGGGAGCTGATCTGCTATTTTGAACCCGTTTTGGCCAAACGGGCCGATTATGAGGCACACCCTGCCTTTTCCAAGCTGTCTCTTTCCACGCAAATTGAAACAGACGGCGTCCTGGTGACGCGAAAACCGAAAGACCGGGAGCCGGAGTGGTTTTTAAGCCTTCTGTGTCAGGAGCCGGGCATTCAGTTTGACACGAACCGGGCCGCCGTTTTAGGGCGAGGGGGCAGCCAAATGCTGGACGCTGCCCTTCGCCGGCCGCCCCGAGGAACCCAGGGAGAGGTGCTGGATCCCTGCGTTCTGGCGCGGCTGCCTCTTTCCATGCAGGGAGGGGAGACCAGAACCGTGCGGTTTTCTCTGGCCGCGGGAAAAGACAGGCTGGAGACGCTGCACACAGGGGAAAGCATCCTGGCTTTGCCCCCGGAGAGATACAGCAAGCGGTTCATCAGCGCCATGCATTTGCTGGAGCTGTCTCAAAAAGAAGCGACAGAGGCCATGGGCTTTTTAAGCGCCCTTGTGTTCCCCCCGGGCAGACGGATGAAAAACACCCGGGCATCCGGCCAGCACGCCCTTTGGCCCTACGGCATTTCCGGCGATTTGCCCATTGTCACCATGGAGCTGCCGGACGAATCCTGTGTGGAGGCGGCGCTTTCCCTGTTTCGCCAATACCGGCTGATTACCATCAACGGTATGTTTTGCGATTTGGTGTTTTTGCTGTCCGACGGGGGCGACTACCGAAGGCCTATCCAAGGGGCGCTGCTGGAGGGCATCAAAGCCGCCGGCTGCGAAGCCCTTTTGGGCTGCCCCGGAGGCGTGCATATCTTTAACCTGCCCAAGGAGGAGCAGCGGGTGATTTTGGCGCTGTCTACGGTGGTTCTCCCCGAAACGGAGGAAAACAAGCAGGAAAGAGAGCGGGACATTCCGCCTGTCAGGCGGGAAAAAAAGGAGATTGCCCCCGGGCCTGTGCATTGGCGGTATCTGGAGGATCGGTCTGTTTCCTTTGAAACGGGGGCGCATTTGCCGCCCCTGGCCTGGAGCCATATTGTGGCAAACCCGGCCTTTGGCTGGACGGCCACAGATGCCGGAACGGGAAACATCTGGCGGGGCAACGCCAGAGAAAACCAGCTGCTTCCGTGGAACAACGATCCTTTGGCCGTCGAAGGGCCGGAGGGGCTGTTCCTCTTGGAAGACGGAGAAAAGATTTCCCTGTTTGCAGACGGAGACGGGCGACCCTGCAAAGTCACCTACGGGTTTGGCTTTGCCGTTTGGGAAAAGCAGCTGAAAGAGCAAACGGTGAAGGTGACGGGATTTGTCCCCCCGAATTTGCCCGTCCGCGTGTTCCTGATCGAAGGGGAGGGGGCGCTGCATTACCACGCCAAGCTGCGCATGGGCGCCGGCCCGGAGGCGGAGCCGTATGTGACAACGCAGCTGTCAAACGGCGTTTTGACCGCCCGTAATTCTTACAATATGCCCTTTTCCCTGCAAACCATGGTGCTTGCGGCCACAGACGGGTTTGACGGATTTACCTGTGATTGGCGCAGTATGCGCGGGGGGGAGTTTGACGGAAAAACGGGAAACGGGCAGGTTCCCTGCTTTGGCGTCTCCCTGTCCTTGCGGGGAAGCGCAGTCCTTGTTCTGGGCTGCCCCACAAACGAACAGGAGAAAAGGGCCGTTTTGTCTCTGAAGGACCCGAGCGAGGCCCTTTGTGCCTTGGGAGAAACCAAAACCTTTTGGGACCGTCAGCTGGGCGGCCTTACGGTTCACACTGGAGAGCCGTATCTGGATGCCTATCTCAACGGATGGGCCCTGTATCAAACCATTGCCTGCCGCCTTTGGGGCCGCAGCTCCCTGTACCAAAACGGAGGGGCTTACGGGTTTCGGGATCAACTCCAGGACGTATGCGCGCTGACGGCCACGGCGCCCCAATTGGCCAGGCGGCAAATTCTTTTGGCCTGCGCCCATCAGTTTGAAGAAGGGGACGTGCAGCACTGGTGGCACCCGGAAGACGCCGGCGGCGGCGCGGACAAAGGGGTTCGCACCCGGTATACCGACGATCTGCTGTGGCTGCCCTATGCCATTTGCCGCTACGTGGAGCAAACGGGAGACACGTCCGTCTTGTCCCTGAAAACGCCCTATCTCACATCCCCCGTGCTGCGCAAAGAAGAAGTGGAACGATATGAAACGCCCCGGGTTTCCATGGAGACCGGGACCGTGCTGGAGCACGGCGCCCGGGCGCTGGAGAGGGCCTTTTTGCGGGGTGTCGGCAAAAACGGGCTGGCGCTGTTCGGCGGCGGCGATTGGAACGACGGCATGAACCGGGTGGGCGCCGGGGGAACCGGGGAAAGCGTCTGGCTCACTTGGTTTTTGGCTCATGTGGCAGAGCAATGGGCCGCTCTTTCAGAACAAGAGGGGAACGGCACTTTGGCAGAGGTGCTGCGGGAACGGGCGGAGGCGCTTTCGAAGGCGGCCAGCGAAGCGTGGGACGGCGGCTGGTTTTTAAGGGGCTATTACGATGACGGGACGCCCCTGGGAAGCAGAGAAAGCGTTGCCTGTCAGATCGACTCCATTGCCCAGAGCTTTGGCGCCTTGTCCTCTTTTTCGGACAAGGAAAAGGTGCGGGAAGGGCTTCGAAACGCCGTGGACCGTCTGTTTGACCGATCTCATCAAATGGTCAAGCTGTTCACGCCCCCCTTTCAAAGCAAAACCCCGGACCCGGGGTATATCACCGGGTATCCCGCCGGCGTGCGGGAAAACGGGGGCCAATATACCCACGGCGCCATCTGGCTGGCCATGGGCTGCTTGAAAGAGGGGCTGGTGGAGGAGGGGGCGGACATGCTCCTGGCGCTTCTGCCGGGGCGCCACCCCGCAGAGGAATATCTGGCAGAGCCATATGTCATCGCGGCGGACGTCTACGCCAACCCTGCCCATATGGGAAGGGGCGGGTGGAGCTGGTATACAGGCGCCGCCGGGTGGTATTACCGTGTGGCGATAGAAGAATTTCTCGGCATTCGCGTCAAGGCGGGATATTTCACGGTGTGCCCGCGGCTTCCGGAATCCTGGAGCGGGTTTGAAGCCCGTTGGAAAACGGATCGGGGGCTTTGGGAAATCGTGGTGCGAAAAGGAGCGGAACAGGACATTAAAGTGGACGGCGTAAAAGCAAAAGAAAACGCCTTCCCGCTTGCGCGGGAAGGCGTACACCGACTGGAGATTACCCTTGCAGATGACGATGCAAGTGTTCCGGCGACATCTGAAGGGAGGAGGGCAGGTCAGAAGACAGATCCTCAAAACTCTGATCCAGATCCGGAGGCGCATCTGCCAGCTCGGCGATAATCGAAAGGTCGATGCAGGGCTCGTCCGGATCAGAAGCAAATGAAACGCCAGCGGCATGGGAAGAGGAAGCAGACCCTGTTTCCTCTTCTTTTTTTGCCGGCGAGAGGGTGTTGCCGGCAGAAAAGGACTGGAGCAGGTCGTGCAGCAAAATCGGAATGGTCAGGCAGAAGAGCAGTGCGCCATATTTCAGGGGATAAACATACCGCAGCACCAGATAGGCGTGGTACCCGCTGAGAGAGGCAACCTGAACCATAGCCGGTAAAAAGATGCGGTTTATCCGCGCGCATGCCCAAATAACCGCCATCATTTCCGCCAAGTAGAAGTAGCGCTCATGCATATGCGGCAGCAGGAGAGGAATGCCAACGGCAAAGAGCAGGCCGAAAAGAAACAGGCTTCGGCCCGAAAGAGAAGCCCTGCGCGCAAAGGCAAAGATCGCCAGGATAAGGACAAAGAGAAAGGCGGCGGCGATGCAAATTTTGCTCCACAGGGCGACATCCGCCGTGGCGGGCAAAAAAGAAGCCAAAGAGGGCGCGTTGAGGCTTAAAGACGGATAAGAGCTTGTCTGGTTCAGATAGATCATAAAAAGATCGGAAACGGGACGGCCCATCAAAACGGCGGGCAGGCAAATGACGCCATATGTCACGGGGAACAAAAACAGCTGATACCATTTTACATGGCGGGTAAATAAAAAAATCAAGAACAAAGGCAGAATAAAAACGGCCTGCAATTTGAAGGAAAACGCAACGGCAACAAGGACAACGGAAGCGCCGCCCTTGTGCCGCAGGGCGGCATAGACAGCAAAGAGAACAAACGCGGTGTAAATGCTGTCACACTGCCCCCACAGAGCCCCGTTTAAAACGGCGGTGGGCAAAAACAGCGTGATGAAAAAAGCGACGACAGGCGCCGTAGGGGCAAAGCCAGGCAAATCAGACAAGGCCCCGGAAGACCGTTTTTCAGCAACCAGATGCCGCGTCAGAAGAAAAACGCCCCACGCCGTCAGCACTTCAAAGAAGATGGAGAACAATTTAATGAGATATAAGTCCGGAATGCGCAAATAAGAGATAGCGGAAAGAAAATATAAATAAGGTACGTTGTAATCTCCGATGGAGACGTTCAAAGCAGAAAACCCGCCGTTCTCCCGAAAAAAAGCAACCCAATGGGTGAGAAAGGAATTATAATCCCCAGACGCATATTCAAAGCAGAAAAAGCGAAGGAACAGAGCCAGTCCCAAAAGCAAAGCGGAAACGGCGATGCCCGTTGCGCTGCGCACGTTCCCCTTCCAAACCAAAAGCCCCATGCCAAGGCAAAACAGCCCGGCAAACAAAACCAGCATGGAAACAGAGGCAAAAAGCCCTGCGTTTTCCACCTGGTTTAACAAAAGCAGTCGAAAGCCAGACGCCAAAATGACCATGGCTGCATAAATCCCGATCAAGGGAGCGACCATGCCGCGGTCCGCGCGTTCGGCAGGGACGGGTTCCGATACCATAATGTTGCCTCCTTTGCAAGCAAAATGCCTGTTTTTAAAATTTCGTTTTCCAAGTTTCCGAGTTTGTTCCCCAACGACAGTATCCTTACTATAGCAGAAAAATTCATAGAGAAAAAGGGAAAAGTGCGGGAAGGAAGCAAAAAATCATGCCAAACCACTGTAAAACAGGGAAAACAAAAAAGGATGCCCATATTCTACGGACAACCCCCAAAAAAATCTTGACTTTTCCATTGAAACCTGATAGAATGAGGAACTGCTATGCAAATAATGCCTGAAATGGCGCTATTCCCCCTACTTTTCAACAGTATATCACAGACCAAAAAAAGTGCAAGAGGAACGAAGAAGAAATAAACAACGCAACCGCGTGTTTCTTTTTGGAAGCCTCTCTTTTTTATTGAAAATGACGAATTGAAAATGATGAAAGGCGCTTGGGAACCCGGCGCCGGAAAACGGAGTGTGAAGTTTACGATGGTCAAAGATGTCCGCTATGGCAGAACAACTCGGAAAAGCTACTCCCGACATGAGGATGTTGTGGAAATTCCGAATCTGCTGAAGGTGCAGAAAGACTCCTACCGGTGGTTTTTAAAAAACGGGCTGCGGGAAGTGTTCCGGGATGTTGCCGCGATTACAGATTATGCCGGCAATTTGGAAATGACGTTTATCGACTATACCATTGACGAACATCCCAAATACAGCGTGGATGAATGCAAGGCGAGAGACGCCACATACGCAGCTCCGATCAAAGTGCGGGTGCGCCTGCGTAACAAGGAGACGGAGGAGATCAAAGAGCAGGAAATCTTTATGGGCGATTTCCCGCTGATGACCAAGTCCGGCACGTTCATCATCAATGGCGCGGAGCGGGTCATTGTCTCTCAAATCGTTCGCTCTCCCGGTATTTATTATGACAAAAAAGCGGACAAAGTAGATAATATGATCTACAGCGCGACGGCGATCCCTTACCGGGGCGCCTGGCTGGAATATGAAACGGATTTAAGCGACGTGTTTTACGTCCGGATTGATAAGAACAGAAAAATCCCCGTCACCTGCCTGATTCGAGCCGTCGGGGTGACATCTGAGGCGCAAATTCTGGAGCTGTTCGGTGAGGACCCCAGGATTGTAGCAACTTTGGAAAAAGACATTTGCAAAACATATGAAGAGTCTATGCTGGAGATCTACCGGAAGTTGCGTCCCGGCGAGCCGCCCACATTGGATTCCGCCCAAACGCTGATGAACAGCCTGTTTTTCGACCCCCGCCGGTACGATATTTCCGCGGTGGGCCGGTATAAGTTCAACAAAAAGCTGGCCATTCGCCGGCGTCTGGTGGGACAGGAATTAGTATTCCCGGTGGCCGATCCTCTAACCGGGGAAATTCTGGCAGAAGCGGGTGAGCGCCTGACAAGGGAAGCCGCCCAGCGTTTGGAAGAAAAGGGCGTCAACGAGGCCGTTATCGCGGTGGAAGGCAAGATTGTAAAGGTCTTTTCCAACGACATGGTGGATATGAGCCGTTTCGTCCCCTTTGATCCAAAAAGCTGCGGCGTAACGGAAAAGGTTCGTTTTTCCGTGCTGCGGGAGCTTTTAGACGCCTTTGAAGGAGACGCCCTGCGGGAAGCCGTGACCCAGAGGGTCGACGACTTGGTTCCGAAGCATATCATCCCCGATGATATTTTGGCGTCGATCAACTATTTAAACTGTCTGGCATCCGGGGTCGCCGCCAGCGACGACATTGACCATCTGGGCAACCGCCGCCTGCGCTCTGTGGGCGAGCTGCTGCAAAACCAGTTCCGCATCGGGTTTTCCCGGATGGAGCGGGTCATTCGTGAGCGCATGACCATTCAGGATCTGGACATTGTCACGCCCCAGTCGCTGATTAACATCCGCCCGGTGACGGCGGCGATCAAAGAGTTTTTCGGCTCCTCCCCTTTGTCCCAGTTTATGGACCAGACCAACCCCCTGGCGGAGCTGACCCATAAGCGGAGAATGTCCGCGCTGGGGCCGGGCGGCCTTTCCAGAGAACGGGCCAGCTTTGACGTCCGTGACGTGCATTACAGCCACTACGGCAGAATGTGCCCCATTGAAACACCGGAAGGCCCCAACATCGGCCTAATCTCTTATCTGGCGAGCTTTGCGCGGATCAATGATTACGGCTTTATCGAGGCGCCTTACCGCTGGATTGACAAGGAAACCGGCCGTCTGACCGATGAAATTACGTATATGACGGCTGACGTGGAAGATGAATATATCGTTGCCCAGGCCAGCGAGCCGGTGGATGAAAACGGCTGCCTGCTCAATGCCCGCATCACATGCCGGCATAAAGACGAAATCATTGAAGTGGACAGAGGGCGGGTGGATCTGATCGACGTTTCCCCCCGCATGATGGTCTCCATCGCAACGGCGATGATTCCGTTTTTGGAAAACGACGATGCCAACCGTGCCCTGATGGGCGCCAACATGCAGCGGCAGGCCGTGCCTTTGCTGATACCGGAAGTGCCCATTGTGGCAACCGGGATGGAGCATAAAATCTGCATCGATTCAGAAGTGGCCATCGTCGCCGAGCGAGAGGGAGACGTGCGCAGTGTCAGCTCCGACAAGGTCATCGTGCAGTACGGCCAGCAGGGAGAACAGATTTATCCCCTGACGAAGTTCATGCGATCCAACGGCGGCACCTGCATCAATCAGCGCCCCATCGTCAGCGTGGGAGACCATGTCCAGGAAGGCGACGTGCTGGCAGACGGGCCTTCCACCTGTGAAGGGGAAATTGCCTTGGGCCGCAACGTGCTCATCGGCTTTATGACCTGGGAAGGCTATAACTACGAGGATGCCATTCTGCTCAATGAGCGCCTGGTGAGGGATGATGTGTTTACGTCGATCCACATTGAAGAATATGAAATCGACGCCCGGGACACCAAGCTGGGGCCGGAGGAGATTACAAGAGACATTCCCAATGTGGGCGAGGACGCGCTGAAGGATTTGGACGACCGGGGCATCATCCGGGTGGGCGCGGAGGTGCGCTCCGGAGACATTCTGGTGGGAAAAGTGACCCCCAAGGGCGAAACGGACCTGACGGCGGAGGAGCGGCTGCTCCGGGCCATTTTTGGAGAAAAGGCCAGAGAGGTGCGGGACACCTCGCTGAAAGTGCCCCATGGGGAGTCCGGTATTATTGTAGACGTCAAGGTGTTCACCCGGGAAAACGGAGACGAGCTGCCTCCCGGCGTCAACACCGTGGTGCGCTGCTACATTGCCCAAAAACGCAAGATCTCCGTGGGCGACAAAATGGCGGGACGGCATGGGAACAAGGGCGTCGTTTCCCGCATTCTGCCCCAGGAGGATATGCCCTTTTTGCCGGACGGGACACCTTTGGATATCGTTTTGAACCCCCTTGGCGTTCCTTCCCGTATGAACATCGGGCAGGTGCTGGAGGTTCACTTGGGGTATGCCGCCAAGGCCTTGGGCTGGAAGGTGGCCACCCCCATCTTTGACGGAGCCAACGAGGACGATATTATGGACACGCTGCGCTTGGCCGGCCTGTCCCCTGACGGAAAAAGCATTTTACACGACGGGAGAACGGGCAACCAGTTTGACAACCCTGTAACCGTTGGATATGTTTACTTTTTAAAGCTCCACCATTTGGTGGACGATAAAATCCACGCCCGTTCCACCGGGCCGTACAGCCTTGTGACCCAGCAGCCTTTGGGCGGCAAGGCGCAGTTTGGCGGCCAGCGGTTCGGAGAAATGGAAGTTTGGGCGCTGGAGGCATACGGCGCGGCGTATACCCTCCAGGAAATTTTAACGGTGAAATCCGACGATGTCACCGGCCGTGTGCGCACGTATGAAGCCATTGTAAAAGGACACAACGTACCGCAGCCGGGCGTGCCGGAATCCTTTAAGGTTCTGGTGAAGGAGCTGCAGTCTCTGTGCCTGGATATGCGGGTGCTGGATGAATACGGAGAAGAGATTGAGCTGAAGGAAGACGAAGAGATTGACACCTTCCAGCCCGGGCGCATAGAAGAGGATGTTTATGTGGCCGAGGACAACGAGATGGCCGCAAGCGGCTTTGCCATCGGAGAGCTGGGCGAAGACGGCCTGACTCCGGCGGGCGATTCGGGCGAACAGGAAGAGAAAGAAGCGGAAGAAACGTTAAATGAAAGCGAATCGGGAGACAAGTTGTTTCAAGATTAAGTAAGGAGATGTGCAAATGAGCTATGTAGCTTTCGAGTCCATTAAAATTGGGATTGCCTCTCCGGAGATGATTCGGGAGTGGTCCTACGGCGAGGTGAAAAAGCCGGAAACCATTAACTATAGAACCCTGAAGCCCGAGCGGGACGGCCTGTTTTGCGAACGGATTTTTGGGCCTACCAAGGACTGGGAATGCCACTGCGGAAAATATAAAAAAATTCGCTACAAGGGAAAGATTTGCGACCGCTGCGGCGTGGAAGTGACCCGTGCCAAGGTGAGAAGAGAGCGGATGGGCCACATCGAGCTGGCGGCGCCCGTCTCTCACATCTGGTATTTCAAAGGGATTCCCTCCAGGATGGGGTTGCTGCTGGATATTTCCCCCCGTATCCTGGAAAAGGTGCTATATTTCGCGGCGTATATCGTAACCGACCCGGGGCTTTCCCCGCTGGTCAAAAACCAGATTTTAAGCGAAAAAGAATTCCGGGACATGCGGGAAAAATATGAGGACGACTTTGACGCCGGGATGGGGGCCGAGGCAGTGAAAAAGCTGCTGGCCGATATCAACTTGGAGGCACTCTCCGCATCTCTGCGGTCTGAACTAAAAGACGCGTCCGGCCAGAAAAAGGCCAGAATTGTGAAGCGTCTGGAAGTGGTGGAGGCATTTCGCCAGTCCGGGAACCATCCGGACTGGATGATCATTGACGTGCTGCCTGTTATTCCGCCGGAGCTGCGGCCGATGGTGCAGCTGGACGGCGGCCGGTTCGCAACGTCTGACCTGAATGATTTGTATCGCCGGGTGATCAACCGGAACAACCGGCTAAAGCGGCTGATCCAGCTCAACGCGCCGGACATCATCGTGCGCAACGAAAAGCGCATGCTGCAGGAAGCGGTGGACGCGCTGATTGACAACGGCCGGCGGGGCCGGGCTGTCACCGGCGCCAACAATCGGGCGCTGAAATCCTTGTCCGACATGCTGAAGGGCAAGCAGGGGCGCTTTCGCCAGAACCTTTTGGGCAAGCGGGTGGACTATTCCGGCCGAAGCGTGATCGTGGTCGGTCCGGAGCTGAAGATTTATCAATGCGGTCTCCCCAAGGAGATGGCTTTAGAGCTGTTCCGTCCTTTCGTCATGAAAAAGCTGGTGGAGGACGGCCTTGCGAACAACATCAAAAGCGCAAAGAAAATGGTAGACCGGGGCCGCACAGAGGTGTGGGACGCGCTGGAAACCATCATCTGCGAGCATCCCGTGCTGCTCAACCGCGCGCCTACGCTGCACCGCTTGGGCATTCAGGCGTTTGAACCGGTGTTGGTGGAAGGCCGGGCGCTGAAGCTCCATCCTCTGGTTTGTACGGCTTACAACGCCGACTTTGACGGCGACCAGATGGCCGTTCACGTGCCCCTTTCCGCGGAGGCCCAGGCGGAGGCCCGGCTTTTGATGCTCTCCGCCAACAACCTGCTGCGTCCTCAGGACGGCCAGCCGGTGACGGTACCCACCCAGGATATGGTGCTGGGGGCATATTATCTGACCTTTGAACGGGAGGAATCCGGAAAAGGGCATATATTCGCGTCCACAACGGAGGCCCTTTTGGCCTATAACGAAGGGGTTGTGGGCATTCACTCCCCTGTTTCTGTCCGCATCCAAAAAGAGATCGATGGGCAGATGCAGCGGCGGCGCGTGGATACAACAGTGGGCCGCATCATTTTCAACGAAGTAATTCCCCAGGATCTGGGGTTTGTGGATCGTACCAATCCGGATAATCTCTTTGAATTTGAGATCAATTTTACCACCGGTAAAAAGCAGCTTGGCAAGATCATCGAAAAATGCATCGCCAAACACGGGTTTGCCGTTTCCGCCGGTGTGCTGGACCGGATTAAGGCCTTGGGCTTTAAATATTCCACCCAAGGGGCGCTGACCATTTCCATTTCCGATATGGCAGTGCCGGAGGCGAAACAGAGGCTGATCAAAGAAAGCGAGCAGAAGATCATTCAGATCGAGCAGCAGTACCGAAACGGGTTTATCACGAATGATGAGCGGTATCGCCTGGTGGTCGACGAATGGGAAGTGACCACGGAGAAGGTGACCGAGGCGCTTCAGGCCAACCTGGATCGGTTCAACCCCATCTTTATGATGGCGGACTCCGGCGCCCGTGGCTCCATGAAGCAGATCCGCCAGTTGGCGGGGATGCGTGGACTGATGGCGAACACCGCCGGAAAAACCATTGAAATTCCCATTAAGGCGAACTTCCGTGAGGGGCTGTCTGTTTTGGAATATTTTATTTCCTCCAGAGGCGCCCGGAAAGGCCTTGCCGATACGGCGCTGCGAACGGCAGACTCCGGGTATCTGACCCGCCGTCTGGTAGACGTTTCCCAGGACGTGATCATACGGGAGGACGACTGCGGCACGGTAGAAGGCATCACCGTTTCTGAGCTGGCGGAGCACGGGCAGGTGATCGAAGAATTCAAAGAACGCCTCCGGGGCCGCTATTTGGTAAAGGACTTGCACGATGCTGATGGGAACTTGCTGGTGTCAAAGGATAAAATGATGGACGACAGCGACATTCAGCGCATCGAGGACGCCGGCATTGGGGAAGTGAAGATCCGCAGCGTGCTGCGCTGCGAGGCAAGGTCCGGCGTCTGCTCCAAGTGCTACGGTATGAACCTTGCCATCGGCGAGCCTGTCGGCTCCGGCGAGGCTGTGGGCATCATTGCCGCCCAGTCTATCGGCGAGCCGGGCACCCAGCTGACCATGCGTACCTTCCACACCGGCGGCGTGGCAGGAGAAGATATTACACAGGGTCTGCCCCGGGTTGAAGAGCTGTTTGAAGCGAGAAAGCCGAAGAAAATGGCCCAAATGGCGGAGATCTCCGGCCGGGTTCAACTGGAAGAGGCAAAGCGCAACGCGCTGTGCAACCTCACCATTACAAACCCGGATGACGGCGAAGTGAAAAGCTATGCCATTCCTTATAGTGCGGGCATCCGCGTGCAGGACGGAGACGTGGTGGAAAAAGGACAGGAGCTGACAGACGGCGCCTTGTCCCCCCACGAGGTGTTGCGCATTCGTGGTATTTCCGCCGTTCACAATTACTTGATTCAGGAAGTGCTGCGGGTGTACCGGCAGCAGGGCGTTGACATCAATGATAAGCACATTGAGGTCATCGTGCGGCAAATGCTTCGGAAAATGCGGGTGGAGGATCCGGGAGATACGGATCTGCTGTCCGGTTCCATGGTGGACCGGTTTGATCTGGTGGATGCCAATTTGGCCATCCAGGCACGGATCGCGGCCGGGGAAACCGAGCTCCGGGAGGCAGTCGGTTCCCAGCTTTTGATGGGCATTACAAAGGCTTCCTTGGCGACGGATTCCTTCCTGTCTGCCGCTTCTTTCCAGGAGACCACAAAGGTGCTGACGGAAGCGGCCATCAAGGGCAAGGTAGACCATTTGCAGGGACTGAAAGAAAACGTGATCATCGGCAAGCTGATCCCGGCGGGGTCCGGCATGCAGATGTATCGGGATTTCGATGAAGTTTTGAAGCCGAAAGAGGAAGAGGATATGCCGCTGCTCTCCCCGGATGCGGCGCAATAAGCGGTAACGGCGCGACCAAACGCAAACCAGCGGCTTTCGGGTGTTCCAAAGCCGCTGGTTTTCTGACCGGGCCGGCGCCCGGTCTTCTTTCCGAAAAGCCATGGGGCGGGCCGTTGTTTTCAGGAGAAAAAACCGAAAAACCACGGTGTGAAACCGGGATATTCGTCCGCATTTTCACTTGACGAGGGGTAAGACCCATGATATAATATCCAATTGTGCAGGTTTGCCGGAAAAAGGAAAGAGGTATCTTTTTCGAAAGTAGAGCCCCGGCATCCGGCAACGAACAGCCAACAGAGCAAAAGGGGGCAGGATTTCATGCTGAGCGCATTGCGAAAGGGCCCTAAGGTAGTGGGCGCGAAGCAGTCTCGCCGCGCCCTTGAAAGCGGAGCTGCCCTTCGCCTTTTTGTGGCGGAGGATGCCGATCCCCGTTTGATGGGGCCGCTGCTGGCCCGGGCGGAGGAGCAAGGCGTTCCGGTGGAACCCGTTGCCAGCATGCGGGCGTTGGGAGATGCCTGCGGCATTTTGGTCGGCGCGGCGGTGGCCGCGTTGCTGAAAGAATAAGAGATCATTTTTGGTATAAATTTCTCTCATTTTGTGAAATATAATGAAGTCTGAGCATGTTGCCTCCCATCAGGGAGTTGACATAAATGAAATGTGATTAAAAGAAAGGAGGAACACTATGCCTACATTTAACCAATTGGTGCGGAAGGGCAGAGAAAAAGTGACGTACAAGTCCAATTCTCCGGCGATGCAGAAGAGTCTTAACACTCTGAAAAACCGGGAGACAGATTTGTCGTCTCCCCAGAAGCGGGGGGTTTGCACGGCGGTCAGAACGTCTACGCCGAAAAAACCGAACTCCGCCCTGCGGAAAATCGCCCGTGTGCGCTTGACCAATGGCTACGAAGTGACGGCGTATATCCCGGGCGTGGGACACAATTTGCAGGAACACTCCGTGGTTATGATCCGTGGCGGCCGTGTCAAGGACCTGCCTGGCGTGCGGTACCACATCATTCGCGGCAGCCTGGACACCCAGGGAGTCAATGGCCGTCAGCAGGCGCGCTCCAAATATGGCGCGAAACGCCCGAAGGCCGGCAAAAAATAAGTCCGAGCCGCAACAATGACACAATTGCAATCAGCGCGGCGCGTATCGCCGCAGCCCTGATGTTTTTATAAATTTGCGAAATCGCTATTATAAAGTCAAAAGGGCGCAAACGGAAGCGGGCACGCTTTCGAGTACCTATGAAATCAGATTGTGAAGGAGGGAAGCAAAGTGCCCAGAAGAGGAAATGTACCCAAGAGAGAGGTTCTGCCAGATCCGCTCTACAATTCCATTATGGTGACGAGATTGGTCAACAGCATTATGATAGACGGCAAAAAGGGTGTTGCCCAGAAGGTTGTTTATGGTGCGTTTGAGCTGATCCAAGAGAAAGCCGGTAAAGATCCGCTGGAAACATTCAACGCAGCGTTGGAAAACATTATGCCGGTGCTGGAGGTGAAGGCCCGTCGTGTAGGCGGCGCCACCTATCAGGTGCCCATCGAGGTGCGGCCCGCAAGACGGCAGACGTTGGGTCTGCGCTGGCTGACCAACTACTCCCGCACCCGGAGCGAAAAAACCATGCGGGAGCGCTTGGCCGGCGAAATCATGGATGCGGCCAACAGCACAGGAAACGCTGTGAAAAAGCGCGAGGATACACACAAGATGGCAGAGGCCAACAAGGCGTTTGCCCATTACCGCTGGTAATCCCGAACATCCGGGCACCACGGTTGTCAGAAGAAAACGGCGCCGCTTTCGCGGCGCGGCGTCGTGGCGTTGCCACTTCGCAAATTTGGCCATGGGGGCATAGAATATGCCTGCTGTGAAGAGAAATTAGGAGCAATTAGAATGCCGAGGCAAGTATCGTTAGAAAACACTAGAAACATTGGAATTATGGCCCACATCGATGCGGGCAAAACCACTACAACAGAGCGTATTCTTTACTATACCGGTGTCAACTACAAAATTGGCGAGACCCACGAGGGAACAGCCACAATGGACTGGATGGCACAGGAGCAGGAACGTGGCATTACCATTACTTCCGCGGCAACCACATGCTTTTGGAAGGATCATCGTATCAACATCATTGATACACCGGGCCACGTGGATTTCACGGTAGAAGTGGAGCGGTCTTTGCGGGTGTTGGACGGTTCTGTAACCGTCATGTGCGCCAAGGGCGGCGTGGAGCCCCAGTCGGAGACTGTCTGGCGCCAAGCGGATCATTACGGTGTTCCCCGTATGATTTATGTCAACAAAATGGATATTATGGGTGCCGATTTCTATAATGTCCTGCATATGGTTGAGGATCGGCTCAAATGCAACGCGGTTCCCATTCAGCTGCCCATCGGAACAGAAGACGTGTTCAAGGGCATCATTGACCTTGTGGATATGAATGCGGACGTATACTATGACGATCTGGGCAAGGACATGCGGGTGGAGGAAATCCCCGAAGAAATGAAGGAAATTGCCCAGGAATACCGCGTCAAGCTGCTGGAATCGATTTCCGATTTTGATGACGAGATCATGGAAAAGTATTTGAACGGGGAAGAAATCTCTACAGAATCCATCCGTCAGGCCATTCGTGCCGCTACGGTTGCGACGAAGATGATTCCCGTCACTTGCGGCACGTCTTACCGCAATAAAGGCGTCCAGAAACTGCTGGATGCCATCGTGGATTATATGCCGGCGCCCACCGATGTCAAAGACATCGCAGGCACCGACCCGCAAACCGGGGAAGAGAGCAGCCGTCCCTCCAGCGACGACGCGCCTTTTTCCGCCCTTGCGTTTAAGATCATGACAGACCCGTTTGTGGGTCGTCTGTCCTTCTTCCGTGTGTATTCCGGCCATGTTTCGGCGGGTTCCACCGTGATCAACTCCACAAAGGGGCAGAAAGAGCGGTTTGGCCGTATTTTGCAGATGCACGCGAACCACAGGGAGGACGTCCAGGAAGTGTACTCCGGCGACATCGCGGCGGCTGTCGGCCTGAAGAACACCACAACGGGAGATACGCTTTGCGACGAAAAGCATCCCATCATCCTGGAGTCTATGGAGTTCCCGGAGCCGGTCATTCGCGTGGCCATTGAGCCGAAAACAAAGGCGGGCCAGGAGAAAATGGGCATTGCCCTTGTGAAGCTGGCCGAAGAAGACCCTACCTTTAAAACATATACCGACGAGGAAACGGGGCAGACCATCATCGCCGGCATGGGCGAGCTGCATCTGGAGATCATCGTGGATCGCCTGCTTCGTGAATTTAAGGTAGAGGCCAACGTGGGCGCGCCTCAGGTCGCCTACAAAGAGACCATTCGGAAGTCTGTGGAGCAGGACACCAAATATGCCAGACAGTCCGGCGGCAAGGGCCAGTACGGCCACGTTAAAATCCGGGTGGAGCCCAATGAGTCGGGCAAGGGCTACGAGTTTATCAACAATATCACAGGCGGCGTGGTTCCCAAGGAATATATCCCCGCCATTGATCAGGGCATCAAGGGCGCGATGCAGGCCGGTGTACTGGCAGGCTATCCCGTTGTAGATGTCAAGGTGACGCTGTATGATGGATCTTACCACGAAGTGGACTCCTCCGAAATGGCCTTTAAAATTGCAGGTTCCATGGCGTTCAAGGAAGCCTGCAAGAAAGCCGGCCCTGTTCTTCTGGAGCCCATTATGAAGGTTTCCGTCACGGTGCCGGAAGAGTATATGGGCGACGTGATCGGCGACCTCAATGCCCGCCGGGGACAGATCCAGGGGATGGAGGCCAGATCCGGCGCCCAGCAGATTGACGCGATTGTGCCGCTGTCCGAAATGTTTGGATATGCGACAGATATGCGCTCCAAAACCCAGGGCCGCGGCCAGTATGCCATGGAGCCCAGTCATTATGTGGAACTGCCCAAGTCCCTTCAGGAGAAAATCATCGACACCCGGGGCGGCAGCCGCTTTTAAAATTGTGGTTGCATTCCGGCCTGTAATACTGTAAAATATCAAAAAGCAATCAGAGCGTTTATAAAAAATCGAAATATAAAAATCAATAAGGAGGCTCAACCAAATGGCAAAGCAGAAGTTCGAAAGAACCAAACCTCACGTAAATATCGGCACCATTGGTCACGTCGATCACGGCAAGACCACTTTGACCGCGGCAATCACCAGATATCTGTCCTTCGGAGGCAACGCTAAGTTTGAAGCATATGATATGATCGACAAGGCACCGGAAGAGAGAGAACGCGGCATCACCATTAACACATCCCACGTGGAATATGAGACGGAAAACCGTCACTATGCCCACGTGGACTGCCCGGGCCACGCCGACTATATCAAAAACATGATCACCGGCGCCGCGCAGATGGACGGCGCGATTCTGGTGATCGCGGCTTCCGACGGCCCCATGGCACAAACCCGTGAGCACATCCTGCTGGCCCGCCAGGTTGGCGTGCCCGCAATCGTTGTATTTTTGAACAAGGTTGACCAGGTTGACGACGAAGAGCTGCTGGAGCTGGTTGAGATGGAAGTGCGTGAACTGCTGTCCACATACGACTTCCCCGGCGACGACATTCCTGTCATCAAGGGGTCTGCTTTGCAGGCGCTGGAGTCTGACGACCCCAATTCTCCCGAATATGCTTGCATCAAGGAACTGATGGCTGCGGTTGACAGCTACATCCCCACTCCGGAGCGGAAAGCCGACCTGCCCTTCCTGATGCCTGTGGAAGACGTGTTCACCATCACCGGCCGCGGCACCGTCGCAACCGGCCGTGTGGAGCGTGGCGTTGTGAAGATGGGTGATAAAGTTCATATCGTTGGCCTGATGGAGGAAGCAAAGGAAACCACCATCACCGGCATTGAAATGTTCCGCAAGCTGCTGGATTACGCAGAGGCCGGTGACAACATCGGTACGCTGCTCCGCGGCATTGACAAGACCGAGATCGAGCGCGGTCAGGTTCTGGCAAAGCCCGGCTCCATTCATCCGAGAACCAAGTTCCGCGGCCAAGTTTACGTTCTGTCCAAGGATGAAGGCGGCCGTCACACCCCGTTTTTCAACAACTATCGTCCCCAGTTCTATTTCCGTACCACCGATGTAACCGGTGTCATCTCTTTGCCGGAAGGCGTTGAGATGTGCATGCCCGGCGACAACGTGGAAATGGACGTTGAGCTGATCACCCCCATCGCCATCGAGAACGGTCTGCGTTTCGCCATTCGCGAAGGCGGCAGAACCGTGGGTTCCGGCGTTGTTATTGAAACAAAGGAATAATCAAATATCAAAAAGCACGGCGCATCCGCGCCGTGCTTTTTCTTTGTTTGCGTTGCGGCCGCATACGCTACACCGGAAGGCTTTGCGCGTACACCTGACAAAGGAGCTGCATGCGTCGGACGGATTGGCTTACGAGCCGGCAGGGCCTGTTTCCGGCATATCCAAACCATGCATCCAGCCGTCCAGCGCAGTGGTGCAGACATCCCCGCCGATGACCTTCCCCCCATAAACGAGAAGATTGGCCTGGACATGGGCCTCTCCTGTGGGATAATTTTTAATCTCGTAGGTATACCTTGCAATTTGCTTGCCGGCGTACTGCGCCAGGTCAAACCCCTGCCCCCGCTGCAGCGCGCAGTAGGACGCGCAAGAGGTTTCCAAGTCCTGGGGCACTAAAATGGTCTCCTCCGCCAGAGGCTTTGGGTTTACCTCCCAGCCATATTGGGAGAGATATTCAATGCGGGTCTCGTTGTTGTCCATGGTTGCAGAAGTGCGAAAGGTTTCGTGATCCAAACCGGGCCGCAGCAACAGAACAAACAGCCCGGATAAGAATACGACTGCAAACAAAAGGGCGGCCAGCACCTTTCCGCGGTTTATTTTCGCAGTGACAATAAACATAGTCCAACGCTCCTTTCCTTTTCATCACACCGTTGATATTTATGATGAATTTGGGAAAAATATACCGTCTCGCTTCATGGCTTCCCCGATATTTGGGAACAAAAAAAGACGAAAAGAGACGAAGTGAATTTGAATGGTTACAATAAAAAAACAAGTTTTCGGCAATATTCACAACCAAATTTAAAAAAACTATTGAAAAAAACAGAAAATGATTATATAGTATAAAAAGACTGTGCGGCGTTGCGAGGAAACGCGCACAACAAGAGGGGAGAAAAGACGATGTCAAGCCGGATTTTTCAGGGGATCGTCCTGCAACTCAAAGCATCTGCAAACAACACCATTGGAATCATAGACGCGGAAGGCAATGTCATTGCATGCAGTGACATTTCAAAAATCGGAGAACACTGGTTTGATGGAGCCGAGGCTGTTCGAAAAGCCGGTGACGCGGTGGCTGCCTGGAATGGATGGAGCTTTCGTCAGCTGTCCGATTGGAACGGCCAGTTTGATTATGCCGCGTTCGCAAAAGGGGAAGAAACCGAAAGCGGCGTTATTTGCTCCATGGCCGCGGTTGCATTGAACAATGGCAAAACATATTATGAGGAAAAGCACGATAAGGCGACGTTTATCAAAAACATTATTTCCGATAATATTCTGCTGGGGGATATCTATATTCGCGCAAAGGAGCTGCATGTTGCTTCAGAGGTGCCGAGGGGCGTGCTGCTGATTCGGCAGACAGAGCGTGTGGATCCCGCCGCGCTGGATATCATCCAAACTTTATTCCCTGACAAGCAAGCCGATTTTGTTTTATCCGTGAGCGAAAACGAGATCGCGGTGATCAAACAAATGCCGGAAGATTCGGACAGCAAAGAACTGAATCAGATGGCGGAAACAATGGAAGAAACGCTGGGGCGGGAGCTGCAGCTGAAATGCGCCATCGGCATTGGTTCCGTGGTCACGCATTTGCGGGATCTTGCCAGGGCATATAAAGAGGCGCAGGTCGCCATAGATGTGGGCAAGGTCTTTGAAACGGAAAAGACCATCATCAATTATGAAAATTTGGGGATTGGCCGGCTGATTTATCAGCTGCCGACCACTCTTTGCGAGATGTTTTTGCAGGAGATTTTCAAAAAGAGTCCCATCGACGCCTTGGATTCCGAAACGCTGTTTACCATCAATAAATTCTTTGAAAACAATTTAAATGTTTCAGAGACCGCGCGGAAGCTGTTTGTGCATCGAAACACTCTGGTGTACCGGCTGGAGAAGATCAAAAAGCTGACAGGGCTGGATCTGCGGGAATTTGACGATGCCATTACGTTTAAAGTGGCGCTGATGGTCAAAAAATACCTGGTTTCCAGAGGCGTGGAATCATAACGGGCGCAAGAGCGGAGGCAGAGTCCGCGGCTTTTAAGAGGGCCTTTGTTCCTGTGGGTCGTGGTTTGTTTTCGCGAAGGAGAAAAAATGGTACGTTTAATCGGAGTGTATAAATCATATGAAAATGGAGTCAGGGCGCTGAAAGGTGTCAATTTACGGATTGACGATGGGGAGTTTGCTTTTTTAGTTGGCCCGTCCGGATCCGGAAAATCCACAATTGTCAAGCTGATCACCGCGGAGATCGCCCCCACAGAAGGCAAGCTGCTGGTGAACGGGTACAATGTAAACCAGATGCGGGCGTCTCAGATTCCATACATGCGGCGAACGCTGGGCGTTGTGTTTCAGGATTTTCGTCTCATCGAGAACAAGACGGTTTATGAAAACCTGACCTTTGCCATGCGTGTGGTAGGCGCCTCCAATGCGGAGATCAAGAAAAGAGTGCCTTACGTTTTGGATCTGGTGGGGCTGGATAAAAAAACCCGGCGGCTGCCAAACGAGCTGTCTGGCGGCGAGCAGCAGCGTGTGGCCATCGCGAGGGCCTTGGTGAACAACCCCAGCATGATCGTGGCGGATGAGCCCACAGGGAACCTAGACCCCGCCCGCAGCTTGGAAATTATGATGCTGCTGGAGCGCATCAACGCGCTGGGGACGACAACCCTTGTGGTCACCCATGAAAAAGAGCTGGTCAATCGTTTTTCCAAACGGGTCGTGGCCATTGACGACGGCCGGATTGTCAGTGATGGAATGGATGGGTATTACAATTATGAAACGATATAGACTTGGATACTTCCTGGCGGAAGGGGTAAGGGGCATTTTCATTCATGGCTTCATGTCTTTCGCGGCGGTGGTGTCTACGGTTGCATGCCTGCTGATTATGGGAAGTTTCACCTTGGTTGCGGTAAACTTGGGCGCTTCATTGACAAATTTGGAGCAGCAAAATGAGGTTTTGGCCTATGTAGATGAAACTCTGTCGGATGAAGAGGCGAAAGCCGTCGAATCGCAGCTGTCCTCCATCCCCAATGTGCTAAGCTGCCAGTTTGTCAGCCGGGAGCAGGCCATGCAGGAATTTGTGGCGGACAAAGAGGACAACAGTATTTATCAAAGCCTGCCGGCAGACATTCTGCGACATCGATACCGCATTCGCTTGGAAAACATTGCGGAGATGTCCCAGACGTTGGAACAGATCAAAGCGACCTCCGGCATTGCAGATGTCAACGCGCTTTTGGAGGTGTCTCACGGGTTTTTGACGGTGCGCAATATTGTGGGAGGTGTGGCGTTGATTTTGATTGTGGTGCTTTTTGTCATATCGATCTTTATCATTTCAAACACCATACGGCTCGCCACCTTTGCAAGAAGAGATGAGATTGCCATTATGAAAATGGTGGGAGCGACCAATTGGTTCATCCGATGGCCTTTTATTTATGAAGGGCTGATTTTAGGGCTTTTGGGCGCCGTCATCGCGTTTTTTTGCCAATGGGGTATTTATACGGTCCTTGGAAGGGCCATTGCATCGTCGGACACGATGACGCTGTTTACGGTTCTCCCGTTTCAGCGCATGGCGCTCATCGTAGGAGGATTTTTCATGGGGACGGGGCTGCTGGTGGGCGTCGGCGGGAGTCTTTTAACCATTCGGAAGTTTTTAAAGGTTTAACCCCGTGGCTGATATAAGAACCGGCGCCGCAAAAGGCGCAAAAGATATTACAATAAAAAGGTTAACACAATAAGGAGGTGCCAGTTGTTGCAAAAGCGAGTGAAGTATGTAGGGAAAAGACGTTGGTTCGTCGGAATCATGGCTTGCTTGTTGGCGGCGGCGTTGCTTCTGCCTTTGGTGGCATATGTAATGGGGCCAGCAGGTGCCGTGACCCAATCGGAAATTAACAAGCTGAAGCAAAACGCGGCCAATTTAGACGCGCAGAAAAACGAACTTTCCACCAAGATCGGTGTATTGTCTCAAGACAAAGCGAAGGCGGTGGAGCAGAAAAGAGCGCTGGACGAGCAAAATGCCGTCCTCCAGTCGGAAATTGATACGATTACACAAATGATTGAGAAATACACCGCTTTGATCGATGAAAAGCAGATAGAGCTGGAAGAGGCCCAGCGCAAGGAGGCGGTGCAGTTTGAGCTGTTTTGCCGGCGGGTGCGCTCCATGGAAGAGAGCGGAACAGATTCTTATGCCGCTGTCCTGTTTGGAGCCAAAGATTTCAGCGACTTGCTGGATCGGGTTACCTTTATCCAGGAAGTGGTGGAATATGACAACAACATTATGCAGCTGCTGGCTGCCACCCGCCAAAAGATAGCGGACACCAAGGCGGAGCTGCAAACGAACAAGCAAGAGCAGGAAACGGCCAAAGGGAAGCTGCAGGAAAAAAAGGCGGAGCTTGGGCAGCAAATTGCCGCCGCCTCGGACTTGGTAAAGCAAATGGAAGCCCAGAGCGACAGCTACCAAGTGGCGCTGCGGCAGCTTGCGGAAGAGGAAGACGCCATCTCCGCGCAGATCGACCAAAAGGTGGCCGAGCTGGAAAGACAGCAGGAGGCAGAGCGCCAGGCGAAAGCAAAGGCCCAAGCAAAGGCCCAGTCTCAGACCAAAAATCAGACGCAAAATCAGACCCAAAACCAAAACCAGAGCCAAGGGAACACGACCGCCAGCAGCTCCGGGTATTTGTGGCCCCTCAGCGGGTATACCCGCATTTCATCCGGATACGGCGGGAGAACCCATCCCATTGCAGGCGTTTGGAGAATACATAACGGGATTGACATTCCGGCGCCGGCGGGAACACCCATTCGCGCCACCAAAAGCGGCCAGGTCATCGTGTCGGCTTATGGGGGGTCTTATGGCAACTATGTCAGCATCAGCCATGGTGGAGGCAACTCTTCCCTTTATGCGCACATGTCCAGACGGGCGGTCAGCGCCGGGCAAACCGTGCAGCAGGGGCAGGTGATCGGCTATGTCGGCACCACGGGAAGCTCGACAGGGAACCATCTGCATTTTGAAATTAAGGTAGGCGGAAACCGGATCAATCCCGCAAGCGTGTTTTAATCTATTTGTTTTGGGCATGATCGGGTCAAGCGGTGCATAGCATTGAATTGATTACATACGGGGTGCAAGGGGGTTCCTCCTTGCGCCCCTTTGTGCATGTGCTTGCGCTGAGAGTGAGGAATGAAAGCATGAAAAAAAGAGTAAGCCTGTCTGTTTGTCTGTTGGTGGCGGCGGCTGCCGTTGTCGCGGGGTTTGGGCTACATCTGTGGGTGCAGGCGGCCGTGCTGCCGGCACCTGTTTTGGAGGAGGCAAGGCAGCAGATCGAGACGAAGTTTATCGGAGAGTACGATCCAGAAACCCTGAAAGACGCCGCGATTAAGGGCATGGTGAGCGCCTTGGGAGACAGATGGTCTTATTATTTGTCGGCGGATGAGTACAGCGCGTATGAGGCATCGGTCAACAATGCGTATGTGGGGATCGGGGTCACCATAGAGTCCGACATGGAAAAAGGCGGGCTCCGAATCAGAAAGGTGCAGGCCGGCGGCCCGGCCCAAGAAGCCGGCCTGAAAGCAGGGGAGCAGATTATCGCGGCAGAGGGGAAACCCTTTGCGGGCTTGACGCTGGCCCAGGCAAAAGCGCTGATCTCAGGAGAGGCGGGAACGAGCGTCATGGTGACGGTACGCAGCCAGGATGGCGGGCAGCGGGACGTGACCCTGATCCGCAGGGAAATCGTGGTGGTTCCTGTGAACCATCAGATGCTGGAGCGGCAGATTGGCTACATCCAGATCCAAAATTTCGACAGTACAGCAAGCCAGCATGCCAAGGCGGCGGTGAACAATCTGATGGAGCAGGGGGCGAAAAAGCTGGTTTTTGACCTGCGCAACAACCCCGGCGGTCTTTTGACAGAGCTGCTGGATCTTTTGGATTTTCTGTTGCCGGAAGGGGATACTTTTATCTCTGTGGACTACACAGGGGAGGAGCGGATTTACCACTCCGATGAGAGCTGCGTGGATTTGCCCATCTCCATTTTGGTAAACGAAGAGACGTATAGCGCGGCGGAATTTTTCGCAGCCATTTTTCAGGAAATGGGGCGGGGCCGGGTGGTGGGTACCCAAACCAGCGGAAAGGGATATTCCCAAGTGCCCATCCGGCTTTCCGACGGATCCGCTGTTGTCTTATCAACGGCAAAATATTTCACGCCCAACCGGGTGAGTCTCATCGGTAAGGGCGTGACGCCGGACGTGGCGCTGCCCATGACAGAGGAGCAAAACAAGGCTCTTCTGGACGAGATGCTGTCTCCCGGGGAGGACACGCAGCTGCAAAAGGCCATCAGCGACTGAGAAAAGAACACGCATAAAGAACCGCCTCGCTGCATAAAACGAAGCAGGAGGCGAGAGCGTGATTGGATTATTGCATGTGGAATACACGGCGGGGCGCTTTCCCCGCTCCGCTGTTTTTACACCTTGTGAGATAAAGGGCGGCGCATTTTGCGATGTCTGCATTCGGCTTCCTCTTTCCGGGCCCCCCAGAGCCCGCGACAGAAGGATCCGCCGCGCCGCACGAAAGATGGCCGCCTATGGAATCCGGCGTGTGGTGCCGCCCCGGGAGCTGTTTCCTTATTGGGAGACGCTGCTGGAATACAAGATTAGCCCTATTTCCATTCGGCCCCTTTTGCGGCAGATGGCGACGCCCATCGCCCTATTTTATTTGCACGAAACAGGGCGGGCACGAAGAAGCGAAGCGGTGGTGCTCCAGGCCCAGCGCATGGAAATGGAGCTTTTCAGAGTGGCGGAGCAGCTATGCCGAAAGGTACGCAACGTAGCGGTGCAGATTCCGGACAGCGAGGCGCTGGAAGATCGGCTCCAGACGGAATACGGGGTGCCGGCCATGGCGGGCAGGACGGGGTTTACAAAAGCAAACCTGGTTTTGCTGTTTTCCGTGGCGGAAAAAGGGGAAACAGTAGTGCCCGGACAGGGGGCGCTGTTTTATTTTGGGGAAGGGACGCCGCGCCTTCAAACAGACCGCCGGGTTCTGCAGTGGGCGGAGTTGGCCGTTCGAAACGGGGACGCGCCGTCCGGCCCGTGGGACCAAACCTCCCTCTTGGCGGCCCTGTGGGAGATGGGGCATATATCCGCCCGGGAACTGGAAATCATACAATTATCTTGACAGTCGGGAGAGGGTTGCTATATAATATAGTACTGTACGCGGAGACATCCGCGTCATATGCATATTTAGATGTGATATTTGCATATTGCCGTGCAGTTCATGCTGGGATGGCGAAATCGATATAATATAATTTTCCGCGATAGGCGTGATTATAAGGAGGGGTTTCGGTTGGCAAAAGAGTATAAAATGAGCCAAGAACGACTCGATGAGCTGAAAAAAGAATTGATCTATTTAAAAACAGTACGAGAAAAGGAAGTTGCGGATCAGATCAAAGAAGCACGTTCCTTTGGGGATTTATCCGAGAATAGTGAATATGACGAGGCCAAAAACGAGCAGGGAAAGCTGTATTCCCGCATTGTGGAATTGGGCAATATTTTGGCACACGCCATTGTGATTGATGAAGACGATCTGACAACAGACGCAGTGGGCATCGGCAGCCGTGTGATGGTGGAGGCGATGGACAGCGGAAGCAAGGGCAGCTATCAAATTGTCGGCTCTCAGGAGGCCGATCCCATGAATGGTCGCATTTCCGAAGAATCCCCCTTTGGGCAGGCCCTTTTGGGGAAAAAATGCGGAGAAGAGGTGCTGGTGAGCGCGCCGGCGGGGACCATTCATTATCGGGTCATTGAAATACAAAAGTAAGAAATGGCGGTGTCTGGCACCGCCCGGGAGGCAGAAAACATGACAGAGAGAGAACAGCCGGCGGCACAGGAAGAGAGCCGCTCAGAGCTTTTGCAGATACGGCGGGACAAGCTCAAGGAATTGCAGGCAGAGGGGAGAGACCCTTTTGCGGAAACCACGTACCGGTGCGATTCCAACAGCCAAGAGATCAAGGAACAATTTGATGCCATGGAGGGCAAGCGTGTGTCCATCGCCGGGCGGCTGATGAGCAAACGGGGGATGGGCAAGGCCATTTTTTCCGACTTACAGGACGGGACAGGCCGAATTCAGCTGTATGTCCGCATTGACGAGATGGGGGAAGAGGCACTCAATCGATTTAAAAAATACGACATCGGCGATATCGTCGGCGTGACAGGGGAAGTGTTCCGCACCAAGCGAGGGGAAATCTCTGTGAAAACCGACGAAATCACGCTGCTGTCCAAGTCATTGAACCCCCTGCCGGAGAAGTTCCACGGGCTGACCAGCACCGAGCTGCGGTACCGGCAGCGGTATGTGGACTTGATCGTCAATCCGGGGGTGCGCCGCGCCTTTGAAATTCGCAGTAAGATCATCAAAACCATTCGGTCTTATTTGGATGATTTGGGCTATATGGAAGTGGAAACGCCGGTGCTGAACACCATTTCCGGCGGCGCCAACGCCCGCCCGTTTGTGACCCATCACAATACATTGAATATTGATATGTACATGCGCATCGCCACAGAGCTGCACTTAAAGCGCCTGGTGGTGGGCGGGATTGAGCGGGTGTATGAAATCGGCCGGCTGTTCCGCAACGAGGGGATGGACCCGAAGCACAATCCGGAGTTTACCACGGTGGAGTTTTATGAAGCATATGCCGATTATCATGACATGATGGATCGCACGGAAGGCATTTACGTGAAGGCCGCCCAAGACATTTTGGGCACCACCAAGCTGATGTACCAAGGCGCCGATCTGGATTTGACGCCGCCTTTTGCGAGGATGACCATGGCGGAAGCGGTCAAACAATATACGGGTGTGGACTTTATGTCTTTTCAGGCGGATGAGGACGCCCAAAAAGCCGCCGCTTCCATCGGCGTGAAGCTGGAAAAGGACGCGACTTGGGGCAATTTGCTTTATGCCTGCTTTGATGAAAAGGTGGAAAGCCAGCTGATGGCGCCTATCTTTATCCTGGACCATCCCGTGGAGGTTTCCCCCCTTGCCAAGCGGTGCAAGGAAGACCCCCGGCTGACCCAGCGGTTTGAGCTGTTTATGGCGGGAAGGGAAATGGCGAACGCCTTTTCCGAGCTGAACGACCCTGTGGACCAAAAAGAGCGGTTCCAGCGCCAGGCGGCGTTGCGGGAAGCGGGAGACGAAGAAGCGGGCATGATGGATACCGACTATATCAATGCGTTGGAATATGGTTTGCCGCCCACAGGGGGCTGCGGTATCGGCATTGACCGGATGGTGATGCTGTATACAGACAGCGCCTCCATCCGCGATGTGATTTTATTCCCGACCATGAAGCCTTTAGAGTAAACGATCCGGGGGCGGGCTTTGGCCTGCCCCTTGTTTCATATATACCATAGATATAAGAGATACAAGAGATACAAGGCTCCTGGATAAGCGGACAAACAGGATCGGGCAAGATCCCGAACAACAGGAAGTGAGATATGGAACAGATCAGAAGCAGAACCAACCCGCTGATCGCCCATTTGCGCAAGCTGGGCCGCAGCGGGGCATATCGAAACAGCTGCGGCGCATTTTGCTGTGACGGGCCAAAGCTGCTGGAAGAAGCCCTTTTGTGGGGCGGAGTCGTCCAAACTGTACTGAAAACAGAGGCGGCCCTGCTGCCTTCTTCTTTGCCTGCCTCTGTGCGGGTGGTCACCGTGCCGGAGGAGCTGTTGGCCTTTGCTTCCCCCTTGACGGAGCCTCAGGGGATTTTGTTTGCCTGTGAAATGCCGGAGTCGGCTGCGCCCGAGAGGCTGACCGGAACCCGGTATGCCGTTTTGGACGGGCTCCAGGACCCGGGAAACGTGGGGGCTATTTTACGAACGGCGGCGGCGTTCTCCTTTGACGGTGTGTTCCTCACGGGGCATTGCGCCGATCTTTGGAACCCCAAAACCATACGGGCGACCATGGGGGCCGTCTTTCGCATGGCGGTTTGGACGGCGTCTTACGAGCAGGTGTCTCTGCTTTTGCAGAAGGCGAAAATCCCTTTGTATGGCGCGGCGTTGGGGCCGGGTTGCGTTTCTCTGGAAAAGGGTTCCCTAGAAGGGGCAGCCATCGCCATCGGAAGCGAGGGGAACGGCCTTTCTCAGGCGCTTTTGTCCCTCTGCGACGGGCGGGTGCAGATCCCGATGGATGCCAAATGCGAGTCGCTGAACGCCGCGGTGGCGGCGGGAATTTTGTTTTGGGAAATGAGCCGGGAGCGGTAAAAACCAGCAGGAGGTAAGTGCTGTGTCAACCTTAAACTATTGGCTTTGGCTTGCCACCAAAGACGGGCTTCGAAGGGAGACGATTTACAGAGCGGTGGATTTTTTCGGCTCTCCCGAGGCGGTATATGAGGCGGATCAGGATGCTTACGAAGCCTTGGGGCTGCACAAGGAAGAGCAGCAGGCACTCTGCAATAAGGCCATGGCGAGGCCCAACAGCATTCTGGATACATGCGACCGCTTGGGCATCTGGCTGATGACGTATCAGGACGCGGACTATCCCACGCGGCTGCGCAATATTTATGATCCCCCCTGTGTGCTATACGGGAAGGGGAAACGGATCCATTTTGACGAAACCCCGGCGGTTGCCATCGTGGGCACCCGGCGGTGCAGTCCCTATGGGAAAAAGGTGGCGGCCACCCTCGGGTTTCAGCTGGCCTATCGGGGGATGCTTGTGATTTCCGGTCTGGCAAAGGGCATTGACACCGTTGCCATGACGGGGGCGCTGCGTGCAGGCGTTCCCGTGGTCGGGGTGCTGGGCTGCGGAATTGATGTGGTTTATCCCAGAGAAAACAGAGAAATTTACCGGGATGTGGCCTCTTCCGGCACCCTTCTCAGCGAATATCCCCCGGGAACCCAGCCGTTGGGGCCTCATTTTCCCGTGCGCAATCGCATCATGAGCGGCCTTTCTCTGGGGGTCATCGTGGTGGAGGGTCCCATGAGAAGCGGGTCTCTCATTACGGCGCGACACGCCTTGGAGCAGGGGCGGGATGTGTTTGCCGTTCCCGGCAACATCGATTCCCCGTTAAGCTTGGGGCCCAACCGGTTGCTGCGGGACGGGGCGATCCCCGTTACCCATGCGGACGACGTCATTGGGGAATACATCCAGCAATACCCCACGAAGCTTCACCTTTCCCCCAAAACCATGGAAGATAGGATGCCAAACCGAGGGGAGCAAAGGCGCGTTTTGGCGGAGGGCCATCAGAGTTCGACAAAAAAAGAGGTTGACAAGTGGGAAGCGAAAGATTATATTGACCTCAATGACTCTGTAGAACCGTTTACGGAACAGGAGAAGGCAATTTTGAAGGCTCTGGGAACCCAAAGCCCCACCCAGGCGGATGAGCTGGCCGCACGCACGGAGATCCCGCCGGGGCAGCTTTTGTCCGCGCTTACGGTGCTGGAGCTGCGGGGTGTTGTGTTGCAGACGCCCGGGAAATGCTTCCAAAGAAACGGTGACATTCGAGAATAAATGACTTCCGCCGCGTATTTCGCGCGGCTGGATGATTTGGAGGAATCCATGGCAAAAACTAATTTGGTCATTGTAGAATCCCCTGCGAAAGCAAAGACCATTGGAAAATATTTGGGCAACGGGTTTCAGGTGAAAGCCTCCATGGGGCACGTGCGTGACTTGCCGAAAAGCAAGCTGGGTGTGGACGTGGAGCATCGGTTTGAACCTGTTTACCAGCCCATCAAAGGAAAAGAAGAGCTGATCGGCGAGCTGCAAAAGGCGGCGGCGAAAAGCGACAAAGTATATCTCGCAACGGACCCGGACCGGGAAGGAGAGGCCATTTCGTGGCATTTGAAGGAGCTGCTCCATTTGCCGGACGAGAAAGCGCTGCGGGTGACATTTAATGAGATCACCAAACGGGTGGTGACAGAGAGCATTGCGGCGCCCAGGGCCATTGACCAAAACTTGGTGGACGCTCAGCAGGCCCGGCGTGTTTTAGACCGCATTGTGGGGTACCAATTGTCTCCCCTTTTGTGGCGTAAAATCAAACGGGGTCTTTCCGCGGGGCGGGTGCAGTCTGTTGCCACCCGTTTGGTGGTGGAACGCGAGGAGGAAATCCGCGCCTTTGAACCCAAGGAATATTGGTCTTTGGACGCGGATCTGGAACGGATTGCGCCCCATATCGGCGCGTTTTCCGCCCACTTCCACGGGATCGGGAAAAAGAAAGTGGAGCTGGAAACGGAAGAAGCGGTGAATCAAGTGGTTGCGGCGGTGGAGCATGCCCCTTTTGTGGTGCAGTCTGTCAAGCGGACAGAGAAAAAACGCTCCCCCGCCCCGCCTTTTGTCACTTCCACTTTGCAGCAGGAGGCGTCCAGCAAGCTGGGGATGACGCCCCGGCGCACCATGTCCATCGCCCAGCAGCTTTATGAGGGCATTGACATTGAAGGAGAAGGAACCGTCGGCTTGATCACGTATATGAGAACCGACTCTCTCCGTATTTCTCAAGAGGCGGCAGACGCCGCAAAGCAGCTGATCGTTTCTCGTTACGGCAAGGCGTATTACCCGGACAGCCCCCGCAAATATAAATCCCGCTCCGGCGCCCAGGACGCCCACGAGGCCATCCGGCCCAGCGACGTGGCACTTACCCCGGAGCAGCTGAAAAAAGACTTGACAAACGACCAGTTTCGCCTGTATCGGCTGATCTGGAGCCGCTTTTTGGCCTCGCAGATGGTCAACGCCGTGTATGACGCGGTGACGGTGGAGCTGGATGCCGCGGACTACCGCTTTCGCACCAGCGGATCTACCATTAAGTTTGCGGGGTTCACCGCGGTATATGACGAAAGCCGGGATGACGGAAAAGAGGAGAAGCAGGCGCTGATGCTGGACCTCCAGGAAGGGGAAGCCACCGGGCTGCGCAAGCTGACAAAAGAGCAGCATTTTACCCAGCCGCCGGCCAGGTATACAGAGGCGTCTTTGGTCCGCGCCATGGAAGAGCGGGGCATTGGAAGGCCATCTACCTATGCCCCCACCATCTCCACCATTACGGATCGGGAATATGTGGTCAAAGAGGGGAAAACCCTTCGCCCCACTCCCTTGGGTGAGGTGGTCACGGGGCTGATGCGGGATCACTTTTCCAAGGTGGTGGATGTGGACTTCACGGCAAACATGGAGCAGGCGCTGGACAGCGTGGAGGCCGGAAACAGAGAGTGGGAGAGCGTGCTGGAGGAGTTTTATGCCGATTTTTCCCATACGCTGGAGCAGGCGGAAGCAAATCTGGACGGGGAGCGGATCAAGATCCCCGACGAGCCCAGCGACGAAGTTTGCGATGTGTGCGGAAAGCAGATGGTGATCAAATCAGGGCGGTTCGGCCGGTTTTTGGCCTGCCCCGGCTATCCGGACTGTACGTTTACAAAGCCCCTTGTGGTGGAAATGCCGGGGAAATGCCCCCTTTGCGGCAGCCGTATTTTGAAAAAGACATCCAAGCGGGGCTTTACTTATTACGGCTGCGAAAAAAACCCCACTTGCTCTTTCATGTCCTGGGACGTGCCTGTGGCGGATGTGTGTTCCTCCTGCGGAAAAACCATGTTTAAAAAATCCGGCCGGGGAAACCAAAAGGCCTTTTGCATCAATGCAGATTGTCCCAATTTCCTGCCGGAGGATAAGCGGGGGTACCGGAAAAAGAAGCAGGCAGACGGCGAGACGGAGGCCAAAGGCGAGCAGCCGGCGGAGAAAGGCGAAGAAAAGCCGAAGCGAACCGCCGCAAAACAAGCAAAAAAGACAACCCCGGCGGCCAAGGCGAAACAGACAGCCAAGACAACCAAAGCAACGGCCAAGACAGCCAAAACAACAAAGGCCGCGACGACGGCAAAAACAGCCAAAACAACAAAGAAAACCCCGGCCAAAGGGGCGGCGAAGCAAAGCGGAGAAACGACGATGGAAGCCGTTGGCGAAGAGCTGGCATAAAAACCGGCGCACAGCGCTCCCGCAAAGAAGAAAGCAGAAATGAGAGCAAAACAGATGGAACAAGTGACAGTCATCGGCGCGGGGCTGGCCGGCTGCGAGGCGGCCTTTCAGCTTGCGAGGCGGGGCATCCCCGTGCGCCTTTTGGAAATGAAACCCGGGAAAAAAACGCCTGCGCATCAGGAAAACGCGTTTGCGGAGCTGGTCTGTTCCAATTCCCTGCGGAGCGATCAGCTGGAAAATGCCGTGGGTCTGCTCAAGGAAGAGCTGCGCCGGATGGGCTCTCTCATCATGGAAGCGGCAGACGGGACGCGGGTTGAGGCCGGCGGCGCCCTTGCGGTGGACCGCCAGGGGTTTTCCAGTCTGATTACGGAGCGCATCTTGCAAAACCCGTACATCACGGTGATAGAGGAAGAGGCCACAGACATTCCGAAGGAAGGCCATGTCATCGTGGCGTCCGGCCCTTTGACCTCGGACGCGCTGGCGTCGTCCATTCAGTCTTTTTTCGGCCATGCGGATTATTTGTATTTTTACGATGCGGCGGCCCCCCTTGTGACCTTCGAGAGCATTGACATGGAGCGGGCCTATCTGGCCTCCCGGTACGACAAGGGAACGCCGGACTACATCAATTGCCCCATGACGGAAGAAGAGTATTTGGCGTTTTGGAACGCGCTGTGCGAAGCTCGGGAAGCACCGGTTCACGGGTTTGAGGATCAAAGCGTGTTTGAAGGCTGCATGCCCGTGGAGGTAATGGGCAGGCGGGGGCCGGACACCCTGCGCTTCGGCCCGCTAAAGCCAAAGGGGCTGCGGGACCCCCGCACGGGGGAAACGCCCCATGCGGTGGTGCAGCTGCGAAAGGACAACGCCGCCGGCAGCATTTATAACTTGGTGGGGTTCCAAACCCATCTGGTTTTTTCCGAGCAAAAGCGGGTGTTTTCCATGGTTCCGGCGCTGCGCGGCGCCCAATTTGTCAGATATGGGGTGATGCACCGGAACACGTATCTGGACTCTCCCCGTCTGCTCAACCGATATTATCAGACGCGCAAAGAAGCGCGGGTGATGTTTGCCGGGCAAATGACAGGGGTGGAAGGATATGTGGAATCGGCCGCTTCCGGCGCCCTTTGCGGCATCGAGCTGGCCCGGCGGCTTTTGAGAGAGCCTCCGCTGAATTTGCCCAGAGAGACGGCAACCGGAGCGCTGGCCGCTTACATCAGCAATGAAACAGTGACAGAGTTCCAGCCGATGAACATCAATTTCGGGTTAATCCCGCCGCTGGAATACCGGGTGCGAGGCAAGAAGGAGAAAAACACCGTCATAGCAAACAGGGCGCTTGCGGCTTTGGCCCAGTGTCTGCAAACGACATAAACGGCGGCTTGCAGTTCTGGAAAGAAAAAGCGGCGAACGTGACCGATGGGAAACGAGGGGGGAAATGCCATGAAGATTATCATAGACGCCATGGGTGGAGACAACGCGCCGGGGGAACTGGTGCGGGGCGCGCTGCAGGCGACCGAAGAGCGCGGATTGGAAGTTGTCCTTGTGGGACAGGGAGAGCTGCTCCTGAAGGTGTTGGAGGATGACGGGATCAAGTCCCTCCCGAAAGGGGTGGAGATTGCCCATGCCCAGCAGGTGATCACCATGCAGGACAACCCCGCAACCGCCTTTCGAGAAAAGAAGGACTCTTCTTTGACCGTGGCCCTGAACCTGCTGCGGGACGGAGAAGGGGACGCCGTTGTTTCGGCCGGCTCCACAGGGGCGCTTTTGTCGGCGGCCACGCTCATTGTCAAGCGTGTCAGGGGCATTCGAAGGGCGGCTCTTTCTCCCCTGGTGCCAAACGGGCAGGGGGGAATGGTTCTCATCGACTGCGGGGCAAATGTGGAATGCACGCCGGAATATCTGCTGCAGTTTGCCTATTTGGGCAGCGCCTATGCGGAACGGGTGTTAAACCGGCCGGAGCCCCGGGTCGGGCTGCTGAACATCGGAACAGAGGCAACCAAGGGAACGCCCCTGTACCAGGAGGCGTATGCCCTGCTGAAGGCGGCGGGGGACGCCGGTCGGCTGCATTTTGTTGGCAACGTGGAGGCCCGGGAGGCGGTGCTGGGCGCCGTTGATGTGCTGGTGGCAGACGGGTTTTCCGGCAATATCATGCTAAAGTCCATCGAAGGAACGGCTCTGTTTTTGGCGGAAGAGGTAAGAAAGATGTTTCAGAAAAACGCCAAATCAAAATTGGCGTATCTCGGCATCAAGGACGGCATAGCAGAGTTTAAAAAGCTGCTGGACTACAGAGAAGTGGGCGGAACGGCGCTGCTTGGCATCTCCAAGCCTGTGATCAAGGCCCATGGCTCCAGTGACGCGCTGGCCATCCGCAACGCCATATATCAGGCCGCCGCCTTGGCGGATTCCGATATGATTTCCGATGTGGCGGAAGGGATCCGCCATATGCGCCTGAGCGGGCCCCAGCTGCCGGAGCCGGAAAACGAAAAAAACTATTGACACGATGATGGAATATGCATATTATTTTAATGATTGATGAATGTTAGAAGTTTGATTTCAGAGTAAAGGGTGGGAATTTCAAAATGATTTTTGAGAAAGTATGCGGGCTCATTGCAGAGCAGTTTTCTGTGGACACCGGAACGATTACCATAGACACGTCGTTTGCGGAAGATTTGGGTGCGGATTCTCTCGACATTGTAGAACTGAGCATGGCGCTGGAAGAAGAATTTGACGTGGGAGAACTGGAAGACGAGGAACTGGCGTCCCTGTTGACCGTGGGTGACTTGGTGCGGTTTTTAACCAGCCGGGTGGACTAGCGCATAAAAGAAGCAGCCAAGCGGATGGAGGCGGCATCGCCCCTTCGTCCGTTGCATTGCTTCCCCCGACGGGCAAGAGGGGGGCAGAGTTACAATGGATGATTTCAGTGTGCAACGGAAGAAAAAGGCTGGTTTTGCGCTGAAATGATCCCATTGTTTGAGCCACGTCCCGCTGGGTTCCCATGCAGTTGAAACGAGAAATATGGGCCGCCCTCGTGGCGGCCTGTTTTTATTCCCATGGGTTTGGCAGACAAGGAGGAACAAAAATGGATGCAATTGAAAAAGCGCTGGGATATGCTTTTCTGGACAAATCGCTGCTGGAACACGCGTTGACCCACAGCTCCTATGCCAACGAAAACCGGGGCCGAAGCCAGAGCAGCAATGAGCGGCTGGAGTTTTTGGGGGACTCTGTCTTGGGCATGTTGGTGGCGGAATATTTGTACCGGGCGCACCCCAAGCTCCCGGAAGGGGAGCTGACAAGGCTGCGGGCCAACCTTGTGTGTGAGCAGAGCTTGGTGCTTGTGGCCCAAAAATGGAACTTGGGCGCACATTTAAAGCTGGGGCGCGGGGAGGAGAGCGGCGGCGGCCGGCGGCGGCCGTCTATCTTGGCTGATGCGGTGGAGGCTGTTCTTGCCGCCGTGTATCTGGACGGCGGTCTTGCCGAGGCAAGCCGGATCATTCATGCCTTTGTGTTGGACAACGAAGCTCATGACGTGATTCGGGACTATAAAACCGCGCTTCAAGAGCTGGTGCAGGGAGAGAGCAAACAGGCCCTGGTGTATCACTTGCAGGGAGAACATGGGCCGGACCACGCAAAGATCTTTTCCGTAGAAGTATGCATCGACGGCGTCTTTGCGGGAGAAGGGGAAGGGCGCAGCAAGAAAGAAGCCGAACAGGCGGCCGCCCGGGCCGCCATTGAGCATTATGGAAAGCAAACCCGGCTATAGGAACGGCTGTCCGCCAGTGAGGAGGTGCGTGTTTTGTATCTGAAGTCACTGGAGATGCAAGGATTCAAATCGTTTCCCGACAAAACGGTCATTTCGTTTGACCGGGGGATTTCCGCCGTTGTCGGACCCAATGGCAGCGGAAAGTCTAACTTGTCCGACGCTGTTTTGTGGGTTCTGGGGGAACAGAAATCCCGGGCGCTGCGGGGCGGGAAAATGGAAGATGTGATTTTTGGCGGAACCCAAACCCGAAAGGCTGTGGGCTTTGCCCAGGTGACCTTGATTTTGGACAACGAGGACGGCACCTTGCCCCTGCCGGAGCGGGAAGTGATGGTCGCCCGCCGATATTACCGCTCCGGGGAGAGCGTCTATTTGATCAACCGCGCCGCCGTTCGGCTGCGGGACGTGCAGGAGCTGTTTCTGGATACCGGGTTGGGGCAAGAAGGATACTCGGTCATCGGGCAGGGAAAAATCGATGAAATTTTATCCGCCAGGCCGGAAGAGCGAAGGGGCGTTTTGGAAGAGGCGGCGGGCATCTCTCGGTTTCGTTATCGAAAGGAAGAGGCGCAGCGCAAGCTGAGACGAACGGACGAAAATCTGCTGCGGATCACAGACAAGATCGCGGAACTGGAGCTTCAGGTTGTCCCCTTGCGGGAACAAGCGGCCCAGGCAAAGCAGTATCTATACCTGCGGGACGAACTGCGGGGGCTGGAGATTTCTCTCTGGCTGACCCGGCTGGAGTGCTTGAAAGAAAGCCGAAGAGAGAACGAAAGCAAGCTGGAAAACGCTTTGGCATACAGAGGGGCGCTGCAAACGGCGCTGGAAGGCTTGTATGACGAAGGAGAAAGGCTGCAGCAGGCCATGCGGGAACGGGACACGGCCCAAGATCAGATCAGGCAGGACCAGGCCGCGTGGAACGCCCGGCAAACAGAAGGGGAAAGCCGCCTTGCCGTGCTGGAATCCAGGGTTTCCGACCTGTCAGAGCGGATGCATGCTCTGGAACGGGAGAAGCCGGAACGAGACAGACGCATACGCCGCCTTTCCGGCCAAATAGAGGAAAAGAGCGCCCGTCTTTTGGAGATTGAAGCGCAGCAGGCAGACCAAACGCTTTGTTTGGAGGCGGATCAGCAGCGTGGGCTGGAGATTCAACGGGAGCTGGCCGCGCTGGATGCCGCCCGGGAAGCGGCCGCGCGTCAGGCGGCCGAGCAGCAGTCGAAAACGGAAAAGATGCGAGAGCGGCAAGCCGCCTTGCAGGCTGTGTTGGGCGAGCTTTTGGGGCAAATGAACCGGATAAAACAGGAAAAGGCCGCAAGCGACGACGGGGAACGGGAGATGCGCCGCACGCTGGACGAAGCCCAGCGTGAGACGCAAACGGCGCAGGCGGCGCTTGCGCAGGCCACAGAGCGTGTGCGCGGGGCCAAGGCCCAAGCGGAGCAACAGGAAGAGAAAACCAGAGCCGCCGCCCGGGAGAGAGAAGCGCTGGGCCGCCAGCTGGAGCAAGCAGCCGCGAAGGCGGAGATGCTAAAGGGGCTGGAGGATCTGTACGAAGGATATTCAAGGGCGGTGCGTGTGCTGATGAAGGCGGGAGGAGCGCTTCCCGGCATCCGAGGGCCCGTTTCCGCCCATATTCAGGCGAGGCCCCCTTATGTCCTCGCCATTGAGGTGGCGCTGGGGGGCGCTCTGCAGCAGATCATCGTGGAGACAGACGAAGCAGGGAAGAAAGCCATCGCCTATCTCAAAGGGGAAAAGGCCGGGAGGGCGACGTTTCTGCCCATGAACACCGTGCGCGGCAAACCCATGGACGTGAGATCCATGGAGAGCGCGCCGGGCTTTTTGGGGGTTGCCAGCGATTTGGTTTCTTACAATGCGGAATATAACGGTATCATGGCCCACTTGCTGGGGCGCACCGTGGTGATGACGGACTTGGATCATGCCATCCCTTTGGCGAGGCAGTTTCGGCACCAGTTTCGCATTGTGACGCTGGACGGCCAAATGCTCCAGCGGGGCGGGGCCATGACAGGGGGAAGCGCCGGAGCAAAGGCCGGGATATTATCCCGCGCGGCGGAGCTTGACCAGATGAAGCGGCAGCAGAGAGAGTTGGAAGCCGCCGCCCTGGCCGGCGACAGGTCATTGGAGCAGGCGCAGAAGGAACGGGCCAAAGCGCGGGCCCAGCTGGAGGCGCAAGAGCAGACCCGCAAAAGGGCGGCGGAGCGGGCTGTCTCCTGTCAGTTGGCCAGCGAACAGTGCAAGGCCGGCTATGCCGCCCTTTTGGCCCAAAGACAGGCGCAAGAGGAGGCACACGGTCTTTTGCAGGGGCGGGTCGAACAAACGAAAAACGAAATGGACGGGTTGGCTCAACTGTTGCGGCAAGCGGACGGCACAAAAAGCGAACCGGACGGGGCGCCGGCCCGGGAAGAAGCGCGGCGAAACGCGCTTGACAGAGAAAAAGAGGCGCTGTCCGCCCGGAACGCAAAAGGGCAGGCTCTTCTTTCCGCCTTGCAGTCAGAGCAGGCGGCCCTGACGGCCGGGCTGGAAGAGCTGACGGTTTTGTTCCAGGGAATGGAGGAGGACCGAAAGGCGCTGCAAACCCAGCAAAGGGAATGCGCCGCTTCCGCCCAGGGGCTTTTGCGGCAAATAGGAGATCAAAAGGCGACGATGCAGACGCTGGAACAGAAACAGGCGCAAACCCAAGCAGAACTGGAACGGCTGGCACAGGAGCGAATCCAACTAGAGGGCCGGCGGGTGCGGGCGGAAAAAGAGGCCCAAAAGACAAACCAATCCCTGTTGCAGACAGAGCGGGAGTGGGCCACCCTTGCCCAGAAGAAGCAGGAGTGGGATCTGGAGGAAACGGGAATTCTAGAAAAGCTGTGGGACACGTATGGCCTGTCGCACAGCGGGGCGCTCCCCCTTCGCCAGAAGCTCGCGGACGTCGGTGCGGCGTCCCGGCAGATCGGCACGCTGAAGCAGAAGATGCGGGCGCTTGGCACCCCCAATTTAGGAGCCATTGAAGCGTTTGAACAGGTGAACAGCCGATACGAGTATTTAAGCCGGGAACGGGAAGACATTACGAAAGCCAAAGAAGAGCTAAGCCGTATCATCGAGGCCATCACAGAGGAAATGAAAGAAGTGTTTCAAACACAGTTTGACACGTTGAATCAGTTGTTTTCCGAGGTATTTCAGGCGCTGTTCGGCGGAGGGAAGGCCCATCTGGAGCTGGAAACGGGCGAGGACATTTTGGAGTGCAACATTGAAATCCGGGCCCAGCCGCCGGGCAAGTCTCTGAAAACCATTTCGCTGCTCTCCGGCGGAGAGAAGGCATTTGTGGCCATCGCCCTGTACTTTGCCATTTTAAAGCTGCGGCCCACGCCCTTTTGCATGATGGACGAAATTGAAGCGGCGCTGGACGAGCAGAACGTGACGCGGTTTGCAAGGTATCTGCGTTCCATTTCAGATCAAACCCAGTTTGTCGTCATCACCCATCGCAGAGGCACCATGGAAGAAGCCGATATGCTATATGGCATTACCATGCAGGAGCAGGGCGTTTCCAAGGTGGTGACCCTGCGGCTGGATGAAGCATCGGATCTGTTGCAATTTTCATAAAATGGAGAAGAAATATGAGTTTTTTCAATAAAATCAAAGAGAAGCTTACCAAGACCCAAAAAGCCATCGGCAGCTCTTTGGACGGCATTTTTTCCGGCTTTTCCTCGCTGAAGGATGATTTTTTTGACGAGTTGGAGGAAACCCTGATCTTAGCGGATATGGGCGTGGAGACCTCTGTGCGGGTGGTGGAAGCCCTGCGGGCCAAGATAAAGGAAGAGAAGATCAAAGAGCCGGAAGCGGCGAGAGAAGCCCTGCGCGGGATTTTAATTGAAATGCTGCAAGTGGGGGACACGAAGCTGCATCTGGAGACGAAGCCCTCTGTTATTTTGGTCATCGGCGTCAACGGCGTGGGGAAAACCACCACCATCGGCAAGCTTGGCGCCGCATGGAAGCAGGCGGGCAAGCGGGTGCTGCTGTGCGCCGGGGACACCTTCCGCGCCGCCGCGGCAGACCAGCTGCAGGTTTGGGCGGAGCGGGACGGCGTGGAGCTGGTTCGTCAAAAAGAAGGGGCAGACCCTGCCGCCGTGGTGTTTGACGCCATCTCCGCCGCCAAAGCGAGGGGCAGCGACCTTGTGATCTGCGATACGGCGGGCCGGCTGCACAACAAGCAGAATTTGATGAACGAGCTGAGCAAGATCAGCCATATCATCGACCGGGAGCTGCCGGACGCCAGCCGGGAGACCCTTTTGGTGCTGGACGCCACAACAGGGCAGAACGGCCTGCTTCAGGCGATCCAGTTCAAAGAAGCGGCGGGGGTCACTGGGGTTGTGCTAACCAAGATGGACGGCACCGCCAAGGGAGGAATCGTCTTTGCTGTTTCCGATACGTTGGGCATCCCCGTCAAATACATCGGCGTGGGCGAGCAGGCGGACGACCTGGTGCCCTTTGACGCCGCGGAATTTGTCAGGGCGATGGTCTAGAAGGGGTGGGAACACGATGAAATTGGTCTTGGCCTCGCAAAACCCCAAAAAACTGGGGGAAATGCAGGATATTTTATCCCATTTGGGTGTAGAAGTGGTGCTGCAGTCTGCCTTGGACGTTTATGTGGACGTGGAAGAAACGGGGAAAACCTTTGGGGAAAACGCAGAGATGAAAGCCCGCGCCGTGATGGAAGCAACGGGCCTTCCTGCCATTGGGGACGACTCCGGCCTTGCGGTGGACGCTTTGGGGGGCAAGCCCGGTATCTACTCCGCCCGATACGGCGGGCCGGGGCTTAGCGACGCGGAACGGTACCGGTTGCTGCTGCAAAATATGCAGGGGGAAAAGGACAGGGCCTGCCGCTTTGTCTGCGCCATTGCGTGCTGCTTTCCGGACGGGCGGGTTCTGACGGCGGAGGGTACCTGCGAGGGCGCCGTGGGAACGGAGCCCCGGGGGGAAGGCGGGTTTGGATATGACCCGGTTTTTTACCTGCCGGAGCAGGGGCGAACCATGGCGGAGCTGACGCCCTATGAAAAACACCAAATTTCCCATAGAGGGAAAGCCCTGCGCCAGTTTGCGCAGCAAATGGCGGCCGAGGCCGCGGAAACGAAACCGGAGAGATAGGAGAATATCATGGAACTAACCAGCAAACAAAGGGCTTACCTGCGAGGGGCAGCCAACGGAGCGGATACCATTTTGCATATTGGGAAAGATGGGATCAGCGACACGGTGATTGCCCAGGCAAACGACGCGCTGGAAGCAAGAGAGCTGATCAAATGCAGAGTACTGGAAAGCGCGGGTCTGACGGCGCGGGAGGTCTGCGACCTTTTGTCCCGGCAGACGCGCAGCGAGCAGGTGCAGGTCATCGGCTCTACATTTGTGCTGTATCGGAAAAGCCACAAAAAGGACATCAAACACATCATGTTGCCTACGCAAAAATAAAGGGAGTTCTCACTTGAGAGATTGATCGGGAGGATCAGGATGGATACGATGATTCAGCCAAAGAAGATTGGCATTTTTGGCGGGACGTTCAACCCGCCTCACGTGGGGCATATTTTGCCTGCCCATGGGGCGGCAGAAAAGCTTGGCGTAGATCTGCTGTTTTTTGTGCCTACGGGAATCCCTCCGCATAAAGTCTTGCCGCAATGCACGCCCACGGCACAGGAGCGGCTGGAAATGCTGCATCTTGCGGTGGACAGCATTCCCAACGCAAGGGCGCTGGATTTGGAACTGAAACGGGAAGGGAAAAGCTACACCATTGACACCATCCGCATGCTGCAAACGGCATATCCGGACGCTGTGTTTTACTTTCTGATGGGGACGGACATGTTTCAAACCCTGGAGACATGGCAGAACCACGAGGAGCTGCTTTCCATCATCCGCCCCGTTGTTCTGAACCGGGGAGAACAGGGGGAGAAAGAAAAAAACGCCAAACATGCGGCCAGTCTGAAAGGGAAATACGGAACCGAATGCATTTGTATCCACGGGGAGCCGGTCGTGATTTCGTCAACGGAACTTCGGCACGCCGCAGAAGACGGAACATGGAACAAATTCGTGTTCCCTTCTGTCTATGGTTATATCCTGCGCCATCAGCTGTACGGCGTCCAAAAGGATTTGAAGCGTTTGTCCATGGAGGAGCTGCGGGCCGTGGCTTGCAGCTTTTTGAAGGCAAAGCGCATTCCCCACGTGCTGGGGACAGAGCGGGCGGCCGTTGCCCTGGCGGGGCGCTGGGGCGCAGAGAAAAAAGAGGCCCAGATAGCCGCTCTGCTGCATGACTGCACCAAGCGGCTGGAGATGGAAGAACAGTTGAAATTATGCAGGAAATATGGTATTGTGTTAGACGAATTGGAGCAAAAGACGCTGAAATTGCTGCATGCCATCACCGGAGCGGAAGTGGGACGGGACGTGTTAGGTGTTTCGGATGCCGTGTACGCCGCCATTCGATGGCATACAACCGGCAGAGCCAACATGAGCCTTTTGGAAAAGGTGATTTACCTGGCCGACTTCATTGAAGAAAATCGGGATTTTCCGGGGGTGGAAACCCTTCGCGCGCTGGCGTTTGAGGACTTGGACGAAGCGATGCTCCTGGGCCTTAATACGACCATTGGAGAGATGAAAAAGCGGGGGAACCCGGTTCACTTTCGTACTCTGGAAGCGAGGGATTGGCTGAAAGGAACCAAACATGAGTGCTAACAACAGAAACAAATCTTCCTCTGGCAGCCGGATCCAAGGCGGCAAAAGAGGGGGAAAATCCGGGTTTCGAAAATGGATGTTCGTCCCTCTGATCTTGGCGGTCATCGTGGTGGGCATATTTATTTCGTACAAAATGATGGTGCGCCCACCCAGCGTAGGACAGGGTATTTTGCAGGAGGACGGCACCAAAGCAGAGCCGACCCGGGTGCAGGGAAGCGGCAGAAAGCAGGACTTTTACACCTTCCTGCTGTGTGGAACCGATGACGGAAACGGCGGAACCGACACCATTATGATTGCGGCTTATGATGTGAAAAACCAAAAGATGAACGTGATGAGTATTCCGCGGGACACGATGGTCAACGTAAGCTGGAGTACGAAGAAGATCAACTCCACGTACAACGCGGGAGGCATCTCCCGGCTGGCCCGGGAAGCGGGCAACTTGATCGGGTTTCCCCTTGATTTTTATATCAAGATAGATCTGGAAGGGTTTGTCGAGCTGATTGACGCGCTGGACGGGGTGGATTTTGAGGTGCCTTGCAACATGAATTATGAGGACCCCACACAAAACTTGTCAATCCATGTGAAAAAAGGGATGCAGCACTTAAACGGCAAAGACGCCGTGGGTGTTGTGCGCTGGAGGAAGAACAACGACGGGACGGGCTACTCCTCTGGGGACATCGGGCGGATTCAAACCCAGCAGGCGTTTTTAAAGGCCGTTGGAAAGAAGTGTCTCAATTTGGGGAATATTACAAAGGTGAAGGAATTTGCTGAAATTTTCTCCAAATATGTGGAGACCAACTTATCCCTCGGCAATCTGATTTGGCTGGGACAGCAAGGGCTTGGCCTAGATTTGGAAAGCATTCATTTTTTCACCATGCCGGGGAACTATGCCGCAACGCATCAGGGAGTCTCTTACGTAACGCCTGATGCCCGTCAATTGGTGACGGCGGTCAACACATATTTAAACCCATACCTGGCGCAGGTGACAAGCGAAGATTTGGACGTGATGTCCATCACAAGCGGAGGCAAGCTGGTGTCCAGCAAGGGGCAGCTGGCAAGCGGCGTCACCGCTTCTTCGGGTACGCAGGGCAGCAGCGCCGGCAATGCCGCAGCAACGTCGGCGGGGACAGCCGCCCCTTCGGCCGCGCCAAAGCAGAGCAAGGCGCCGGCCGCCCCGGCTTCCTCAAAGCCGTCGGCTGCGCCAAAACAATCTGCCGGGGCAACCCCGTCTGCTCAGCCGACACACGGGGCAACGGCCGCGCCCACCGCAAAACCCTCGAACACTCCCATACCGATTGAGACAAAAACGCCCGGCACCGCGGAACCGACAGAAGTTATTCCCATTCCGACAGGGGCGTTGGAAGATGCTGCCGACTGACGGGCAGGACGACTTGATAAACGATGCTGAAAGGAGCATGCTTGTGATAACACCAAAGGAAATGGCTCAGACAGTGGCAAATGCACTGGACTCAAAAAAAGGACAAGATATTTGCGTGATGGAGACCACGGCGCTGACCACGCTTGCGGACTATTTTGTGCTTTGTACCGCCGGCTCGACCACCCATTTGAAAACATTGTCCGATGAAACGGAAAAAGCGCTGAAGGAACTGGGGGAGACGCCCCACCACATTGAAGGATATCGCAGCGGGAGCTGGGTTTTGCTGGATTTTGGCTGTCTGGTTGTCCATTTGTTTTTGGAGGAAGCCCGGGAATTTTATGGGTTGGAGCATTTGTGGAGCGATGCAAAACAGATCGATTTTTCAAACTAGGTGAAACGGCGCCGCATCGCCCCCCCGGCTCCCGCGTTTCGTGCGCGGCGAACCGGGGCTTTCCCATGAGAAAGGCATGCGGGCGCTTCATCTGTTTTTATGATACGGGAGGAAGCGAGTTACGATGAAATACGAGTTTGACCGCATTGAAAAGAAATGGCGGGATCGGTGGGCGGCGGAGCAAACATATGCCGTTCAAACCGGGCATCCGGGGAAAAAATTTTACGCACTGGTCGAGTTTCCTTATCCGTCCGGCCACGGGCTGCACGTGGGGCACGCAAGGCCCTATACCGCGATGGACGTGGTGGCCCGGAAGCACCGCATGCAGGGGGAGCACGTTTTGTTTCCCATTGGATGGGATGCCTTTGGCCTGCCCACGGAAAATTACGCCATTGCCAACAAAATTCATCCTGTCAAGGTGACGGAAGAAAACGTAAAGGTCTTTAAAAGCCAGCTTCAGATGCTGGGCTACAGCTTTGACTGGGACCGGGAGGTGAACACCACAGACCCGGCCTACGTGAAATGGACCCAGTGGATTTTCTTAAAGCTGTATGAACACGGGCTGGCTTATAAGGCGAAAATGCCGGTCAACTGGTGCACCTCCTGCAAATGCGTTCTGGCCAACGAGGAAGTGGTGGACAATGCCTGCGAGCGCTGCGGCAGCCCCGTGGTGCGAAAGGAAAAAAGCCAGTGGATGCTGAAAATTACGGAATATGCCCAGCGGCTTCTGGATGATCTGGAGGACGTGGATTTCATTGAGCGGGTCAAGATTCAGCAGCGCAACTGGATCGGCCGCAGCACCGGCGCCAACGTGAATTTTGAAACCACCGCCGGGGAGACCCTGCAAGTATACACCACCCGGCCGGACACGCTGTTTGGCGCCACCTATATGGTGATAGCGCCGGAGCACGACTATGTGCAAAAATGGGCCGGCCGCCTGCAAAACCGCGAAGAGGTGCAGGACTATTGCGAGCAGGCGGGCAAGAAGTCTGACTTTGAACGAACGGAAATGGTTCGGGAAAAGACGGGTGTGGAGCTGGAGGGCGTGCGCGCCATCAACCCTGTGACAGGGGAGGAGATCCCCATTTTCATTTCCGATTATGTGCTGTCTACATACGGCACAGGCGCCATCATGGCGGTGCCGGGACACGACGAAAGAGACTGGGAATTTGCCAAAAAGTTTGGCCTTTCCATTATCGAGGTAGTGGCCGGCGGCAGCGTGGAGGAAGCGGCGTTTACAGACGTTGAAACCGGGAAGATGGTGAACTCCGGCTTCTTAAACGGGCTGGAAGTGGCAGACGCGAAGAAAACCATTGTGGAATGGCTGGCTTCCAAACAATTGGGAGAAGCCACGGTGAATTATAAGCTGAGAGACTGGGTCTTCTCCCGGCAGCGGTATTGGGGCGAGCCGATTCCGATGATCCATTGTCCCAAGTGCGGCTACGTCCCCCTGCCGGAGGACCAGCTGCCTCTGTTGCTGCCGGAGGTGGAATCTTACGAGCCGACGGATGACGGAGAATCTCCCATTGCGGCCATCCGCGGCTGGGTGGAAACCACATGCCCCCATTGCGGCGGCCCGGCAGAGCGGGAAACAGACACGATGCCCCAGTGGGCCGGCTCCTCCTGGTATTTCCTGCGGTACATGGCCCCACACAATTCCGAGGCGCTGGCGTCCAAGGAAGCGCTGGATTATTGGAGCCCTGTGGATTGGTACAACGGCGGCATGGAGCATACCACGCTGCACCTCTTGTACTCCCGATTCTGGCATAAATTTTTGTACGACATCGGCGTTGTACCCACAAAGGAGCCGTATCAAAAGCGAACCAGCCACGGGATGATTCTGGGTGAGGGCGGCGAGAAAATGTCCAAATCCCGGGGCAATGTGGTGAACCCCACGGATATCATCAGGCAGTACGGCGCGGACACCATGCGGATGTACATTATGTTCATCGGCGACTTTGAAAAAGCCGCGCCGTGGTCCTCGAAGGCCGTCAAAGGCTGCAAGCGTTTTCTGGACCGGGTTTGGAATTTGAGCGAATCTGTGGCGCCGGGAGAAACATACAGCCCGGGCAACGAAAAGGCGATCCACAAAACCATTAAAAAGGTGACGGAAGACATTGAAGCCATGAAGTTTAACACGGCCATCGCGGCTTTGATGGCTTTGGTCAACGACTGTTCCGAAAGCGGCGTCAACAAGGCGGATATGCAAGCTTTGCTGCTGCTGCTGTCCCCCTTTGCCCCCCATATCGTGGAAGAAATATGGGAGCATTTGGGCTGTTCCGGCATGGCGTGCGTCCATCCTTGGCCCGCCTGGGACGAAGCAATGCTCACGGAAGACGTGGTGCAGATGGCCGTGCAGATCAATGGGAAGTTCCGGGGGACGGTTTCCCTGCCGGCAGACAGCGGGGAGGAAGCGGCGGTCGCCGCCGCAACGGCGCTGGACAAGGTGGCACGGCAGCTGGAAGGGATGCAGATCGTGAAAACCATTCTGGTGAAAAACAAACTGCTGAACTTATTGATCCGCCCCGCATAAAAAAGCGCGAAAGTTGCGGTCTGAAAATAAAAGCAGTTTCCCTTGACAATCCAAGGAAATTTGAATATAATAATAGGACGTGAAAGCCATATATGCATGGCCCTCGATGCCTTGGTTGCTCCGAGGCATGGCGGAAGGAGGGATAACGATGTCGGAAGTCCGAGTAAAAGAGAACGAATCTTTGGACAGCGCGCTGAAACGATTCAAGCGTAACTGCGCAAAAGCTGGCGTTCTCGCAGAAGTGCGGAAACGGGAACACTACGAAAGCCCCAGCGTGAAGCGCCGCAAAAAATCTGAAGCCGCAAGAAAGAATAAAAACAAGCGAGCTTATTGATGAAACAAAATTAAACAGACGCCGTAAACAATGTTTTACGGCGTCTGTTTTTCATTGCTGGGAGGAGAGCAAGGCGTTGGCCCATTCGGCGATTTCCGGGTAAAAAAACAGCATGGTTGAGATCCCCAAAGACGAGGCCAGCCGCATTTTTTTCTGCATGCTGCCCAGGTCGTCGAACATTACAAAATGAGCGCCGGAGGTGCTGTCCATATAGGTAAAGTAATGGCTGCACAGTTCGCTGGAAAAAAAGATGGAGGGCTGGTGAGTGTCTTGCAGCGCCTGGAGGGCTTCCAGGGTGAGAGGGTGGCCCTTCCCGTTGGGTGCCGGCAGAAAAAAATCGGCGCACACACGCTCTACGTCCAGCGCGATGCGAGACGCGCCATATTGGGAAGCGGCGTCTGTCAGGCGCTGCCGAAGGGATCCGCCGGAAAGGGCGGTGGAAACCAGCAGCTTTGTTTGCGCCGAGGCCTCGGCGTACGCTTCGGGGACATAAAGAGTGAGCGCTCGCTGGGAAAAAAACGAACCGAGCTGGGAGACAATGGAACGGGCGGGCGGAGTCGGCTCTTGGGCAAACTGTAAAATGGCACCGCTGAATCTACGCCCGGCGCATTCCTGCAGTACTTCTTTGCAGAAGGTGACAGGGTCACCCTCGCCGTCAAACTCAACGTCGTCGATCACCATCAGACCCCCCCGCATGGCCGAGGGCGAGGTGGTGCGAAACAAGTGGCCGCTTTGCCCCAGACGGTATGACATATGGGCGATGGTGGCGGCATAGGCGCCGCTGGGCGGAAGGGTGCCGGGCGCCGCTGCCAAGATAAAATGTGTTTTTTCCATATACAGAAAACCCCCTTGTCCAGAGATGAAAAACGATGCTATAATGAAACACATCCTCTTGGCACTGTATGAAGCAGCGGGTGCAATCATGCATCCGGAACCAAAAAAGAAAGGCGGGGACGGTATTGGCCTGTTCTCTTTTCCCCCACCAAATGTACGATTCGATCCATCAGCTGGACCCGGCGGCGCTGGCGGCGGCCGGCGTTCGGCTGGTGCTGGCCGATTTGGATAACACCATCAGCCCCTACTCCGTTTCAGAGCCGACAGAAGAGGTGCTGGCGTGGAAGAGGGGCCTGGAGCGAAACGACATTGCCCTTTTTATCTTGTCCAACAACCGATCTGAAACAAGAGTCAAGGCGTATTGCCGGCTGCTGGATGTTCCGTTTATCGACCATGCGGGCAAGCCAAAGCGAGGGTCCTTTTTCCGGGCGATGGAGCAGATGGGCGTCTCGCCGGAGGAGACCATTATGGTCGGCGATCAAATTATGACAGATGTGCTGGGCGGCAATCGGGCGGGGATCCCTGTATATTTGGTGAAGCCCATCCGGATTCGGGATAATATCCTGCGTATTTTGCGCCACGGCCTGGAGCAGCCGGTGATTTTCCTCGCGAAAATGCGCCGCCGCCGGGAAACATAAATATGCAGAGGGCAAAAAGCCAGAAAAAAGCCAGATAGAAAGAAGGAGCAGAATGAATCACCTGACACAAATCGCGGCGCAGCTGGATCGCTACGAAATCGACGCCGTTGTCTTGACCAGCAAGGCAAACCGATTTTATGCCACCGGCTTTCCCTCTTCTGACGGGATGGCGCTTGTGACGAAAAAAGAGAGCTATTTTTTAACGGACAGCCGATACACGGAAGCGGCAAAAAACACGATACAAAACGCGACGGTACAAGAGCTGCCCCGGGGGGAAACGTATGGGGAGGCATTGGCCCGGCTGGTGAGCCGGTGCGGCGTTCAAAGGCTGGGGTTTGAAGAAGCGTCGATGACTGTGCTGGAATATCAAAGGCTTACAAAGCAGGTTCCCTGCGCCTTTGTGCCGGCCCAGGCTCTGCTTGACGGGCTGCGGGCGGCAAAAGGAGAAGAGGAGCTTCGGCGGATGCGCAAGGCCCAGTGGATTGCCGAGCGGGGGCTGGAGGATGTTTTGCCCCAGATCAAGGTGGGCGTGTCGGAACTGGATCTGGCCGCAGAGCTGACTTATCGGATGATGCGCTGGGGCGGCGCCAAAAACTCCTTTGACCCCATTGTGGTATCGGGGCCGAACTCCAGCTTGCCCCACGGGGTGCCAACGGCACGAAAGATCCAAAAAGGTGATTTTGTCACCATGGATTTTGGCTGCATATATGAAGGATATTGTTCTGACATGACCCGCACCGTTGCGGTGGGCAGTGTAAGCGAAGAGATGAGGGCTGTGTATCAGCTGGTTTTGCGGGCGCAGGAGGCGGGCATTGCCGCCGCTCGGGCCGGCGTTCCGGGGAGAGATGTGGACCAAGCGGCCCGCGGCGTGATTGAACAGGCGGGGTACGGGGCATACTTTGGACACGGGTTTGGGCACAGTCTGGGGATTGAGGTGCACGAAGGGCCGAACTTCAACCACTCCGCTGTGACGCCGATGCCTGTGGGCGCTGTTGTTTCCGCCGAACCGGGCATTTATTTGCCGGGGCGGTTTGGGGTGCGCATTGAGGACGTTCTCTGCCTGCATGAAACAGGGTGCGAAAACTTAAGCCACGCCCCGAAAGAGCTTCGGGTGTTGGACTGAAACCGCAGCAAAAGACAAAAAATTTCAAAACCCTGTTGACAACTGGAAATGACGGAGTATACTATATCATAGTATTTTGATGGGTAATGGATATAACTTGGAACAGGGAATCGGAAATGGAGTGAATTATATGGTATATGCAGATCATGCCGCAACGACGGCGGTTTCTGAAACGGCGTTAAAAGAGATGATACCATATTTGCGGGAGCAATATGGGAACCCCTCTGGTATTTATAAGGTCGGGCAGGCGGCAAGGCGAGCCATGGAAGCCGCCCGAGAAAAGGTGGCGAAGGCCATTGGCGCCGCGCCTTCGGAGGTTTATTTCACAGGTAGCGGGAGCGAAGCGGACAACTGGGCGCTCAAAGGCGTGGCCGAGCTGAAACAAGGAAAAGGCCGCCACATGATTACCACACAAATAGAGCACCCCGCGATACTGAACACAGCGCGTTTTCTGGAAACCCGCGGGTTTGAAGTGACCTACCTTCCGGTGGACAAGCTGGGAAGGGTGTCTGTCGCGTCCGTGGCAGACGCCATTCGGGAGGACACGATTTTAATCTCTGTGATGATGGCAAACAATGAAATCGGAACCATTGAGCCCATCGAAGAGATCGGCAAGCCGGCCCATGCAAAAGGCATTTTGTTTCATACGGACGCGGTGCAGGCCGTGGGGAATATCCCTGTTGACGTAAAGACGCTGAACGTGGATCTGTTGTCTCTGTCCGGCCATAAGTTCGGCGGGCCGAAGGGCGTCGGCGCTCTTTATATGCGCAAAGGGCTGCGGTTGCCTCCGCTGGTTCATGGCGGCGGCCAGGAGCAGGGCGTGCGGGGCGGAACAGAAAACGTTGCCGGGCTCGTCGGCATGGCGGCGGCGCTGGAAGAGTCCGTTGCCAATTTAGAGCAAAATATGAAAAAAGTGTCCGCGCTGCGGGACCGGCTGATCGAAGGGCTGCTTCAAATCCCCTATACCGCCTTGACGGGGGACAGGGACAACCGGGTGCCGGGCATTGCATCCTTTGCGTTTGAGTGCGTGGAGGGAGAATCCATGGTGCTGATGCTGGATCATGTCGGGATTTGCGGCTCTTCCGGTTCTGCCTGTTCTTCCGGTTCTTTGGATCCGTCCCATGTCCTGCTTGCCATCGGGCTGACCCATGAAGTGGCCCACGGCTCTTTGCGGCTGTCTCTGGGCGCGGAAAATACAGAAAAAGACGTGGATTATATTCTGGAGCATCTCCCCGGCGTCATTGCCAATTTGCGGCGGATGTCTCCCTTGTGGGAAGAAAAACAAAAGGAGGTACAGTGATGTATTCTGAAAAAGTGATGGATCATTTCAGCAACCCGCGGAACGTGGGCGAGATTGCAGACGCCAACGCCGTCGGCCAGGTGGGCAACGTCAAATGCGGCGATATTATGAAAATTTACATGAAGATTGACAAAGACGATATCATTCAGGACGTGAAATTTAAAACCTTCGGCTGCGGCGCCGCTGTGGCCACTTCTTCCATGGCCACGGAGTTGGTGAAAGGGAAGTCGGTGCAGGACGCCCTGGCTTTGACCAACAAGGCCGTGGTGGATGCGCTGGACGGGTTGCCCCCGGTGAAGATGCATTGCTCTGTTTTGGCGGAAGAGGCCATCAAAGCAGCCATTAGCGACTACTTTGTGAGGCAGGGGATCGACCCTGTACCCATTGTTGGATGCAGCATGGATTGCGAAGCATGTCATCACACCCATGAATGAACCAAAGCCAGGAAAACGTAGGGCAAAAGGCAGGTGAAAGCCGATGAAAATATCCACAAAAGGACGGTATGCCTTGCGCTTTATGGTCGATTTGGCGCTCCATCGTGGGAAGCAGTACATTCCGCTCAAAGAAATTGCCCAGCGTCAGGGGATATCAGAAAAATACTTGGAGCAAATTGTGCCGGCGCTGAATAAGGCGGGCTATGTGCAAAGCACTAGGGGATCTCAGGGGGGATATCGGTTGAGCCATCCGCCGGAGACGTACTCCGTTGGTATGATTGTCCGCTTGATGGAAGGGGAGCTGGCTCCCGCGCCGTGCGCAGGGCAGCCGGATCACAACAGCTGCCCCCGGGCGGACGAATGTGTGACAGTAGTCGTCTGGGAGAAAATCCGGGAAGCGGTGGACAATGTGGTAGACTGTATCACGCTGGACGACCTGGTGGCGGAATACCATGCAAAAACAGGGCAAGTACAATATGATATTTGAAAAAGCAAGGGGATTTATCCCCTTGCTTTTTGATTTATTGCGACAGGTTGGACTGTGAAAGATAAAAACAATCCGCATAAAAAAGAAGGCCGCTGGCACGCCAGCGGCCTTCTTTGTTCTTTTGTGATAAAAAGCTACCGGATGACCCGCACCCGCAAAACGCCGCCGATGGCGCGGACTTCGTCCACAACCCGGTCGTGCACCCGGCTGTTTAAATCCACCAAAGTATAAGCGTAGTTGCGCTTGGAGTGGTTCATCAAGTTTTCCACGTTGATGTCCTCTTTGGACAGAACGGACATAATGGATGCCAGCATATTTGGCACGTTTCGATGGATGATGCCCATGCGGATCATCCCGGAACGGTCCATAGATACGTTGGGCAGGTTCACGGAGTTTCGAATGTTCCCATTTTCCAAATAGTCCTTCAGCTGCTCCACAGCCATCACGGCGCAGTTTTCCTCGCTTTCCGGAGAGGAGGCGCCCAAATGGGGGATGGCCACCACGTTTTTGGCCGCCACAATCTTGTTGTTGGGGAAGTCGGTGATATAGCTTGCCACTTTTCCCTCTTCCAAAGCGGCAATGATGTCGTCGTCCACCACAAGCTCGCTGCGGGCCAGGTTCAAAATTCTCACGTGAGACTTCATCATCTGGATGGACTCGGCGTTGACCATCCCGTTTGTTTCCGGGGTCAGGGGCATATGCAGGGTGATATAATCACAATTTTTAAAAATGGTGTTCAGATCCATGGCGCGGTGGACAGAGCGGGAGAGGCGCAAAGCGGAATCTACGGACAAAAACGGGTCGTAGCCATAGACGGTCATGCCCAGCTTCGTGGCAATGTTCGCCACTTGCACGCCGACGGCGCCAAGGCCCAGGACGCCCAAGGTCTTCCCGCTGATTTCCGGGCCGACAAAGGCGGATTTTCCTTTTTCCACGGCGGTGACAACGTCTGCCCCTTCTCTTGCCTGCTGGTGTACCCACTCGGCGCCGCCCAAAATGTCTCGAGACGCCAGGAGCAAGGCGCAGACAGCCAGTTCCTTCACGGCATTGGCGTTGGCGCCGGGGGTGTTAAAGACCACAATGCCCGACTCGGAGCATCGATCGATGGGAATGTTGTTGACGCCCACGCCTGCCCGCGCGATGGCCCGCAGGGAGGGTAAAAATGTGTAATTTTGCATGTCAGTGGAACGAACCAAAATGCCATCGGGGTTTTCCAGGTCGTTGCCAATGGTGTATCTGCTTTTATCCAGCAGGGCAAGGCCTGTGGGGCTGATTTTATTCAGTGTTTGAATGCGATACATGTGAATCCTCCAAATGCGATTTTATGGGTTATCTTTTATAATTCTGCTCAAAAACATGAATGAACTCCGCGAGGGCGGCAACCCCCTCCGGCGGCATGGCGTTGTATATGGAGGCGCGCATCCCGCCCACGGAACGGTGCCCCTTCAAGCTGGCAAATCCGGCCTGGGCGGCTTGGGCGGCAAACATTGCGTCCAGCTCCGGGTCCTCGCTGCGGAAGGTGACGTTCATGTTGGATCGGGAGCCCTTTTCCGGCACCACGCGGAACAAGGAGCTTTGATCCAGACAGTCGTACAGAAGCGCCGCCTTTTCTTCGTTTCGCGTTTGCATGGCCTCCAGGCCACCCAGCTTTTCCACCCAGTCCAGCACAAGGCCGAGGATATAAATATTATAGCAGGGCGGGGTGTTGTACATGGAGTCGTTTTTGATCATGGTGGCATAGTCCATCATAACAGGGGTATGGGGGAGCGCCCTCCCGGCCAGATCATTTCGGATGATGACAACTGTTAAGCCGGCCGGCGCCATGTTCTTTTGGGCGCCGGCGTAAATCACGCCGTACTTGGACACATCCACCGGCTTTGACAAAATGTTGGAAGACATATCGCACACCAGAGGAACGGCGCCCGTTTCGGGGACATAATCCCACTCTGTGCCGTAAATGGTGTTGTTGGAACAGTAATGAAAATAAGACGCGTCGGGACTCAATTTCAGCTCGTTCTGGCGTGGAATATAGGTGTGTTTTTTATCTTTCGAAGAAGCGGCAATGTTGATGGTGCCGTATTTCTTGGCTTCCTCCGCCGCTTTGCCGGAAAAGCTCCCGGTTACGGCATAATCAGCGCTGCCGGTTTTGCCGATCAAATTCATAGGCACTGTGGCAAATTGCAGCGTGGCGCCCCCCTGGAGGAAAAGCACTTTATAGCTGTTCGGAATATTCATGACCCGCCGAAAAGAGGTTTGGACGCTTTCGAACAGGCGTGCATAGATATCGCTGCGGTGGCTCATCTCCATGACAGACATGCCAGATCCCCTGTAATTGCTCATTTCCGCGCTTGCTTGGCTGAGAACTTCTTCCGGCAGCATGGAAGGGCCTGCCGAAAAGTTGAAAATACGTGCGGTTCCCATTGTAATCAAAGCCCCTTTTCTCACTCGGGTTCACCCCGGTTTTTTATGCCTTTTGTATATGGTTTCCGTTTCTCGTAAAATCCTTGCGCCCATCCCTGCCAGGTGGCGTGAAAGACGGGAGACACAGGGGATATCGTTCATGCAGTTTGTGTCCTGGAAAAATTTTTATGAGAAAGAAATCAAAAAACATTGCCGTTTCATCATAATATTGTAATATTATATCGGAAAAGACGGCGCACTGTCAATGTTGAACACGACAAAAAGAGTTCCTTTCGAATCCCTTTCCTTGTGGAAGTTGAAAACCTTCTAAAGTTACCAAAAAATTTTTCAAAAATTTTAAAATTTGTTATTAACTTTTTGTGCAATGTGTGTTACAATGGCCATGTTGAGGGCTCATCTGTGAAAGGAAATCGTATATAAGGAGAAACAGGAACCTTGTCGCAGAAGGAAAAAACCAAATGCGATGTTTTGCCCGAGGCTTTTCGCACCCCCTTTTCTTTCTATTTTGATCATAAGAATGCCCAGAAATATTTGTTTGTGCGTTGACACAAATGAGAAGGCAGCAGCATGAAACGGGGCGCATACGCGCCGCTACATCAATGTTGCTGCTATGTGGCTTGTCCGCAGGATGGCGCGGCGGGAAACCACCGTGCTTGTATGCGGAATGCCAGTGCCAAATTCGGCTGTTAAGAAAAAGCTGTTTTTGGCGTTTGGCGAGTGACAAAACAGGCGAAAAGCGGGCCGGGAAGACCGAGGGAAAGCGGCTACATAAACGGCATTGAAAGAACCGGGCTTCAAAGGCAGCGGTTCCGTCGAAGCCGGGAAAGCGAAGGACACTGTTTAGAACAGATGCGTGAGAGAGGCAGGGCCTGTTGGCACAGACAGCCAGCAGGACTTCAGCCACCTGTCGGCGTTGTCTGCTCCAGGAAAACAGCGCAACGCCAAAACAGACAGAAAACGGCAGCGTATATTGTTTCGGATAGAACGGCGCAATGTTTGCGAATAAGCGGCACTTTTTTGCAAAAACAGAGTGTGTTCTTGGGCGATCGAAACGATGTCTCGCCGTTGTGGGAGACAGCGCCCGCCAATCCAAAACCTGTTTTGAAAGAACGCCAGTATCGCCGACCGCTTCAGGATGGCAGGGGGGATGATTCTGACGAAGACAGGACGGTACATCTAGGTACGCCATTGAAGAGACTCTTAAAGCAACCATAGAAGAATGAGGAGGAAAAAGCTTGAACGAACTATTTGACTACACGGTGGCCGACAAAGTCATCGAAACGTATGGTGCGAAGCCCAGCTCCACCATTGCGATCCTGCAAGGGATTCAGGAAGAATACCGTTATTTGCCCAAGGAGATTTTCCCATATGTTGCCAAGAAAGTAGGGTTGAGTGCCGCGAACCTTTATAGTGTTGCAACCTTCTACGAAAACTTCTCTTTAGAGCCAAAAGGAAAATATGTCATTAAAATATGTGACGGTACCGCCTGTCACGTGAGAAAATCCACACCAATCTTGACCAAACTGAGGGAGGAGCTGAACCTGTCGGAGGACAAACACACCACAGACGACCTCCTTTTCACTGTGGAAACAGTGTCCTGTCTGGGTGCCTGCGGACTTGCTCCCGTGCTTACGGTAAATGATAAGGTGTACCCGGCTATGACTCCGGAAAAAGCTGAGGAACTTTTGAATCAATTGAAGGGGGAAGCATAATGCAGACACTGACAGGCAGAGATGGTTTAAAGAAGCTTCGCGAAGACAGCCGCATCGCCCTGGAGGCAGAGAAGAAAAAAGTTCTTGTCTGTGCCGGTACCGGTTGCGTTTCCGGCGGTTCTTTGGAAATTTACGATAAACTGATCGAATTGATGAAAGCGCAGAACATTCCTTGTTCTGTTGAGTTGGATTACGAGGAAACAACCCACCACGACACCGTTGGCATGAAAAAGAGCGGCTGCCACGGCTTCTGCGAAATGGGTCCTCTGGTACGGATTGAGCCCCAGGGCTGGCTGTACACAAAGGTTAAGCTGGAAGATTGCGAGGAAATCGTCGAAAAAACCATCATGCAGGGCGAACACATCGAACGTCTGGCTTACCAAAAGGGCGGCATTGTACGTCCCAAGCAGGAAGAAATTCCGTTCTATGAAAAACAAACCCGTCTGGTGCTGGAACACTGCGGCCACATTGACGCAGACTCCATCATCGAATATATTGCCATCGGCGGTTATTCCGCGTTGGAAAAGGCTCTCTTTGAGATGTCCGCTGACGACATCATCGGGCAGATTTCCGACTCCAACCTGCGCGGCCGAGGCGGCGGCGGCTTCCTGGCCGGCACAAAATGGGCGCAGGTGAAGCGCCAAAAGGCAGAACATAAATACGTTGTCTGCAACGGTGACGAGGGTGACCCCGGCGCGTTCATGGACAGAAGCATCATGGAAGGCGACCCCCATCGTATGCTGGAAGGCATGATCATTGCCGGTCTGGCTTGCGGTGCGGATGAAGGATATATTTATGTCCGGGCGGAGTACCCCATGGCCATTGCGAGACTGCGCAACGCCATCAGCCAGGCGGAAGAGCTTGGTATTTTGGGCGACAACATTTTGGGAACCGGATTTAATTTCCACATACACATCAACCGCGGCGCCGGCGCATTCGTTTGCGGCGAAGGCAGCGCGCTGACCGCTTCCATCGAAGGCAAGCGCGGCATGCCCCGCGTGAAGCCGCCCCGTACAGTGGAGCATGGTCTGTTCTATTCTCCCACTGTACTGAACAACGTAGAAACGTTTGCAAACGTTGCGCATATCATCCTGAACGGCGCGGACTGGTACAAGAGCATCGGGCCGGAAAACAGCCCGGGCACCAAGGCGTTCGCACTGACCGGAAACATTGAAAACACCGGTCTGATCGAAGTACCCATGGGTACGACCCTCCAAGAAGTTATCTTTGGGGTCGGCGGCGGCATCCGTGACGGCAAAGAATTTAAAGCCGTCCAGATCGGCGGACCCTCCGGCGGCTGCCTGACCAAGGAGCATTTTGACCTGCCCCTGGACTTTGACTCTTTGAAAAAAGTGGGCGCGATGGTCGGCTCCGGCGGCCTCGTTGTTATGGATGAAGAATCCTGCATGGTAGAAGTGGCTCGTTTCTTCATGAACTTTACGCAGAACGAGTCCTGCGGCAAATGCGTTCCCTGCCGGGAAGGCACAAAGCGCATGCTGGAAATCTTGGAGCGGATCGTCAGAGGCGAAGGCGAAGAGGGCGACATTGAGCTGCTGGATGACCTGGCCGACACCATTTCCTCCACTGCTCTTTGCGGCTTGGGCAAAACGGCTCCGAACCCGGTTAAGAGCACCATCAAATACTTCCGGGATGAATATGAAGCGCATATCTTCGATAAAACTTGTCCGGCTGGCGTGTGCCGTAAGCTGAAAAGGATTTATATCGATCCTGATCTGTGTAGAGGCTGTTCCAAGTGCACCAAGACGTGCCCGACCAACGCCATTTCCGGTAAACTCAAAGAACCGTTCAAGATTGATCCGGCTGTCTGCATTAAATGTGGGGCTTGTATCAATGTATGTCCGTTCAATGCGATTAAGGAGGCTTAAACTGTGGAAAACAAAGACTATATGATCATTGACGGTAAGCAGGTGCCCATTGAAGGCGAAAAAAATGTATTAGAAATAGTACGTAAGGCCGGTATTGAGTTGCCTACTTTCTGCTATCACCCTGAATTGTCCGTTTTCGGCGCTTGCCGGATGTGCGTTGTAGAGACCAGCAGAGGCGCAATGGAAGCTTCCTGTTCGGCAGTGCCAAAGGCTGGCATGGAGATCTACACCAACACCCCGCGCCTTAGAAAATATCGCCGCGTGATTCTGGAATTGCTGCTGTCCAACCACTGCCGTGACTGCACAGCCTGCCAGAAGAACGGCCATTGTAAATTACAGGACTACGCCATGCAGTATGGCGTGAGAAACTTCCGGTTTAAGAACATGAGAACCGAGCATGACATTGATGATTCTTCCCCCTCGATCATCAAAGATCAGAGCAAATGTATCCTCTGCGGCGAGTGCGTCCGTATGTGCAACGAAGTGCAGACGGTGGGCGCCATTGACCTGAGCAACAGAAGCTCCAAAGCGTCTGTCAGCACTTTCTTTGAAGAGCCTTTGGCAGAGTCCGGCTGCATTGCCTGCGGCCAGTGTGTTGTTGTTTGCCCCACCGGCGCTTTGATGGAAAGAGACGACACAGACGAAGTTTGGGCGGCTTTGGCAGACCCCAAAAAACACGTGGTGGTTGGCCCCGCGCCTTCCGTTCGCGCCACTTTGGGCGAATGTTTTGACTATGACATCGGCACCAACGTGGAAGGCAAAATGGTTGCCGCGCTGCGCAAGCTGGGCTTTGACAAAGTGTTCGACGTGGACACCGCTGCCGACTTCACCATCATGGAAGAAGGCACCGAGTTCTTAAACCGCCTGCAAAACGGCGGAACCCTGCCCTTGCTGACCAGCTGCTCCCCCGGTTGGATTAACTTTGTGGAACAGTATTATCCCGAGATGCTGGATAACGTGTCCTCCTGCCGCTCCCCTCAAGGCATGTTCGGCTCCCTTGTGAAATCCTACTATGCGGAGAAGGTCGGCATTGACCCCAAGGATATCGTTGTGGTCTCCATCATGCCCTGTACTGCCAAGAAGTATGAGTGCAAGAGAGAAGAGATGCGTCTCGCCAACGGCGTGATGCCGGTGGATATCTCCATCACCACACGTGAATTGGGCCAGATGATTGATCAGGCCGGCATTGACTTTAGGAATCTGGAAGAAGAAACGTTTGATCCGATGCTGGGCATTTCCACCGGCGCGTCCGTTATCTTCGGCGCAACCGGCGGCGTCATGGAAGCCGCTCTGCGTACCGTGGTTGAAATCGTGACCGGCAAAACGCTGGACAGCGTTGACTTCAAGGAAGTCCGCGGCATGGACGGCATCAAGGAAGCCACCTACGAGCTGCCCGGCAAAACCGTTCGCGTGGCGGCTGTTTCCGGCATAGGCAACACCCGAAAGGTGCTGGAAGGCATTAAGTCCGGCGAGCTGGACTATGACTTCGTCGAAGTGATGGCCTGCCCCGGCGGCTGCGTCAACGGCGGCGGCCAGCCGTATCAGCCCACTGCCTTCACTGCCGAGGAATACAGAAACAGACGAGAGAGCCGTGCGGAAGGTCTGTATAGTCAGGATGTCAGCATGTCTCTGCGTAAGAGCCATGAAAACCCCATTGTAGACACTGTTTACAAAGAATATTTGGGCGAAATCGGCGGCCACAAAGCACATGAGCTGCTGCACACCCACTATACCGCAAACCCCAGATATAAATAAGCCCATTTTCCTCGATAGCAGGCGTTTCCAAGGAAACGTCTGCTATCTTTTTATGAAACGAGAGACAAAAGGGAGGAAATGTGATAAACTATCTGCCAGGGCAATCGAGACTGCCCGAAAGAAACCAACGAATGGGTGGGATGATTGATGAATCGTTCTGTGCGGGCGAGAAGCGGCGGGATGCTGCTTTTGACGGCACTGATTTGGGGCGTGGCCTTTGTGGCCCAAAGCGTCAGCATGGATTATATCAGCCCCTTTACCTTCAATGCCGTGCGCAGTTTGATCGGCGGTGCGGTGCTGCTTCCCGGCATTGCCCTTTTGGATCGGCTGAACCGCAAAAGACAGCCGGGTCAGCAAAATGCCGATACCCAGATCTCGGGACATGGCGGGAAAAAGCTGATTGTCGGCGGGGTCGCCTGCGGGGTGGTGCTGGCGGTGGCCAGCTCATTGCAGCAGTTTGGCATTATGCAGACAACGGTTGGCAAAGCGGGCTTTATTACGGCGCTTTATATTGTCATTGTGCCGGTTTTGGGGTTGTTCTTTAAAAGGCGAGTGCCTCCTTTGGTTTGGCTGGGCGTTCTCGTCGCCACGGGGGGGATGTACCTTCTTTGCATCACAGAATCTTTTTCCGTCGGAACGGGGGATCTGCTGATGGTGGCATGTGCCGTTTGTTTTTCCGTTCATATTTTACTGATTGACCATTTTTCCCCGTTTGTGGATTGTGTGCGCATGTCCTGCATCCAATTTTTTACCTGCGGTGTATTATGCGCGATTCCCATGTTTTTATGGGAACATCCGCAAATGCAGGACCTTTTCGCCGCCTGGGTGCCTGTTTTGTATGCGGGCGTGCTCTCCTGCGGGGTGGCGTATACGCTACAGGTGGTGGGACAAAAACACACAACCCCCGTGGTGGCGTCGTTGCTGCTGAGCTTGGAATCGGTGTTCTCTGTGCTGGCTGCCTGGGTCATTTTGAGGGAGTCTCTCTCTTTGCGGGAGTTCTTGGGGTGTCTGATGGTTTTCTGCGCGATCGTTTTGGCCCAAGCGCCGGATTTCAAGCGGAGGGGCAGCCCGGAGGGCAGAAAAACGCTGGAGGGGGGGGACGCCGTTCAAACACTGGCATCCCAGCAGGGACGATGAAAAAAGCCCCGCCTTTCCTTGAAAGGATACGTTTGTCCGTTGGTATAAAACAGAGCCTTGACTTCGGTCAGGGCTCTGTTTTTATGCCAACCTACCACAATTAGTAGCTATTAAAAGCGAGGTCTCCTCTTTAAAATAGGAATTAGAATGGGAGGGATTGTCATGTAGCAGAAAACAGAATGTCCCCCGAAAGCGGATGCCGTCGCATCATGGACGCCGCCGATTGCGCCGAGGAGAACCGGTCGCACATGGGCAGGCTCGACACCTATCTCAAATATGAAGGCAACGACCCCTCGCCCCCAGACGAGCAGGCCTTTGCTCTGAAGATCACCGAGCTGGCCGTTGTGCCGTCACCGTCGCCCACGCCCACGCTCCGCACGGCCCCTATGATCGCCGAGGAAGAACATGAATATGCGTTTGAAAAGATTTCCGGCATCAGCGAGGTGAACATCCAGATCAGCGCGCCCGGAAGCGCGCCCATCACTTGGTCGCTGATGCCGACCGACCAGTACCCGCTCCCGGACGGAGTGACCATCGACCCGGAAACCGGAATCCTGACCATCCCGAGGTTCATCGCCCAAGGACGCCATTTCTTCACGATCCAGGCCGAAAACGACGTGGGCTCCGACACGCGAGAGTGTGCGCTGGAGGGGAAGACGCTTACGCCGATGGGTCCCAGTGGGTTGTCCTTCCCATCTAAGGGAGGCGGAGCTGGTGCCCTTGCTTATGCCGAAAACCACGTTTCCAAGCTTGCGTTTGTCTGGCCGATGGCCATCGATCTGCCCGCCGCGATAGACAGGCGTTCACAGTATGAGTTCTTTTTACAGGAAGACGAACCCGATGTTGACCCATACCTCTTTGAAACGACAACGCCGTCCAACGCAGTGACCATTCGGTACGATGACCCGAGGGACGTCTATACCAACGGCCGGTGGACGGTGAACGGAGCGGCCTTTGTCCGCTGGCAATCCCGCCCCCATGTTTACACCCTTTGGAAGAACAACGTTTATGGGTGGTGGTGGGCAAAAGCCGGCGACATGCTGCTGGATACAAGCCCGCGATGCGACAACTATCATTTCAGGGTGCCGAGCGATCTCGAGGCGTTCATCGCACAGCGAATCGAGGCGTATCATAAAAAAGAGATCGATCTTGATTGGATCCCCGGCGGAGGAGACAACGTAGTCACCATCCCGCCGCGGACGCAGAACGCCACCTATTTGGAATATGGCACACTGCTGAACAAAATCAACGCCCAAAAAGGTGGATCGTTCCTGGTGGAGCTGGATCAAACCACCGGCGCGATGATCACGGGCAAGCATTTCGTTGGCCTAATGGGCAATGAGGGCGCGAGCCTATCCTTTGTCCAGGACGGTGCGGCCATCACCTTCGCCGGAAAAGATATAAGGGCCGCAAAGGAATATGAGTTCTTTGATTTTACTTATTACTCAGGTTCGTTCTATGAATCCGATATGCTTGCGAGCGTCGGTTCCGACGACAAAAACTTCATTTTTGGCTTCAGGCACCAAGGCGAGTTGCCTGGCAAGGCCGCCTTTGCCATCACCACCGGCATCACCGAAGGCACGAATGTGAACGTCTACGATTTTGACCTCGAAACGGGTGTATTTACCCTGATCGCGGCGGGCGTGGACGTGGGCAAAGACGGGGTTTTGACCTATGAGAAGAACACGATGGGCCAATATCTGGTGACGACGAAAACCCTTGAAGGCGCTTCAATGTCGGGTGTCGCCAGCCAGCATGGCTCCGGAAGTGGGAGTGTCTGGCTGTTCATCGCCGTCGGTTTTGCGGTGCTCCTGTGCGGTGCGGCAATCTGCATCGTTGTGCGCCGCCGGAAGTGGCCGGACTCTTCCGCAAAAAGTGCCGGCCAACGAACAACTACAGAGAGGATGAACACGAGAAGGATATGGCTGCTGTCTATGGCTCTTGTTATGCTGCTGCTTTGCGCATATGGCGCGCCCGCTGACGACAAGCGGGGCCAGAATGATGGAAGAAATAGAAAACGGGAACGCGCGTATGGCGCGCCCACTGACGACAGGCGGGCGCGCCTTCGGAAACGGAGGCCGCCCCCGTATCAGTTCCCCTGAAAAACGATTATTTTAGGATCCCACCCGAAAAAGGTGGGGGCTTTTTCGTGCAGACTACCCGATTGGGTGATTTTTATTACCCCATTTTTGCTATGCTGTTCTTAATGGGCAAAGTTTCGCCGGAAAAGGAGGGTCTTTCTATGCATCACTATTGTTGGCACTGCGGCGCACAGCTAACACCCGGCAAAATGTTCTGCCGCAGCTGCGGAGCGCGGATACAGGCCGTCGCCCCGCCAAACACAGCCCCGCACAGCGCTCAGCCTGTCCCGTCCGGAGAGAGGTGGGGAAAGGCTGAACATCTGCAGCAGTTAGGGCTGGCCGCATACCTCAAGGCGGGTGTCGGTGCGGGGCTTGCGTCCTTCAGGCAGACGCTGAAAAACCCCAAACAGCTCATCCCCATGCTTGCGCTGGGCGCACTCTGGCTCGCGCTCTCCATCCTGCCCGCGCTGGGCATCAACCCCTTGCCGGTGCAGCTGCTCTCCTTTTTGACGTTTGCGCAGGGCGGCATGTACGGGGGCGTGTTGGGCGCAGTGGGCGGTGTGATGGGCAAGGCGGTGTTCGCCTACTTCGTAAGCGCCCTGCTGCTGCCGCTTTTTTCGGGCAAAAATCCGTTTCGCGGCATGGGCGGTGGTTTCAAGGCGTTTTTTTCAGGGCTGGCGGCGCAAAGCGCAAGCGCGGCCGCGTCGCTGCTGATGGGTCTTGGGTTGGCGCTGGTCTTATATAATTTCTTTACCGGCAACGCGGGCCTTGTCAGCAGCATGGCGGGCGTGTTCGGGTTCATACTGGCGCTCAAGTCGCTTTTGAGCAAAGGCGGGTTTGTTTGGGGGCTGCTGCTCACTGCGGCCAGCAAGTTCACCAAAGGCAGAACACCATCGCAAGAGGCCGCTAGGCACGCGGTGTCCGGCTACGCGGCAGGAAGCGCCGCAGGCATGGCGCTTTCCGTCTTATCTCGGCCCTATTTTCCTCTGACAGCGTATCTGCCTTACATGGCGGGCGCGGCCCTCCTCATCGCCGGGCTGAGCCTTGGCATTGCTGCAAAATCAAAAAAGAAGGTGGCGTCGGCATGAAAAAGAAGCTTTTGGCTTTCTTTGCGGTTCTTCTCCTGGTGCTGCCCGTCCTGTCGGTGACGGCGTCGGCCGAGCTGATGGATACGGAGACGGATCCCGCGCCGGTGGTATCGGGCGGCAGCTTCGAGGCCTCCTCCGGGACAAAGATGGAATTTAACGTTTCGGGCGGGACACTGACCGGAGCCAAATGGACGACAAGGCCGCACCATGCGTCTTACAATCTGACCGGAACCTTCAAAGAGGGCGAAACCGTTTCGCTTTCGATTACCGGAACCGAGGCGCCGGGGCTTGCGGAGTCGACGACCAGCCATTTGGTGTGGAACGGTCTGAGCGGATACATCGACTATTACGCCGATGGCGGCTCAAGGATTGGCGAGACGCAGAGATACCAGTCGGAGTATGTAAAAAGTTCTCCCCTCTCCCACGCGTTCACAGCAACCATCCCGGCCGGCGCAAAAGAGATGGTTATCCAGGCCAATTTTGTTTGCCGCTGGTCAGTGGACTATTCCCTGGCGGTCGTGGAAGAATTTGTGGCCGTCAGTCTTAACCTGGAGGTGGAAAGGGAGGAATCCCCCGTGGTTATGCTGCCTGCGGATCCGGAGCCTTCTAAAGGCCCCGGGCCGGACCCCTATTTCACACCGGATCAAATAACGCAGTGGGGGGAGGATTGTGACTGCGAAGGCCCCTGGACCCATGCCGGGCCGCTGGCTACCATCTTCATCGCCATTGTATCGGCGCTGGCCGCCATCTTTGGCGGAGGCATTGGCTCTGTTGCCGCGGCGGCGGGGGAAGCCGCCGGCGGTATGAGCGGCGGCTGGGATGCGGAATCCCCCCCCGAAAGAGATATGATCATCACCGACCCTGCGACGGGCGCGCAAACGCGTTTTGTACAGGATCCGGCGACGGGGGAATGGGTTGACCCCGAAAGGGGAAGCATATTGGACCCGAGCCGGGTGCCGGGGTGGCAGCAGGAGCGCACATCCGAAAGGGAGTGGATCGACCGCCAAAACGACTCGCTGCGAACGGGCGATAACGCCCTTGACAGGCATATAGCCGAAGACCGAGAGAGACAGGCCGCGGCTGAAGCGCTGAGTGACGAGCTTCTGCGTATCGCCAAGCGGGCGCACGCGCAGCCGGCCAGTGAGCTAAACAACAACATAGCGAAAAATGCCCGCGAATTGGCCCACAAGCTGCTTTCGGGAAAGGAGCGGGATCTCGTTTCCGCCGACGACATCAACCGTGTAATGAAGGCTTTCTCCGGCTCGGCGACCGGCAGAATCATTGCGCACGGGCAGCTTCCCAAGGTACCGTCCGACATGTCCTTATACGGAAATGCCTTCTGGAATCAAATCGAGGAAATCTCGCGCAACGAAACGGCGTTCGCGGTGGTTTTTCGTACCGTGTTCGCCATCCCCACGGGCGGCGGATCCGAGCTCTTTTTTCAAACCCACAAGGGGTATCTGCGAATGCGTGATTACGTGGATGAGGGCGGCGACAGCGTGATGGGCGGCGCGCTGACGGCTACGTGGGGAGCGGTAAAAGACTTTGCCGTGAGCAAAGCGTCCGACAAGCTCATGAAAGGCATAACACCGAAGGTGATGAAAAACAAGCCGATCGGCAAGGTCGACAAGTTTTTAAAAGACAGCTTTAAAGACCCCCGGAAATTGGATGTAGTCCATAAGATCATTTACAATCAGGTGAAACGTGCGCCAAGAGCAGCGATCAACAAAGGGGACGAATACACGCTCAATGTCGACGGAAATATACGGTCGGCTATCAAACGAATTTTTGATTGAATGGGAGGAAGTTGCCGATGAACCCTGAAATCATGCATTTTACGGATGCACAGCTCAAGGCGTTGTCGCTGAAATATAAAATAAGACCCGGTCTGCTCTGTGCGCTGCCGCCCTTTTGCGCGGTGGAGCCGGCTTTGCCGCCCGTTTTGGACGAAGCACAGGAGGTGGCGCTCAACCTTGCGCTCAGGCCGTTGAACGTCACAGACGCGGCCGTACTACTTGCAAACGACGGACTGATGTATATGCGGCTGAGCATGCGCGGCGAGCTCGGTGTATTGACAGGGCGCGAAGACGACGCCAACGCGCTGCTGCCTTGTGAAGCGGGCGATTTCGCCACAACGGTGATGGCCCATCTGGCGCGGGGCGGTGAGCCGCTCAAGCGCGCGACGGCGCTTGACATATCGCCCAACGCCTTTTTGCTGCTGCTTGCCGCGGCCGACGCATATAAAATGCAATACCTTGAGGATCTGTTAAGCCATTCCGTGGCGGACGTGAAGCTGACAACGGATGCGCTCGAACGCGCTGTGGGGGAGGCCTATGAAAACGCCGATCTCAGGTGGCTTTTGCCCTTCGCGCTGTTTCGGATGGAGCAGATACCCTGGCTGGACATTCAGTCGGCGCTTGATGAGCTTTCGGAGTTGGGCGTGCTTGAACCTGACAGCCTTACTTTTACGGGAGACGGCGAATTATTTGTGGACGATTTGATGTTCCGTTCCGGAGTTGCGGACGTTTCCTCCGTTTATATGCAGGGGGAGGCGCTTGCCCGCTCGCATGTCCTGTTCATCCGCACCCTGAACACGCTTTGGGGCGTGCGGTTCGGCGACGGCGATGTCTCGATCCTCTCGCTGACCATAGACGAAGCGTGCGAGATGATGGCCGCCATGCTCACGCAGAAGGATGAACCAGGGGATAGGGAGGAGCCCGCAACGGAAACGGAACGGGAAGCGAAGGCGCAGCAAACAGTCGCGCGGCCAACCTCTAAGTTCTGTCACAACTGCGGCTCCAAACTCTCCGCCACCGCCGCGTTTTGCGGCAACTGCGGCACGAAATTGGGCTAATGCCCATATTTTTCAGATGTTGCGGGGCCCGGCCCCCGGCTGGCTCCGTAATGTTGGGGATGAGCGTCCTGCTGTTTGCGTGGAGTTTCGGCGGCTATTATCAAAGCAGTTGTAGAAAAGAGGGATGACGATGGAAAAGATACAGTGGCGGATCAGCGTGCCTATATTCAGAAACACGGTGATTTTGAAGCAGCTTGGGCTTGCCATCGGCATCCCCTTTGGTCTTGTCGCGCTGGTGATCGGGCTTGCATCGGGCAAGAGCGTCTACACGCTTTATGGGCTAGGGCTTATCGCCGCGCTGCTGCTTTTGTCATGGCTTTTTATCATGGTGATCCATCGGGGAAAGTATGAAGCCGAATTTCTGCTGGATCAAAAAGGCGTACTCTGCCGCACACAGGAAAAGCAGGCGAAAAAGAACCGAATCGTCAATGGTATGACGGTCGCATTCGGGGTTTTATCCGGCAAACCTGCCGCCGCGGGCGCGGGGATGCTGGCGCAGTCGCGGCAGGAGGTTTTTCTTCGGTGGGCCCACGTCGCAAAGGTGAAATACAGGCCGAAAAACCGCACCATCCTTTTACGAGGTGGTTTTTCAGAACAGATTGCGCTGTTCTGCACGGCAGAGAATTATCCGCAGATTGCGCATGAAGTCGCGCTCCACACAACGCGCTTCAAAAAGGGGCGCCCAGAATCAGGAAGATGATACGGTTGATTGCGATCATGTGGTTGACGGCGTTTTTGCTGTCTACCTGTACGCTGTTTCCGCCGGCGCCCGGCAACAAACAGGATATTGGGGCGATAACGGCGTCCAACAATGCGCAGGAAGAACCACCGGCCCGAATGTAGCGATTATCAGCTGCAACGATGGTCTGCACCCAGTTATCTTTAAAGTTGAGGTTGAAAGTTGAGGCGATATCGATATGAAATCTGTTTTTGACAAGACGGAGCTTCGCCATTTACAGCTGAAAAACCGCCTTGTCCGCTCCGGAATCTGGGGGGGCACTGGCAAACCTGGACGACAGTCCCACGGCAGAGCAGCTTGCCATTTATGAGCAAGTCTCCAGTTCCATTGGCGCAGGACACCACAAAAACCAAGTCGAGTATGAGGACACTTCCGCTTGTGGCTGTATTCAAAGAAAAGCTGCCGACCTTAAAGGAACAGCAGACGGAGTATAAACGGCTTTGCGGCAAGTGCTATGACAAACAGTATCTGGACTACATTTGTGTAGATGAAATGGGAACGCTTGTATCTCCGCATTATGTGATATCGGCATTTCCAAAGCTGCTTGACAAGCACAGTTTGCGGAAGATACGCTTTCACGACCTCAGACACCCGTATGTCAAGCCCAGACTAAAAAAGCTAATGGATAATTCCTTAAAATCCATTAGCTTTATCTTTGATTATATTAGAGGTCACCCTGTATTGAAAAGCCATCTATGATACCTGTAGGAGTAACGTCTACAGCTTCGAAATGATTGCTATTTCTTGCAACATGCAAACATGTAACTCCATTTTTGTTTAACAGGTCAGGAACAAGAGATATTGCGAAAATCAATGGCTTCGGGCCATCCGGTACTAAAATAACATCTCCAGTTGACAGCAGTTCATGAGACAAATCACAAAGCTTTGATACCATAAATGAAAAATCGTCCAGCTGCAATGCTACCGACATTGCTGCCTTAGAGAGGAAGCTCGCATTCACTTGCTTGATATTTTCTGCAAAGAATTCGCGTTTTGGATTGTATGCATAGCATGCGACAAGGTAATCAGGATCTGTTATTGATATAATTGCCTGAGTTCTTATTGTGTCATACCCAAGAGCTAAGATGTGCACTCTGTTCTTTTCGATTTCCAAAGAGGGTCTCCCTGAGTAGAACGAAAATGCGTCTATGCCTGCACTGGGGTATTCTTCGTATGAATTTGGGTATTCTCCTTCAGAGTACCAGAAATAAACGATGTCGGTTTCTCTGAGCACACTTTGCAATAGCATTGGAAGTTTGCAGTACCATCCTCTCGGCATAGATGAATAGTCGATATGGACAGTCAACCTATCGCTACTAGTAGTCATTTTTTTTACTGTTTCAAGAATCTTTTTATGCACGGCTCGGCTGTCTGAATACTTTTGAATAATTATTTGCTGGTGAGATTCAATGGATTTTATTTTATCTTTTGAATGAGGATGGTTTTCATAGTCATCAAATGCAAATAGCATCATATTCGGCAAATGTTCAAACTCGGATACCTTATCCAGCAAATGAGAAGAACGCTGCTCATAGCCAATTGAAAAAACACAAAGACAGTTTCCTTGGAATAGTTCCTTATCAAATTCCGCATTCTTAATGATCATTAGTCACCCTCCTTAAACAGCGATATTTGGTCAAACTCGGGCTGCTTAATGATGCTTTTAGGGTTTTTAACTGTATAAGTTTGAACTTGATTATCAATTATCGATATTTTTTTCGGTGCAACATCAGGCCGCATTGGTAACCAGTATTTTGCAGCATATGCATTGGCAAGTAGGTATTCTGTTTCTTTTGAGATTCCATTTTTGAGAGTATCCTCATCAACAATAATTCTTGAATAGGCAATAGCTAGCTCTAGCCATCCTTTCGCATTGACAAAAGAGTCATCCTCCCTGAATCCCAAGACAAAATTACATCCAGCCGATACTAAATACGAACCATGCACATGATTCTGCAAAGTTTCAGCGATTTTATCTAACTCCCGATAAATGAGCGGACCATAAGTCTCGAGCGCTTGTGTGGATTCGCAAAAGCTCTGTACATATTCAAAAATAACGCCATGTTGAGCTTTTGGTGTCAACACAGATGTTCTTGCTTTTTCAAACAGTATATTCATTATCTGTATAAAAGCCCGTGGATTGCCCTGAGATATTTTTCGTATCATAGGGCTACCTGCATACCATCCCGGTTTTCTGTTTCCTTCTTTCGATAAAGCATACATTTGCCTTACAAAGAAAATAGGTGCAGATTTATCATAAACTGTTTTTCTTTTATTAGAATAGTTATTGGCATTTTTTCTCTCGGAGAAGCTATTAATGATTTTTTGCTCGATTACTTCGTATGTCGATTCTTCCGCACCGCATTCCTCACGATAATAATCTATTTGATCGTCATTTCCGCAAACTCCAACAAAATCCTCAAGAGTTTCAATGACTAAACTAGGATCAAACCGGCTCTTCATGCGATGGGAGCAAAGCATGTTTGTTAAGTTTCGAAAATCTTGACTTGCAAAATCCATGTCCACAACACGATAATTGAAGTCATTTCCAGAGGAAACCGAAATCTTTTCTTCCAACGTTTCTAAGGTTTTGTGATAATATGGTAGGGTTGCGACTTTCAATGCTATTCGATTAGAGTCCGATCGAAAAACATTATTGATGCACTTCTGCATGGGTTCGGTTAAAAATTCAGCCTCGTCTATACATATTATCCATGTTGGTTCTTCGGCAAAATCTAAGCCTTTGGATATTAATCCTTTGACAGCTAATAGCGACGCTCCGATTGGGCGCTTGAACACAGGTGGAACGTTATCCAAACAATTTGTTTTCACATCGAAGTTGTAAAAAAGTTTCTTGAGTTTCATCGAGAGAGAAAATAAATCCGAAATATCGTCAGCATCATCATCGAACCACATATTGTTTAGATCATTGGTAAGAGTGAAATTTTTCGTTGCACGCTTTAGCTTGTCATACTCTTCGGCCAACATTTCTTCAAGCTCTGTTAATAGTGATTGAGCAAGTAGACAATTGAAAGCAAATTGGAACAGTGCTATTTGTTCTTGCTCCGTGGTATCCGTACTTGTTAAATGGGTTACAAATTCCAAGTACATCGGCACATATAATGCAAGATACTCTTTATTATCTAATAATTCTTTTGCGCGTGGATCTTGTACGCGCTTAAGCATTGAATAACGCATCATTTTTAATAAAAATGTTTTTCCACTACCACGTGTTCCCAGAAGGACTTCATGCTGATCGTTGAAAAGAGACCAATAGTTGGATATTGGGTAAAATTCATTTATTACCTTTGTATCAGAAAAGTTTCGTGCCTGACTATCGCTAAAGGGATTTTGCATACTGGAGCCTTTAATACAATCAGCAACTCTATCCATGATTAGCCTCCTTCCTAATAAGTACAACATCATTTGGAAAGCTTCCGATCATCTTGTGTGTATTTGAAAGCTGTTCCGTTATCTGCTGATTAAGCTTGTCAACCGGAAGGAAACGAAGGCTTTCATCTAAACTTTCCCAAGTAACTTCATAAACCATCTCAGCTGGCTCTGATAAATCTTTTATTGCTTGAATTCTTTTGTCTGCATCAAAAATTTTCCCAAGCAACATTTTATGATCAATAGGCGTTTCCGGACAATTGCTTTTAATCGGAATCCATCCGAGTGCAGATGAAAACTGATAACTATAGAGTTCCAACACACCGACCTCATCAGAAAGATCAATAATATGTAGTGTATTGGGGATCTCACCATGCCTATGAGCTGCGTTGACCGCGAGGCTACCTGCACAAATAAATGTTATTGGATAATTCCAACCATTTTTTTGGTCGGTTTCTGCTCTTGGATGATGACGATGACCGTGCAGTACTAAGCGAATACCATTTTGACCCGCAATTTCAAGAAACCTACTTCCTTCTTCAAGCGTTGATATATCCGGCCCTGGTATAGGGAAGCTATAATTAAAAGGGTGATGGTGCATCATTACGATTTTCCATCTTGAATCTGCACTATACTCTTTAGCGATAGACTCAAACCATTCCAGTTGTTTTGCATCAAGTTTTCCCCTAGGAAAAGATTGATCGCGGGTACTGTAACAACCTGTGTTTAGGACAAACATTACAAAGTCTTTATTTTCTATAATTCCGGTATACGGGGCAGGTCCAGTTTTATTTAGTGGAGGTATATTTTCTATATTTATTAGCGCAGCCTGAGCAGCCATTTCCCGGTATTTTTCCCTTACTAAATCATGGGGAAAATCAGGGGGCATTTTCTCGAAGTTTGAATATAAGTCAGATATTTTCCAATCAATATCATGGTTTCCCAATCCAAGTATGACATTATCACGTGGAATTTCGGCTCTATCTGCTATATCCAGTAACGCTTTTTCGCAGTTAAAAAATTCTTGGGGACTTCCTAGAGAAGTTAAATCTCCAGCTATACAAAGATATTGCGTATTGGTTTTTTTGAGTACTGAAATCAGACTCTCGGTTAACGATATCCCTCCAGCATTTTCATCTTTGATAGGCTCCCCTGGGACAGAAAGTTCTGCTGTCCTTGAGAATCGCCCAAAATGAATATCGCTAATCAACGCAATACGAACCATGCCATTATCTCCTCAAAAAAGTAATCGTCATAATCTAATCCGTACATTTATTGTTGATCTTCTAGCAATTGGATTGGATATGAGGATACTAATAATTCTTCTTGTGAGCCACGTCCTTCAGCCAGTCCTGATATTGAACTAAATCTGCGCAATGCCTGAGTGTAGAAATTGTTTTGCTCGTACATTTGTTGTATATCAGGATAGTATGCATTAGTAGCCAACACTATCGCGCCTCGATCACGTGCCCGTGTTAATGCATTTAGCAGACGTTTTTGGTCTTTCCAAGAGAATAATCTCTCGTTATATTTAATAAAAGCGTTTTGGTTATGTGCTATGGTGTAGGGGGGATCAGCGAAAATGAGATCCCCCTGCATCGCTGCACGTATTGTATCAACAAAATCCTGCTTTCGTATGTGAACATTATGTAGCACCTCTGAATACGCTTCAAAACGTGCCACATCATCAACGAACTGTTGTTTTGTGCCAATCGGTACGTTGAACTCTCCTAACCGATTGACGCGATACATACCGTTAAAGCATGTCCTGTTCAAATAGAGAAATCTGGCAGCCCGCTCAATAGCGTTATCAGGTACGTTCGCTCTGACTGCATAATAGTGATCTGCGCAATGATTTTCTTGGTGTTGGATCAATTGCTCCCTGAGTTGCGCTGGATTTCTTGCCATCACTTTATATACATTTATCAATTCACCATTTATATCGGAAATGGTGGCTTTCGCGGGAAGTAAAGAAAAGAAAGCAGAGCCGCCACCGAGAAACGGTTCAAAATAGTGGTTATATTCTGCTGGGAAGATGTAACGATAGTTTGCAATTAGCCATCGTTTCCCGCCCGGCCATTTTAGAAAAGGATGCACGTGGTTAGTTCACATCCTCTCTACGGGATTTCACGCCTTTTCTTCTCGCATCTAAAGGCTTTTTTGCATCTTTTGGTATCGCCCATGATTTCCCCAGACGAGCGATTTTCTCGATACGGCCTTGTTCACAAAGGACTTGCACTCTACGCTCTGATATGCCCCATTTTTCAGCGGCGTCTTTTGCAGTCATATATTCCATATCATCAAACCTCGTAACTGGATAATCAAGCACATATAGACATTGTATACGGAACGGCGAATAAAATCAACAAAATCTGCGCCATTTCGCCAAGATAAGATGGACTGTGTTGTAAAGCCCGGTGCCGAGCCATCTTAAACAAAATCCGAAATCGCCCAATCTATTTCAATCCGATTATCAGGGTACACATAAACCCTGTTCACAAGCAGCTCCGCGAGAGTGCGTGTGAGCTTACCGGCTCCGGTGACATCCTTTGCGATGCCCCGGATTTTTTTGTTGCCCTCAGATGATAACTGCATCCGTTTCACCTCAGATTCCAGCCGCTTGAATATCTGCTCAATCTTCCGTAGGTCACTATCAACAACGGACTTTGCCGCCTTGTAATTGTCAAGGCTGATTTCCTCCATCAAATACTGCTCATACAAGCGGCGCTTATCATCTTTCAGGGCATTAACTTTTTCCTCATATACGGCCTTTTCTTCAAGGCGAATGTCCAGTTTGCTAACATCGCTCAGACTGTCAGCACCGAGGATGATCCTTGCTTTTTGTTCCGAAAGCGTATAGATGAGGGCTTCCAAATCGCTCTCCAAAATCTCCTGCAAACGGCATTCCATGTGTTCGTAATGCCTTGAGTAATTACAGATAAAAGCCGGATTCTTCTTCAAGCGGGACATTGCGTGTTTACAGCAACCGCAAAACACCATGCCCCGCAGCGCGTATTCATGCCGATTTTTCTTAACGCTGCTGCCCTTCGGAAATATCGCCTGAACCTGTTCAAACACATCCATAGAAATAATCGCGGGATGAAAGTCGGGGATTTTGAACCACTTGCTTTCATCATTGCGGCGAACGTGATTGCCGCCCACTTGGGTGACAGCAGTTTTGCCGTAGATGTACGTCCCGGCATAGCGCTCATCACGAAGGAAACGCAGAACAATGGTGGGATGCCAGATATTATTTGAGCGTGATACATCATGGGTCTTATCACCGCGAGCCACCTTATATTCGCCGGGGGTGGGAATATTCAAGTCAAATAGCTGCTTGGCGATTTTGGGGGCGCTCATGCCCTCCAGCGCCAGATCAAAAATTGTTCTGACCACCGGCGCAGTCTGCTCATCAATAACAAAGTGTTTATCTTCGCCGGGGAGATAGCCGTAAGGAGTGCGCTTGTCATGGTATTCACCGCGCCGCATGAGGGCGTACTTAGCGCTTTTATATTTGCGGGAAAGGTCATGGCTGTATTGCTCATGGATGAGATAGCGGAACGCAACATCCATGCCGCCGGTGTCGTTTTTATACTTATTGGTGTCGAAGTTATCATTGATGGAGATAAAACGCACCTTAAACAGCGGAAATACTTGCTCAATGAAATAGCCGGATTCAAGGCTGTTGCGCCCGAAGCGCGAAAAGTCTTTGACGATGATACAGTTAATCTGGAGGGTGCGAACCTTTTCGAGCATTTCCTGCATCGCTGGGCGCTCAAAATTCGTGCCTGTATAACCGTTGTCAACAAACTCAAGCACCTCGGCGCTGTCACCCTCCGGCATGGAATCCACATATTTATGGAGGGCAAGCTGCTGATTGCGGATGCTCATGCTATCTACCTTCGCATCCTCCAGTGACAAACGGATATAGAGCGCGATAACATATTTGCTCACGATAATACCCCCTCACTCAGCCCGGATACTGAAAAACGGCAAGTGATAGAAACGCGCCTGTCCTCAAAAAGCTCTATGCGCTCTATGAGACGGTCAATCAACTCGGCGGTCAGTTGCGGATTGCGCTCAAGCTCCTGCGCATCCAATATGATTTTCTTTGCCTGAACCTCTTGTGCCTTTAGGTCGGAAAGCTCCTGCTCAAGCGCTGCTATACGGTGCTCTGCCGCCGCCGATTTTGTTTCATAATCACTTTTCATAGAGAAATACTCATCCTGTGTAATCGTACCGCTCACAAGGTTTTCGTACAGGCTGCGGACGATATAAAGGCTTTTATCCTTATCCTGCCGGAGAGCGGCAATTTCTTTTGTGATGTTCGATTTTTCCTCGCTCTGGGCAGAGGTGTCTTTGCGAATTCGTATTGCATCATCCAGCGCGAGGTTAAGCTGGCGGCTCAAATAGGACAGTACAACCTCGGTCAATTCCTTTTCAGGGATGGATACCACCCTGCAAGCGCCTTTTCCCATGCGGCTTTGGGTGATGCAATGAAGATAATAGACATGAGAGTGGACACGATTATGCCGCTGGCGGTGAAGCGGTCTGCCGCAATACCCACAGAAGATTTTACCCTTCCAAATGTTCGGGGTATATTCTGCTTTGGCCCTGTTGCTGCTATCCTTTGCAACTTGCTCTCGCAGGCGTTGAACAACATCATACATTTCATGGGTGATAATCGGCTCATGGGTATTGCGAACGACGATCCACTCCTCGTGCGAAACAGGGATTTGCTTGCGGTCAATAGATTTGGTCTTGCCTTGCACCATATCCCCGGTATAAACTTCATCCTCCAAGAGCTTAGAGACGGTGCGGGTCTGCCATTTCCCCTCGCCAAGCAGATTTTCATGGGATATAAGCCCCTTCTGTTTCTTGTAATGGCTGGGCGGTAGGATATTACCCTCATTGAGCTTTTTTACGATGGTATTCAGACCATCACCGCCATGCGCCCACTCAAATATCTGCGCTACAACCGGAGCGGTCTCTGGGTCGATAATGAGCTTATGACAATCATCGGGATGCTTCATATATCCGTAGGGCGAGCGTGCGCCGATAAAACCGCCCTCGCTCATACACTGGTGCTGCTGTGCCTTGATTTTGCGGCTGATGTCCTTTGAATAGGCTTCATTTATCATGTTTTTCAGAGGGAGCATGATGCCGCTGTGGATGCTCTCGGTGTCGGCGCTGTCATAACAATCATTGACTGCTATGAAGCGAACATTGTATTTAGGGAAGTAGCGTTCAATATAATAGCCAGTGTCAATCACGTTGCGCCCAAGGCGGGAAAGGTCTTTGACCAGAACGCAGTCAATCAGGCCGTTTGCGATATCGCCCAGCATGGTCTGAAAACCCTCGCGCTGAAAGGTAGTGCCGGAAACGCCGTTATCGGTATAAACGCCGACAATTTGGAAATCCGGCTTATCCTCAAGATATTGCTCCAAAATCATGCGCTGGGTTTCAAGGGAGTTTCCCCGGTTGTTATTGTCCTCCACCGACAGCCTGATATAAAATGCACTACGGATATAGAGCGCTGCGGCAACCTTTGGGGCATCCGCAAGATATTTTCTACTTTTTCTGGCCATTATCCTGCCCTCCTTTGTTCTGTACGCTCCGCTTGCAGAACCGCAAGTGCCGTTTCATACTCAAGCTGAAAGTTGAAGTCAATCTCAATCTGCGTTTTGCTGACAATGCGGATATTGCTTACAAGCTGTACGAGTGCCATGCGGTCAAGGGATTGCATGGTCTCATATTTGCGGAAATGAGCAATCCACTTGCGGCGATTGGAGGTGTTATTCAGCACGCTTTCAAGCTCGGCTTCCAGCGTCGCGTTCGCTTGCTCAAGGGTGGAAATCTCATCCGCATACATCTTTTTATTATGCTGGTAATCATCCTTGCTCAAAACACCGCAGATAAGATTTTCATAGAGCCGAGCTTTAAAGTTTTTCAAAGTATTCATCTTCTCGTTGTTGTCAGCAAGCTGGCGCTGGTACTTCTCAACCAGCTTACGGTTGATGCGTTCCTCGTTTATGCTGGCAAGCAGCTCATCAAGGGCAACGACATTATCAATATGTGCTTTTACGATGGCCAGCGCCAAATCATTCAGGTCATCCTCTTTAATCTGCGGAGTGGTGCAGCCGTTTTTCTTTCCGGTAGGGCAGGCATAATAGAAATACTTTTTATCCTTATAGGGAACGGTTTTCCGTACCATGCGTTCCCCGCAGCAACGGCAGACCAATAAGCCGGAGAAAAGATGCACCGATTTCCCATCCGGCGCTGTTCGCGTATCCAGGTGGCGGATACGCTGAACAAGGTCAAAATCATGCTTGCGGATAATCAGCTCATGGGCATCTTCAATCCGCACCCATTCATCGTCGGGAAGGAAAGCCTTGTCTTTGAGCTTATAGTTGGAAGTGCATTGCCGCCCTTGAACCAATGTGCCAGTGTAGGTCTCATCCTGCAAAATACGGGTGATGGTGTTGGGAGACCATTTAGCGTTTTCACTGTCGGCAAAGCCGCCGCTTGGACAGGGTAAACCCTGCTGCCTTTTATACATAAGGGGCGAGAGGATGCCCCGCCCATTGAGGATTTCAGCAATGCGGTAGGCGCTCATGCCCTCCAATCTCATGTGGTAGATATCGCGCACAACCTCAGAGGCATACTCGTCGATGACAAGCTGATTCTTGTTTTCCTCAGATTTCAGATAGCCATATACGGCGGTTGCGCCTACAAAATCGCCGTTGCGCCGCTTAACGGCAAGTGCGCTGCGGGTTTTGATGGAGATATCGCGGCAATAGGCTTCGTTTATGATATTTTTTACCGATACAGTTAGCTCCTCGCCGTTATTATCGGCGACAGTGTCGATACCATCGGTAATGGCAATGAAACGGACACCGTAGGCGGGGAATACCCGGCGCAGATAGCGGCCGGTCTCAATATACTCGCGCCCAAGCCGGGAGAGGTCTTTGACGATAACGCAGTTAATCTTGCCATCCTCAATATCTCGCATCATCTGTTGAAAATCCGGTCTGTCGAACGCAAGCCCCGAATAACCGTCATCTATATACTCGGCTTCAAGGGAGATTTCAGGATGGTGGCTGAGATAATCATTGATGAGCTTCTTCTGATTCGCCACGCTGCCACTCTCGGTGGACTTATCATCCGTATAAGATATGCGGATGTATTTAGCTGCCCGGTATTTCGGCAACGTAATTGCTTGTGCTTGTTTTGGTATTTTAGTCATGAAAAAACACACTCCTTTAGATGATTTACGCAGAAAACCGCAAATCAAGGGAGCGTGTTGGTCGCTATTATTTTCATCCTTTTCCATGACCATAGTACCATGTTTTGCGGATGGCAGTCAATCTTGTCAAGCGATAATTCCTTTCAGACAATCTTCAAGAGAAGAACCGCTTTGGGAAAAGTTTGCCTTGACGATGTACTTCCCGCAGCGAAAGCAATAGGGATTGCCGATCTGCCGCAGAAACTCAGCAATTCGAGCATCGCGGGGCAAGGTTTTATCAACCTTTATATTGCGAATGTCGGTCAGCTCTCCCGGCTCGACACTTTGAATGTCTACCGCCTGCAACTGAGCCAAGCTATGTGTGCCAGCGTTCATATTCGTTCCCTCCTTATGGGTTTTGAAAGCTCTCAGGATAGAGCAGCTTAATGGCTTCAAAGAAATACAGTGCTTTCCCATCGCAGAACAGCTCATATGGGGTGTAGTATCCGGCCAATTCTCCGCCAGATTCACCATTCCAGCCGTTGTAGAGATTGAATGCCAATCGGGTGATACGCAAAGTTCCGGATGTCTGCCAGCACTTATACAGCCCCTCAGTTTCAATGCCCTTCTCAGCAAAGTCATAGAGGTCGGCAATATTGCGTCGGGTATCATCGGACAGTCCCAGCGTATAAAACAGGGCGAGGTGGTATGGATCATTCTGTGAGTGGGTGCGCTCCATAATCTTGCGGAAAAAGTCATTGTGCGCTTCATCTAAGAAAATCATACACATTTCCCCTTTATCATAAATTTGACTTTCAAAGCCAGAAGAACAGGCAGATTGCACTTGTGGGCGCAATCTGCCCGTGGTTTCCGGTTTTGAAAACTGCCGTATTTGCCACGCTCCCCGGCAAGGGAACACACTCAGGCTGCCCTTGGCAGGGCATCATAGCTCCACTTTATGGTTGCTGTGCCAAAGCTGACCTATATCGCAGAGACTCCACCTCAAGTCCGTGGGTGGTCGTGAGAAAGTATCGTTAGCACCCGGTGCATCCTCGCGTTCCGCTTGCCAAGGCGGATTTGAAAGATTGCGTTTATCGTCAAGCGCCGCTCTTCCCTCGCTCTGCTACCGGGATATGTACCTGAGTGCCGTATATGACCGAGGGTGACCCGGTGTTTTTCAAGCTGCGGCGAAAGGCTGTCCGCTAACGGACAAAGCACCTTTCATTATTCATTTCATTTTCGAGCCAAAACCGCAGCCTGAATTAAAAAGAATCTTCCAAAAAAACAGCCATGTGATGCAATGCCCGGCTGATGGACTGGCGAATGGCACTCTCGTTCACATTCTCAGCTCTCGCAATGGCGGCTTTACTCATGCCCATGATGAAGTGGGCATACCACCCGCTTGGCCTGCTTGTCCGGCAAACTGGCGAGTGCGGCATAGAGTTGCTCCATAGTCAGCCTGCGTTCCAAAATCTCGTGTGGAGTCTGGGTGAGGAGGAGCGCTTCACGCTCAATCTGATCTCCGCAGTCCAGCGAATAATATGCCTTGTTCCTGTATGTACGTAGGCGGCAGGCCGCTTCACAGAGCCTAAACTCATGCAGTGCAGTTGCTACTTCATCGGGTACAGAAATTTCACAATCAGAGCTGTATAGCTCCGGATAATATTTTCTAAGGTTGATAATAGTCATTGGATTTCCTCCGTTTTCGATTTTTAGGGATGGCGAATCGAAAGATGGAGGGAGGATCCCGGCAACCTACGCTGCCAAAGGTATATAAATACAAAAAGGCACACAGGCAGGTATAGAAACCTGCTTGTGTGCCTTTGTTAGGTTTAATGTCTTTTAATAGTTGAGTGATGTAGGGAATACATAAGGCGAGCTTCGACTCACCGTGTGAATTGAAGCTCGCCTTATATGCTAAATGATTTATTTTTGCATGGCAGACAATACGATATTTTTCTGCCTCTAATCTCCTTCTCGCCTTCGCTTATTTTCAATTAACTCCATTGATTGGCACCTCCATATAAGATTAGTGATTCTAAGATTACCCCAGGTGATCCATGGGGTAATTTATGTAAACCATTCAGGGCATTAGAATGGTTATGGGGTGATCTTCAATGAACAATCCATTTATTTCATTTGGAATAGCTGTCCGGGCAGAACGGACAAAACGAGAATTAACACAAGTACAGTTAGCCGAAAAATTGGGGATGAGTAAACGAACGATAATACAAGCCGAACGCGGTCAAAGCAACCCCAAGTTTGAAACGGTCATCCTTTTGGCGCAGGAGCTAGAGATTAGCCTGGATGCCATTGTTTTCCCCGATACGGCTTCGCCGAATAATGTCCCGAAATGTGTGCATGATTTTTTTAGGGATAAAAGTGAACTGGAATCCCAGAAATATATTGGTATATGCCTTGGTGCAGAATCTCTTGGCGATAACAAATAGTCATTTCTCCGTATCAAGAGAAAAAAGAGCCGATAACTGTGAGATATACTCACGGTTATCGGCTCTGCGTCTTTGCGGCTGGCACTGTGATAACTTGTATTTTCATTTCTGCGGCGTTGATTAATGTGATTATTTTGCATTTTGGACAGTGCAAAGGGAAATTCTCCAGTTTCGTATCTCTTCGAATTCTCACTCTGGTCTTGCTCTGGCAGACTGGGCAATAAACGAAATCATCATTCATTCATAAATTATCTCCTTTCTGAAAAGACTGTTTGCGCAGGATAGCCACAGCTGTATTAAACCAGACAACACAGATACAATAACTAAAATCATCAATCCCATATTGAAATCAGCGGATTGTAATTAAATACCGCAGTTATCTCTTTTGCAACAAAATAGGGGCAATGATTATAAAAGCACCTAAATGTTTTCAAAGCTTTATGCACTATTTTCTCGTCCGATAAAATAGAAGATGAGTCCTAAAATTACTATGATAGCCGCGATAATTGCAATGAAAATCGGATAATTTGCTTTCAACCTCTCAATCATGCCTATGTCTCCTTTATGTATCTGCATTCTTACTCTTGCTTTTTGCGGGAGGCGAGAGTCCTTTTAAGCTACATCATTCATTCCGCAGTGTTTCACGGTGTGCGGTTTTTAGTAATATAACGTTACCGCTTAAAAGGCAACTATCAATCCGCCGCGTTCGGCATAATAACTACAAAGGCCGCGAGTTGGTAAGATTTTAATCTCTGCTGTTTGCCAAAGTTTCTTAACCTTTTCGCGTAGCTTTTCAGCAAGACAAGCATTGTAGCAATGGCTAATTGCCATGGCACCACCCATGAACCCCCGCTCAACCATATCGTCTATTAAAGCAGATAGCACTCTGCTTGAACCACGGACTTTCGTTTTTATTTGAATCTTACCTTCATCACTTGCAATACCGACTCCCCATATACTCAGCTTTCCCGCTAAAATACCTGCAAGTTTGCTCATACGACCATTTTTGATAAGATTGTTAAATGAGGACAGCGCAAAGACAGAACGCTGGGTTGCGATGAAGCCCTGTATTTGTGAAACCACCTCTTCAAAGCAAAGCTGTTTTTCGATTAATTCATAAAGTCTTTCTACAACCAAAACGAGAGCAGGGCCAGCGGAATAAGAATCTAGGATAGCGATTTTCTTTGAAGGTTCTTTTTCCAGCATCATCTTTTTTGCCACATTTGCACTGTTATAACTGCCTGATAACTGACTGGATATGGTAATCGCAATGCACTGTTCAGCTTTTTCAAATTGTTCATACCACGAATAGGGCGATGGGCAAGCTGTTTGGCTGGCGTGAGTACAATTTTCCGTTGCTATTATCATGATGTTTGTATCCAGGGTTTCATCATCGACATAGCTGTCAGCACCGATATTTATTATAAATGGAACGGTGGAAAATCTAATATTGTCACATATCCGCGTGATATTCTTTAAGTCGCAACTCGAATCTGCAATGATATTCCATTTCATAAAAAGTCTCCTCCACATCTAATTAAGTCTATCATCTCACGGCATTGTTTATCAGTTTCCCGATCTTTATTAATGAAATGTTAATCGAAAAAAACACATATCGGACGAAAGAATAGTCTCATCTGCAATCAATACCCAAAAACATACAGGTAGACGCAGACGCAATGCAGGACACTACCCAAAATGCAGAAAATATGAAAGATTGAGTGCATCCACTTTTTGCTTTTGCCAACTACTTTGTTTTTGCCGCCCAATCCATAAAAAATAGCGCCAACGCCATATACAATTCCCCCGGTGATAAAGAGGGTGAAGCCTTCAATAGTAAGTGCGTTTATTATGATATCTGAGCCGATCAATACGCTTCCTCCCATTAGGAAGTATCCTATCATGGTGAAGGTTTTGAAGCGATCCAGATCAATTATATTCAATGCAATTATTATACAAGCAATGATGCAGATAACCCCCATTAGCTTCCATCCCATACCGGGTTTTGCAGGTTCCATAATGCACAGCGCTAAGGGAATATAAGTGCCGATAATTAATATGGGAATAGAACAATGGTCAACCACTTGAAAGTCTTTCTTATCTTTCAGCCCTGCGCCTTTTGGGGAAAGACCGTGATAAGTACACGACATAGCGTACAAAAAAACAAGGGATAGCCCGAACAGAATACCGGAGACAAGTTGTGTAATATTCTGATGATACAAGTAAATGGTGATAATCATACCGATTCCCAAAAGCACTCCAAAAGCATGCGAAGCCACATGAAAGGTTTCTTCTCCTTCAGAATAAAAGGGCAGGCTGCATTTCTTAGTGACTATTTCAGCATTCATGCAATCAACTCCAATCGAGCGTTTCTATGTGTTAGGATTTTTTTAAGTATTTGAAGAACCCTTGGCTCTAAGAGCGGTTCTCTTATGCTCCTAGTCAGAGTTAGCGTCAAATCGTTTCCAACAGAAACCATGCCACAGCTATACGGCGTTGATGGTTTTGGACTAAACACCATACTGCACCTCTGGACATACGGCTTCATATTATCCGGAATCCTCCATATACCTAGATTGGAAAAAGTCATGCAATTCCCCCCCTTAGATATTGAAAAAAACGTCTGTATTACCCATCTTTTGAAAAATAACGGCAAGGCAGCAATCGCTTTGCTTTTCGCCATTTTTACATAAGAGGTTGCCAAAGCCGACAAGTTTTCTTTGCATACATTCATTTTTAGCTGCTTATCAAATGATCGACACAATGCGGAAACATGCATTCCATCCCCCAATTTTCCTGCGTAGATCGTGGTGGGAAGCGTGAAATTACGCAGTGTGCCGCTGCTAAAGCGTTTTCTTAAATCAATAGGTATGGAAAGCCGGATTTCCCGTTGTTCTCTGTTCTCACGCTGCTGTAAATCGAATAGCGCTGCTGTTAATACACCTGACAACAGGGCAGTAAGGGTTACGCCACATTCACTTGCACAGTTCAAAAGATCATCCGTTTTGAAAGAAAGTTCCGTGATGTTTGCTTTTTTATCTTTGCTGCCCTTTAATGAATAAGCCTCTGACATATCCTTCAATTTACTTGAGGCCCCGGTTATTTCCTGATATGCATCTTTAATTTCGTTGTAATTTGGTGCTCCATTTGCGCTGAGAACATCCGAACAGTAAGGAACAGATACTGCATATCGGATATGCAAATATTCTGCAATCAGCGATTTTAAAAATACGCTGCCCCCATGTCCATCCGAAACCGCATGGGAATATTCAAGGGCGATACGGTTTTCTGATACAATAATCCGAAATGCGCATCTGCTAAGGTTATCAAGCGTCATGAAAAGCGGTTCATCTGCTTCAGCCTCTTCCAGAATAATTGGTGCGCAATCCAGACTTTCAAAAAAATATCGGCACTGATCATGGCTCAACCGCACAAAGAAGGAGGGGAATCGTGTTACTAGACGATTAAGCGCCGTTTGCAATTTATCTCTATCAACACTTTCGCTCATAGTGACCGTTAAGCGGATGAGCGCCCTGTGACTGTCACAAAAAGCCAGTGTAAACATCGTAGCCGCCGTATCCAGCTCCAATCGGCTATCTGATGTGGGTATCATATTTTCATTGCACTTTTGTTTTACCATTGAATATTACCTCTCAGGAGTTAATCATCAACAAAGTATCCGTTCTCATCTACGATAAATGCCCCCCACGAGCCAGCTGTACTCAAAAATATGCCTTGCAACAAAGCAATAATTACTCGCGCCAATAGACAAGGCTCCCTCTTTACCTTCATAGCAAGCCTCCATCTATACTGTTGCACTTGCAGCAGGGACGGGCAGACAGCCGCACAATTCATCCAGTAGTTTCTTAACAGTGGTTAGGCTCTTTAGTTTTGAAGCACTGCTGCCACAAAAAATCACACCATTGGAGACATTGCCCTTTACCGAGTTTATCAATGCCTCTGTAATACAGTATGGTGCTTTGTCAATATGGCAGGATTTTAGACAGAGGCTACATCGTTTGATCTTTTCTTTCTTTTTTTCTATGCGTCTAATAAAGGCATTTCGGATTGCACGTCCCGGCATCCCAACCGGACTTTTGATGATTTCAATATCATCTTCTTCTGCGTCAATATATGCTTGTTTAAATTCCGGAGCCGCATCACATTCTTCTGTAACTACAAATCTTGTGGCAACTTGAACACCTGCCGCACCCAGTTTGATAAAGCGTGAAACATCATCACCGGTGAATATGCCGCCAGCAGCAACCACGGGGATTTTTACACCAAATTCTTGCTCCGCTTCCTTGGTAGCAGCAAGAACATCAAGAACGATCTCCTCCAGACTCTGCGGGTGGTCGGCTAGCTCATCGTAGCTAAAGCCAAGATGACCACCCGCCAACGGACCTTCTATGATAACTAAATCAGGGATATATTCGTATCGCTTAACCCAGCCTTTGAGAATGAGCCGAAAAGCGCGGACCGAGGAAACAATAGGTGCGATTTTCGTCTTTGAGCCTTTTACAAGCTCCGGCAGCTTCATGGGCAGGCCGGCACCTGAAATAATAATGTCGATTTTATTTGCCACACATTCACGCACAATATCCTCGTATTGTTGAGCGGCTACCATGATATTCACGCCCAGGATTCCTCCGTTGGCAATTTCGCGTGCCAGCGCAATTTCCTTTTTAATTGCACGCAGATTGGCTTCTTGTGGAGTCATGTCAAAGTCAGGTTCTTGGAATCCAATATCCGCAGTCGATATTATTCCGATCCCGCCCTCTTTTGCAACTGTGCCTGCCAGACGATGAAGTGATACACCAACGCCCATTCCACCTTGGATGATGGGAAGTCGGGATGTTTTGTTTCCGATTTTTATACCAGTCATTATTTCATTCCTCCTGAATCAAGTATTAGAACGCCCAATCGCTTGCATCATTGGTTGTTGGGAAGATTCGTATAGAACCGTATATACATCACAAGCGATAGAACCGTGAAACCGATAGCGATCATTGAAAGAGTCCATGATACCGTCTCCGAAAGAAATGGGATGAGAATATGGACCACTATTACAATGAACAAAATTACCGTACATAGTTTTCCGTACCATTGAGCGCTGTTAATACTCTTTTTCCGCGCCGCAAGGTAAGTAAGCAAAAGAATTATCAATTCCTTTATAATAAGAGTCACCATGAGAACCCGCATCGGCACAAACTGAATGGACAAGCAAAACACAATGGCAATCTGAGTCAGTTTGTCTGCCACCGGGTCGAGAAGTTTGCCCGGATCTGTAATCATGTTAAACTTCCGCGCGATAATACCATCTAAAATGTCCGTTAACCCCGAAATACCGATAACAATAGCGGCTAACCAATACGCCTGTCGGAAGCAATACAACCAGATAATAACCGGTACTAGGCAAATCCTGATGAGCGACAGAATATTTGGTATTGTCCATGTTTTGTGTGTATCAATCTGTTTTTTGTCTTTATGTTCAGTATTCAAATCTGACTACTCTTTCTGCGGTATCTAATTCTTGCCGCTGAAATGCCACTCGTCCCATCGTTAAACCGCCGATACCAAAACCACCGGGGCCACCATGGGTAGATATGACACAACCTGCGGCAAACCACAAAATTCGCTTTATATGGTAATCTCTACGGCACTTTGCTTCGATTCTTGCACAAATTTCTTTGGAAAGTCTATGGGTATAAACCAGATAGATTTCATCTGTATCAATGTCTGCGGAGTTGAAAAAACCTTCCACCACTTTTTCACATACCCGCTCCATCTTTCCTCTATATCTCCGGGCAGCAACCAACAAACCGTTCTTCATTTCGATCAACGGTTTTATGCCCAATATCTGCGCCACCAAATATTGGGTATTGGAGCAGCGTCCTCCAGCTTTCAAATAACGCATATCCTGCACAACGAAATGGAATTTCATGTACTTGCCAATTTCTTTGATCTTATCAATCAGCTCCGAAGGCTCTATATCTGGATATGCCCACAAGTATCTAGCGGCTAGAATTGCTACTGCGCCCAAACCGGCGCTTACATGCTCGCTGTCAACATGATAGATATTTTCAAACCCTTCATCTGCTATGACCGCATTCTGGTAGGAACAAGTAGTCTGGGCTGAATATCCTATATGGATTATAATAGAATCCGGAGCCTCGCGGCGGATTTTGCGATACATTAACTCAAAGTCTGCGGGACTAGGTGCAGAGGTCGTGGGAAATACGCCATTTTTATCGGAATAATTAAAGGCTTCCTCTGGGGAAATGTCGCCATCGGCATACGTTTTTCCGTCGAGTTGAACATACATGGGAATTATTTTGATCCCATATTCTTTTGCCATCTCCAAAGAAAGGTCAGAGCCGCTCTCAGTTAATAAAACATAATTTTTCATTGTAACTCTCCTTTCATAATACCAATTCCCGCCGCTGAAACGATCCTATCTAAAGAATTTGATACGGCTTATAATCGAAATGTGATGCTCAGCATCCAAGATTGCCCCTAAGAGGCTATATGACCAGCCTATTGCTAATAAAAAACCCATTAGGCCTTGTGCGTAAAAAACAAAAGGCAGTGGTATGTATCCGATTATGATAATCAATAGTGCTGCCAAGTATATAGCTGCACATTGATTTATATAAAACGTACAATTATCCCAATTACAGGAGAATAGGGCAACTGCTAATCCCGGCAAGGCGCAATGGGCTGATATATTAATTGCTCTCTCGCTCATTGAACATTCTCCTTTTTACCCACCCATGCGCCCAAACGTAAGGTTATCAATTTGCACCTATTATGTCTTCATAGACAATTGCTTCTCTTGCAACCAATCGATTGTGTCAGCAATAGTGATCTTTGGATAGGCTACACTAAACTGTACAGAAAAGATAAGGTCATGGTATACTTCCAAGGGGGAAAAGGAAGGAGAAAACCATGGCAGAAAGACGAGCGCGGAGGACCTTCAGCGAAGAACAGAAGAAGCAACTGGTGGAGCTGTTCAATCACGGCAAGCCCAGAAGCGAGATTGTCCGTGAGTACGACTTGACCGGATCAGCCTTTGACAAATGGGTGAAGCGGATCAACGCAACAGGTTCCAGCCACGACGTGGACAACCGGACGCCGGAGGAGCATGAACTTCTGCGGCTCAGGAAAGAGAATCAGCAGCTGCGGATGGAAAACGACGTATTAAAGCAAGCGGCGCTGATATTCGCACGAAAGTAGTTGTGATACGAGCCAATGCCCACAAGTACTCAATATCAGCGCTGTGCCGGTGTCTGGGCATTGCGCGAAGCACTTACTATTATGAATGTCGCGGTAGAGAAGACGAAAGCGCTCTGGAAGAGGCGGTTCAGACTGCGTATGACGAGAACCGCCGCGTATACGGTCAGCGGAAACTGAAGCGTGTACTATTTCGAAAAGGCTGGACGATTTCCCGGCGCAAGATCGGGCGGATCATGAAAAAGCGCGGGCTTGTGTCTGCTTATACCCGAAAGAAGTACCGCGTCCATGCTGTCAAGAGCAATGAAGCGGATATCCCCAACCTTCTTGACCGGGATTTCAACAATCAGGCGCCAGGGGCCTGTGTGGTCAGCGATCTGTCGTATGTCATGGTTGGCGCGAAATGGGCGTATATCTGCATCCTTCTTGACCTCGGTGCCCGTGAGATCATCGGATACAGCGCGGGTGCGCACAAAAACGCCGATCTGGTACACAAGGCCTTTTCAACGGTGAAAGGGAGCCTCTTCGCCATCCAGATGTTCCACACCGACAGGGGCAGCGAGTTCGACAACGCCCTGATCGACGAATTGCTCGACAGCTTCCAGATCAGCCGCTCCTTGAGCATGAAGGGGTGCCCCTACGACAACGCGGTAGCGGAGTCAACGTTCAAGATGATCAAGGCGGAGTTCGTTTACTCCCGGCGCTTTGACACGCTCGAGCAGTTGCAGCGAGAACTGGCGGACTATGTGCACTGGTTCAACAACATCCGCCTGCACGGTACGCTGGGATACCTGTCACCGACCGAATTTAAGAAAACCTGCACCTTATAATTTCTGTCCGATTTAGGGTTGACAATCCATTAAGAGGAACACAATCCCAAAGGTAAATAAATAAACACGAAACGAGATCAAGCTTGCATTTATACGTTTATCCAATGCTTTTGAGGAGCGTCTTTTTTTCACTTCAACACCGCCTTATATCCAAAGCCGTGTACCGTAACGATTTCAAACTCCTTGCATTCTGAAAACTTACTGCGTAGCTTTGTAATGTAGACATCTACTGTTCGCAGCCCGGTATCATTCTCGAGTCCCCAATATTCGTCAATAAGCTCACTGCGGGTAAAAATCTTTTTAGGATAAGCCAGAAGCTTATATAGAACATTAAACTCTTTTGCGGAAATCGGAACTTCCTCTCCATCAAGATATGCGCTCATCTCGTCTTTTACGAGCATCAGACTGCCAATTTCCAGACGGTTTTCATTTGCAATATTGGCGCGTCGTAATAAAGCACCCACACGCAAGATCATTTCCTCCATATCAATCGGCTTCACCATATAGTCGTCAATGCCAAGGCGAAACCCTTTTTGTTTGGAAGAGAAATCATCAAGGGAGGAAATAAACAAAATAGGAATGGTTTTATTTTGCTCTCGGATTGTCTTAGCGAATTCAAAACCATCCTCCCTTGGCATCATGATGTCCGAGATAATGAGGCTATATAGATTGCTGTACATTAGATCATATGCCTCACCTGGATTTAAGCAGCCTTTTGCCGCATATCCATTGTTATTGAGGTAAGTGCAAACGATTTGGTTAAATTGTCTGTCGTCTTCAACAACAAGTATGTTAATCATAATGATTCTCTCCTTATTTCATGGCCGGAACACTTTGGCATTCCGATATCTCAGTATAAATTATAAATGTTTATCAATTGTTAAAAATAGTGTTTCCTGAAAAAGTTCATTCTTTATATTATCAAGCCCTTGTTTTTTGATTTTAACCTTGTATCCCTTGGTTTCTCTGTATCCCCGAGCATAGCTCAAACTTTTCCGAGACACACAATGCCTTCAATTTGATCTTTTTTGTAGAGCGTTTGCCCACGCCGTTCCGAGATCCCCCATTTGAGTGGAGCTCCTTTGGGTGTTATATAATCCACAGCAAATCCCGACTTGAGTTGATTTTTCTTTATAATATATATTATAGCGGATCATTGCAACTGAGTAGTTCCGATAAGCATTCTCCTAAGCAGAAAACAATCTGGCAAGCAGGGCAAGGTTGTACACACCTTTGCGTTTTCTGCGAAAATTGCTTGTTGGGGAAAGCTCCCCAATCCCCTTAAACAGCTCCATGCTGGAGCTGGCTGCGCACCCTACGGGCGCTTGTCAAAAGACCGCCACAGCTTATCGCTGCTGACGGTCTTTTTCCTGTTCCGACTTTGCCGGATCGTTGCCGAGTAGCCTATCGACATTCGCCTTGGCGGTCAAGGCAGAGCGCTTCTCATCGCGCACCTTGACAAACTCGCCATAGGCTTTCTTCTTGCTGGCAAGAAGCTCGGCATACTCTGTTTGCAAAGCCTTCACCGTCGGAAGCTTCTTTAGGCCGAGTTCATCAAAAGCAGTTTTCGCTGCTTTGTGGAGGATAATGTCACTCTCATGCTCGGCAAGAAACTTTTTGGAATATCCGGCCTTGCGGTAGGCAACGTAGGTATCGCGGGTCTTGGAGTAATTGATGATATGCTTTTTCAAAACGTCAATCTCAGCCATGCGTGTTTCAGCGGTTTTTATCGTGCCGGACAACTCATCGGAGCGGGTGACCAGCTCGGCGGTTCTGGCGGCGAGAACATCATACTCAAGAAGATTATGCTCGGTGAGATAATTGAGGGTTTGGGCCATTTGCTTGATGTTAAAAACCTTTGCCCAGCGCTCATATCCCGCACCCTTTCCGGCCTGCAATTTCTGCTGAATATCAATGAGCATATTCATACGAGGCGGCTCAATTTTCGGCTGATACTTTTTGCGGGGGGTATGCCCTTTCTTTCCGGCGATAACGGCAAGAATATCGTCCTCGGCGTAGCCGTCCTTGAGGGAGCGCAGTCGAGTAAATCGCTGCTGCCCCTTTGCCCGAAATCCGGGAAGCTTGCCATCCTTGTACTCATAACCGGCTTGCGCCATCAGAGCAAGAAAAGCGTTGTAGTCGGCAGGATTTTCTAAGAGCGCCATATCAATGGCAGCGCGTAGCTGTTCCTGAAAGCTGGGTTTCTTATTATCGCCCAGCCATTTGCCGTAATGGGATTTGTTCGGCTTCGGATTCTCTATGACGGAAAGACCATGCTCCAAACACAGCCTGTCGCTGATCCGGCGCACAGCTTTACCAGAGCCGAGGAAATCCCGGAACTTATGAGTGCAGTCCATCGCGGTTGAATTGAAAATGATATGCGAGTGGACATGTTTTTTGTCGGTATGGGTGCAGACGATGAAAGCATGATTGCCTTTGGTGAAACGCATGGCGAGGTTATAGGCAATTTTGTTTGCAAGCACCGGACTGATTTCCCCCGGCTTGAAGCTCTGTCGGATTTGGTAGGCAATGACATTATTCTCCTGAGTGCGCCCGGTGAGCGCTCCATATTGGCGCTTGGAATATAAAAACTCAGCATCGGCAATGGACGCATTACAGCCATACGAAGTGACATACTGGCCATCCTGCGTTTTGCTGGAATTGTTTGCGTAATCAATCCTGTCGGCAAGGCATTGGGCGATAGTCTTGCCCTTGCTGATGTGCATGGAAATCAGGCGGCTGGTTGCCATTGATATGGCCTCCCATCTTTATAATTGTTTGCCCCTGTGATATAATGCCGTTATTATTGAATGCGGCGTTTTGGCTCGTATCTGATACCACTTCGTGTCGAAGGGAGGGACAACGAATGAGTTTTGTATATGCTAAAAAAATTGCAAATTCAATAGCAGTATTTGCAGATACAAAAATAACGTTTGACCCGACCGGAACAAAAATACTGTGGAGTGAGGAAACACATGAGCTAATTAGACAGTTTGGTTTGGTAAAAAACATAATTTTCAGCAAGAACTTTTGTGTATCTTTTGCAGGGAATAATATCGTCTACATCAACGAACTGCTCTCACAAATAAATCAAACAACTCTTTCTCAATTATTGAGTATAGCATTTAATATCCATTGTCGTGATATTGAAAATGGTATGGATTTTATCATCTGCTTCGCAAATAATTCGCAACAGTCAATTTATGAAATTAAGGACGGTAAATGTAACGAAGTTAATTTTGCATGGATAGGTTCGTATGATGCCTTTAATTATTTCCAATCTACTCATCTTGGAAAAACTCAAACTATTGCTATGACTAACAATCCCCTTGGAGTAGAAATTTCGTTTGGAACAGCAAGCCAATCGGCTTTTGATCTGGAATATGATAAGCTGTTTAATGCTTTCCATAAAACACTTGCTGATTGTGGTGATGCGACTGTCGGCGGATTTGTTGTCCCAATAATCTATGACACAAAACAAAACGAATTCAAATACAAAGGCTATGCAAAAAGTTATGCTAAACTAGAAATGAAAAATGGTATGGCAAGTCTTCCAATGTATCAAGGGGCGGATAAAGGTGTTTTTTCTGTGCTTTTTTACACATCAAGAACCATTGTCGGGCTCTATATTCCCCAAGGTCATCTCGGTATTGTTTATAATCATCATAGAACATCAGATATTGACTACGACAACCTTGGAACTTCAAAGCTACTTATACCCCAGACAGTTAAAATGAACCAGTTAGATTTCTATATCCAAGTAGAAGCGCAAGGTATGACTGCGCCGGGCTTCTTAGGTTGTGAACCTGATAATATAGATGAGATTTTCAAACGCATAGACACATACAAAGATCATCCTACCATGGCGCTGCTTTACATAAACAAGATAATTGAAATAATCAAAACGCAGCATCGAGACACAGAACGATTAGACTTTTTTCTTGCGATAAAACAAAATATTGAAGCTGGTATTTGTAGCTCGGAAAAATAGCTTTATGTTTTCACCCAAGTTCGATGTTCTTCCGCTTGCGGCTTTGGTAACATGAGCAACCGTGGCGCAGAGCCGCAGGGCAAAAAGAAAAACGCTCACCGGATTTTTAGTCCGATGAGCGTCCTTTTGTTTCGCGCTATATTGCTTTCAAGGTATCGTTGAACGCTCCGAGCAGCTCTACCAGAGATGTTGCGATGAGTGGCAGTCCGAAGGAACTTATCAGCCAGCCGTGCGCGGCCATCTTCAAGCCCGTCCAGATGGGTTCACCCAAGAGTATGACAGTGAGGGCGGCGATGATGAGAATGACCACCGCTATTGTATTGAGAACAACACCGGAGGCAAGGCAGAGAAGCCGACCGAGGGCAACGATAATTGTGAGCGCCAGCCTGACCGGGAAAAGCAATATTTTGAGTAAAATCTTCATTGTCTTAACCTCCCGTTTCCTTTCTTCTATCTAAAGGATAACACAGCATCCATTCTGCGTAAAGTTTGTGGAGCATCCGTCCCATTTTCAGAGCGCGGAAAGTTTTGTGAGTATACCATGTACCTCTTGCCATATTTCATTCTGCTGATGGAGTATATCCTCCATATCTTCGGCATAAATGCGATATGTCTCATTCACTCGCTTTGCTATCTGGTTGAGATTGGCATTATAGCGACGCAGGAGGGAGGTCAACTCACGCAGTTCGGGCAGCTCCAATTTTATGATATAACCGTCGATGGCAATCTTGCGAATATATGCCCCCATGTTTTGTGTCCCAAGTTGGGACATTTTATTTTTTATCAGTTCACGCTCATGCTCGGAGACCATAAAGTGAAGTTGAATATCACGATTTCGATTTGCCATCACCTGACCTCTCTTTCGATTTTCTGGCGCTTGCCGGACTGTCCGGGCTGCGATGGGATTTTGAGATTATCAAGCACAGAGGGTCGGGCAGATTTTGCGATTACTCGCTCACTTTGCTCCGGTGTATCGTGCTCCTCGGACATATTGAGCTTTGCATCCAGTTCGGCAAGGCGGGCGCTCTTTTGGGCAAGCTCGGTTTCCTGTGGAAAGGGTTTGCCCAGCTCGGACTTCGCCGCATCCATCTGTTTATAGAGGTTATCAAGCTGTGCCTGAACAGCAGTCAGGCGATCCGGCATTTGTGCCAGCGTGTTATCAATGCGGATAAGATTGCCGCGAGCATCAATACCGAGTTCAGTTTTGTGGCTCATCTCACTCTTGAGGACAAGCTGATGATGAAACCCGTCTGTGCTGAGAAGCATGGGAAATCCCCGGTAATTGCCGATTTCAACAGGCTCATTGCTTTTCACTTCCTTGCAGGCTTCAAGAATGGCAGCGCCCGCATTGTCCTTATCGGTGAGCATATCGCCCTTGACGGACATGCCTGCAAAACCGTCTTTGGGATGCGGATGCGCCGCCAGCGTAGCAAGGTCAGCCTGAAACCCGGCGATATAACCCTTGTTCCGCTCAATCTGTTCGGGGAAGTGTTTAAGAATATTGTCCTCCAGCTTAAATTGCTGATTTTGATGGTCGGCTTTGAGCAAGCGCAGCCGCGCCACATCAATATCCAAATCCATCTTTTCCTTGATAAGTGGATTACCAGCGCACAGCGCTTTTATCTCCGCATAGCTGAGCGCCGTTTCGTCCACATCCTCGCAGGAGCGCACTGGGGATTTTGAGGTCATAATCTGACTGATGAATTTTTGCTTGTTCTCCACCGTCTGCCACAAATAGCTGTCGAATGTACCCTCGGTGACATAGCGGTAAATATGTACTTCGGGATTCTGGTTGCCCTGGCGAACAATGCGCCCCGCGCGTTGCGCCAAATCGCCGGGTCTCCAAGGGCAATCGAGGTCATGGAGCGCGATGAGCCGGTCTTGCACGTTCATACCGGCACCCATTTTGAAGGTGCTGCCCATCAGCACTCGCACCTGACCGGAGCGGACTTTGGCGAACAATTCTTTTTTGCGGGTCTCTGTGTTGGCTTCATGGATAAAGGCGATTTCTTCTTTTGGGATGCCCTGCGCCATGAGCTTGCTGCGAATATCGTCATAGATGTTAAATGTACCATCATTTTTCGGAGTGCTGATGTCACAGAAAACAAGCTGGGTAAGTTTGCCCTGCTGCCCGTCCCGATAGATGCGGCTGATGTTATCCACACACATATTGACCTTGCTGGCGGGGTCATCAGGGAGCAGAGGATTGATAATGCGCTGGTCGAGTCCCAGCTTTCGTCCATCCGAAGTGATTTTAAGCATATTGTCAACGGTTGGGTCAATTACGCCACTGTGAACCGCCTTGGCGCGTTCGGAAAGCTCCTGCACCATTTCTTTCTGATGCTCGGAAGGCTGCGCCACTTCGTTATGGAAAATGGCGGTGGGAATGGGTAAGTCAAGCTGGTCGGAGGTCTTGATGTCTGCCGTTTCCTTAAACATATTCATCAGCTCCGGCAGATTAAAAAACTTTGCGAAGCGGGTACGCGCCCGGTAGCCTGTTCCCTCCGGCGCAAGCTCAATGGCGGCAACGGTCTCTCCAAAGGTGGATGCCCAGCAGTCAAAATGCGAAAGGCTGTTGCGGCGCAAGGTATCATGCTGGAGGTATCGCTGCATGGTGTAAAGTTCGGTCATGGAATTGCTGACCGGAGTGCCGGTGGCAAAGACAACACCCTTTCCATCGGTCTGCTCATCAATGTAGCGGCATTTGAGAAGCATATCGGAGGATTTTTGCGCTTCGGAGGTGGATAGCCCCGCCACATTCCTCATCTTTGTGTAGAGGAACAAATTTTTATAGCTGTGCGCTTCATCCACATATAGCCGGTCAATGCCGAGCTGCTCAAAGGTGACAACATCATCCTTGCGGTCAGTATCATGGAGTCTTTGTAGGCGGGTCTCAAGCCCCTTTTTGGTGCGCTCAAGCTGCTTGATGGTAAACTGCTCGGCGCGGCTGTGCTTCAGTTCCTCCAGACCATCTTCAATCTCCCAAATCTGTTCCTGCAAGAGCCGCTCCTGCCTCTCTTTTGAAACAGGGATGCGCTCAAATTGCGAGTGTCCTATAATAACAGCATCATAATCACCGGTGGCAATGCGGGAACAAAACTTCTTGCGGTTTCGGGTCTCAAAATCCTTTCGGGTGGCAACGAGGATATTTGCGGAGGGGTAGAGCCGCAGGAACTCGGATGCCCATTGCTCGGTCAGATGATTGGGAACGGCAAACAGGCTTTTGGTGCATAGTCCCAGCCGCTTTGATTCCATCGCCGCCGCAACCATTTCAAAGGTCTTGCCCGCACCCACTTCGTGTGCCAACAACGTATTGCCGCCATAGAGGATGTGAGCGATGGCATTAAGCTGGTGAGAGCGCAGGGCGATTTCGGGATTGATGCCGCCAAAGGTGATATGACTTCCATCATACTCGCGGGGACGGATGGAATTAAACCGCTCATTGTATTTTTGAACGAGGGTTTGCCTGCGCTCCGGGTCCTTCCATAACCAATCCCGAAAAGCGTCTTTGATTGCCTGCTGCTTCTGCTGTGCGAGGGTGGTGTCCTTTTTGTTGAGGACGCGGCGCTCCTTTCCGTCAGGGTCGGTGACGGTATCATAAATACGAACGTCGCGGAGATTCAGGGTGTCCTCTAAAATGCGGTAGGCATTCGCCCGGTCTGTGCCAAAGGTGGTATAGGCGGCAACATCGTTCCAGCTAACCGCAGATTTGCCGGAAATATTCCATTCTGCGCTGAAAGAAGCGAAATTCACCTCAATCGTGCCGCGCTGATGGCGCGGGGTTTGAAAGGTCTCGTACATAAACTGCTGGATATATTCCTTGTCAATCCAAGTCGCACCAAGGCGCACATCAATCTCGGATGCTTCAAGGTCTTTCGGCTGTGCCAGCTCAAGCGCCTGCACGTTTGGAGCATAGACGGGGTTTGTCTCGGCGGCTTGCCGCGCTATCGCCAGCTTCTGCCGGACATTGCCGGAAAGGTAGGCATCGGCGGTAGTGTAGGCGATTCTTTCATCATCCTCTGTGCGCTGGGGCAAACGGAAGATTACGCCCTGAAGCTCGGCGGCAAGTTCATCCTCACTCTTGCCGGACAGCGCCGACATATATTCCATGTCAACGCAGGTCTTTTCGGAGATGGAGAGTGCAAGCGCTTCGCTGGCGGTGTCCACACTGGTGACAACCTGATTCTGTCGGATGGTACGCTTTGTGAACATATCCGCTTTGCGTTCCAGATTGCCCTCCTCATCCAACACTTCCAGAGAACAGAGCAGAAAATAAGAGCTGTCATCGGAAAAGGCAAGGCTGTTGCCGCGGCTGTTGATAAGGCCGTATTTTGCGGTAAAGCTGTCATAAAGCCGGTTCAGCTCGGCCTGTGTCTCTTGGATTGCACCGTCGGTAATAAAACCGTCGAGCTGCTGACCGATAAGCGATTGCACACAATCGCGCAGCTCCACCATGCCTTTGACGCGCTCGGTGGCCGTTGCGTTCAGCTCCGGACGCACCATGCGGCTGTTTTCGCGGTAATACACTTCTCCGTCCACAAGGGTATATGAGTAGTTTTTTACATCGGGGTCGGCGGGAATGGAGGTTTCAATAGCTTCGCCCTCGCCCAAATCTGGCAGCTCCGCTTCTGAAATTTCGCCGCTGATATGGGAAACGGCTTCATGGAGCTGGTCGGCAAGGCTCTCGCCGGGGATGGGGATAACGGTACATTCCTCTCGCCCGAACTGAGTGTTTTCGGCGGTAAACGTACCCAGCACCATTTCAGGGTGGTCTGCAAAATAGCTGTTTACCGTGAATCCATCCGGTGTTGTGCCAAGGTGTACCCAATCCGGGTCGGCCACAACCGGGCTGTCCCGCTTTTGCAAAAACAGAATGTCGGAAACGACTTCCGTTCCTGCATTGGCTTTGAACGCATCATTAGGCAAGCGGATCGCGCCCAGCAGTTCGGCGCGCTGTGCAATATAGCGGCGCACCTCCGGGGATTTTTTATCCATCGTATAGCGTGAGGTTACAAAGGCTACTACGCCGCCGGGACGCACTTGGTCTATTGCTTTGGCAAAAAAGTAATCATGGATGGAGAATCCCAGCTTGTCATATGCTTTGTCGGCAACCCTGTACTGACCGAAAGGCACATTACCTACGGCAAGGTCATAAAAATCCCGCCTGTCAGTGGTCTCAAATCCCGCCACTTGAATATCGGCATCGGGATATAGCTGTTTGGCAATGCGCCCGGTGATGCTGTCAAGCTCTGTGCCGCACAGCCTGCTATGTTCCATGCTCTCCGGCAAAAGGCCGAAAAAATTGCCCACCCCGCAGGCAGGCTCAAGGATATTGCCGGTACGAAAGCCCATATTTTCTACGGCTTCATACATGGCTTTTATGACGGTGGGGCTGGTGTAGTGGGCATTGAGGGTGGATGCGCGGGCAGATTCATACTCGCCGGGGGATAGCAGCTCCCGAAGCTCGTTATATTCGGAAGTCCATGTGGTTTTCTCAGGGTCAAAGACATCAGGCAGACCGCCCCATCCTACATATCGGGAAAGGGTTTCCTGCTCATCGGGTGTAGCGCTTCTGCCATCGGCCTCAATCTGTTGGAGGGCGCGAATAGCATCCACGTTCATACGATACTTGGCTTTCGCGCCGCCAGCGCCGAGATTATCGTCTGTAATGCGAAAGTTCTTAGCAGCGGAATGTGTAGTAGCTATCTGTTCAGATTCACCGCCGTTAATAATAGCAAGATAATTCGCCCTGACCTGTTCATCGGTCAGCTTGCCATCAAGATAGGCGGTAATCTGCTCATGGATGTAGCCGGGAACAGAATTGCTGCCCCAAAATGCGCCTGTGCTGGTGACATAGGTGATGCCACGGCTTCTGCCGAGGGCATACTCAACACCGTCTTTGTCATAGCCGACAATATCATGGTCATTATATCGGCTCAAATCAAAATCAAACTGTGCAGTTTCCCAATCCACAAAGAATACAGGCTGCGGAGCGCTGGGAGATTCCACCGACTCATCGGGGGTTTCCGGCGCTGACTGTTCCTGCTGGGCAAGCTGTCTGACTGCCGCATTGACCTCTTGAATGAACGGTGAGTTTTCCAGAGCGACCGGGTCAACCACCTCGCCGTTTACAATGCCACGCTCGGCAAGACCTTCTTTTATAGCAATGGGGTCAATATCATCGAGGTTATCCTGTTCCTCCTGTGTGTAGAAACGGTCAGATTCCATGAGCTGGTAAATACGGCGCTGCACCTTTGCCCAAGGCACTTCATGGGTTGCTCCGTCTACGCTGACAGGAAAGGCAGCGAGATCTCCACCATATTCATTGCGGAGAAAATCTGCGGTAGCTCTGTCGCGAGCATGGGCATCCATGTGCCGGTGGACAGTATGCTTGCTTGCAATATCACCGTTCCATGCCTGAATTGCAGCATCAATATCATCCTGAGTAATGCTACGAGGTGCGGCGGGAACGCCGGTCTGTTGCGGTTCGGGTAATTCAGCTTGGGGAATCGGTGCGGGAATATCATTAAGACCGGCGCGGCTGCGTTCCTCCTCGGCATACTGTGCCTTTTCCTCTGCGGTCAGGTAATTATCGGCGGCAATCAGTTCCGCAAGGCGGCTGGCGATTTTAGTATAGGAAAGCGTAATTTTCTTGCTGAAGCTATTGCTGGAAAACTCCGCTCCTTTGCCCGGAGTATAGTTTACAAAGCCTGCCGTACCATCCAGATAGGTATGACTGTGACCATAATAGCCATATTCATCACTTAAAAATCGGGTACGGTCTTTTTGCTCTCCAATGGTCTGAAAAGCAGCATATACACGAAGTTTTCCGTTTACTGTTCCGGTGCCGCGTCGCAGCTCGGCATCAATATCTGCCTGAGAAACAGAAAAAGCGGTAGCCGAAAGGCTTGCCGCTTCATCTATCCGCTGTATTTGCTCTGTCTGCGTGGGAAAGAGCGTTAATTGTGAATAAGTTCCGTCAGAATCGCTTCCTCCGCCTGTGATTTCAGGTTGTTCATCATCCCCACCCATTTCATCGGGTCGCTGGCCTTCAAATCCTCCGTCACGTTCTGCGCCGCTGCCAGTGCCGGAATCATCTGCTCCAAGCGGCGGGTCGCCGTCTGGTCTATCTCCGTCAAGTGCGCTGTCAGCTTGCCGCTGAGAAGCAGATGATTGTACATCGCTGTCCGATGCTCCTTGAGGTAAGATTTCCGCATCCGTCCGTATTTGCCCAAGGTCGGGGTCTCGCTGCTCTCCGGCAGGGTCAGGTCGGGAATCAGATAATCCCCGTTCTTCGTGTATGTTATGTTCATGCGCTCTGCTCCTCTCATAATTTTTAATGGTGATTTCAATCTGACGCAGCACTTGCTGATTGGCGTCGCTGACCGCTGTACTGAGAAAACTCATGGTAGCAGGGGTATTAAAATCGAAGATGCTCAGAAAATCCTCATGCTCAAAATATTCTTCCGGCGCAAACCCGCAGCGGGACATGAGGGCATAGGTGATGCTGACGGTTACAGCGTTTCTGAACTGGACTCCGATATTGTCCTCATCATACTCTTCCAGAAAACTACCGTCAACGATGTCGATGAAGTCTCGCTTGTGGTCTTGCCAATATTCACTCGCAAGCTGTTCGGCAATATCCTCAAGCTGGCGCTCTATGCCAGCATTGCCGCTGACTAAAAATGTGCGTTCAAGCTCTGAGGACACGATATTGTCATGCTCCGGCTGGTATTGCCAGATATACGGGCGGCGGGCATTTTCACGCCCGCCGGTGTCAGAAATATCGAATACATAGCGCAGCCGGGGTGTGTCCCCGCTATCGTCAATAAGTGCGATGCCCTTAGAGCCACGCCGGACATAGCGGCGCAGTTTTTCGTTCCAAAGCTCATAATCCGCACAGGCCGTGGCATCGGGGCGCTGGGCGAAAATCATAAGCTGCTCATGATAGGGATATTTGTACAGCCTTGCGGCTGTGGTGAGAAACGCAGTCCAGCTTTGAAAACTGTTGGTAAACTGCTGTTCCGTTCGCTCTGCAAGCGTTGAATAAAGTTGTACCTTGCTCGGCATTGTTTTTTTGTCCTCCTTTGCTGGAAATAGAAAAAGCAGCCCCGAAGGACTGTTTTTCGCCAACCTAAAATTCTTGCTGTTTTTTATTTAACCGTTATCTCAAGCACACCATTCAGATCGCCAGTAGAATTTGATGAATGTATTTGGTATTGGACTTTAACCACACCATCTGACGGTTTGATTAAAAGTCCACAACTTAACCATCTGCATTCGCCGGGACGCAAGCTTGATACGTCAAACTCGTAGTAACCGCGTCCCTCTGTCGAAGCGATGAACTCCTCTAATTCCTCCTTATAATCTTCTTCCGTCTTATCTGGTTGTGAAAATCCGTTGCCAGTATATATTGGTATTCTTGGCATATGCGATGTTGGATCATAAGGGGGATACTCAATGTGAATAACGCCATCTTCATTTAGACAGAACAACTCGCAGATTATACCGACATCCTTTTCATCATCCTCTCTGCATAGGACACCTTGCAAACCTTCATATTCCTCCCATATTAGATGCTCGTCTGGTTCTACGATTTCGCCAATTTCAACATTCACGACCACACGAATGTCTGTATCTTGCATTGACGAGACATTTTGTATTGCAAGCGGAATGAAACACATACCTTCAAATGTTTTTAAATAACCTTTTCTGACATCAAGTAACATCAAATTGTGTGAGAGGGTTTGCAACTTGTCATACTTTTCTTTCTCGTCATCTGTTCCATTGAGTTGGGGATTGCCAAGCAACTGCACTACCTGTTTCAATCCGCCCATGTCGAAAAAACCGTCTAGAACCTCAATGCCAAGCCAATATTTGATTCGCTCCTTGTCAGTTTTCGCATCCTTCCAAATCACAGTTGTTTCGGATGCCTTAAAAGATTCGGCCATTGCATGTACAACATCGGGAAGTGGAGACTCAAACTTAGTTGGAGATGCAGGCTTCTCTTGTAATGCCACTTGAGGCTTAGCTCCTTTTATCCTGTTATTCAGTTCCTGTATATCAGCAAGCAAAATTCTTGCTTCGTGCAAGAGTTCTTTATTGTGGAGAACGAAACTCTCCTGATTGTTGATTTCAATTGGAGTCATGGTACTGATTACTTTGCGACTATCAAAATCATATGTTCCAATGATGTGAGTAGCCATGCCCACCTTAGCTCTCGGCGTTTGTTTTCGGAGGTCTCGGATGTTAGAAAATATGATTTTAGCTATATCACCCTTGACCTCTTTTTTGCTTTTGCCTTCCAATGAATAATCAGTAATTCTGTTATGTGCAATATCAAAGGGATATTTTTCTCCAAAATCTGTGTTGCAGAGACAAATTACACGTTCCCATCCTAATGTTTTTACAGCGTAACCGAGCTCCAATAACACATTGGGATTCGGGCTTTTCTTTTCTCCCTTCCGATCTTCAGTGAAACACAAGCTTACATCAGCTATGAAAAGGTCACAATTATCAATCTTAGAAAAAATGGTGGTTACGATGTTGGGCGAACCGGTTGTTCCTGTAGTTGCTTCGTCTCGCTCAGCTTCAAAGGCTTCTGATTCCTGAGCAAGATCAATCGCTTCATCTATACATCCCCGTATAAAATTTCTGGTACTGTTTCCCGGCAAGTCTGATTGCCAAGAGTAGAATATCTTAAATTTTTGCATATCACACCTACCGCTTCAATTCATATATCTTAATTGTACCATTGCCATAGGTGAATGTACATAGAATCGCCCTATTCCTCGCCAAAATCCGGCACAAGCTCCAGCGTGTCAAACTCGGCATTGCTCATACCCATCAGCTTGGAGAGCGCAGAATCCGTCAGTTCACACAGTTCGTTTTCATCTGCCTCAAGATAGCCGCGCATCTCCCGAAGCGCAGAGATAAGCTCCTGTCGAGTGCCGGTACTGTAAATGCACATCAGATTGACCTCATCGAAGGTGAAATTTGCAGTATTCATAATCATATCTCCATTTCCGCGCCCTTTGTAGGCACTGTTTTTTTGCGTTCCTGTGGGGGTGCAGACCGTCCCAGCTTTTCGATGACAGATGGCTTTTTCTCCGCAGCCTCACGCTTGGTTGCTCTCGCCAAATCCATGAGTGAAATTGACTGTCCTGCCTTAACCTGAGATCCCAGTTCCGCTATGGTAGGCGCAGGGGTGTTGTTGATGATGCCATCCAGATTGTTGTCGTTCTGCTCAACGCTGTCCTCCACACTTCTCAGGTAGTTCTTGCCGGAGTCGAAACCGGGCAGAGGGGTAAAACCAACGCTGTCACAGTAATGATATGTTACATTGCCGGACTGCTTCAAAGCAATGATGTCGCTTACGGACAGGCTATGCCCGGTGAAGTCTGCGGGATGATTTAGGTTGAATTGTCCATAAAGGGATTCCAGTTTTTGCCCGGTACTGCCGGTGGCGGTGAGGGGTGCGGTATATACGAGGTTATAATTATCCCTGTCAACCGCAATCCCCATACTTTGTAGGCGGTCATAATTCTCGAAATGGAGGTCACGACATTCCTCGCCATGCTTGAGCTGATAAATCTCAAAGGAATCCTGCATCTTGTCGGTAGCATCCCTATATTCGGCTGACCGCTCCCAATCCACACGCTCGATGCCGAAAATACCATCATGGATTTCGATCTCCTCCGGCTCAAACGCCATAGCTTCTGTGTTGTCATCATAGAGCAAGTACACCGTAAAATCTCGCTCCATCAGCTCCAGCGCCCTTTTTTGGGAAAGAGGAAGCATATTTTCATCGGTATAACCGTAAGCATTCATGGCTTCAATGCTCATGGCAGGGTCAGGGATAAGGCCGTTTTCAGGCGCTTTGTCAGGCGGTGTTTCTTCCACTTCAATACTTCTGCTGACCGGAGTAATGGGCGATTTTACTTCCTGTACGGAAACGGAAAAGTCCACGATACGGTCTGATTCCCAAAGCTCAACTTCGCTCATCTGCGACAGATCAGCATCAGGAGCAGGCTGGTCGCTGTTATTCTCACGCTTGTACTGCTCAATATCGGCCTGCCGGACAGCGGATATTTCGTCCAGAATATCCAGCGAGACGTTTTCGCTGGTTTCCGGCTGCAATCCTTCAAGCGATAATGCAACCTCATAGGCTTTTTCAAAGGAAATATGAGGATAATCAATCACGCCGCCATCAATCTCATACAAGCTTTTATCATAGTGGGTGTAGTCATATCCGTCGATAGCGGTTTGCAGATGCAGATACGATTCCCCGTCCAGCAGGAATACGGCATTATGCTCAACAGGGGGATAGTTTTTCTCAATCTCATCCAAGCGGCTATATAGCTTGGCAGCGGAATTGTCGGCCTTCAGCTCAATATCAAGCAGAGCGTTTCGGGGAAAGCGGCTGTCTCCACATTTAATATCATCAACCGCTCCGGAAATCAGCTCATCACGAGTAGGGATAATGAGGGAATCCCCTGAGTTCTCAAAAACATAGTCAGCATAATCCGCCGCCCATGCTTCAATCACTGTATCAAATTCTTTCACCACATCACGATAATGGCGGTCAATATCGGTGATAAGGCTGGATGCGGTTTTGTTGATGGTCTCCAAGCTGGCGCGAAGCTCCGGCAGCTCCTTATCCTTTGACCAAGAAGCAATGTAGCCAAAGCTGTTTTCGCCGGTCTGGATACCGTAATACTGGCAAACCGCATAGGAAATGCTTTCCGCTTCAACCTCCTCGGTGTTGCGGTCTTTTGGTTTCGGCTGCTCTTTGCCCTCGCTGGCAGCAGCGGCAAGCTGGGCTTGCTCATTGTTATGAAGCTTGGCATGGGCAATCTCATGGACGGCGGCAGAAATGGTCTGTACTTCGCTCATCCCTTCACGCAGAGCAATGTCCTGACGGTCAAGACTAAAATATCCGTCCATCCTGCCGTTCATGGTCTCCATACGGATAGGTACAGGCGAAGCGCGGCGCATAGCTTCAAAAAACAATTCATACCGCTCCACATTGCCCGATAGGTCGGCGACAAGGGAGGGCAAGGGCTTTCCATCGGTCTGCGAAACATCAAAAACCGTTACCGGCTTATACATGGGGATTTGGATTTCCTTTTCCTCAGTAATAACTGTGCCATCGGGATTGAGCATCTGCGCCCCAGTGTCGGGGTCAAGTTTCTGCATCTCCATCGTTTTCTTAAAGGGAGTGGGGGCAATAATTTTAATGCCCTTTTCACCTTTGTTGACGTGGCGCTCGAATTGGTCGCGCCACTTGTTAAACCCGGCAACGAGGGTGGCATCCGGCTTCTGCATATAGATGAGCATTTGATTGTTGACGGAATATCTGTGAAAGCGGCTCATAGTGCCGAGATACTGACTATACTTGTCACTTTGGAACAGGTCTTTTATCCCTTGCTCAATGCCATCGGTAATTTCTTTCATGCGTTCTTTATTGGTCATGGTGGTCTCTGCCATTGGATTTCAAGCTCCTTTCATGGTGTATATAGTCCAAAAAATTGCGCCCCCGCACAGGTGAATGAAAACCTACGCAGGGGCGCTCACGCTATTCAGTTTTGGAGCGTATGCCCCTGATGGGAGGTTTATTCCCAGCAAGTTTTGCCCGTTCGCTGGCGGCAGCGCGGCGGGCATCACTGTATGGCTCACGCACCGAAACACAGCGTTTGGGAACGGTAAAGCTATGCGCATCATTGCGGCGAATCTGTTTGGGATGCTTCCCAGCAAGCTGTTCCAGCTTTGACAAAAGGGTGGGGTCATGGGTATGCACATCGGCGGTACCCTCAGCCTGATTATATAAAATGATGGTTTCCTGCTCTAATCGTGTCAGCTTCATCGCTCCGCATCCTTTGATTTCAGAGTTTTATCTTTAGACGGAGCTTTCACATCACGCTGCACCCTGCTATGCAGGTTTTCCAATGCCGAAGGCCGTTCCGCCTTGCTTTTTTCAAGAGCGAGTGCATCCTTGTCGTAGGCATAGATAGAGAAACGGCTGTCATAGCTGCTGGCGTTTATAATGTTTCGCATAAAATAGCTCTGCTTTTCCGTTTCAAACTTAAAGCCATAATGCTCATACTCAGGTCGCTCCGGTAGTCTTGCCTCCGGGTGGTTGCGGCAGAAAGTAACCATTGAATCAAAATCTGCCAGCATATTTTTTCGTAGGGCATACACAGCGCGGTGCAACTCCGCATGAAATTCAGGAGAAATACCGCTCCAATCCGCTTCATTTTTAGTGTTGCGGTTATGCCAATGACTGAAAAAACGGTCTCCCTGCCGCCCAAATTCGCCGGTGAGCTGCCCGATGCAGGCCGCGCCATCATCCTCCCGGTTGTAGGTATGATATTTTTCCTTTCCCGGCGTAAACGGCTCAAGTTCAACCCCTCCAAGCTGAATCTCCGGCTCGTACTTAGCGCCGAGCCTTTCCATTGCTTCTGCAAGCTCACAGATGTGATAATCACTATTTCCCACACGAACGTGCATCTCTCCGATGGCTTTACAAGGGCGCGTAACTATGCCGCGCCCATCTTCGGGCGGGTAGGTGACACGAATGCTCTCACCATCGGGAATGCGAAACAGCTCCCGGTACTGGCTGTCGATGAATTGAATGGTTTTTTTATCGCTATCCACGTTATTTCCCTCCCTCAAACTCCAGCTTGAAATTCACGAATTTGCCGGTGTCCTCCATGACAACAATGGCATCATAGGTCTTGCCGGTCTTTTCGGAGTACAGGCCGGTGAGCTTCACGCGCCCATCCTTCAGGAGCGCCGAAACAACCTCGGGTGTGGGCTTTTTCTTCTTGGCGGCAAAAAACTTGTTGTCCTTCCAGATTGCAAAATTGCAATTCGGGGCTTCGCAGAAGTACCCCTTTTGCTTATCTGCAATTTTGCCGCCGCAGCGAGGGCATTTTCCGACACTCTCATATTTGGATGGGAACAGCGTCTCAGCGCCGGGGATAACCTTGCCGGTCTGTGTAAGCTCACGCAGCATGGCGGCGATCTCCTGAATAAAAGTGTCGGCATCGGTTTCGCCGCGCTCAATCTGTTTAAGCTGATGCTCCCACTCGGCGGTCATCGATGGGGACTGAATCTGTTCCGGCACAATGGTAATAAGGGCAATGCCCTCCTGCGTCGGCAGAAGATGAACGGCTTTTTTGACCTTGCTTCGCTCAACAAAGCCGACTGTCACCAGCTTTTCCAGAATGGCGGCGCGGGTAGCTGGAGTGCCTAAGCCTTTGCGCTCGGCATCCTCCGGCGCATCTTTCGCCCCGGCGCTCTCCATAGCGGAAAGCAAGCTGTCCTCGGTGAAATGCTTGGGCGGCGAGGTCTTGCCCTCCTTAACTTCGGCAACGATAACGGTGAACGACTGACCATCTGTGACAACCGGCAGCGATTTGGCGATCGTGTCCTTATCCGTTTCAGGTTTGTTTTTCAGAGTGGCCTTGAACGCATCGTCAATCTCCCGCCAGCCGGAATTGAGGATTGCCCTCCCTTTGGCGGTAAACTCATGGTCGGCACAGTCCACTATAACGATGGTCTCGGCATATTCATAGGGTGCGCTGACAGCGCAGAGCAGCCGATTGGAGACCAGTTCCAGCACAGCGCGTTCTCCTTTGGGGAGTGCATCTAAATCCGCATCAAACACGCTGATTGTCGGAATAATGGCGTGATGGTCGCTAACTTTGCTGTCATTAATGACCTGACCGGCATGAGAGAGCATACCTGCGCCGGGATGAATCCACAGCTTTTTCGCAATGCGGTTGACAAGGACGAGCAGGCCGGACTGCATACCCGAAGTCAAATAGCGGCTGTCGGTGCGGGGATAGGTACAGAGCTTCTTTTCATAGAGAGACTGCAAATAATCCAAAGTCTGCTGCGCCGTAAAGCCGAGCAGACGGTTGGCTTCACGCTGGAGGGTTGTGAGGTCATAAAGGATGGGCGCTTTCTCGCTTTTTTCCTTGTGCTCCACCTTTTTGACTGTTGCAGTGTCAGCCAGAGAACAGGATTCCTGCAAGGCTTCTGCCTGTGCTTTATCCTCCATGCGCTCGCTGGTGGCGGAAAAATCGCCAAGCCCCAACGTCACATTATAAAAGGGAGTGGACTGAAACGCATCAATCTCCGCTTCTCGCTGGACAATGAGCGCCAGCGTCGGGGTCATAACGCGCCCGATGTTCAGAGTGCGGTGGTAGAGAACGGAGAAAAGGCGGGTGGCGTTGATACCCACCAGCCAATCCGCTCGGGAACGGCAGAGCGCCGACTGATAAAGCCTGTCATAATCTGCGCCCGGTCTCAAGTTTTCAAAGCCATCCCGGATAGCGGATTCCTCCATCGAGGAAATCCAAAGCCGCCGGACGGGTTTCCTGCATTCGGTCATATCGTAGACAAGACGGAAAATGAGTTCACCCTCCCGCCCCGCATCGGTAGCGCAGACGATGCTTTCCACATCAGCGCTGTTCATCAGGCTTTTAAGAATATCATATTGCTTTTTTGTACCGGGCAATATGATGTTTTTCCATTGTTGCGGCAAAATGGGCAAATCCTCAAGCGCCCACTTCGCGTATCGTTCATCGTAGGCGGTGGCTTCGGCAAGCGCCACAAGATGCCCCACGCACCAGCTAACAAGATAGCCGCCGCCCTCCACGTAACCGTCCTTTTTCTTTGTAGCGCCCAAAACGGCGGCGATGGATTTCGCCACAGAGGGCTTTTCCGCAATCACTAAAATGCTCATATTTATCGTTCCTCCTGCTTTCTCAAATTAGAATTAAGCTTCTTATGGCACAAAGCAAAACACCCGCCGCCATAGCTGCCACAGCCATAGCAGGGATGATTTTTCGGGAGCGGTTCAGGTTTTTCCCTGCCGCTGTTCGGCCTTTGCATCATCATCCGCTCATAGGGGCTGTCTGTGAAAGTCCTCATTCGCTGGTGTCCTCGCTGTCCTCATCGGTGTCGGCTGCGGATTCCGTTTCGCTATACTCATCGAGATCCGCGCTGTCATCGTCATACTCCTCCGGCTCATCGTCCTCATCATCAAAATCGTAATCATCCAGATTGCTCTGCCCCTTGGTGCTTGGCTTGTTTTTCAGGACTTTGAAATAATAGAACGCGCCGCCGCCTAAAACGGCAAGGATGAGGATAACGACAACGACACTCCCCATGCCGCCCGATTGCTCCGGTTCAGGCTCAGTTTCGGCTGTATCGGCGGGGTCAGGCTCGACTACTACAGCTTCCTTGCCGGTACATTGGGTCATATCCGTTTTGCAGACAGGGCAGCTTGTGTTGACGTCACCGGCAACGCATTTATCGGTGCAAACACAGGTCGGTATGGGTTCCTCTGCGGTTTCATCCTCCATGAGCGACAGCAAATCCGCTTCATCCACCTGATTCAAGAAATGGACGGTATTCTCGCCATCGTCGGCGCGGTCAATGATGATATAAAAGTAATTTCCGTTTTTGGTGACAACGGTGATAAACTGCTTATCCTCGGCGGCTTCACCGTCTATATCATCTACAAGGGTCATATTGCCATCGGGGGTAAGGGGTTCCGGCTCGTACCCGCCCGTAATTTCCGGGATGGGTTCGGGGATAGGTTCTTCATACTCCGGCCCGCCGCCAGCATAAGCGGTAACAGAAAAGCCGCCCATACAGACAAGGGCGGCTAGCAGCATTACAAATGTGCGCGTCAATTTAGTTTTCAAGGGTGTTCTCCTCCTTTTTTATAGGTGCAGAGCCGGATTTCATATTTTTGAGCAATGCGGCCAGCGCATCAATATCCAGTTTGTGGCTGTGTACCAGTTCCAAAATCTCGTTGTTTTCAAGCTCGGTGCGCTGATGGTCAAGCTCACGCTGCCGGGACTGAAGCTCAGAGATTTTCGCTTTGTTCTTCTCGTATTCGGCAAGGATTTTTGCCATTTTGGGATTCATAATCACAGTCTCCTTTACGGTAGTCTGCCAAAGCCGAAAAAGTGGCTCTGCCAGTAGTTTGTTTCAATGCTTGCGTATGAGATGGGATTGCCGCAATGAATCATCATGCCGTTGCCGACATAGATGCCCACATGGGAGGTCAGCGGCGTGTCGTAGGTCGAGTGGAAGAAAATCAGGTCTCCCGGCTTCGCTTCGGATGGCGAGATATGGGCGCAGATTCCCCACAGGCCATCCGAGCCGAGCCGCCCCACATCCCAGCCGCTATGATTGATTACCCAGCTCACAAAACCGGAGCAATCAAACGAGGTGGTCGGGCTTGAGCCGCCCCAAACGTAGGGGTATCCAAGATACTTCTCCGCTTCTGTAATAATAGCGGCGAAAATCTCATCCTCCAGCGCTTCGGGGGGGATATCATAGTCGGTATACTGCCGGAGCCCTCCGGCATAGGGGTGTCCGGCAAACAAATCCGGGCGATTGCCGAGGGTAGCCATGTAGGTTGCGTACATCCCAAGCTGCTGCTCGCCCATGATGTAGACCGGCACATGAGAGAGGTCGAAGTTTTCCAGCGTAACAGTACAGATGTAATAATCGTAGGGTACTTGGTAGGTATCGGTGTGGCTGTTGCCCTCCTTATCCGTCCAATGGTCGGTCTCGGTGCGGTAGCGTGTTTCCACCACCACAGTTTCCGTCAGGATATATTGTTTCTCAAAGAGCACGGTGAGGGTGTCCTGCACATCGGCAAGGGTGAATTCCCCATGCAGAGCCGATAAAATGGAAATCAGCACATAGGGGTCATGGGATATTTCGTCAAGGTCATAGTGATACTCATCGTAACCACTATGCAGGGCTTCATAATGATCCAGCTCATATTGTAGTGCGGATTCCATTGCGGCATAGGCGGCTTCGGCGGTAAGCATCTCGTTGTCCTCCGAGGGATAGGTGCTGACGGCGATTGCCGATAGACCGCCCTCAAACATCACAGAGCATGAGGACATTGCATTGAGCAAAAAAAGAAGCATCAGTCCAATTCCGAGGACGATTCCAATACCCTTGCGGTGACGGCAAATGAACTGTGCCGCCTGTTCTGTTTTTTCAGCCGCTTTTTTCGCTGTTTTAGCGGTTTTCTGCGTATTAGCGGCGGTGCTGTAAGCGGTTTGGCCGGTGGCTTTTGCTGCCGCATACTGCTTTTTGATTGCCTGCTTCTGCTGCCAGCGGGATATGGGATTGCTGCCGACAATCGGATTTTCGTGCAGAGATTGCTTATATAGGGCATCAATATTCGCCTTTTCCAAACGGCGCTCCGCAACCGCCGCTTTGCGATAAGGCTTTAGCTGATGGGAACGATATGCCGACTGCGCCAACCTTGCGCCGGTTTCAGCGGTTTCCTCCAGCTTATGAGCGCTCTCCACACCAACATTATCGCTTTCTGAGGAACGGATTTCCTTGTGAACCTGAGATTCCACACCGTTGCCCGGTGCGGCTTTAATGCTGTGGGATAGCTTAGATGCAGGCGGCTTCTTATCTTCAAGGACAAAGCGCCCGTCAACCTTAACCGTCTTTTTTGGTATCTTTGCCTGTGCTTTATCCGCTTTTATTGACGCCTTATCTGTTTTGCGGATAGGCTTTTCAAGCTCAGGAGCGTTACGCTCCTCATCGGAGAATTGCAGACGAGGATTTTTGCGGGTAGATTTTTTCGCCATAGCTGACCTCCTTATGCGTTCTGGACTTCATTTGGTTTGGTGGTCATAATGCGGTACAGCTCGGTATCCTTGGGGAAATGGTCGATGAAAGGCAAAATAACATTGCCGTAGAACAAAAGCCCCTCGCCCTCGCCGGAGTGGGTAACGTAGGAGAGCTGATGGGGCGAGATGTTGAGCTGCTTTGCAAGAATCTGCCTGTCACCACCGGCCTGATTGAGCATATACACAAAATCGCTGTTCTCAAAAATGTTCTCAACCTCGCGGGAGGACAGTAAATCCTTGACATTTTGCGTGATGCCGGTGGGGATGCCTCCCCATTTGCGAAAGCGTTTCCAGATTTCAACCGAGTAAGCAGCGGTCTGTTCCTCCTTCAGAAGAAGGTGGAACTCATCAATGTAGTAGCGAGTAGCTTTACCCTCGGCTCGGTTGGCGGTCACGCGCCCCCAAACTTGGTCTTGCACGATGAGCATACCGATTTTTTTGAGCTGTTTGCCCAGTTCTTTAATATCGAAGCACACCATGCGGTTTTGGATGTCTGCGTTGGTGCGGTGATTAAAAACATTCAGCGAACCATGTACATAGATTTCAAGAGCGGTGGCGATGTGCTGCGCTTCTTTTTCCTCCTGTTCCCGCAGCGCATCGTACAAATCCTCCAGAATGGGGATGTTGTCGGCGCATGGGTCATTGAGATACGGCTGGTAGATGAATCGCACACAGCGGTCAATAACCGTCTTTTCGATTGGCTGGAGACCGTCATGTCCGCCGACTACCAGCTCGCAAAGGGAGAGGATAAAGTCCGACTTGAGGGCAAGGGGATTTTCATCATCCGAATAGTTGAGGTTAATATCCATCGGATTGATATATTGAGTGCTGCTAGGAGAGATTTTGATGACCTGACCGCCTAAGCGCCGGACAAGAGGATGGTACTCGCCCTCCGGATCGCAGACCGCCACATCATCATTGGTGACAAGGATGACATTGGCGATTTCGCGTTTCGCGGAAAAGCTCTTACCTGCGCCGGGAGTACCCAAAATTAGGCCGTTTGGATTTTTTAGCTTCTTTCTATCCACCATGATGAGGTTGTTGGAAAGAGCGTTCAGCCCGTAGTATAGCGCTTCGCCGTTTTGAAACAGCTCCTGCGTGGTGAAGGGGATAAAAATAGCGGTGCTTGATGTAGTCAAGCTCCGCTGTATCTCTATCTGGTTGTAACCGAGGGGCAGACTGCTCATCAAGGCTTCTTCCTGCTGATAGTCCAGCTTCACCAGAGAACAGTTGTATTTCTGTGCAATGGAGGATGCCTGAAAGATGTTGTTGTCAAGCTGGCGCTTGCTGTCGGCGGTGTTGATGAGAATAAAGGTAAGCAAAAACATCCGCTCATTGCGGGACTGTAAATCATTGAGCAGCTTTTTCGCTTCTGTGCCGTAGGTGGCAAGGTCGGAGGGGATGATGTCCATGTCATACCCGCTGCGAACCGCCTTTTTCTGCTCTGTGATTTTCATGGAATCCAAATCTGTGATTTTGCGCTTGATGGTCTTGATGGCTTCAACTTGGTCAACCGACTGAATGTGCATATTGACAACAAGGCTGGATTCCATGTCGAGGAAATCGGCAAGCATCCGGTCATTCAGCTCCGGCGCAAGGATGGAGAGGAATGATGCTGCGCCGTACTTTTTACCCATCATAAACTGCCGCCCATCCTTAAACTCAAAAGAGGATGGCGCTATGAAATCCTTGGTAGACAGGCCGGAGGGGGCAAGCCAATCCCATGAGAAGCCGAACCGTTCCCCATCGTCCATGTGAAAAATGGAGTGCATCAGGCACAGGCGCTCCGCGCCGTTCAAGTTCTCGCAGATTACACCGAGGCGCTTGAAGTTGTTATACACATCCGTCTCGACGCGCTCCAGCCGAGGCTTTGCCGCTTTGAGGTTTTCCGCTTCAACTCCGAAGGTAAGATACTTGGTCTTTGTCAGGCCGTTGTTCCCCTTGGAAAGTTGATTTTGGAGCATTTCGGCATATTCGGCGCGAACATCGTCAAAGCCGTCGTTTGCTGGAGGAATGAATACGTTATGCTCGAAGCTCCCCGCGCCGACGGACAGATTGAAGAAAGAGAATTGCAGATGTACCGAGCTGTCAAAGTAGTTGAGAAAATCGCACCAGCTCTCAAAAATGGCGGTTTTGTCCTCGTTCTGACTGAGCTGGTAGTTAATATCGTGAAACTGAATGGTCTTGGTATACAGCGTGTCGGTCACGCGGCAGATACCATCCGGCCACATACGCTGATAGGGTATGGAGTCCTGCGCTGATTGCTGCTTTTTATCCGTTTGCTTCGCTCTGGTTATGGCGGCGGCGATTTGCTGCTTCTCGACGTGGGAAAGCCGGATTTGTGATTTTTGTTTTGCGGACAATGGATTTGACCTCCTTATCTAATCTCGCCTGTCTTGCGAGGGCGGTGTAGAAGTTATTGGTTTTGTACGGGCGCTGCTTTGGGCGCAGAAACCGTACCTGTACATAATTATTCACCAGCTTTTCCATCGGCTGACCGTTTTTCTCGTACATACCCAGCAGAAAAAACGGCAGCATGACTATAATCATACTAAGAGCGGCAACGCCGTTGCCTGCGGGAGTGTGAAGCAGGAAGAACAGCGGTACTCCGAGAAGGATAGCCGGTGCAAAGCATACGAGCTGCCGCTTGGTCAGCCCGAACATAGCTTTGGTCTTTACTTTGGTGATGTCCTTTGGGACTGTGACATAGGCCATATATTACATCTCCTTAATGTGCGCTGAACACAGATTTTGCGAGACTTCCGGTTTTGAACAGGCAGAAGCACAGCAGCACCGTATATCCCATGCAAGTCCAGATAGCGCGGCTGATGTCCGTTTCCGTCGCAATGTTCTGCACCAGTACGGCATAGATTGCCACGCAGACGATGATGAGGAACGCCTGAAAGCCCAGCGCCAACAGGGATTTTAGATAGTTCTGTCCCATCTGCCCCCATTCGCGGTTTGCCATCGTTGCCATCGGGATAGGCGCAACCGAGGTGACAAGGTAAATCTCAATCATGCGCCCGTATATGACGATGAAAATGCAGATGGTAAGCGCCCACATTGTTATGCCGACAAACAGGCTTTGAAACCATAATCCGAACAGCGGCCCCACATCCATTGCCATGAGCCGCGTTTCCATGTCTGCCATTGTAGTTGTCAGGTCAATCGCCGTATTTCCGACGATTATACCGGATGCACTATTCACCACGCTGTTTGCCACATCAAAGATGCCCATGACGATATTCCATGTGTTGGTGACAATCATCACAGCAATGGCCGTTTTGAAGAACCACTTGAAGAAAATCCAAGTGTCTACATCGTGCATGGAGTTTTTATCCACAATGAGCTGTATCAACTCATTGCAGGCAACAAAGGTCAGGATGATTCCGGCGATTGGCAGGACAACGGTTTCGGACAGGGTTTGAACCATGTTAAAAATGCTCCCATTCCATTGAAGCGGGGTGAGAGCAACTTGTCCTGAAATGTCGGCAACCTTTTCATTGACGGTATCAAACATACCGGATAGGTTGCTTATGATGCCGCCGGTGAGGATTTCTTTCAGCCAATCGGTAATGGCTTCTCTGATAAAATCCAATGATGCCCGCCTCCTTTCAAGTACCCTCCCGCATAGCGCGGGAGGGTACGGAGATTGTAATGTTGCATATTATCCGAACAGACCGGAGAGCAAGGGAACGAGGGTGATTCCGATGAGAGCAACACCACCGCCAGCCATAAGCTGTTTCATACCCTGCGGTTTCGCACCGGATAGCCATAGGTAAGCCTTTGAGATAATCTCCGGCTTTTCCCCGGCTCCACACCGTGCATGCGACTTTCACCGCACACGGCGTTCCATCGAATCAAGATTTCTTCCGTTTTAAGCACTACTTACACACTCCGTTACAGCATAATTTTGTTGTTACACGATGGCCGTATTACCGGCCAGTTCCCGCAATTTGTTCAGTTTGGCAAGCTGTTTTCGGTCAAGTTGGAGTTCGGCCAGATATTTGCTGATGGTATCCGCTATGGTAATATGGATAAGCAGATGCACCGCCTCGGTGACAAGCACCAGATTCCCGTATTCATCCGTGCCGCCGTTTTCCAAAGGGATTTTATGGTGGCAACGGATATCGCGGGGCATAAGCGGCTGGCCGGAAACAGCACACCGCCCATACTGCGCCGCGAACAACGAAATACGATTGTCCGCAAACTCAATGGTCTTATCCAAAACAGGCTTACGCATCATCCACAGCATGGTATCGGTATCAATGCCAAGATTTTTGTGGATTTCAGCGCGTCCCTCCGGGGTATAGCGGTTGACGCTCTTTTTCTTGTGCAGAGCATCCTTGGTTTTGACATAGCCCACCGGGATAACCGGATGACCGTTCAGAAACCGCAACTGCCGACTTTTCCCATAGCGCTCCTTGATGAAGCCCTTTTCCAACTTGCCCTTTCGGGTCAGCTCTTTCAGCCTGCTGTGAAGCTGGCGCTTGATGGGAAAAGCGATGGCGTAGAAGTCCTCGCTGACATGAGTTGCCAGCCGGTAGTAATTATGCCAACCCACCACCACGGAATTGTACCGCTGAATAGCCCGGTACTGCTCCCGTTCGTTTGGCGGATACTTCATCGCCCGGACGCAATCGGAAAGTTCCTCCCGCGCACGCTTCACCGCCTTGTCGCTCACATGAGAGCGAACCACCCATTTTGTGCCTTTCTTGCAGACCTTTAGCTTGAAACCCAGAAAATCCGAGTAACGCTGTTTGAGATTGATGACCGCCGATTTCTCCGGGCTGATGTCGAGCCCGAGCCTGTCTTTTAGCCAAAGCCGTACTGCTTCGAATGCCCGAATAGCATCGGCATGGCTCCGGCAGAAGATTTTGAAGTCATCGGCGTATCGAACGATGTGCATTTCTTTTAGCGTACTGCGCCGCAAAGCCCGGTAGGTATGGCTTTTAATCTCCGTACCCGCTTTGTTGAACCGGTGTTGGTAGGGGTAATGCGTCGGCATTTCCTCCCATTGGGAAGAAATCCACCAGTCCAATTCATTGAGCACAATATTGGAGAGAAGCGGCGACAGGATGCCGCCCTGTGGCGTTCCCTTTGTCGGGATAACAATCTCACCGTCTGGCATGACAATCTCTGCTTTCAGCATAGCTTTAATGATACATATCAGCGTTTTATCCCGGATACCCATTTCCCATATCTGCCGGATGAGCTTTGCGTGGCATACATTATCGAAAAATCCCTTGATGTCGATGTCCACAACGTAATGAAGATTTTGCACCTGCATCAATCGGCAGCACTGCGCGATAGCATTTTCTGTGCCGCGATTGGGTCGGAAGCCGTTAGAGTGGTCATGAAACTTGGCCTCACAAATCGGTTCCAGCACTTGCAGGATACATTGCTGTACGATGCGGTCAACAATCGTGGGGATCCCCAAGGGGCGGGTTTTTCCGTTGGGTTTGGGTATCTCCACCCGTTTTACCGGGCGGGGCTTGTACCAACTGAACTGGCGCAGAATGAGCGCGATATACTGTTCCACCGTCAAAGACGCTAAATCCTTGATGGTGCGCCCATCCACGCCCGGTGTATCACTGCCCTTGTTGCCCTTGATGGTGCGGTAGGCCAGCTTGATGTTCTCCCGGCTTTTGATGATATCCATCAGCCGGGTAAAGGTCTTTCCGTTCAAGCTGTCCGAGTACAAGCCATCCAAAACAGGCTGTAGGCCGTAATACTCCGTATAGCGGATTTTACTGCGTTTTAAGGGTTTCTGTTGCTGCTCCGAAGCCAACACAGGCATCCTCTCCTTTCGGTTTGGATTTTCTAAGGTTGCAAGCAACCTTTAGTCATACTCGAAGCTGCGTTTGTAGTGTTTTCAGTTTGAAATCTTGTTCCGACTTGGGGCTATCCCTCCACGAGCTTGTTATTCTCGCTTCATCGGTACTGTGCCCCTCCTTTCACCGGTATAAAGGACGGTTATACTGAAATCAGCTTTCCCGCCCACCGCTTCACAGGCTCACAACAGCCTCCGCGTTCCCGACTTACCACGTTCCGACAATCCTATCATTGGAACCTTTTAGGTGCTTCCTCTAGGCCTGTGCCCAACCCAAACGGTCTTGCCGCCCATGACGGCATATGGATTTTCATAACAACCATTTTTACTCATCCACGGACACCCCGCACAGGGCGGGAAATACCTTTCGATATTCAAACGTATAGACCCGTACATTCGGAAGTAGTCAGTGCTGGATGCACATTCTCACCATGAGGCTCCGACACCCGGCATATGGGCAGCGCCATCCACCTCTGGACAGGTTTCGTGCGGAAAAATCCCGCTTACGGCTGCTCTCTGCCGACTTCACCGAGCTTCTGACCGAAAAACAGTTGCATGTCTCCCCGCCAGTCGGAGTATCAGTGTGGGCGTTTCAGGGCGTTACCCCTTCATTCCACCCATCGGATTGCCAGTTCTATGAAGCATTTCAGCGGCTCCTTTCAATCCGCTTTTTCTTCGCTTCACGCCTAACCTTTTCAGTTAGGAACGTGTCGCACGGTTGTCATTTCCGTACCCCTCAAGAAGATTGATGCCGCCCCATACGCCGAGACCGGCACCGAGAGCGACTACGAGTGTCTGCAAAACTCCTACTGCACTTGTGAAAAAAGCCATAATGTACCTCCATAAATTTTAATAGATTTTTGTTATGAGACGAAAAAAGCCCCTACCGTTTTTGCTTAAGGATAAAACGGCAGGGACGCAGGGTAATTATTAACTTGTTGTTGGGCGGTGCGCGGGGACACATAGGGGAACCTCCTTCTTGTTTAATGTCGTTTTTGCATATATAATAAAAACGACTGCACGTTTGATTGCAGTCGTTATGAGCGTAAGAGAATGAGAATTTCGATAGATTGCAGGAGGAATATTATGCCGAGCCGAAATTATACTAAAATAGAAAAGACTATTGCGGAAACTGGATTCTTTTCTGAGTATCTTCCGCCTTGTTTTCGTCTTGTGAGCAGCGCTCTGCACCATGCACCTCCTGCCCATTGTGATTTAATTGCACCATATAGTTTTACCATGAGCCGATACAATAGAAATGATGCCCGTAGGAATATTTATATACCTGAAATCGGTTCTTACATTACTGCAAGAAATTATATTCGACAAGAAAACATACTTAAAGAGTTAATAGAATTTACCGAGGAGAAGGATGTATCGTTTTCTCCAATACTCGGAGAAAACGATACTATCATGCGGCATGAACAATCCTACGGCGAAGAGCCATTTTCAGCCGAAGATTTCCCGTCAAATTACATTGAAAATGTAGCTAAAAAAATAATGCGCTCAACTGGGGCAAGGAAAATCCTTAAACTGGATATTTCCAACTGTTTCTCGAGTTTTTATATGCATTTGATACCAGCAATTCTTCTCGGAATAGATGATGCAGAGATAAACTATAACAAATATCTTGTTAATTCCAGCGATGGAGCTATAAACAGCAGTTATCACAAGTATCGCGAATTAGATGCGATTATTCGACGACAAAATCAAAATCGTACAAACGGCTTACTTGCAGGCTCTCTATATTCAAAAATAATTGCGGAAGCCTTTTTAACCCGCATCGACATTGAACTAATTGACGCTGGATTGAACTTCTCTCGCTATGTGGACGACTACGAAGTTTATTTGTATGACGATGATGATCGAAGCGTAATTAGCATCTTTACAAATATCCTTAAAAGGCATGGCTTGTCTTTGAATTACGAGAAAACGGAAATAGTGGAGTTTCCATATTACATATCTCAAAACTTAGTCAAGCTTTTTGACTCATTTACCAATGGAATCGAAGTCATCGAAACCCCCGAACTGATGGAGCTATTCAATTCTTTTGCCATATTGGAACGAAATGGCACAAAAGGTTCGCTTAGATATTTATTAAAAACACTGGAGCGAAAGCCCATCGTTGCAAGTGATACCGAGGTTTTTAAGGCGTATCTAATTACGATATTAGAAAACAACGAGCGTTCGTTGACGAAGGCTTGCTCTCTGCTTATTCGCAACCGCAACACTATGCCATTAACCCCCGAAGAGCGAATACTGATCGAAAATATGCTTCAAAAACACATTGCGCATGGGCACGATTTAGAAGCATTGTGGATATTGTTCCTTTTGATATCGACAGAGAGCTTGCAGAGCAATGATGCTATAATAGAGAAAGCTGTTGGTTGTGATAATGAATTGGCCCAAATAATCCTTTTAAGAAAAGGACTTTTGTCAGATAGCCAAATAACTCAAATTGCATCTAAGGCCAAATCATGGATTTTGCTCTATGAACTGTATGCGGATGGATGTATCACAGAAGGTGAATTCATTACCAAGCTTCATCTTGATAAGAACTTATCTATGTACCAGCACTTAAAACAGGGGGGAATACATTTTTGCACCTTTGAGGACACCTTATAAATTGATACCCTAATCAGGCGCAGGCAGGATGCAAACAAGCATCCTGCCTGTTTTGCTACGCAGATTCCACCTCCGAGATATCCACCTCAAAAATCTCAAACATATCATCCGGCTCGACCTTTAGCTTGGCGGAGAGATATTTTTCAATGTTAAACATGTTTTTTGGGTCGGCATCGGACAGGTATTTGTAATTGGGATGCTTGGTAATATCGTACTTGTCAGAGCAGAATGGGCGGACGCCGCGAAGCTGGAGGATGCACTTGCCGCCATCGAGGACAGCAAGCTCATCAATGCTCATCAGGTCTTTGCCCAGCTTTTGATAATTCTGCCCGTGACTTTCTTGCGTACCCTTGGTAACACTGGTGTTGTACATATCAATGGTCTCTTTTCCGAGAGCGGTATTCAGCTCCTTGAGTGTTGTCGGCTCTGAGCCGCCGAGAAAGATTTGCGAATCCATATTGCCGATGATGGTGTCGCAATGGTCTTTGTACAAGGCTTTGAGCTGACTGCGGGCTTGCAGGACAAGGCAGCAGGAAATCTCCCGACTGCGGATTGTGGCCACCAGTTTTTCCAGTTTGGGAATCTGCCCGATGTTCGCCGCTTCATCTATCAGGCAGCGAACGTGAACAGGCAAGCGCCCACCGTACACATCATCCGCTTTATCGCAAAGGAAATTGAAAAGTTGGGTGTAGCACATGGATGCCATGAAGTTGAACGTATCATCCGTATCGGAAATGATGATAAACAGCGCGGTCTTTCGGTCTCCGAGGGTATCCAGCTCCAGCTCGTCATATTCGGTTAGGTCACGCAGCTCCTGAATGTCGAAGGGAGCAAGGCGGGCGCCGCAGGAAATAAGGATGGACTTGGCTGTTTTGCCCGCCGCCAGCTTGTATTTTTTGTACTGCCGGACAGCGAAGTGCCGGGGATTCTTGCTCTCCAGTTCATCAAACATCAGGTCAACCGGATTCTTAAACTCCTCGTCATCCTCCCGAACCTCCATTGCATTGATAAACTCAATGAGGGTGGAGAAATTCTGTTCCTCAACTGGCGCTTCATAATAGATATAGCCGATGAGCGCCGTATAGAGGAGGGTTTCTGCTTTCTGCCAAAAATTGTCTCCGCTCTTGCCGTCCCCTTTGGTATTGGCAATCAAAGTCGTAACCAGCTTCAAAATGTCTTTCTCACTGCGTATGTAAGCGAACGGATTGTATCTCATGCTCTTGCTGAAATTGATGGTGTTGAGAATCTTTATCTTGTAGCCGCCCTGCTGAAGCATCTTGCCGCATTCCAATATCAGCGTTCCCTTCGGTAAAATGCAATAGGGAACGAGAAAAAAAGTATCTGCATTTTAAGGGGTTTCATTGTCGTTTTGAATAAGGCGTAAGACTTTATCCGTAAAGGTTTCTTTGCTCGTTTCGCTGAAATGGACGCGAATATCAAAGGTCGTGTTGCCGATTTTCTTCACAAGGGCGGCGGGGGCAGCTTCCGTTACGGTCAGAGGAATGGGGTTAGGGGTTGCGGCGTTGGTCTTTTTCTGTTCGTTCATAGGCTCTCCTTTCCATGAGAAAAGCCCCATGCGGTCAACACATGGGGCGGCGGTTTGTGGTTGAAGTGGCGAAGTGGCAAAGTGGCAAAGTGGCAAAGGCTCTGGGTTTTGCCACTTGGATTTTGCCACTTCACTTTTTTAGGGCGTGATACCATACCGCGCCAATGCGCTTTGCGGTAATGCGCCCGTCAAGGTTTCGCTTTGCGCTGCGGACGGTACGGGCTGAAATGCCAGCTTCCGCTGCGGCTTTCTCTATGTCCTCGCTGGCAAGCTCTTTCCCGTCTGCAAGTAAATCAAGTATCAGCCTTTCCGCTTGCTCGGTCTTGGTTTCGCTGTTGCCGCCCGCGCCGGATAGAAGCTCGTCGGCGGTGATGTCATACGCTCCAATCCATTCAAAGCCCGTTTCGGGGTCAAGGCAGAACGCCATAGGCTTGCCCTCCGGCGCAAGGGAAGATTTGTCATGCACGATTACCCGGATATTCGGCTCACGCTTCACGCGCCCGATCAGCAGGACGCTCCTTGCTGCGGCGCGGAAGTCGATAGAGCCTAAACCGCGATAGGCGGTCTGTCCTCCGCTTGCCTTGTTCAAATGCCCGATAAGGATAACGGCGCACCCTGTACGCTCGGCAACATCGGCAAGGCGGCGAAAGATGGGGCGTATCTCATTTGCCTTGTTCATGTCGGTTTTGCCGCCCACATAGGCTTGTATGGGGTCAAGGATAATCAGCCGCGCCCCGGTCTGCGCGATTGCCTTTTCAATGCGCTCGTCGGAGAGCGTAAGCTCCTGTTTCGCTTCGCCAATGACAAGTACCCGGTCAAGGTCTGCTACGGCTTCAATAAGGCGGGGCTTGACGGTATCGCCCAAACCGTCCTCGGCGGTCTGATAAATCACATTGAACGGCGGCAGGGGCTTCATGTTCGGAAGCGCCCGCCCGGTGGTGCAAGCGGCGGCAAGGCGTAGGGCAAAGGTGGTCTTGCCCTCGCCGGGATTGCCCTGCACAATCGTAACCTTTCCAAAAGGGATATACGGCTCCCATAACCATTCAACGGTGAGGGTGTCAACCTCACTCATGCGGATAATCTCGACGGTTTCCACCTGCGGCGGCTCTTTTAAGCCGTAGACAGCTTCGCGGAGATATTTCCCGTCTGTGATTTCTGCCCTGCGCTGCAATACCTCGTTCCAGTCCTTGAAAAGTGGAGCAAGGCGGTTGACGGTGTAGCCCTCCGGCATGAGCTTTACAAGGCGGCTGCAAGCGTCGTTTCCAGCTTCGTCGTTGTCAAGGCAAAGGAATACGGTCTTGATGTTCGGACGGTCAGAGAGGAAGCGCAAAAGGGCTTTCTCACCCACGCCGCCCAACGATAAGTAGCTGCGCTCCCGCCAATCCTTTTTGAACAGGCAGAGGAAAGATAAGAGGTCAACGGGGGCTTCAAAGACAAAGAGCTTTTCGCCCTCGCCCCGGTAGCAGAAGTTAAAGGCTTTGTCGCTGCCTTTCACATCAAGCCGGAAGCTGCCCGCCGTTCCTTTGCTGTGAGCGTAACGGGGTATTCCGTTCTCGTCGCGCCCAACGAATACGGCGTTGTGGCGGTCTGCGTCCTCGTAAATATCTCCGGTGGAAATGAAAAAGCCCGCTACATCTTCATCAATGCGGCGGGCTTCGGTGAGATATTTCATTACGGCTGCGGTGCTGCCGTTCCTCATGGGTAGTCTGAATTGCGGCTCGGCGGGGGCGGTCTGCTCCGGCTTGACGCTGCCTTGCTCCCCGGTCAAAAGCTGTACGGCTTCGGTGAAGCTCTTGCCGAAAAACTCCATGAGGAAATCAACCGGGCCGCCGCCTTTGCTTTGGCTGTGGCGATACCACTTGTTTCCTCTGACCGTCAAGCTGTCATGCCGCTTCCAGCGGTATTCGTTCCCGGCGCGTTCAAGCTGTTCGCCCTGCCCCCGTAGGAAGTCGGCAAGGTCGGCTTGATTGGCGCGGTCTATCTGTTCTTGGGTGTAGTACATTCGGTTTCCTCCTTATCGGTTTTTGCAGTTTCCACAAGCGCCATGCTCACGCTCATAAAGGGTATAGGGGCAGTCTTGGCAGTTCTCGCCGTACTTCAAATGAACGACGGGCAAATAGCCTAACTCTTGCAGCATATCAATCTGCCTGTCGGACAACGACGCTTCAAATTCAAGCGTCCGGCGGGCGCGCTCGTCCAATTCAATAAGGTCGGATAGCGGTCTGCCATCGGCAAGCGGCTCTCCGCTTAAAATGCGTTTTGCGTTGCGGCGAATTGGGTTGTATTCCTGTTTCCAATCAATCTTTTTCATGGGGTAAATCCTCCTGTTATCTTTCATATTCGTGTTTCTTGGTCTGCGTCCGTTCCGGCTGCTCGGCTTGGAGTGCAATATCCACGCAACGGCGGATATTTTGAAGCTCGGAAACCTCGGCGCGGGTGTCTTTCAGCTTTGCATATTCCGCTTCGCGCTTCGCTTTCAGTTCGGCGTGTTCCATTTCCCATGCAGAGATAGGCAAAGACTTCACGCCCTCCGGCAAGTGGGCGTGAAGAAAGCGGTTTGCGGCGTTCCAGATGGTAAGCTCGGCGCGGTGGGCTTCGGCGTATTTTTCTTGCTTTCCTTTCCATCGGATTTGCTTGTACTCGTCTTGAATAGGCTTGTAGCCCAGATAATTCTTGCCGTTCTCAATGAGCTTTTGAAGCTCTTTCATGCGGGTTTCGGCGGCTTTCATACCGTCGCGGATTGCGCCGGATTTGTCGCTGACAGAGGAGAGAGCAGCGTCAAGCTCGGCAAGTGTGGTAATGCCACGCGCCGCAAGATAATTGACCGCCTTTGATACAGTTTTCAATTCATCGGCGGCGTGTTGCTGCTGCCAGCCCTGCGAATACTTCCGGCTTTTTTCTCTCTGAACGCTCAAAAACTGCATGAGCAGATTTGCGATAGGCGGTGAGGTTGGCTGTTCCGGCGCGGCTTCCCGCGCTTTGAAAAGCTCGGCAATCCAATCTTTGAGCTTGCCGATCTGCGCCCGGATTTCCCGGATAAGACGGTTTGCCTTTTGGATATTGCGGTTAAGCTCGCCCTTTTCGGTGGCGATACCTTTCTTCTCCATCTGACAGGCGGCAACTCCCATGTGGACGGTAGGAAGCTCATCAATGCCGCGCTCGGCGTTGCTGCGGTGGTCGATACGCTCCGGGCGATTTGCCCGTTCAAGGTAGGCGTTGGAAATGTTCGCCCACGCTTCGCGCCAAATGAGGGCGTTGCCCTTGTCGTTCCAATCCACAAGGTCAACCTTATGCGTCTTGTATCTGCCGCTTGGTAGCCGTATGCGCTCGCCGTTTTCGTCAAGGTCGTATTCCTTTTTTGACTTCGCCGCCCACTCGCCGCGCTCGTCCAACGGGCGCATGGTAAGCATGATATGACAATGGGGATTGCCCTTGCCGGTGTCGTGAATGGCAAAGTCTACGCACATTCCCTTTGAAACAAACCCCGAGGAACAAAACTCGCGGACAAGCCGGATTTGTTCCTCTCGTGATAGCTCGACGGGCAGGGCTGCGTCTATCTCCCGCGCAAGCTGGGCGTTGCCCGCTTTCTCGTAAAGCTCCACGCTGTTCCAAAGGGTAGAACGGTCAGAGCAAGAGGGCGGGGCGTGTTCCGGCAAGAGTATTTCCGTATGCACGACGCCGCCCTTGCGGGTGTAGTCATGGGTCATCCCGTCCCATTCGTTTGTGAGCTTTTCGCCGCTTCGATAGGCGGCTGCGGCAACGGCTGATTTGCCCTTGCCCCGGCTCACGATACTGATGTTGCAATGATATATCGCCATAGATAGCACCTCCAATCGGGCGATCATAAAACCCCATGAAAGTGAATACAAGGGGACCCCACGCGAGCCCAGCGCAGCGGGTCGCGTGGGGAAAGGAGGAGCAAGGAAGCGGGCGTAGTTTTCGCCACAGGCGGAAACGGAGCTTAGCGGACTTTGCGACGACGCCAGCAAGTCGTTCGCTTTCGCGGGGTGTGCAGGGATAGCCGTGCAAGCGGCGCAAGGGGTGCAGCCCCTTGTTGCGGCAAAGCCGCCATAGCTCCATGCAATGGCTTCCAGCGGACGCACGACACCCGTTAGGGTGTATAAGTGCGCCCTTTGTTCCAAAGGGTCTTTTAGCTTGTCGCGTTCTCGGCTCGTTTTCTCAAAAACTCCCGCGCTGGCTCACTCGTCAAAGCAAGACGGAAAAAGGTCTGCGCGTCCTCGTCTGGCATGGTGATGAGCTCCGGCACAACGCTTTCAATGAAGCCGCCCCGCGAACAAAGGCGGTGGTTGCGCTCCTTGCGTTCCTCGCGGGATAACTTCTGCTTGATGATTTTCTCCCTGTTCTGATACTGCCGGATTTTCTTCTCGTTTTCCTCGATTTCGGCGGTCAGCTCATCGTAGGTTTTCTCTTTCGGTTTTGTCATGGGTAGTCCTCCTTTTTGTTCATAGGTATAAGAAAAGAGCAGTCGATTTCTCGGCTGCTCTTGGTTGAAAACGATTTAATTTTTGCTCACATATTTATATGCGTCATCCGTAATTGCACCAGCATCATCATACCAAACGCCCGATTTCTCAAATGGGAAGTATTCACATTTGTATATTTCCGGGTTCTTATTCGGGTCATAGATAAAGCTCGGCGCACCATTTATATAGTTTCCTGTAAATTCGGTAAGCGATATTCCTTGATCGGGGTCAAGATAAAGAGAACCATCTTCAACAAGTAGTGCAACCGTCAACTTTTGAGCGTTAATGCGTTCTTCATCATAATAGTCGAAGCGTATCATAATACAATTTTCAAAGGAAGCGTTTACTATATCAGAACCGTACTCCATTAGGCTATCAAGGTTTTCGCTCAACTGCTGCAATACCATTTCCAGCAGAAACATACTTGAGTTCACATCGCTCCAATCGTCGTTGATGCTGTTGTCATAGCAATACAAGTTGACGAGGATTTCACGATACTTAACATCTGCATTGATATAGCAACTGATAGGCTCGGTAACATCAAGCATGGCGTTCAGATTATCATTCAAGGTTTTTTGTATTGTTTCTTCAAGACCAACTTCGATGGGCGGTACTGTACTATTTGAGTTTTCTTTTGGAACATCACTTGGCTTGTCTATTTGCTGTTCTTCAACAGGCGGGTCATTGATGGGTAAATCCGCAGAAACCGCTGGTACAGTTTCGCTTTGACAGGCGGTCAGAAAAACCAACAGAGCAACGATAAAAAGAATGTATTTTTTCAATTCTGCTCACCTTTTTCAATGTCAGCAAAGGCGTCAAAGATTGCTTTTGCGTGTTCTGCTCTCGAAATCTTTGCGCTCTCTGGTCGCTGTGTAATCACAATCTTGGGGTGAAAATGAAAAGCATCGCTTATGCCGCTGCCTATAATGACTTGCTTTGCATCTTCATATAAGTCAACGCCTATTTCGTCTACAAAGGCGTACTCGTTTAATCCCTTTCCAATCGGCTTATACCACCAATCGCCAGTGATAAAAATAATATGGGTCGGGCGCAAATAAGAAATCTCTTTTCTCAAAATCCTCGCACAACTATTCAGCGTTTCACGAATGAGCTTATTGCTTGGATTGCCGGATTTATAAGGGGCTACTTTATAGAGGTTTGTCCATGCCATGTGCTCTGACCAGTTATCGTCGATGCCATATTGATTTAATACAGCATGGCAAAGCTGGAAAAACGGAGATTTATTGTAGTTGTATATTTCTTCTCCGCTCTTATTAAAGACTTTTCCTTTGCTGATGTATCCGGTGTCAATGGCGCTGTCAAAGACTTGGTCGACAACTGCCTTTATGGAGTCTTTCTTAAACTCAATTTCCCAACCGTTTACTGCCCTGCCTACAAACAAAAGGCGAAAAGGTTTTCCGGCATAGCAATTCCCGGTAAATTTGCTTCCTTTCATAAGCGGCATACTTGTTAAGCCATTTTCAGAATCTCCTAACCGGTTTATCAGCGGTGATAGCATCCTTGCATATTCCGCTTTAATATCTGCTATTCGCCCATGCTGACCGCCACTGATTTCTAAATCAACAGTACCCATATTTACCCTCCTGCCGTAATTCTTCTGCATATGCTTATATAGAGTTCGTTGTAAAACTCAAAATCACTCTTTTCAAATACAATTTCTCGATTATGCACAAATTAGCACAAAATGGAATCAATTCTTGAGCAAATTATACCACGAAAAAATGAATAATTCTACCCATCATTTCAGCCTGGCGGCGGCGTTGCTCTCCCTCGCGTATCTCCGGGCGGCTTCCCGCCGTCCCTCACTATATGGGGCTGTCAGACGGAAAGAGAAACGCCCCTTGACGATTTCAAAGCTCTTATAGCCCTGCTCCGCGTCCTCGTCGGTCTGCTTGCATAGGTCGGGATAGCGTCCGGCATAGGCGGTCAGACGGTTTTTGAGGTCAGTGTTGTGGGTGCGTATCTCAATGACGGGGCTTGCCTCGTCAAAGTAGATTTCGGTGGTCTTGTCGCGCTTTTTCAAGCCTGTTTTCATTTTCTGTCCTTTCTACGCTCCCGTTACGCAATAGGGGCGATTTTCGGCTGTTTTCTCCGGCTCTTGACTTGGAGAAAACAGCGATTTTCCCATAGAAAACGCCCGGACGATACATATACCTATCCGGGCGTTCCTGTCGGCAAATATGCGGTTTTTACGGCTCTTGACCGTCAAATATAAATAAGCTCCGCTTTGATGATTTCCTCGGCTCTCGCCTTGCAGTTGTTCATCAGCCCTACCCATTTCATGGGGTTGGCGGCTTTCAGTGCTTCGGTAGCTCCCGCGCTCTTTGCAAGCTCCGTCATGATAAGGTCAAGGCGACTCTGCGCGGCTTGACCTATCTCGGCACAATGGGGGTAGAGCTTTTCACTCGCCACAAGTGCGGTGTAAAGGTCGGGGCGGTAGCCCTCAAGGTAGGCTTTCCGCAAGCGTCCGTAATGCCCAATATACGGGCGCGGGGCTGCGGGGGTGTTGCCGTTGTCGATTAACTTTCTCATGCGATTTTTTCTCCTTTCTCGTCTTGTGCGGCGGCTTCTTCGGCTAACTTCCTGTTGCGCCATCTTTTGATTTGAGCGTTTTTCCGGCTGCGATAATCCGCAAGGCGTTCCGCTTCCTCCGGCGTAAGCTCCGCGCCCTCGCGTTTGAGAGCGGCAAGCTCTTTGAGAGTGCGGGGCTTGGGAGGCTTCTCCGGCTCGTCGGCTTTGCGCTTGTCGCGCCATTCCTTTTGCCACGCCCGGTTGTGTGCAAGCCGCTGTTCCTCCGTTTCCTGTTCCTCCGGTGTGAGCAAGCCCGCCTTTTTCCTCGCGGTAAAATCCCGCTTTTCCTGTTTGCGCTGCTCATATCGCGCCCGTTCACGCTCTTTTGAGCGTTCTTCTTTTGCCGTCTGTTCCTCTTGCTGGCGTCGTTGTTCTTCTATCTCCATCGGCGTTACGACTTCGTCGGGTACTTCAAACGCGCCGATAAAGTTCAAATAAATATCTACCCTTTGGCGGCGACTGTTGCCGCGTCCCTCGCCCTCGTGGACGATTACCTTTTCAATAAACTCGTTGAGCATGGGCGTTGTAAGCTCGGTAAAATCGGTGTACCGCTTGGCAAGTTCGATAAACTTATCGGTGTTCAGTCTGTCGGCGTTCCATGTGTCAAGCTGCCCCTGCCACTCGGCTATGGACGCTTCAAGCCCGGTCTGTTCCTCGTCGTACTCGGCAAGTAGACGGGTAAAATGCTTGTCGGGGATTTTGCCCGTCGCGTTGCCCTCATACAGCTTTTTCACAAGCCCGTCAAGCTCGGTATGGCGTTTCTTCGCCCGGTTTAGCCTCTGCTTGCAATCCTTAACGGCTTCCTCCTGCCGCAAGCTGGACGCTTCCCGCACACGCTGAATAAACTCCTTTTCGTTGTTCTGAACATACCAGCTCACGCGCTGAATGGCGGTCAGTATGGCGGCTTCCATCTTCGCTGTGGGGATATAGTGCATGGCACAATCGCGGGTCAGTTGGCGGTAGTTTGAACAGGTAAAGGCATCGTCAAGCCATTTGCCCTGCACAAGATTGTATCGGTGGGTCAGTTTCGCGCCGCAATCGGCGCAGTAGAGAAGCCCGGTCAAACGGTGGGGCTGCTCGTCGCGCTTCGGCGGTCTGTGCTTCGTTTTTCGTAGGCGTTGGGCGTTGTTCCATGTTTCCACGTCCACAATGGCGGGGATTGCTCCCTCGAAAACATACTGTTCTTCCGGCGCGGTCTTGCGTGTGCTTTTGGTCTTGTAGTTCTCGCAGACGGTCTTTCCCAAAACCTTATGCCCCATGTACTCCGGGCGTTTGAGAATGTAGCTTATGGTCGTTGCCGACCATGCGTAAGGGTCGGCGTATTTTGCGGCTCGGACGGGTGCGCCTATGCGTTTCCAATGCTCGGACGGGATAGGGATTTGCTCGGCGCGGAGCGTCTTTGCTATGCCGTTTATACCCACTCCGGCGATAATCATTTGAAATATGCGGCGCACAACGGCTGCGGCTTCCTCGTCAATTACCCATTCGCCTTTGTTCTCCTTGGAAGCAAGGTAGCCATAGGAAACCGCGCCGGAGCAGCGCAAGCCCTTTTCCATTCTCGACTTGAAAACGGTCTTGATTTTCCGGCTCGTATCGGCAACATACCACTCGTTTATGACATCGCGGAAGATGGACATTATATCAAAGCCGTTTGCCGTATCAAGGTTGTCATTGGCGGCGATGAAGCGGACATTGAACTCGTCAAAGGTGCGTTTCAGCAAGCCCACCTCGACAACATCACGCCCAATTCTGCTTTGGTCTTTGATGATAACAGTTGCCACATTTCCCGCCCGGATTTCTTCAAGCATAAGGTCAAGCCCCGGGCGCTTGAAGGTCGTACCACGCACGCCATCATCTGTGAAATGCCGGATATTCTGAAAGCCGTTTTTCCGGGCGTAATCCTCTAAAATACGCTTCTGATTTTCGATTGACACACTCTCGCCGGAACGCTCATCGTCATGGGAAAGACGCTCGTATAAGGCGGTGATTTTGCCGTTATTCTGCTGTTTGCTCATTGGTGATACCTCCTTCTTTGAGGATTTAGAAAACCTCTGTCCTTATTATAGGCTTCCATTGGGGTCTGTAATGACATAGGAACTGTGCATCTGCATGAGATTTGGCTTAAGCCAGAAGCGGGTTTTACCCGAACCGGAGCCGCCCACCACCAGCACATTTTTATTTCGGGCGGTCTTGGGATTCTTGGGGCGGCTGTTCATGGTAAGGCTTTCGGTGGCGGTCAGGATAACATTGTTGTCTGGCTTTGGGTCAACATAGGGCTTGATGTCCTCGGCATTACCCCAGCGGGCGCTGCCGTACTCCACATTTTTTCGGTATTTCTTCGCATTTTTGCCTCTAACATAAACGACCAGCCGAAGCACCGTTCCGCAGAGAATGCCCACAACAAGGTCAAAAGGCTGAAAGCTGGGAGCGGCAGACTGAAAGGCGGCGGCGAAGCCATCCAGAATACTGGGGATTTTTGTAGCGAAATCGCTGCCCGCTGAAAGGCGGTATGCCTGACCGATTTTTGTTGCGAACACGCCGATGAGAACATAGGGCAGATTGGGGAGAATCAGCTTTTTTACATTTATCTTCATCGCTCAATCTCCTTTTTCTTAACCCTGTTCACCACAGCGTTTTTCACCAGCTCCTTAAACTTTTGAAGCTGTGCCAGCACAGAGGGGCGCTGCGCCTTTTTCACCGTCTTGGCGGCATATTCGGTAAACGCGGCGGTGAGAGCATCGGCATCCTTGGCCTTGAAGAACACAAGGTATTTGGGCGGGGTCACGTTTTGGTCTTTCTTTATAGCGAAGTCTACTCCGTATTTCCGGGCAACACGCTCAAAATCCTTGATATTGCTGTTATTGATCTCGATGTTGGAAACACCCTGATTCTGCCCGATAAGCTCCTTGACCGACTGCTTGCCATGCGGAACAACATCGCCGGTGCGCTGTTTTTCCAGCTTGACCTCCTTGCGGTGGGCGAGATATTTTGCTATAGCGGCTTTTATAAGCCTGCCGGAGAGCTTGGTGCCGCTGACTACCAGAGTAACAGACCTGTTTTCAATATCTTCTTGCATGGATAATCACCTCCATTCAGGATTGCCGCCCTTGCGTCTTGACTGTAAGAATGCCGTCAAGCGTAGTAGCAGTGATGCGCAAACGCTCGGCAATGGCGATGTCGCTCTTTACGGTTTCATCAACAGCAGCGCCGCAGACCACCAGCACATGGGAGCGCCGGAGGTAATCGCGGCCAATGTCAATGCCATCCTTATGCTCTTGCGGGATTTCATCGTTGATGAACAGCGGCAGGAACAGAAGTGGGCAGACCGGGGAGAATCCGGCATCGTAAACAGCGCGGCAGTACCGGGCAGCGTTTTCGGTGTTTTCAAACTCGTTATCACCCCAAGGGGCGGTGATGTAAGCCATAGGTCTTTTCATAGCGTCGTCGCAACCTCCATATCATTCGTTTCCGCGCAAAGCGCGAAAAGCTCATTCATTACGGTGCTCCTCCTTTCCCCAACGAATCTGCGATTCGCCGGGGGCCCCGAAGCTCCTTTCAAATTTGGGCATTAAAAAAGCAGCTCACTCGGAGCTGCCGTATAGGTCATGGTTGACCAGCGAGGAATAATAATTGCCGATGGTGGTCGGTGCGTTGAACAGCGTTGCAAGCAGATATTGCTTGATGTTCCGCACCTTTGTGGTGTTCTCCCGCAGGCAATCGAAGATGAACCGGATATGCTCACTATCCAGCTTGAGCAATCGGGATTTGACTACTGCATGGGGAAAATCGCTGCCCGAAACCCGGATGCTTTTGCGCTTGGAGCATACGGTCTCGACCATAAGCTCCACAATCTCATCCAGCTGGTCAATGTCGCAAAACTTATCTTGCATGAGAATATCGTACTCAATGTTTTCTCGGATGATCTCCCGATAAATCTCAATTTCATTGAGCATCGCATCACTTCCATTCGCTTCCGGCTGTAAAGCCACCGTATCTCCGGAAGGGAGCGGAATTGAATGAGTATTTGATGCATGAGTATTTAATTCTCTTTTTTCTTTGATTACTTTAGTATTTAATTGCGTTGGATTTTCCAACGTAGGGTCTGCCTGTGTAGGGAAAGCCTGCGTAGGGTTTTCCAACGTAGGTGAATCCAATATAGGCTCGGCTGACATGGGCTGCTCATAAATGATATACTCCGTACCCTTGAGCTGCCCCATCTCGTTGCGCTCCCTCGAACGGACGATATATCCGGCTTCTTCCAGCTCGTTTATGGTGCGCCGGATGCTGTCGATACCGTCTGATGCAAGGGTAGTAAGCCCCTTGAGGGTGTAGTCCCACTCATCGGGCAGGGAAAGAACGAGGGAAAGCAGTCCTTTCGCCTTGAGCGACAGTGTTTTGTCCTTAAAATGATTGTTTGACATAACGGTGTAATCCCGCGTTTTATCAACACGAAAAACTGCCACGTTGCATCATCTCCTTCCGAAAGGGCATAAAAATACCGCAGTCCCGAGAACTGCGGTCACTACCGGCGGCGCTTTTTCTTTTTGCGTTCATAGACGATATTACCTCCCATCACATGGGCATAACGTCGGATTTTAATTTGGCGGCGATTCTGGCGCTCCAGCGCATCGGCATAGCCGTCATCGGAAAGAAACAGCCGCATACGACTGCCGATTTCCCCATAGGGGCAATGCTCGGAACGGACTTCAAACTCAATCATATGGCGGGTGGTGTCTGAATAGCGAAGAACGGCCAACAAACTGTGACCGCCCATGTGTGGAGTATTAAATTCCATAAAAACCTCTCTTTTCTCTATTGCAGCCTACGGAGTATGGCGGCAAAATCTCTTGGTGCTATTCCACAGCAGCCGAAATGTTCTTCAGCTATTTTCCCGATGGCGATAAGCCGCCTGTCATTTTCCGCAGAGTAGGTGATCTGCTCCATAGACAGATTTAGGGCAGCGGCAATCCTGCCTGCGATTTCCGCTTTCGTGTTCCTTGTGCCGGATTCATACTGCGCGATACGTACACCGGCGCTCGATTCCCCAAAACCGGCAAGCAGTCCTAATTCCTGCTGTGTCAAACCGGCTTTCACCCTATAATGCCGGATTAAATCTCCGGGCAATCGAATATTTCCCATCAACGCACCTACCTTTCATGTTGCTGCTGGCGCTTTTTCTGCCATTGCTCCAGCAGCTTGATGATGGTCTCCTGCATCCGCTGGGGGGTATAGCTTTTGGGGAAATATTTGCGGAGGGTGTCAGTGGGGAGCGTCAATTTGTCTTGTTCGGCCTTCTTTTCCTCCGACATGATTTCCTCCATGCCCTTGCCGGTCAACGTACCCGCCTGACTAAGCTTTTTCAGCCGTTGTGCCTGAGAGAGCGAGGGGGATGCCTGTGCGTAGTCCATCGCGGAGAGAAGCAAAGTCTGTTCCTCTTTTTTGAGGAATGACAGCTCATAGGCGGGATTGACCTTGATATTGCCCTCGTCCGTCATGTTCATCAGTTCGGGGATTAGCTCAGTGAGACGGATATACCGCTGAACCTGATTGCGGCTTTCTCCGACCTGTTCGGCAAGAATCTGGTCGGTGCGTTTCCCTGTCCCAACTTGGGACACATTTTCTTTTGATGTTCTGCCAGACTGCCGTTTCATGGCATCCAGCTTCATTTTATAGGCAAAGGCGCGTTCGCTAGGGAGCAGATTGTCCCGCTGAATGTTGCTGTCTACCATGATAATTGTTGCGGCATCGTCATCCAGATTACGTACAATGACCGGCATGGTCTCAAGTCCGGCAATAACGCTTGCATGGTGGCGGCGGTGTCCTGCTACAAGCTCATAACCGCCATCGGGGTGAGGTCGGGCGATTGCGGGAATGAGGACACCGACTTGCTTCACGCTGTCGATGGTATCTTTCATGGCATCATCGTCACGAACTTTAAATGGATGATTAGCGAACGGGCGCAGCTCGGGAAGAGGGATTTGAGACACAACCTCATCTTTTGGCTTTACAGGTTTTGCTCTCTTTTTTGGGGTAGAAGTGGTTTCCTCCGGCATGATTTTAACCTCCTAAATTTTGATATAAACGAAAAAAGGCGGCTGTGCTTGTTTGCGTGGGGATAAGCACAGCCGCCTTTTGCGACAGGTTTTGCTATTAAATTTTTTAGTCTTAATACCACATCCCTTTTTTTCGGCAGAGGGTTATCCCTCATTTTTCATTGGAAAAGGATGAAAAATAATAGTGACTAAACCGCTCAGACCCTTGATACGACGGGCTTTCTCCGTTTTAGTCTTATTATACGGTAAGGGCATGGCTGCGCATCGCTCTTACTTGCTAACGGTGTACCGATGAAGCGGATATAGGAACGGCTTGGTCACAGTGACTTCTCAACCACGGCGAGTGTATATGCACATCTGGATTATAATTTCAAGCTGTCATCTGTTGATGCTATGGTGAATGGATTAAGCGGTGCTTTAGAGGTTTTATCTTAAGCAAAACGGCGTACCACGAGTGAGAGATACGCCAAGTACATAGAAATGGGTTCGAATAGAAAAAAGTACTCGATTAAAAAGATATTCGATTTAGGAGAGAACTTAGTCCAAAATCAGTAAAGACCCGGGGAACGCAAAATCCCCAAGCGGTAAAAACCGCTTGAGGACTGGCTTTTGTGGCGGAGAGGGTGGGATTCGAACCCACGTGCGCTTGCGCGCAAACTGATTTCGAGTCAGCCCCGTTATGACCACTTCGATACCTCTCCGTGTATTTATCTCGAACATCAGCTCAAAAAAAGCCTCGGAAAAAGGAGAGAGCTGATGGAGAGAACCAAGGAATATTTAGTTGTAATTGTCGCCCCCAAAGCCTTGTTACATCAGGGCTTTCGAGAGGCACCGCGTGATTTCGATCGCGGTTCGTCAGAGCTGTTTTGACACCCTGTCCGCATCGGCACAGGCAAAATCAGCGTTACGCTGCGCCCTCTTCATGGCAAGGGAAACCCGGTGCAAACAAAGGAAGTTGCGTATTTAAAATACAACATTTCAAACTCTTTGTCAATTCTAAATCAGCATATTGTTATTTTCCATTGATTCCGTTATAATAGCAAAGGAACAAAATGTAATACAGCCGCTCTGTCAAAAAAGAAAGAGCATTGGAGAGTTGGAATGAAGGATGATTTGCGAGAAGTGAATTTGGAGCTGGGCAGGCCGGTGGTTGCCGCGGCAATCCGAAGGCTGACATTTGAAATCCAGTACAGCCGCCAACTGGGCGTGTCGGTTCTGAAAATCATTCATGGTTATGGCTCAACGGGAACGGGAGGAAAAATCCGCATTGCCGCCAGACGATACCTGATGTCGCTGGAAGCCCGCGGGGAGGTAAAAGGCATGATCCCCGGAGAGCGCTTCTCCATTTTTGAGGAGGCGACCCGGCAGGCGTTCTCGCTGTGCGGCGCGCTACGGCATGACCGGGATTTGGAACGCCACAACAACGGCGTAACGTTTATCCTGCTGCGCTAGAGGTTCATAGCTGTGGAGAGAAAGCCGAAAGGAAAGGAGCGGGGAATGGAAGAACTGAAGCGGCGTATTTTAAACGATGCAATTGTACAAGAAGGAGACATAATTCAGGTTGACATGTTCTTGAATCACTACCTGGATCTCTCTTTGCTGGAATCAATGGGTGCGGCTTTGGCCAAGCGGTTTCGGGGCAGCGGCATCACCAAGGTGCTGACGGTGGAAACATCGGGCATCCCGCTGGCTTGTTTCACAGCCCGCAGCGCCGGGGTGGACGCTGTGTTTGCCCGGCGGTTTCAGACCGGGTATATGGACCACACGGTCTATTCTTCCGCAATCCATTCCTTTTCTGTCGACAAGGCATATACCCTGCGTGTCGCCAAAAACTGCCTGTCCGAACAGGACAAGGTTCTCATTGTCGATGATATTTTGGCCAGCGGTCAGGCTGTTTTGGGCCTTTTGGAAATCATCGCGAAAGCTGGCGCGGAAGTCATAGGGATCGGCGTTGGCATTGAAAAAGAAATGCGTGACGGCGGGGCGCTTTTGCGGCGCATGGGCTTGCGGGTGGAAGCCCTGGCGACGGTGGAACGTGTGGAAAACGGCAGAATATATTTGAAATAGAATTCTGGGGGAAAAGGCTCATGTTAATGCGGAATTTAGTGGACTTTGAAGATTTGACAAGAGAAAAATGGGAAGCATTATATAAGAGCTGTTCCCGGATCATTGAGCATCCGTCTGATTTCATAGATACATGTAAAGGCAGGGTGGCCTGCAATTTATTTTACGAGCCGTCAACCCGTACCAATTTTTCCTTTCAGGCGGCGATGCTGCGCTTGGGGGGAAGCGTCTTTGGCTTTGCAGATCCAAAGTCCTCTTCCGTTTCCAAAGGCGAAACGCTGAAGGATACGGTAAAAATGGTTTCCGGGTACGCAGATGTCATCGTCCTTCGCAGCCCGTGGGAAGGGGCCGCGAGAGCCGCCGCACTTTATTCCAGCATCCCGGTGATCAATGCGGGGGACGGGGGGCATATGCATCCCACGCAGACCATGGCGGACTTGACCACCATTACAAGGCTGCGGGGCAGCGTGGACGGCCTGTCCGTCGGGCTGTGCGGAGACTTGAAAAACGGACGCACCGTGCATTCTCTGATCAAGGCTCTGGCTAAATTTGAAGGAATCAAGTTTTATCTCATTTCTCCGAGAGAGCTTGCCATTCCGGATTATATTCGTGTTTTCATGAAGGAAAACCGCCAGTGGAACGTGGAGGTGACCAATTTGGATGCCGTCATACCCCAGCTGGATGTTTTATACATGACACGCATTCAAAAGGAACGGTTTACAAACCCGCTGGAATATGAACGGAACAAGGGCGTATACATTCTGACCAAGCGGAAGCTGGAGCGGGCAAGGGACCGGATGCTGGTGATGCACCCGCTGCCCAGAGTAGACGAAATCGCGCCGGACGTTGACGACGATCCTCGGGCGGTCTATTTTCAGCAAGCTCAGTTCGGCATGTATATCCGGATGGCGCTTTTGGCGGATCTGGCCAACCAGGAAAAACGGGCTCCAAAACCGATTCCCATAAAAGGGCGCAGACGATGCGAAAATCCAAACTGCATCACCAAGGATGAATGGTATTTGCCGCCACTGACAAAGCAAATAGGCGGGGAAGAATGTTGTGCCTATTGCGACAAAGCAGTGGCGGAAAAGGCAGAGAAATGAGTGGTTTTTCAAAATTGTGCAAATTCCTTCAAAAAAATATTGACAATAAATGCAGGCATATGCTATCATAGTTGAGCTGGCATCTGAAGAAGAGACTGTGCGGGTGTAGTTCAATGGTAGAATTCCAGCCTTCCAAGCTGGTCGCGTGGGTTCGATTCCCATCACCCGCTCCATTATGTGCGCCTGTAGCTCAGCCGGATAGAGCAACTGCCTTCTAAGCAGTAGGCCAGGGGTTCGAATCCCTTCAGGCGTGCCAAAAAATGCACATGTGGGAAATGGCGATTTTCCTCGTTCCATGACCAGGAAGTCGCTTCCTGCTTTGCAGCATTGCAAAGAAATGGCGCGTGACAGCGGCTGTTTTCCAGCGTGTTCGGATATGGTGGGTGTAGCTCAGGTGGTTAGAGCGCCAGGTTGTGGCCCTGGAGGCCGTCGGTTCAAGTCCGATCATCCACCCCAACCATATACTGGGATGTAGCCAAGTCGGTAAGGCACCAGACTTTGACTCTGGCATTCGCAGGTTCGAGTCCTGCCATCCCAGCCACTTTTTTCCACATTTTAATACGACCCATTAGCTCAGTCGGCAGAGCACCTGCCTTTTAAGCAGGGTGTCCCGCGTTCGAGTCGCGGATGGGTCACCAAACACGGGGATCTGCTTGGAACAAAAATGTTCCAAGCAGATCCTCTAATTATGTGCGGTTTCAACAAAAATGATGTTTTTTGGCTCCAAAAAAGAGGGATTAGGCGCTGAATATCGCTTTTTTTATGTTTTTCAATGGGGGAATAGAGACAAGGGCGCCCAATCCGCCAAAAGCGCCTTGAAAAAAACAGAGAAATGGCGTATACTATAATAAGTGCTCAAATTGAGAGAAACAGGCGGGAAAACCGGGAGAAGGACATGATCTTGTCCGCCCGGAAGGGTGCGCCTCGCTTCTTTTGCCCCAATGTCCCGGTGTTTGGAGCGGTTCCAAGCATTCGCTTGGCGCGGTGCGAGAAAGCGAACGGAGGATGTTCCTCGCGGTGCCGCCGCTGCCGCAACGGAGCGGTTTGCTGCCTTGCCTGCGTCGGGCAAAAGCAAATGTCTGTCGCGGAACGCGAAGAAGGAAAGGGGAGTCGCAAACATGAGCAAGCGTTTTTTCGCTTTGTGTACAGCCGGGTTTTTGCTGATTTTCTCTTCCGCTCCCGCGATGGCGTTCGGGGGGGATGATGCGTTCCCCGCTTATTTGGAAAAGCCGCAATGGATCGACGTCTCTCAAAACACTTGGTACACAGAAGAAGTGGATCTGTGTTTCCAAATTGGTATGATGAACGGGGTCGGCGGCGGTCGGTTTGCCCCGGAAACAAAAATGACCCGGGGGGAAGTGATCGCGCTGGCCGCCCGGGCACACCACAGGATTTACGCGGGATGGGAAACCCCCAGCCTCGCGCCGGTAGACGGAGAGTGGTACCAGGTTTATGTGAACTACTTGCGGCAGATCGGCATTGCCGATGTCGTGAACCCCAAAGGGCAGGCCACAAGGCTTTATTTTGCGAAATTGATTGCAAAGGTGCTGCCCCGGGAAATGCTGGAGCCCATCAACCAAATCACATCCGTTTCGGATATTGAAAGTGAAGATGTCCTGTGTTTATACAACGCCGGAATTTTAACGGGGATCAACAGCGCCCTCCAATTTAACCCGGGCGGCGCCATGACAAGGGCAGAGGCCGCGACGATGGTTGCACGTGTGGCCCGGCGCGCATTGCGGCGCCATATGGCTCTGCCAAACGCATAAAAAGTCCACTTTGTTTTGTCTATTTGCAAACAGAGTGGACGTTTTTAAACACCAAGTTTGTGCTCCGCTGCCAAAATAGGCCTTTTATTAAGATGTTATGTTTTTGGGGAAAAACAGGCATACTATTTATTGCAGGGACAAAGCGGCTTTGTATGCGTCTGGCCTGGGGGTTCCGGCGTGGGACGGGCAAAAAGGAAAAGAACTGGTTTTTTTGTCGGCAGACGGCCGTTTTGCGGATAGCCGGTCGTCTGACGGCCCCTATGCTGTTGTGCTGGAAGGGGTACGGGGGATTGACACAGCATGTTGCTTCGCAAGGAGCAGAACCGTTTTTGGCCGCCGAGGGAAAAACAAATGCCGCTGAACGGATGCCTTTGACATGCGTCTTGGGGAAGGCGGAAAGGTTCTCCGCGGACAAAACAATGCTGGATAGAGTGCGTAACAGGCTCATGAAACGAAGCGTGCCCGGAGGGTTTCCGCGCTGTAAAGTTTTGAAGAGTACTTGACAAATACGCAAAAATATGATTACATAAAAATAGTTAGCATACAAATTTTTCGGATCAAATATATTTGCATGGAGGTTACTATGTATGTAATGGGTGTAGATGTCGGCTCCGCGTCCTCTAAAGCAGTTATTTTAGAGAACGGAGAGAAGATCCTGGCTTCTGCTGTTGTGCAGGCAGGTACAGGCACCTCCGGACCGGTACGTGTTTTGGAACAAGTTTTCGCGGAAAGCGGACTAAGCCGGACTGATATGGCGTATGTCGTAGCCACCGGGTATGGCCGTCTCAGGTTCGAAGGTGCTGATAAACAAATCAGCGAAATTAGCTGCCATGCCAAAGGAGTTCATTTTTTGGTACCAACGGCAAGAACCGTTATTGATATCGGAGGGCAGGATGCAAAGGCCATCCGGCTTGATCAAAATGGAAACGTCAAGCAATTTTTCATGAACGACAAGTGCGCGGCAGGCACAGGCCGCTTTCTGGAGGTCATGGCCCGTGTGTTGGAGACAGATCTGGATTCTATGGCAGAGCTGGCTTCCCGTGCGGATGCGCCTGCTGCCATCAGCAGCACTTGTACCGTGTTTGCCGAATCAGAAGTGATTTCACAGCTTTCTCAAGGGGTTTCCCGTGAAAACATCATCGCCGGTGTTCACAGTTCCGTTGCGGTAAAGGCAGTTGGTCTGCTTCTCCGGGGCGGAGTAGAGGATACCGTTGTTATGACAGGTGGCGTAGCCCGAAATGAAGGAGTGGTTCAAGCGATTGCCAAAGAGCTTGGCCACGAGGTTGTGGTATGCCCCGATCCCCAGATGGCAGGCGCCTTGGGCGCCGCCCTGTTTGCCCATGCCGAGGCGTTAAAACGGCGTGAACATGCGTCAATCGACGCAAACGTTTGAAGATATTTTAGAAAGGAGCGATGAAAGATGAACGAAACAACAGGAAAAACCGCAAAAGAGCTATTGAACTATTACCAAACGAAGCTGGAAGAAGAGGCACGGGAGGCTAAGGCCAACGGAAAACTGGTGTGCTGGTCAGCATCAGTGGCTCCCCCGGAGCTTTGTGTTACCATGGATATTGCGATGGTATACCCAGAAAACCATGCTGCGGTGATCGGCGCCAAAAAGGGTGCATTGGATATGCTGAAGGTGGCGGATCGCAATGGGTATTCTCTTGACTGCTGTTCCTACGGGCGTGTCAACATTGGCTATATGGAGCTTTTGAAGGAAGAAGCGCTCACCGGCAAGACACCGCAGGCTTTGGCAGACTGCGTTGGTCCCCGCATTCCTCTCCCGGATCTTATCATCACTTGTAACAATATTTGCAACACCTTGTTGAAATGGTATGAAAACCTGGCTGTAGAGCTGGACATTCCATGTATCGTGATCGATGTGCCTTACAACCATACCATGCCAATACCGGAGTATGCCAAGGAATACATCGCGGATCAGTTCCGACATGCCATTTCCCAGCTGGAAGTGATTTGCGGACGGCCGTTTGACTATGACAAGTTCCGTGAGGTGCGCCGGCAGACCCAGCGGTCCATTGCTCAATGGAACCGATTGGCCTCTATGACCCAGTATAAGCCCTCTCCGCTCAACGGATTCGATCTGTTTAACTTCATGGCTTTGGTGGTTTGCGCCCGCAGCCGGGATTATGCGGAGATCACCTTTAAAAAGTATGCCGACGAGTTGGAAGAAAAGAACCGCAACGGGGAATATGCGCTCAAGGGCAAAGAAAAGGATCGCATCACCTGGGAAGGCATCGCAGTCTGGCCCTATCTGAGCCACACATTTAAATCCCTGAGAAATGAAGACATTATTACGACGGGCTCTGCCTATCCCAACATGTGGGATTTGAGCTATGACCCGGAAGATGAATCCCTCCGCTCCATGGGCGAGGCTTATACCCGCACATATATCAATACGTGCCTGCCGAACAAAGTAAACACCCTTTTGGATATTATGGAAAAGGGACAGTGTGACGGCGTGGTGTACCACCTCAACCGCAGCTGCAAGCTGATGAGCTTTTTAAACGTGGAAACAGCTGAAATGATCCAGGAAAAGAATGGCCTGCCCTATGTCAGCTTTGACGGAGACCAGACCGATCCCCAGAACTTCGCACCCGCTCAGTATGACACACGGGTCCAGGCTCTGTCTGAAATGATGGATCAAAAGAAATAGGAATTATGTATGATGAAAGAGGTGATGGACCGATGAGCAAAATAGAATCAATTCTCAACCAATTGAAAGAAATTGCGATGAATCCAGAGAAAGCGGTGGCGGACTACCAAAAAGAGACGGGGAAAGGTGTCATTGGTATGATGCCGATTTACGCACCGGAAGAAATCGTTCATGCCACTGGTTATTTACCCATTGGGTTGTGGGGCGGTAATCAGCCCATTTCAAAGGCCAGAACGTATTTGCCGCCCTTTGCCTGTTCCATTATGCAGCAGGTGATGGAACTGGAATGTCAAGGGGCTTACGATGAATTGGCCGCTGTTGTCTTCTCTGTTCCCTGCGACACATTGAAGTGTATGAGCCAAAAGTGGAAGGGGACTTCTCCCGTTTTGGTATTTACCCATCCGCAAAACCGGGGATTGGAATCTGCCAATCGCTTTTTGGTACACGAATATGAAATTCTAAAGGCAAAGCTGGAAGAAGTGACCGGCACAAAGATCACAGACGAAGCACTGGAGCAGTCTATCGGTGTTTACAATGAAAACAGAGCCGTTATGCGGGAGTTTTCCAAGGTAGCTGCCGATTATCCTCAAGTGATCAACGCAGTGAGCCGTCATGCGGTGTTCAAGGCCAGACTGTTTATGGAAAAATCAAAGCATACCGCTTTGGTCAGACAGCTGATTGACCTGGTCAAGGAACAGCCTGTTGAGGAGTGGGACGGGAAAAAAGTGGTTGTTACCGGCATCTTGCTGGAGCCCAACGGAATGCTTGAAATTTTTGACGACCTGAAGCTTGCCATTGTGGCAGACGACCTGGCGCAAGAGTCTAGGCAGGTTCGCGTGGATGTCCCCGAGGGAGAGGAAGCGCCGCTTTACCGCATCGCAAAGGTATGGCAGGATATGTACGGCTGCTCCGTGGCCACCGACACCAAAAAGGCCAGAAGCAACATGCTCTTGGATATGACCCGTAAATCCGGGGCAGATGCCGTGATCATTGCCATGATGAAGTTCTGTGACCCGGAAGAGTGGGATTATCCCATCTACTACAAAGAGTTTGAAAAGAACGGCATTCGCAATTTGATGGTAGAAGTTGATCAGGAGATCACTGCCTTTGAACAGGCACGGACCAGGTTCCAAAGCTTGGCCGAAACCTTATAATGGGGTGCAGCTATGGGAAAAGTTAAAGTCATTACGGCTGCCGAGGCGGCAGAGCTGATCAAAGACGGAGATACGTTTACCACCAGCGGGTTTGTGGCAAGCTGCATTCCCGAGGCGCTGAACAAAGCGGTGGAGAAGCGGTTTTTAGAAACCGGACATCCCAAGGGGATCACGTATGTGTACGCCGGTTCCCAGGGCAACCGGGACGGACGGGGCGCGGAGCATTACGCCCACAAAGGGCTGTTAAAGCGCCTGATCGCTGGACATTGGGCGACCATACCTACTTTGGCAGACATGGCCACCCGAAACGAGATCGAGGGCTATAACCTGTCCCAGGGCGCGCTGTGCCACCTGTTTCGGGATATTGCCGCAGGGAAGCCGGGGACCATTACCTCAGTGGGCTTGGGGACGTTTATCGACCCCCGCCACGGTGGCGGTAAGATCAATGAAAGCAGCAAGGATGACCTGGTGGAGCTTATCACGATCAAAGGGAAGGAATATCTGTTTTACCCGTCCTTCCCCATCCAGGTGGCCTTTCTCCGAGGCACATATGCAGACGAGAGGGGCAACGTCACCGTAGAGAAAGAGATCGCCAGCACGGAAGTCACATCCGTGGCCCAGGCTGTCAAAAACAGCGGGGGCATTGTGGTTGTGCAGGTGGAGAAAATTGTTAAGGCTGGGTCGCTTGACCCGAGACTTGTGAAAATCCCCGGCATTTATGTGGATTATATGGTAGAGACGGAAGACATGATCGACCACCAGCAGTCTTTTGACTGCGAATATGATCCCACCATTTCCGGAGAAAGACGGGCGCCTGATGCCGATACCGAGCCGGTGCCTTTAAGCGCCAAAAAAATCATTGGACGCCGGGGCGCGCTGGAACTGGTAAACGACGTTGTAGTCAACTTGGGAATTGGCGCGCCGGAATTTGTGGCTTCTGTGGCCGCGGAGGAAGGAATCGGAGACCAAATTACCCTTACCGTGGAATGCGGGCCCTTGGGAGGCATTCCTCAGGGCGGTCTCAGGTTTGGCGCGGCGGTGAACCCGGATGCCATTTTGGACCAAGCCTATCAGTTTGACTTTTATGACGGCGGCGGCTTGGACCTTGCGTACCTCGGCCTGGCGGAGTGCGACGAAAAGGGCAACATCAACGTCAGTCGGTTTGGCCCTAAAATTGCAGGGTGCGGCGGCTTCATCAACATCACCCAGAACACGCCGAAGGTTTTCTTCTGCGGAACCTTCACGGCAGGCGGTCTGAAGGTGCGGGTGGAAGACGGCAAGGTTTGCATTGACCAAGAGGGCAGACAGAAGAAGTTCCTCAAGCAGGTGGGGCAAGTCACGTTTAGTGGCGATATGGCCATCGCCGCCAATCAGCAGATCAAATACATCACCGAACGCTGCGTGTTCGAGCTAAAGCCGGATGGGCTGCACCTTGTCGAAATTGCCCCGGGCATTGACTTGCAAAGCCAGATTTTAGACCAGATGGAGTTCCAGCCGTTGTTCGACGTTCCGCAGGATGAAATCCCATTGATGGATCTTCGCATCTTCCAGGATGGTCTAATGGGGCTGTAAAGCCCACGTGCGTTGTTGCAGATAACAACAGCATATTATTATAGAGCGAAACAAAAGAAACCCGGCATCTGGGAAGTCCAGATGCCGGGTCTTTTTGTCCCCCTGGCTGTGCCGGGGATTGTTTTTATAAAAGGCCCGTGTAAAAAACGGTTTTCTTCTGCCGCAGCCAAAGCAAAGAGGGAAGGGCTGAACAGATGCGTCAGCCACCCAGATAAGCTTTCCGCACGGCGTCGTTTTGCAAAAGAGAGTCGGCCATATCGCTCAACACGGTTTCCCCCGTTTCCAGAACATACCCCCGGTTTGCGACGCTTAAAGCCATCTGCGCGTTTTGCTCCACCAAGAGGATGGTGGTTCCGCTTTCATTTAATTCTTTGATGATATCAAAGATCTGTTGCACCAAAAGCGGCGCAAGCCCCATAGAAGGCTCGTCCATCATAATCAGCTTGGGTCGGCTCATGAGCGCCCGGCCAATGGCCAACATCTGCTGCTCACCGCCGGAGAGTGTGCCTGCCACTTGCCGGCGGCGCTCTTTCAGACGGGGGAAACGGTCATACACATTGGCCATGGCTGCCTTAATTTCAGAAAAGGAGCGAGTATAGCCGCCGATTTCTAAGTTTTCCTCCACAGAGAGTTGATGGAAGATCCGTCTCCCTTCCGGAACGTGGGCAAGTCCTTTCCGGGTGAGACTGTGGGTGCTGGCGCGGCTGATCTCCTCCCCCAAAAAAGAGATACGGCCGGTGGTAGAGCGCAGCAGGCCGGAAATGGTCTTTAAGATCGTGCTTTTTCCGGCGCCGTTCGCTCCGATGAGTGTGACAATTTCACCTTCTTTGACATCAAAGGAGACACCTTGAATGGCGTGAATCGCGCCGTAATAAACATTGATATTTTCTATTTTCAGCACGCCGTTCACTCTCCTCTCTGCTGGCCCAAATAGGCTTCAATGACCAAAGGATTGTTTTTGATTTCGTCCGGTGTGCCTTGCGCGATGATAAGCCCGTAGTTTAAAACCAGGATCCGCTCGCAGATCCCCATGACCAGGCTCATGTCATGCTCAATGAGGACAATGGCCATGTTAAACTGATCCCGAATCCCGTGGATGGTGGCCATCAGTTCCGCTGTTTCCGAGGGGTTCATCCCCGCGGCCGGCTCGTCCAAAAGCAAGACTTTTGGGTTGGTGGCCAGAGCCCGCACAATTTCCAGGCGGCGCTGGGCGCCATAGGGCAGGCTGCCGGCCGGCTTTTCGGCCAAATCCTGCATATGGAACACGGAAAGCAATTCCAGCGCCAGTTTGGTCGCCGCCTTTTCTTCTTTCCAATAGCTGGGCAGACGCAAAATGGCAGACAGCAGAGAATATTGCATGCCGTTGTGCAGCGCGATTTTTACATTGTCTATGACGGAAATATCCTTAAACAAACGAATGTTCTGAAACGTTCTGGCGATGCCGAATTGGGACACCTCATGGGGTGTTTTTCCTTTTGTGCATCGGCCGTATACCTGAATGTTGCCCCGGGAAGGCTGGTATACGCTGGTCAGCAAGTTGAAGATAGTGGTCTTTCCCGCTCCGTTGGGGCCGATTAAACCAACGATTTCCCGGTCTTTTACCTGAACATTAAAGTCATCCAGGGCTTGCAGGCCGCCAAAGTCGATGCCCAAATTTGTGACGTCTAAAATATAGGGTGAGTTATGCTGGACGGATTCATGACCCATGGTGAGTCGCCCCCTTTTTTCGAGATAAACTGGAAAGCTTCTCCTTTATTTTCAAGAGCAGATTGGACAAGGAGAAGTCGTAGCGGCCGAACAGCCCGGAGGGGCGGAAAATCATCATAATCACCAGCAGCAGCGAGTAAATCACAAGACGGTAATCGGCAAATCCCCGCAGCAGCTCCGGCAGCAAAGTGAGAACAATGGCAGCCACAACAGAGCCAATGACAGAGCCCATTCCCCCCAGCACAACCATGACCAAAATCTCCACAGAGCGCATAAATCCGAAGTCTCCCGCGTTGAGCAGCGTTAAATAATGAGCGCACAAGCCGCCGGCGATTCCGGCAAAGAAAGCGGACACGGTAAAGGCCATCATTTTATAGTACGTTGTGGAAATACCCACAGATTCTGCCGCGATCTCGTTCTCACGAATGGCGACAATGGCTCTGCCGTGCCGGGATTTGATCAAAGCGGAAATGACAAAGAGGGAGATGACCACCCAAACAAAGGTGTTGGTCAGCGTCGTATGATTTTCAATGCCGCGCAGGCCAAATGCGCCGCCTGTAAATTTCAGATTCAAAATAATGACACGAATGATTTCACCAAATCCCAAGGTGATGATAGCCAAATAGTCGCCTTTCAGGCGGAGGGCAGGCAAGCCGATGAGCATGCCGAAGACAGCGGCAACCAGTCCGCCGATTAAAAGGGCAACGGGAAACTCAATGGCGGCAGGCCAATCCATTGCCAGAGAGAACAAAGCGGAGGCATAGCCGCCCACGGACATGAAACCGGCATGACCCAAGGGCAGCTGCCCCAAAAAGCCGGTTGCAAGGTTTAAACTGGTGGCGATGATGATGTTATATCCCACAGGGATCAAGATCATCGCTTGGTAGCGGTTGACCACTCCGCTGGATACCAAAAGGGAAATAAAACCGAACAGCAGCAGAATGCATACGGCATTCAGCGTGTACCGAAACCAGGTTTTGTGAAGCAATCCTTCTTTTTTCATCCTATCGCCCTACACTTTCTCGCTGATTTGGCGCCCCAAAATGCCGGTGGGCTTGATGAGAAGCACAATGATCAAAATTCCGAAGACCACGGCATCGGCAAGCTGGGAGCTGATGTAACCCTTGGTCAGGCTTTCCGCAATGCCGATGCAAAACCCGCCGATCATCGCGCCTGGAATGCTGCCGATGCCGCCCAAGACGGCCGCGACAAATGCCTTCAGACCCAGCATAGAGCCCATGGTGGGCTGGATCTGGGCATAGGAACAGCAATATAAGATGGCGGCCACTGCGGCCAGGGCGGAGCCAAGGGCGAAGGTGAAGGTGATGGTGTGGTTTACATTGATTCCCATCAGCTGCGCCGCGTCGTTGTCTTCTGAGACAGCGCGCATCGCTTTCCCCATCTTTGTTTTATTCACCATGAGGGTCAGCCCGATCATGATCAGCACAGAGACGACAATGGTGACAAAGGTGGCGTTGGAAAATTGGCGGCTGCCAATTTGAATGGAGCCTACAAAAATATTGGTAAACATACGTGGATTTGCGGAAAAAATCAGCTGCGCGGTATTTTGCAGCAGCAGGCTGATGCCGATGGCGGTAATCAGCAGGGAAAGCCGCTCTGATTTTCGTAGCGGCTTGTATGCCACTTTTTCGATCAGAGCGCCAAAGATCGTACAGAACACAATGGCGACCAAAATGGCGATGACGGGATGCAGACCCATTTGGGACATCACATACCATGTAACATAAGAGCCGATCATGATGATCTCACCATGGGCAAAATTGATCAGCATAACAATACCATAAACCATGCTGTATCCCAGGGCAACAAGGGCATAGATACTGCCGATCTGTATGCCGTTGATCAATTGATATAAAAAAGTCATGGGGCGTATCATTCCTTACACATTTCAAGATAAATGAGAAAACGAACTTATTTTCTCAAGGCCGCATCGCGGAAAAAAGGAAATGGAAACCACGAGGGAGTCCAAAAAACTGCATCATAAACAGGTTTGATCTGACGAGTTTCGACAAAGGGAAGCAAACATAAAACCTGATTGCGCCCAATCCGCAAAGAGGAAAACCGGCTGTTTCGGCCGGCCATGGATGGAGGAGGAAGAAAAAGCCTGAACCATGCGAAGACAAGGGGGTGGCGGGCAGCGCCACCCCCTGTGAACTTGGCTCGGTATCGTCCGAATGTTTAATATTTTTCCACGAACTCGTCCTTGCCGCCGCTGATTTTGATGATGGTGCATTCTTTGATCGGGTTGTTGTTTTCATCAAAGGTAATATGTCCGGTGAGACAGTCCAGATCGGTTGCCTTCAGGTTGTCGATGATGGCCTGGCGGCATTCCGCGCTGGTGTCAATGGTCTGTCCGGCATCTTCTGTTGCTTTGATGGCGTTTAGCATAATCTGAGCGGAGTCATAGCCCAGCGCGGAGAAGGAGTTGGGGTCTTGGTTGTACGCAGCCTTAAAAGCAGCCTGGAAGGACTGCACCTTTTCGCTGGTATCCCCGGAATAGTAGTGGTTGGGGTAATACATACCGTCAAACACGGAGGTGTCGGCACCTTGAATGGTCAGCACGCCGTCGGTTCCGTCAACACCCAGGAAGGTGCTCTTGATGCCCAATTGTTTTGCCTGGGAGCAGATCAGATAGGCAGTGTTGTAATAATCGGGAATAAAGAGAACATCCGGGTTTTTGCCGGAGATATTGGTGAGCTGGGCGTTAAAGTCAACGTCACCCTTGGCGTATCCTTCTGTTGCGACAATGGAAAGGCCGATTTCCTGTGCCTTTTCGGTAAAGGCCTGCATCAGGCCGGTGGAATAGGCGTCAGATGTGTTGTAAATAATGGCAGCGGTGCCAACGTCCAGCTTTTCCTTTGCGTAGGAAGCCATTTTGCCACCCTGGAACGGGTCTTCAAAGCAAGCCCGGAAGAAGTTCTTGCCATATGTGGTGACGTCAGGGTGGGTGGCGGAAGCGGTGATGCAGGGCATATTGTCCGCAACGGATTTCTGCGCGACACCGAACGTGGGGTTGCTTGTAACCGGGCCGATGACGGCAACGACCTGGTCGGATGTAACCAGCTTGTTGTATGCGTTGAGCGCTTCTGTTGCGTCACCCTTGTCGTCATAAATCACAAGCTCTACCTGTTTCCCGTTGATGCCACCGGCTTCGTTCAGCTGGTCGGCATACAGCTTTACGCCGTTGTTGACGGCAGTACCGTACACGGCAACGTCGCCGGTGAGGGGCGTGATGACGCCGACTTTAATGACGCCTTCTGTGGCGGTGCCGCTGGGAGCGGCGCTTGCGTTGGGGTCTGCGCTGGGCGTTCCCCCGCCGTTGCCGCAGGCAACCAGAGGGGTAAGGCAGAGCACTGACGCAAGAACCAGCGCAAAAATGCGAGATTTTTTCATTCTATTTCCTCCATTTTTTTGTATTTGCGGAGCAAGCCCGCAGAGCAATAAGACATGTTGACAATTATACAGTTAGAATGAAAAGTTGTCAATCTATTTCCCGTCAAAAAGAACAAAAAAGGTTTTTAGATTGATCTTTTTTTCGTTGTTTTATGAACCAAAGCAGGCATTAAATCAGATAGCCCCCGTTGGGGCTTAAAACCTGTCCTGTGATGAAGTCGGCGGCGGAGGAGGCCAGAAATAGATAAGTTTGTGCGATGTCTTCCGGCTTTCCCAGGCGTTCCAGGGGGGTCTCCAGGCGAAAACCGTCCAATGCTTCGGCGTCAAACCCGGCTATCATGTCTGTTTGTGTGGCGCCCGGCGCGACGCAGTTGACACAGATCCCGGAGGGGCCCAATTCCTTGGCCAAAGACTGGGTCATGCCGATGACAGCAGCCTTGGACGCGGAATAGGCCGCCTCGCAAGAGGCGCCGGACATGCCCCAAATGGAAGAAACCGTGATAATTTTGCCGGATTTTCGATGGATCATGCCGGGTAAAACCGCTTGGCAGGCATGAAAGACCCCATCCACGTTTACCGCGAAAATGGAGCGCCAGTCCTCCTCTGTGAATTCGGTGACTAGCCCGTAATTGGCGATGCCCGCATTGCATATCAGAATGTCAATTTGTTTGTATGAGAGCAACACCTTGTCAACCATTTCAAAAACGTCGTTTCGCTTGGAAACGTCGGCATGGAAGGCGGAAGCGGAATATCCTTGGGCGGTCAGCTCCGAAACCAGCTCAAGGGCGGCTTGTTCGCTTTTGTGATAATTCACAGCGACCTGATAGCCCGCCTGGGCAAACAGGCGGGCTGCCGCCCGCCCGATGCCCCTGGAAGCGCCGGTGATTAAAACCGTTTGTTTCATCATTTGTGAGGGGTCCTTTCTGTGATGGGGATGCGCCAAATTTCGCTGGCATACATTCGGATGCTTCGGTCGGCGGCAAAGATGCCGGACCGCGCGATGTTGTGCAGGGACATTTGATTCCACAGCAGGGGATTTCGGTATCGTTCCTCCGCGATCTGGTGGGCCTTGACGTAGGCGTCAAAGTCCGCTAGAAGCATATATTCATCCGCGGAGCTTTTTTCGCCGATCAAAAGACGGCTGGCGATTTCGCTGTACGATACGCCGTCGCCAAATCCGGCAGACAGCCGGTCAATCACCCGTTTCAGGGCATCGTTGTGATTGTAATACGTGTAGGGATTATATCCCTGCTGCTTTTTCCGTGTCACTTCTTCGGCAGTGAGCCCAAAGAGAAACATATTTTCAGAGCCGACGGCTTCATGCATCTCCACATTGGCGCCGTCCAGTGTGCCGATGGTGAGGGCGCCGTTCATCATGAATTTCATATTGCCGGTGCCCGACGCTTCTTTCCCGGCCGTGGAAATTTGCTCGGAAATGTCCGAAGCGGGGATCAGCTTTTCCGCTAGGGAAACACGATAATTTTCCAAGAAAAACACCTGCAACCTGTCTTTGCAGCGGGGATCCGTGTTGATTTTTGAAGCGACGCTGCAGATGAGCCGGATGATCTGCTTGGCGATCAAATAGCCCGGCGCGGCTTTTGCGCCGAACAAAAACGTGCGGGGAACCATGTCAAATGTTGGGTCGTTCTGCAATCGGTCATACAGATACAAAATATGCAGCACGTTCAGCAGCTGCCGCTTGTATTCGTGCAGCCGTTTGACCTGCACGTCAAAAATGGCATTGGGGTTGATCTCGATTTGATACTCTTTCCGGGCGAAGGCGGCAAAATCCAGCTTATTTTGCCGCTTGATCCCGGAAAGTTCCTCCAGCACGGAAACGTCTCCTTTAAACCGCTCCAATTCCGAAAGCTTGCCGGGGTGCAGCAGGTAGGCGTCTGACCCTGTGAGGGAGCAGATCAGCCGGTGCAGCCGGGGGTTGGACTGGGCGAGCCAGCGGCGGTGGTCAACGCCGTTTGTCACGTTGAAGAACTTTTGGGGCATCATACGATAGGCGTTTTGAAAGGTGTCCCGCTTCAAGATCCCGGTGTGCAGAGCGGAAACGCCGTTGACGGCGAAGCAGGCGGCAACACATAGGTTGGCCATCCGCACTTCGTTGCCCCAGACGACGGCCATTTCCTGCACCTTGCTGGGATCACCCTGAAAAAAGGAGTTAACAGACTGGCAAAACCGCCAGTTGATCTCACGGAGGACGGAAAAAATCCGGGGCAGGAGGGTTTCGAACAAGCTTTGGGGCCAGCGCTCCAGCGCCTCGGAAAGAATGGTGTGGTTCGTATATGCCACGGTCTGGGTGACGATGCCCCAGGCGGTCTCCCAGTCATATCCCTCCACGTCCAGAAAAATACGCATCAGCTCGGGAATGACGATGGCCGGGTGGGTGTCATTGATTTGGATGACATGGTGTTCGTGGAAATTGCGCAAAGTGCCGTGCTGGGCTCTGTGTTTTCTTGTGATGGACTGAACCGTGGCAGATACAAAGAAGTACTGCTGTTTCAGGCGCAGCGATTTTCCTTCGTAATGGTTGTCGTCAGGATACAGCACCTTGGCGATGACTTCGGCCATGGCCTGCTGCTCCATCGCCTTTAAATAGTCGCCCCGAGAGTAAAGGGACATGTCAACGGGGACAGGGGACTTGGCGTCCCAAAGGCGCAGGGTGTTGACCTGGTTTGTGTGGTATCCCGAGATGTTCATGTCTTTTGGGATGGCAAGAACCGTTGTGGCATCTTTCAAAGAGATGTGCAGCCGGCCGTTTTCCCAATGCTCTTCCACCGTGCCGCCAAACTGCACCTCCTCCACTTCATCCATCTTTGGAATGAGCCAAACATCACCAAGGTTCATCCAGTCGTCCGCCAGTTCCACTTGCTGCCCGTCGATGATCTTCTGCTTGAAAATCCCCAGCTCGTAGCAAATGGAATATCCTGTCGCGGGGATGCCCAAGGTGGTCATGCTGTCTAAATAACATGCGGCCAGCCGGCCCAGGCCGCCGTTTCCAAGGCCGGCGTCCGGCTCTGACTCCAGAATGTCCGTCAGATGATAGCCAAGCTCGGAGAGGGCATCCTGCAGCGGCTCCAGAACGCCCAGATTATAGGCGTTTTTCAAAAGGGACCGGCCAAGCAAAAATTCCAGCGAAAGATAATGAACCTGGCGCTTGTCCTGGGGGTCTGGCTGGGCGCCGCGGGTGCGCTGGTTCTCGGACAAAATATCACGCAGGACCAGGGCCGATGCTTTGAACAGATGCATGGGATTGGCCTCGGATACCTCCCTTCCAAAATGGTGGCGCAGTTTGGCGACCAGGGCTGTTTTCATGGTTTGTTTGGTGTAAATTGGCATGGTGTTTGTTCTCCTTCTATGCCGACGGTGCTTATGGCACCAATCTCGAATAGATATCTAGATATCCTTTTGCGGATTTATTCCAAGAAAAGTCGGCATTCATATCTCGCTGCATCAGTGTATGCCAGATCTCCCGGTTTTGGTAGAGAGAAACGGCTTCCCGGATGACATGGAGCATGTCGTGGGCGTTGTAAGCGGAAAAGGTAAAGCCGTTACCCTCTCCGGTGTATTGATTGTAGGGGGAAACGGTGTCCTTCAGGCCGCCGGTTTCCCGCACAATGGGCAGCGTGCCGTAGCGCATGGCGATCATCTGAGACAGGCCGCAGGGCTCGCTTTTCGACGGCATCAGGAACAAATCCGCCCCCGCGTAGATATTCATAGCCAAACCGGAGGAATACATGATGTTGGCGGATAGCCGGGAGGGATATTGCTGCCGGGCGTTTAAAAATGCCTGTTCAAACCGCCAGTCTCCCCGGCCAAGGACAACAAATTGGACGGGAAGCTCCATGATCTGAGGGAGAACGGCAGTCACAAGATCCATTCCCTTGTGGGGAACCAAGCGGGAGATGCAGGCGATGATGGGAATGTCCGGCTCCAGGTTCAGGCCCAATGTACGCTGCAACTCCTGCTTGTCGCGCCTTTTTCCGGACAAGTCGTCGGCTGTATACGTCTGAAACAGAGCGGGGTCAGTGGCAGGATTATATACATCCGTATCAATCCCGTTTAAAATGCCTTGCATTTTATGGGCGTTGGCGGAGAGAATCCCCTCCATGCCGTGGGCGTAAAACGAATGGTGCAGTTCCTGGGCATAGGTCGGGCTTACTGTCGTGATAAAGTCGGCGGCGCAAATGGCGCCCTTCATCAGCGAAATATCGTCATAATATTCCATGGCGCCGTTTTCGTACCAATGGGCGGGAAGGCCAAAGAGGTCTTCCAGTGTCTCTCTTCCGTACCGGCCCTGATATTCTACGTTGTGGATGGTGAACACGGTGCGGATGGAGGAAAGCATGGGGATGCGATCGGCATCCTCTTTCAGATAAACGGGGATAAGGGCTGTTTGCCAGTCGTTACAGTGAACTACGTTTGGAACCCAGTCCAATTTTGGAATGCATTCCACCACAGCGCGAGAAAAGTACCCAAACCGTTCCCCGTCGTCATAATGGCCGTATGGTTCGCTCCGGTTGAAATAGTGTTCGTTGTCCACAAAATAATAGGTAACCCCGTCTTTTTCCAAGGAAAACAGGCCGCAGTAAACAGAGCGCCAGGCAAAAGTGACGTTAAAATGAAACAAAAACGTCATCTGGCCTCGAAAGTGAGCGCCAATGGCACCGTAGAGGGGCAAAATCACTCGAACGTCGGCGCCGGCACGCTCCAAAGCCTTGGGCAGACTGCCCGCAACGTCGGCAAGGCCGCCGGTTTTGATGAAAGGGGCTACTTCTGACGCGGCAAATAAAATGTTCAAAGATTTCATCTCCTTCTGCTTTCGATTAAACGGATTGGCCTTTGGCCAAAATCAGCGGATAACTTTCGTGGCCCATGAGCATGCGGCCGGGATGAACGGTGACGCCTTTGTCGGCAATGATACAGCGCAAAACGGCGCTGTCCAGAATGCTGGTGCCTTGCATCAAGATACAGTTTTCCACGCTGGCCCCCTTTTGAATACGCACGCCACGGAACAAAATGCTGTTTTTGACGGATCCTTCGATGATGCAGCCGTCCGCCACCAAAGCATCTTCCACTTGGGCGTCCGGCCCATAATAGGTAGGGGGGTCCCACCGGTCCTTTGTGCGGATGGGCTGACTCGGACGGAACAAAGAGGCGCGCACAGAGGGGTCAAACAACTCCATGCTTTTGGTATAATAAGCGGTTTTGGATTGGATGCGGGCGGCGTAGCCGTCGTAAAAACAAGGGTGGATGGAAAGCGTGTGCCCCATCCCCAAAAGAACGTCCCGGCTGAAGCTGGTGAGATTATGGGAAGCACAGTAATCGATGAGGTTCAGCAGCAAAGATTTAGACAAAATATAAATATCAAGGGATTCGCAGTCCAGCGGCTTGTGAACACCGCAGAGGACATCGGAAACCCGGCCGTCCGAACCAATGGAAAAATAAGTGGCGTTTCCGGGGGCGGCCGTGGGGGTGCGGGTGCAGACGGCGGTGATGTCCGCCCCGCTCTTCAAATGAGAGTCAAAAAACGAAGCGATGGGAAGGTTCGCCACCAAGTCGCAGGTGGACAAGATGACATAATCCTGGCGAATCTGCTGCAAATAGGTATAAACGCCGCCCAGCGCCTCCATCTCCCCGCGAAATTCTCCGCTGCCTCGCTTTTTGGCGTAGGCAAAGGGAGGCAAAATCTTCAGCCCGCCCCATTTTCGGCTCAAGTCCCAGTCTTTCCCGGACCCCAGATGATCCAAAAGGGATTGATAGCTTTCATGCATTAAAATGCCCACGTCGGTGATGCCGGCGTTGACGAAATTAGAAAGCATGAAATCGATGATCCGGTATTGGCCGCCATAGGGGATAGAGGCGATGGTGCGGTGCTCTGTCAGTTCCCGCAAATTGGTATTGGATTGGTATGTAAATAAAATGCCGTGCAGGTTGTTCATATACGCCCCTCCTCTTCCGTGTCCTCCAGCATGGCTTTGGGTAAAACCACTTCATTGGCGGGGATCGAGACGCCGGAGCCAAGAACGGCAACACCCCAATCTTCCGGCGGCACGTTGCAAGGCGCCGCCCCCACCCTGGCGCCTTGGCCAATGTGGGTGTTTTCCGCCAAAATGGCGTATTCCACAACGGCGCCCTTTTCCACCACTGTGCCGGGCATTAAGATAGAATATCTGATTTTTGCACCTTCCCCCACGGAAACGGAATGAAACAGAACAGAGTTTTCAATTTTTCCATGTACTTCGCATCCCCCGGATACAAGGGAATGAGAAAGCATTCCCGTTTGCCCGATCACATGGGGAGGAAGCGTCGGCGTGCGGCAATAAATGGGCCAGGCCTTGTCATAAAGCTGCACGCCGGAATGGACGGAGAGAATGTCCATATTGGCGTCCCAAAAGCTGACGATGGTTCCAACGTCCTTCCAGTACCCGGAAAAGCGATAGGCCGCCATGATTTCCCCGGCATCCAGCATGGCGGGGATCACGTCGCCCCCAAAGTCGTTTGACGAGCGGGGGTTCCCTTCGTCTGCGATTAGATACTTCTTTAATTTGCTCCAAGTAAAGATATAAACCCCCATAGAGGCCAAATTGCTTTTGGGCTGCTTTGGTTTTTCTTCAAATTCATAGACAATGTCGTTCTCGTCCACATTCATAATGCCAAATCGGGATGCCTCTTCCATCGGCACCTCTAACACAGAGATGGTGCAGGCGGCGCCGGCCTGCTTGTGCCGCTCTAGCAAGGCGGAGTAGTCCATCTTGTAGATATGATCCCCGCTCAAAATCAAGACATAGTCAGGATCATACAGGGAAATGAAGCTCATGTTTTGATAAATGGCGTTGGCCGTTCCTTTGTACCAGGTGCCTTTGGAGCCTTCCTTCACATAGGGAGGCAAGATATGGACGCCACCGATGGTACGGTCCAAATCCCAGGGTTGGCCGATGCCGATATAGTTGCTCAGCTCCAGAGGCTGGTATTGGGTGAGTACCCCAACGGTGTCAATCCCGGAATTGACGCAGTTGGAAAGGGGAAAATCGATGATGCGGTATTTCCCGCCAAAGGGAACAGCGGGTTTTGCGACTTTGCTGGTCAGCGCGTAGAGACGGCTACCCTGTCCGCCGGCGAGAAGCATGGCGATACATTCTTTTTTCATATGTTTCCTCCCTTCAATGAATGGCCCTCTGGGTGACCCTCCCCATCCAAGGCCGGCTTGGGCGCGGAGACGGGGCGGGGGCAGGCGCCTGCCTGCCGGGTCTGTTTCGCTGGTTGCTTTTTTGCTTTCTTCTTTGGCATTCGCTTGGTCAGCTGTAAAAACACGGCGGAGAGAGGGGGAAGGTCCACCTTCAGGGAGTGGCCCTGCCCGTGGCACGGCACGTCTTCCGTGGAAAGGGGGGCTGCAAGGGGGGCGCTGCTCCCGCCAAACTCCATTCGGTCTGTATGAAAGCGCTCGGCGTAATACCCGGCTTCAGGCACCCCCAGCCGATACCCTTCCCGGAGAACAGGAGAAAAGTTACAAAGGAAAATGAGCGGCTCGCCCTTCTTTGCGTTTCGCAAAAACGCGGCGGTGTTGCCAAAGTGATCGTCGGCACAGAGCCAGGAAAAGCCGCTCCAGTCAAAATCAATTTCCCACAAAGGAGCCTGCGACAGATAAAACTGCCCGGCGGCTTTGAAAAAGGCATGCAGCGCTTGGTGTTCAGGCTGTTCCAGCAGGTGCCAGTCCAACGAATTTGCGAAGTTCCATTCTGCCGCTTGGCCAAACTCCGCCCCCATGAACAGAAGCTTTTTGCCCGGATGCGCCAGCATATATGCGTAAAACACACGGACTCCCGCCATTTTCGCGGCAAGATCTCCCGGCATTTTTTCCAAAAGAGAGCCCTTCATATGCACCACTTCGTCGTGGGAAACGGGAAGCAGGAAGTTCTCGGAAAAGGCATACATAAAAGAGAACGTCAAATCCTTGTGGTTGAACTGGCGAAAATAAGGGTCAAGCTTGCAATAATGAAATATGTCGTTCATCCAGCCCATATTCCATTTGATGTTAAACCCCAGCCCGCCGACGTCCACAGGATGGCTCACCCCGGGCCAGGCGGTGGACTCCTCCGCAATCATTAAAACATCGGGAGAAAGGCCAAACAGCGTTTGGTTGATCTGCTGCAGCAGAGAGATGGCCTCCAAATTCTCTCGCCCGCCGTTTCGGTTGGGGCGCCAGGCGCCGGCCGGTCTTCCATAGTCCAGATAGAGCATAGAGGCAACGGCGTCCACCCGGAGTCCGTCAATGTGATATTCCTCCAGCCAAAAGCGGGCGGAGGAGGTGAGAAAGGAGCGCACCTCGCCCTTTCCGTAGTCAAACACCCGTGTGCCCCAACCAGCGTGTTCCTGTATGGTCGGCTCTGCATACTCGTAACAATAAGAGCCGTCAAACTCCATCAGCCCATGGGCGTCTTTTGGGAAATGAGCGGGAACCCAATCCAAAATAACGCCGATGCCGGCCTGATGGCACTGGTCGATGAGATACTTCAGGTCGTGAGGGGTGCCGAAGCGGGAGGTGGCGGCAAAAAATCCGGTGCATTGATAACCCCAGGAGTCGTCCAGCGGATGCTCCGTCAGGGGCAAAAACTCCACGTGGGTAAACCCCATTTCTTTGACGTAGGGAATCAGGAGAGCGGCCGCATCTCGATAGCTGAGAAATTCCCCGTTTTCGGTTTGCCGCCACGAGCCGAAATGCACCTCATAGATATGAAGCGGATGGTCATATACCAAATGGGTTTTGCGATAAGAAAGCCAAGCGTCATCGTGCCATTCGTACCCGTCCAACGCATATAATTTGGATGCGGTATGGGGCCTTGTCTCCGCGTGAAACGCATAAGGATCGGCCTTTTCCAAGACAACGCCGTCCTTTGTTTCCAAAGAATATTTATATGCGTCATATTGCCGGACATTCGGGATAAATGCGTACCAAATACCGGAAGATTCCTCCTGCATCGGGTGCATGTCTGCAGTCCAGCTGTTAAACGACCCAATCACAGAAACGGAAACGGCATGCGGAGCCCAGACACGGAACCATGCTCCATCGTCGGTGAGATGCCCGCCCATCATTTCATGGGCCTGGCTGCAGGTTCCGTTCCGGAAGCGGTTGATGGCATCCTGAGAGAGTGATTCTGTTTGTTTCATAGCAAAGCTCCTATTCTGGTCTGTCTGGTAATGGGGCACCTATATTATAGCACTAAAGTGCGATTGTCCGCAATGACCGGAAGAAGAATGGGGTGCCAGAAATCCCGGTAAAAGGGTTCAGAAAATTAGCCATTCCTGCCTGAAGGATTTTCGCAAAAAAGACAAAAGATGACATGATTTCGGCGCATTCGATTGACAAGGATATAGAAAGACAAAAAAGCCGCGCCGTAAAAAAGCGGCAAAACAGAAAAGTCTGTTTTGCCGCCGAAGGTTACAAAATTTGGTTGCGCGCGAAATATTCTCTTGTCTGCTCCACGTTGCGGGCGATTTCTGCCTTTAATGCGTCAAGGGAAGGGAATTTTTGCTCCGGACGCAGAAAGTGATAAAACTCCAGCCGCACCGTTTCATCGTATAAATCGCCGTCAAAGTCCAGCAGAAAGCTCTCCACAGAGATGCGATTTTCGTGATCCACAGTGGGGCGCACGCCCACATTGGTCACGGCGGGGCAGGAGGTGCCGTCTGTGAAAAATACCTTGGTCACATAAACGCCCCGGGCGGGGTAGAGCAAAGTTTCTTCACACTGCACGTTGATGGTGGGAAAGCCCAGAGACTTTCCAAGCTTCTTGCCATGAACCACCTGGCCGGTCATCACGTGGGGGTGCCCCAGGAAGACGGAGGCTCGGCTCATTTCGCCTTGGGCCACCAACGTGCGGATATAAGAAGAGCTGATGGTCGTTTCATCCAGCTCGACTTTTGGAACGATGGTACAGCCGATGCCAAGTTCCGCGCATTTCGCCCGCAGACGGTGGGGGTTGCCCTCGCCGCAGTATCCAAAATGAAAGTCGTGGCCGGCCACAAGATGCACCGCGTTGCAGTCCTGAACCAGGAAATCGGTGATAAACGTTTCCCAGGGCATGCGCATCATACGCTCGTCAAATTGGGAAAAGATCACCTCGTTGATTCCAAACAATCGGCGCATCAAGTCGGCCCGGTCGGTTTTGGAGTTGAGAAGAGGGACGGGCTGGCCCACCGTCAGCGTGGATGGATGCACATCAAACGTGACGACGGCAGGAGATATGTCCATCTGCTGCGCAATGCGCACGGTTTCTTTCAATAGGGCGGCGTGTCCCAGATGTACGCCGTCGAAAAATCCAAGGGCAATGACCCGTTTCTGTTCTGTTTCCAATTGCTACACCTCATAAAAACGTTTGATTGGCTTGAGCAGGCCGCCCGCCTCCTGTGGCTCCAGCGTGCCCAACAAAAGGAATTCTCCCGTTTCTTCGTCATAAACCCGGTACGTGCCCGGCACCCCGCCAAAGGGAACCGATGCGCCGTTGCGGCATTTTTGGGAGAGATCGGGGGGGATTTGCAGCGCGGGGTGATCCAAAAAACAATGATCCACCGGAGAAAGAAGGGCAGAAGCCCGGCCCATTTCCGCCTGTTCCGACACAGCATCCAAGGAAACGGCCTGATCAAGGGTAAAGCAGGCGGATCGAGTTCTGTTCAAAGAATACATGGCGCCGCCGCAGCCCAGGGCCTGCCCAATGTCGTGGCACAAGGTGCGAATATACGTACCCTTGGAACAAACGACACGCAAAAGATAATCTGTCTCCGTTTGCCGTTCCAGCTGCTCCAGCGTATCAATGAAAATGGCGCGAGGCGCGCGCTCCACTTCTTTTCCGCTTCGAGCCAGCTCATATAGCTTTTTCCCGTTGTGCTTGACGGCCGAATACATCGGGGGAATTTGCCGCAGGCTGCCCCGGAATTGGGAAAGCACTTGCTCCAATCCGGCTGGGTCGGCCAGAACGGGGCGCTGTTCCAGCACGGAGCCGGTGCAGTCCTGGGTGTCCGTCGTGATGCCAAGGCGCAGGCCGGCGATGTATTCCTTTGTACCCTCCATGGCAAACTCCACGGCTCGGGTCGCCCGCCCCACAAAGACGGGAAGCACGCCGGTTGCCATAGGGTCCAGCGTCCCGCCGTGGCCAATCCGTCGCTCCCCCAGGAGACGCCGGAGCCGGGCAACCACGTCGTGGGACGTCCAGCCGGCCGGTTTGTCTATGACAAGGATCCCGTTTGGCATAATCCCCTCCCGGCGGTGTCCTGTTCCGCGCTTTGCAGTATGGTTCGGATGGCGCCTAACATCAGGTCTTTCGTTTGTTCCACGGAGTGAGGCAAGGCGCAGCCTGCCGCCGCCGCATGACCGCCGCCGCCGAACAAAGCGCAGACCTGAGAAGCGTTTAAATAAGAAGGGGATGTGCGCAGGGAAACCTTGGCACCGCCGCCGTCCTGCTCTCGAACGGTAACGGCAATCTCAACCCCCTCTATGCGCCCGGGAATGTCGGCCAGGTCTTCCGCGTCGTCTTCCGTTGCCCCGATTTCATCCAAAACAGCTTGGGTGACGCAGGAAACGGCAATGGTTCCCTCGTCGAACAGGAGCATGGAAGAAATGAGGCGTGCCTCCAAACACATGCGGCGGGGGGACTTGGTGCGAAAATGGAGACGGTTGACCCTTTGGTGGTCAATGCCGGTGTCCATCAGCGCCCCGGCGATGCGGTGGGTCTCGCTTGTGGTATTGCTGTACTGAAAACAACCGGTGTCCGTTGCGATGGCCATGTAAAGGGGCAGCGCCATTTCGGCGGAAACCGTCTCCCCGCAGGCCAGTGCAATGCGGTAGACCAGCTCGGCGCAGGCCGCGCAGGCGGTGTCTACACAGGCGTTTCGCGCAAACCCTTCATAAGAGGGGTGGTGGTCAATGGCGAGATCGACTTTATCTTGATACAAAACGGCATTTTCCGGCATGAGAGACAAAGAGGCCATATCCACGGAAACCACAAAGGAAGGGGCAAGCGAAGAAGGAGACAGATAGGGGGCGAGATAAGGGGCCAAATGGCGGGTGGCGCCGGGGTTTGGAAGCACGTATGCTGTTTTTCCCATTTGGCGGAGAAGGGCGCAAAGACCGGCGGCGCAACCAATGGTGTCGCCGTCCGGTCGAATATGGGTTAAAATTAAAATCAAATCTTGCTCCTGTAAAAGGGCGGCCGCCTGCTGGTCAGTCATCATTGGGATTTGCTCCTTTTCGATCAGTGAGGGTGGGATCAGACGGAAAAGAATCCGCTGCTGCATACCTACTCTTTTTGCTCTAGTTGCTTTAAAATTTCAAACACGTGAGTGCCTTTGTCAATGGAGTCGTCCAATGTGAACACCAATTCCGGAACATACCGCAGGGCAAGGGCGCTCCCCAGTTCCCGCCGAAGCCAGCCGGAGGCGGATTTCAGCCCTTTCAATACATTGGGGGCAGTTTCCTTGTCCAGCACGCTCACAAACACCTTCGCGTAGCGAAGATCCGGCGTGGCTTCCACGGCGGTGATGCTCACAACGCCCTGCACCCGCGGGTCCTTCATGGCGCGAAGCAGGCGGGCCAGCTCGCGGGCCAGTTCTTCATTGATTCTGCTGATTCGATTGCTGCTCATAGTTCCTCCAAAGTTGGGACTGGATATCCCTTCGTTCAAGTGACGGGAGCGCCGCCGGCAGAGATACCGACGACGCGTGTGTCTAAACCTCTATTTGTTCCATCATGAAGGCTTCAATGATGTCCCCTTCTTTGATGTCGCTGTATTTTTCAATGCCGATTCCGCACTCGTATCCGGCGGCGACTTCCTTCACGTCGTCTTTGAAGCGGCGGAGGGAGGCCAAGACGCCTTCATGGATCACGATGCCGTCACGCACGATGCGAACCTGTGCGGAGCGGGACATTTTGCCGTCCAACACATAGGAACCGGCGATGGTACCGGAACCTGTAACTTTATAGACCAAGCGGACTTCCGCGCGGCCCCAATACACTTCTTTGAATTTGGGCGTCAGCATGCCCTTCATGGCGGCTTCCATCTCATTGATGCAGTCATAGATGACCCGGTACATCCGCATGTCAACATTCAGTCTCGTGGCATGATCCCGCGCGGCATTTTCCGGCCGCACATTAAAGCCGACGACAATGGCGTTGGCCGTGGAAGCCAGCATCACATCGTTTTCAGAGATGGCACCGACGCCGCTGTGGATGACCCGCACCCGCACCTCGGCATTGGAGAGCTTTTCCAAGGAAGCCTTCAGCGCTTCAGCAGAGCCTTGCACGTCGGCTTTGACGATGATGTTTAAGTCTTTGATTTCTCCCTGCTGAATCTGTGAGAACAGATCTTCCAGGGTTACTTTCTGTCCCATGGGTTTGTTGGCGGCGTCTTTTTCCTCCTGCTTGCGCTGCTCCACCAGCTCGCGCGCCATCCGCTCGTCTGCCACGGCGTGGAAATCGTCCCCGGCGCCGGGCGCTTCCGACATGCCGATGATTTCAACAGGGACAGACGGGCCGGCAGACTCCACCTTCTTGCCTTTTTCATTTGTCATGGCGCGCACCCGGCCCACGGATGTGCCCGCGATGATGATGTCGCCTTGGTGAAGCGTACCGTTTTGCACCAGCAGCGTGGCAACAGGGCCCCGGCCTTTGTCCAGCCGGGCCTCAATGACGGTGCCGTGGGCGCTGCGGTTGGGGTTGGCCTTTAAGATCCTTCATTTCGGCCGTGAGGACAACCATGTCCAGCAGATGGTCAATCCCCGTTCCGGTTTTGGCGGAGATTTTGCAGAAGATGGTATCGCCGCCCCATTCCTCGGGCACCAATTCATATTCTGTAAGCTGCTGCATGATTTTATCCGGGTTTGCGCTGGGCTTGTCGATTTTATTGGCGGCCACGATGATGGGAATGCCGGCGGCCTTGGCGTGGTTGATGGCTTCCACCGTCTGCGGCATGATGCCATCGTCCGCCGCCACGACTAAAATGGCGATGTCCGTGACCATGGCACCCCGGGCACGCATAGAGGTAAACGCCTCGTGGCCGGGTGTGTCCAAAAAGGTGATGGTTTTCCCCTTTGCTTCCACCTGATACGCACCGATGTGCTGGGTGATGCCACCCGCTTCGGCGGAGGCCACGTTGGCCTGGCGGAGTTTGTCCAGCAAAGATGTTTTGCCGTGGTCTACGTGACCCATGACCACCACAACAGGGCTGCGGGGCACCAGGTTTTCCGCATCGTCTTCCGAAACGTCAATGAGACGTTCTTCAATGGTGACAATGACTTCTTTTTCCACTTTGCAGCCCAGCTCCATGGCGACCAATGCGGCGGTATCATAATCGATGATCTCCGAAAGAGACGCCATAACACCCAGCTTGACCAGCTGTTTTACCACTTCGGCTCCCGTTTTCTTCATCCGGGACGCCAGCTCGCCCACGCCGATTTCATCGGGAATCTGCACAGTCAGAGGGGGCTTTTTCGCCACCTCCATCTGAAGACGGCGCATTTTTTCCTGCTCTTCCTGCCGCCGTTTGTTGCTGTACCCGCCGGGGCCTCTGCGCTGGTTGCTGCTGCTGCGGAACTTTTCCTTGCCGGTTTTGATATTCTGGGCGCGCTCCGGCGCCAATTTTTCCAAGCGCTCGTCATACCGCTCCAGATTGACGGACGTGGTTGTCCGCGTATCCACGATTTTCTTTTGCGGGATTTTGGAAGCCGGCTTGGCAGGTGCCGACGCGCCGGCGGTGTGCTGAGGCGCTGCCGGCCGAGGTGTCGCCGGGGCGGGGGTAGCCCCGCTTTTTTGCGCGCTGGTTCTCCGCGCGGAGGAGGCCGCCGGAGTTGCCTGGGCGGGCGCGGCAGCCGCAGGCGCCTTTTTCCCGCCGGCATCGGCGAATATTTCCTCAATGGTGGAGACTTGATTATGCTGGGTCAGATAATCAAAAACAATCGCCAATTCGTGATCATCCAGCACTTGCATATGGTTTTTAGGAGCGTTGGCGTAAGTGGTCAAAATGTCTGTTATGGCTTTTGAACCCATGCCAAAATCCTTTGCTACCTCATGTACTCGATATTTATTTAAACTACTCAAATGAAGCCACCTCCGTTGTTTAGGGCGTTGCCTTTGAAAAAGAGGCATTTTGCCTGCTCCCCGGTTCAAGGGCAACTGGGCCGGATGATTGGATTACCGGGTCTCTTTGTTTCGTTTCTTTTTTGTGTGTATTCGCTTTTCTGCCTGGCGTTTCCGCACACGGGCTGTTTTTTCCGCCAGAAGGGCGGCCGTTTCACGGTACGCAGCCGTGTCATACGCGGCGGAAAGCTTTTGCGCAATGGCCTCCGCAAGGCCGACATCAGTCACAGCCAAAAGAGCCAGAGAGCTGCGCCCCACCGCCTGCCCGAGGGCCGCTTTCGTGTAGGGAACCGTCAGACGGGGGATATTTCCAAATTGGGAAAAGTGGGCCGCCCGGCGCAGGGTGTTGTCCGCCGCATCCTGGGCAATCAGTATGAGACGGCAGGTTCTGGCTCTGGATACGGCGCCCACAGGCTCCTCTCCAAGCTCTAGTTTGCCCGCTTTTTTGGCAATGCCCAGCATACGCAGGATATTATCCATGTTCCGCCTCCAACTGAGCCGCAAGGGACTCATAAATTTCCGGCGGAATAGAAGTGGAAAACGCCCGCTCTATGCCCTTGGATTTCCGGGCTTTTGCCAAGCAGGAAGCCTGGGGGCAGATGTATGTGCCCCGTCCAGGCAGCTTCCCCCTTAAATCCAAAGAGATGACACCTTCGGGAGACTTGACCACGCGGATCAGATCCCGCTTCGGTTTCATTTCGCGGCAGCCGATACATTGCCGCATGGGAATTTTCTTTTGCGCCATAGGACACCCCTTTCCGCTGGATGCTATTCTACTTCATTAAAAGCCTCTCTCGGCTCTTCTTCCGGCAGGCTGGGTTCCGGCTCTGCTTGCTCCTGTGCGCTGGATGCCGGCTTAATGTCGATCTTATACCCTGTGAGCTTGGCGGCCAGACGGGCGTTTTGCCCCTCTTTGCCGATGGCCAGGCTGAGCTGATCATCCGGAACCACCACACGGCAGCTTTTCCCTTCCGGGCTCACATCGACGGAAAAGACATCGGCCGGGGACAGGGCAGACGCCACATAAGAAGCGGGATCGTCGCTGTATTTAATGATGTCAATTTTCTCGCCGTCCAGTTCCTGAACCACGTTGGAAACGCGGCTGCCCCTCGGCCCCACACAGGCACCGATGGGATCCACGGCGTCATCAGTAGAGAACACGGCGATCTTTGTTCGGTTGCCGGCCTCTCGGGCGATGCTTCTCAGCTCCACCGTCCCATCATATAATTCCGGCACCTCCAGCTCGAACAGACGCTTAACAAGGCCCGGATGGGTGCGGGAGAGCAGCACCTGTGCGCCCCTTGTGGATTTACGCACTTCGATGACATAGACCTTCAGCCGCATTCCCTCCACAAGGGTTTCTCCGCGCACCTGCTCGCTGGCGGAGAGCAGGGCCTCTGTTGTTTCCGTTCCGCTGCCAATTTTCAAAGAGGCGCTGCCGGAGCGGGGGTCAATCCGGGTGACAATGCCGGTGAGCACCTCGTGTTCCTTGGACGTGAACTCATCGTAAATAATGCCCCGTTCCGCTTCCCGGATGCCTTGAATGATGACTTGGCGTGCCGTTTGGGCGGCGCGCCGAACAAAACTGTCTGTTTTAAACTCTATTTGAACGATATCTCCCAACTGATGGTGAGGCGACACCGTTCGGGCATCCTCCAAAGAAATTTGACAGGAAGGGCATTCCACGTCTTCTACCACTTCTTTTTTAACGTACATACGAATGGCTTTTTTCGTTTCGTCTATCTGTACATCTACGTTGTCGGCGGTGCTGTCACCCAGCTGTCGATATGCCGTGACAAGCGCTTGGGTGATTTTGTCCAGCATATATTCCTTCGGAATTCCCTTCTCCTTTTCCAATTGTTCAATGGCGAAAAAAAATTCGGCATTCATGACAAATTTCCACTCCTAATCCTTTACCTTTACCATGCAATATATAGGCGAACCTGCGCAATTTCATTTTTCTCAAATCGAAGAGGTTGGGCTTCCACAGAAATCAGGACCGCGCCGTCATGGTATCCGGTTAAGGTTCCGATCCATTCCTTTTTTCCGTCTTTTGGCTGGTAAAGCCGTATGCTGACCTCGCTTCCCTGAAACAAAGCAAAATCAGAGGGCCGCTTCAAAACCCGGTCGGCGCCCGGGGAAGAAACCTCCAGGGTATAACTGTCCCCGATGGGGTCTGTTTCATCCAGCCAATCGCTCATCGCCCGGCTGACGAATTCACATTGATCAATGGTAATCCCGTCAGTATGGTCAATATAAATACGTAGGAAAAAGGCGCCGGCTTCTTTGACATACTCAACATCCCAAATCGTGCAGCCACATTGGGCGGCAATGGGGGCCGCGGCCTTTGCCACTTGATCTGTTAATTTACTCATCTTGGAGAAATTCCTCCTTGTGCGACATTCGGAGATAAGCAGAGAACGGAGCCAAACATCATCATGTTTCCCCTTGGCGTTGGAGCCTTCCCGCGCAGCACCGGTTGCTGACCGAAATTATCCAACAAAAAGAGTGGGGAAACCCCACTCGATTGGATGTGATAACAAGGCCAAACGATGCACCAAAGCCTGTTGTCCTGAAATTATAGCATATACATATGAAAAAAGCAAGTACATTCTTGCTTTTTCAGGAGAAATCCTCTTTACTTTTTGCCCAAAAACGCCTATACTTAATGTCAATTCTACTAAAAAAGGGGAAAACCGGGTGAAAACACTGGAAATAGAAATTGACAAGGCGGAAGCGCTGCGGTATGCCGGACATCGGCACGGCCCGCTGACAGAGCCGCTGCAAAGGCTGCTGGATGACTGTTGTGAAAAAACCCATGCGCTGGCAAGGCCCCGCATGGTTTTTCGTGTGTTTTCAATTGCAGACCATAGCCCGGTGCGGCTGGCAGGCACAGATTTGGTTTTGGAAGGCGGAGACGCCGAGGTTCTGCTGAAACAGTCCAAGGCCTGCGTCCTGATGGCGGTGACCATCGGAAACGGGGTGGAGCCTGCCATTCGCAGTGCCCAGGTGACGGATATGACGCGGGCGCTTTTTTTGGACGCCTGTGCCAGCGCGGCGGTGGAATCGGTGTGTGAAGCCGGGGAGCGGGCGCTGCGGAAGCAGCTGGGCGGGCCGCCTCCGTTTTTCACCAGACGGTATTCGCCGGGGTACGGCGATCTGCCCCTTACGCTGCAAAGGCCGCTGCTGCAGCTGCTGGACGCGGGAAGAAAAATCGGTCTTTCCGTCAGCGAAAGCGGACTTTTAACCCCTCGGAAATCTGTCACGGCCATCATCGGACTGAATGATGCCGGGGAGGAAGCAGGGGAAAGCGGCTGCGCCTCCTGCGGCAGCCGGGAAACGTGTCTTTACCGAAAGGAGGGAACCTCGTGTGAGCAGATTTCAGACAAAGCATGAGATTATGTTTTTAGACGGTGCCTTGGGCACCATGGTACAGGCCGCGGGGCTGAAGCCGGGGGCCATGCCGGAGCTGCTGTGTCTCACCGACCCGTCGCTGATTACGGACATTCACCGCCAATATGTAGAAAGCGGAAGCGAGATCATCTATACCAACACATTTGGGGCCAACGCATATAAGCTGGAGGGCAGCGGCTATTCTGTGGAGCAGGTGGTGACGGCAGCGGTCGCCTGCGCGCAGGCGGCGGGAGAAGAAGCGGCAGTGGCGCTGTCTCTCGGGCCCACCGGGCAGATGATGGAGCCGGGGGGAACGCTGTCCTTTGAAGAAGCGTATGACCTGTTTGCTCAACAGATCAAAGCAGGGGCGGCAGCCGGAGCCGACCTGATTGTGTTTGAAACCATGAGTGATTTATATGAAGTGAAAGCGGCGGTTCTGGCGGCAAAAGAGCAGTCGTCCCTCCCTGTTTTTGTGACCATGACCTTTGAAGAGAACGGGCGTACATTTACAGGGTGCAGCATCCCCGCCATGGCGGCGACGCTGGAGGGGCTTGGCGTTTCCGCCGTGGGGATCAACTGCTCCCTTGGCCCGGAAGAAATCTTCCCTTTGGCGGCGGAGCTTGCCGGATGCACATCCCTGCCCCTGATCATCAAGCCGAACGCGGGCCTGCCGGACCCGGCCACCGGGGAATACGGCATCGGCCCGGATGCGTTTGCAGCGCAGATGGAGGCGTATCGCTCCCTTGGCATCGCCTATGTGGGGGGGTGCTGCGGCACCACGCCCGCATACCTCCGCCGCATGAAAGAGACGCTGGGGGGCAGCGAGGTTTCCAAACGAGACAGACGAAATGTGAGCGTTGTCACAACGCCCACCCGCACGGTGGAAGTCAAGGGTGTTCGCGTCATTGGCGAGCGGATCAATCCCACCGGGAAAAAGCGATTGCAGCAGGCGCTGCGCGACGGGGACATGGATTATTTGCTGCTCCAGGCCGTCTCCCAGGCGGAAGCCGGCGCCGACATTTTAGACGTGAACGTGGGCGTGCCCGGGCTGGATGAGCCGGCGCTGATGGCAAAGACCGTGCGTGCCTTGCAGGCGGTTACGGATCTGCCCTTGCAGCTGGATTCGTCCGATGCCAGGGCGTTGGAAGCGGGGCTGCGGGTGTACAACGGGAAGCCCATTGTCAACTCGATCAACGGCGAAAAGGCCGTTTTAGACAATGTCCTGCCGCTGGTCAAGCGGTATGGCGCTGCCGTGGTGGGGCTGACCATGGACGATACCGGTGTGCCGGACAAAGCGGAGGAACGGTTTGAAATCGCAAAGCGGATTTTGGATGCGGCCTTGGCTTACGGCATTCCCAAAGAGGACGTGTATATCGACTGTTTGACGCTGACCGTGTCGGCCCAGCAGGAAGGCGCCATGCAGACGCTCCGGGCCATGGACATGGTCCAGCGGGAGCTGGGTCTGGCCACGGTTTTGGGCGTGTCAAACATTTCCTTTGGCCTGCCCAATCGGGGTCTGCTCAACAGCACGTTTTTGACCCTCGCCATGGGCCGTGGTCTGACACTTCCGATTTTAAACCCCAATAACACGGAGATGATGCAGGCCATTTCCGCCTTTCGTGTGCTGTCGGCGGAAGATGAAGGCGCCGCCGCTTATATCGACGCGTTTGTCAACACGGCAGAGCCCCCAAAAACGGCGGAGCAGCCCAAACGAAGCCTGGAAGAGACAGTGGAAAAGGGGCTGCGGGAGGAAACCAAGCAGCTGACGAAGGCGCTTCTGGATACCATGGAACCGCTGGAGCTGATTGATCAAAAGCTGATCCCGGCGCTGGATATCGTGGGAATGAAGTTTGAGGCAGGTACTTTGTTTTTGCCCCAGCTCATCGCCGCCGCCGCCGCCGCCCAGGAAGGGTTTGACGTGGTGAGAGACCATTTGGCGAGCACGGGGGAAGCCCCGGTTGCCAAAGGGAAAATCGTCATTGCCACCGTCAAAGGAGACATTCACGACATCGGGAAGAACATCACAAAGGTCATACTGAGCAATTATGGCTACACCATGATTGATTTGGGTCGGGATGTACCCCCGGAGCAGGTGGTGGAAGCCGCCATTTCCAACGACGTGGCGCTGGTGGGCCTCAGCGCGCTGATGACAACGACGCTGGCCAGCATGGAGCAAACCATCAAAGCGCTGCACGCATCCGGGCACCCTTGTCAGGTGTTTGTGGGGGGCGCGGTGCTGACGCCGGATTACGCAAAGAGCATCGGCGCGGACTACTATGCAAAGGATGCCAAGCGGGCGGTGGATATCGCCAAAGAGGTTCTGGGCTGATCGGAAGATACAACAAAAAAGAAGCATAAAAAGAGGAGCTGCGTCACGACGTAGCTCCTCTTATGTGATTTGCTTCCTTGTTTGGTTCCGGCGTTGCGTAAAACCCCACCGGCAGGTGCCGCTGGGAATCCAGCAAGAGGCCGATCAGCTGGTTGGACAGCAAAAAGCCCATAGGCGTAAAGCGCCAGCGGCCGTTTTCCAGAACGGCCCAGCCCCGGGACTCATATTGCTTTAAAAGCTCTAAAACAGGGGCGAATTCCATGGCATGAGGGCGGGCATATTCCCCCTCTGAAATGCCGGAAGCCGTCCGCAAGCGGAGCATTAAATATTCCCCGTGGCGCTTGCCCTTTGGAAGAAATTCGCATTCGTCCAAAAGGGAGGCGCCCTTTTGGACGCCTTCGATATACGCGTCCAGATCCCGCAGGAAGGAGTATCGATATCCGCCAAAGTCGGAGTGGGCGCCGGGGCCAAGGCCGATATATTCTTCCAGCGTCCAATATTTTAAATTGTGGCGAGACGCAAAGCCCGGCTTTGCAAAGTTGGAAACTTCATATTGGCCGTATCCCGCTTTGTTCAGAAAGTGAACGCAATAAAGGTAAAAATCCGCCTGCAAATCGTCGTCCGGCAGAGCGAGCCGGCTCTGCTGGGCATAAAAGGGGGTTTTTTCTTCCACTTTCAGGCCATAGCAGGAAAGGTGATCGGGATGCAACGAGACGGCGGCCTGCAACGCGCTTTTCCAATGCTCCTGGGTTTGGGCGGGCAGACCATACATCAAGTCCAGGCTCAAGTTTTCAAACCCCGCGTCCCTTGCGGCCTGCACCGCCTCTTGGGTCTGAGAAAACGTATGGGGTCGGCCCAAAACGGACAGGGTTTTGTCGTCTGCCGCCTGCATGCCAATGGAAATGCGGTTAAACCCGGCTTGGCGCAGGCGGGAGAGGCTGTCCAAAGCGGCGCTGTCCGGGTTTGCCTCGACGGTAATTTCCGCGTCGGGAAGAACGTGAAACTGAGTCTGAATGGCCTTGAGGATGGCGGTGAGGTAATCCGTCGGAAAAAACGACGGGGTTCCGCCGCCAAAATAGATCGTGTCCAGCGCGTGCTGGGGGGTAAACTGCGCGGCTTCTTCTATGTGCGCCAAAAGGGCCTTGTAATACGGTTTCCATTTGGCTTCCTGGCCGGAGAAGGAATAAAAGTCACAGTAGTGACATTTTTGGCGGCAAAATGGAATGTGTATATAAAGGCCGAGGGGCTTTCTTGCCATTGGTTCTGTTTTTTGCTCCATGCTGGTGCCTCCTGATGATGAGGATCAATTGCGTTGTGGTTTGTGTAACGTAGTATACCACAAATCGGCAAAAACAGCCAGAACATTCTCTTTCTTTTTCGCAAAAGAAAGAGCCGGATCTCTGGCAAAGCCGACTGCGGGGAGTATCCAAGGGAAAAACCGGAGGGCGGCTTTGCCGCTCTCCGGTTTTCATAAGGATAGGAGGATAGAATGAAAAAATGATTGTCTCTCTTGCAATTACAATGCTACCAAGAGGTTATTAAGAAAATTCGATTCATTTGTTACAAAACCATTAAGTTTTTAAAAACTTACGTTTTTTTTCGAAGACGCCGGAAAAAACCCCGTAAAAGGGCGGCGCTCTCCTCTTCCAAAAGGCCGCCGGTCACTTGGGGGCAGGGGGCAAGCCCTGTCTCAAACAGGTCAAATTTTCCGCCGCAGGCACCCAAGTTGGGGTCCCCCGCGCCGTAATAAACCGTTGGGATGCGCGCATTGAAGATGGCGCCGGCACACATGGGGCATGGCTCCAATGTCACATAGAGCTGTGCCTTCCAAAGGCGCCAGCCCCCCAGCGTGCGGCAGGCCATATCGATGGCTTCGATCTCCGCGTGGAGCAAAGCGTTTTTGCCTTCCTCCCGCCGGTTGCGCCCCCGTCCTACGATGGCTCCGTCCCAAACGATGACACAGCCGACGGGCACCTCCCCCGCCTCTCCCGCCGCCTGCGCCAGGCCCAGGGCCTCTTTCATATATGCTTCCGGGGTCATGCAGGCTTTCTGGTCCATCGGCTCACTCCTCCGTGGGAGGCGCGCGGAACCCGGAATCGTGCGGAGAGAACCTGCCCCGCAGGGCACCATAAAAATTGGCTTCTGTGGCAGATTGATACGGATAAACCCAGAGACTTAGAATCCCGAGGGTAAGCGCGGACAGGAAAAACCAGCCGATGAAGCTGAGATCCAACACAAACAAATCCAGTTTATGCCCATACATCATTTCTTTGCTCATGGAAATGGCGGTCAGGGCGGAAACATCAGGGTGATCCTTTAAAATACGAAAGGTCATGCGGTACCGATAAGCTGCCACGATGCCCGGGAAGAAAAACAGCAGACTCCACAAGAAGGTGAAAACAGCGGTCAGGATGCCGGCCAGCAGAATGCGGCTGGCATCTGCAAATCCGTCAAACAAAGTGGAAAACCCGGCCGATTGCCCCCGAGCCAGTTTCATTCCGTAAAACGTAAATCCTACATTGTAGATCAAAGCGAGGAGAGAGAGGAGGATGCTCAAAAAGCTAAGCAGAAGCGTGGGAACTGCCAACACGGAGTGTAAAACGGCGTCAAACTCTTCCGCTGTCCCGGTCAAATACGTTGAAAACAAAAGGGAAGACCCGGAAAAGCCTGCCGTCAGCAAAGCGACAATGGCATAAACCGCTATGGGGATCAGCAGATAGACCAAGGTGACAAGCATGGGATGGGGCCGGACAGCTTGCATGGATTGCCGGGCGGCCCATTTTAAGCTTGCGCGGGATGCATTCATAAATCGTGCCTTCTTTCTTCTATTTATGCCGTTCTGTCATTTCTCCCCGGCGGTAAGCGGCCAGCAGCCACTTGAGCTCTTCCACCCGGGCGGCGAGGGTCTTCCCGATGTCTGTGTCGGCCACACGCATGCGCGGCTCCATTTTTTCCACGATTTCCAAAGTGGGGGAAGGGCGGGGGCCGACCGCACAGGGCGAGTGGGGCTTATGAGCGGCCAGAGCCAGATGGCGGGAGTTGAAAATCAGCGTGTATCCGCCGATGCCCGTGGTGCGCTGATATGCTTTGGACATGCCGCCGTCGATGATATAAAGCAGACCGTCCCCTTTTCTGGGGTGTTCCCCGTCTTTCCATTTGACAGGGACATGGCCGTTGATGATATGGGACTTGGAAGGATCCAGGTCAAACTCCCGCAGGATCATTTCACAAGCCTCCCGATGGGCGATTGAGGTATAATAAGGATTCATATATTCCTTATGTGTTTTTTTGTCTTCAATGAAGTAACGTTCAAATGTCGTCATCTGATCTTTGCCGAAAAGGGGAGATTTGCTTCCGCACCAGAGGTACCAGACAAAATCCTGGGCAAATTGCCGCTCGGGTGAATCGGCTTCGCCGAAATAAGCCAGGCGCATTTGGGTGTCGATGTAGTCCAGCCAGGCGCGGCCCCGATACGTTTTTCCGTACAGGCAAAACGCGTCCAGTGTTCCTTCCTCTGTCATGGGAATGCAGCCGTGATACAGCAGATTGCTGTTGAACCGTTTGTACATGCTCCCGCTGGAATACAAAAAGCGAATGTGACGGTTGAGCGGTTCGCTATGGAGGAAGGAGCCGGTTAAAATCTCCATCAGGGCAGATTCCTCCTGGGTCAAAGTCAGAGGATCTTCAGGAGAAACGGTTGGGAAATTCGTGTCCCGCAAAGGATAAGTGATGCCTTGGAGGGTGATTTCCCCCGTTTTGAAATCGATCTTATGCAGAAGATCCCGGTGGTGCATGCCAAATTCCGGGCGTTTGGCGATGAGCTGCCCTTCCAGCTTAAATTGAATGACGGCAATGGCCTTGTGCATTTTTGCCCCCAAAGCCAAGTTGATGGAATTGTGCTTGTTTTTATCCAGTACATGCAACTGAAAATGTTCGCAGGGGTCATCTCCGTAAACCGTAGCGGCAAAGGTGGCGAGAGGGCGCAGGTTGATGCCGTAAGCCGCCTCCAAAAGATCAAAGTTATTATAGCTGATGCCGATGCGCAAAACAGTGGCAATCAGCACCTGGGAACCGGAAGCGGCGCCCATCCAGGTGATGTCGTGGTTTCCCCACTGCACGTCAATATCCGGCAGCTTCAAAAGTTCATTTAATATGGCGTCCGGTCGGGGGCCTCTGTCATAAATATCCCCAATGATATGGAGCATATCCACAGAAAGCCTGCGAATGGCGGTGCAGATGCCGATGATCAAAATATCGGCCATACCCGTTTCCACCATAGAGCGGATGACAGCCTCATGGTATTCGGCGCGGTTGTCGCTGCCGTCCTCGTACAGCAGCTCTTCGATGATATAGGCAAAATCAGGGGGCAGCTTTTTCCGCACCTTGGATCGTGTGTATTTGGAAGAGACTATGCGGCAAATTTCAGACAAATGGGAGATAGTGGTGCGGTACCACTCCTCGCCCAGATCGCCCTTTTGTTCCAATTTACGCAAAGAGACCTCCGGACGATAGATCAGGGCGGCCAAATCTTCCCGCTGTTCCTCATTGAGGGTATCTCCAAAGCGTTCATCAATTTTAGCCCGAATCGAACCGGAGGCGCTGTTTAGCATATGTAAGAAAGAAGAATGTTCTCCGTGCAGGTCGCTGAAAAAGTACTCTGTCCCCTTTGGCAAACTTAATATGGCCTTCAAATTGACAATTTCCGCAAGGACGGAAATCGCATTTGGATACTCCCGTGCCAACAACTGCTTATAATGCTCGTTCATCCCGATGATCCTTCCTTTCCCTGAACCTAGTGTGATGGATTGAAATGAGAAAAGAGATGATGTCTTTCTTCTAATAGTTTACTAAATTGTGGTGGAAATGTCAATCTGCTTTGCCCCGCTGGCGATTGACGGGAGTTTTCTCATCAGATATAATAAATAAAAAGGAGTGTTGAAAACGAATGGGAACGTGTGGAACTGTGATCGCGGAAGAAAATCTGCAGCAGCAGATGGAATATATTCAGCGGATTCGCGCCTTGCCGGCCTCCGGCGGGGCGAAGGAGAGAACCGCTTTTGTAGATACCTACGGATGCCAGCAAAATGAGGCGGATTCGGAACGCATCCGTGGGATGCTTTGGCAGATGGGATACGTATTTACGGAGGAAGAAGAAGCGGCAGACGTGATTGTCATCAACACCTGTGCCGTGCGGGCCAACGCGGAACAAAGAGTGCTTGGCAACGTGGGAGCGCTGACCCATACAAAACGAAAAAACCCCGACCAAGTGATCTGTCTGTGCGGCTGTATGATGCAGGAGGCCCATATGGCGGAAAAAATACGCGCTTCCTTCCGCCACGTGGACATCGTGTTTGGGCCTCACGCGCTTTGGCGTTTTCCGGAGCTGCTCCATCAAAAGCTGACAAAGGGAGGACGCGTGTTTGAAACGGCCCCGTCAGACGGCGCCATCGCCGAGGGGCTGCCTGTTTTTCGCAACAAGCCGCCCAAGGCCGGGGTCATTGTGATGCAGGGATGCAACAACTTTTGCTCTTACTGCATTGTTCCCCATGTGCGGGGCCGGGAGCACAGCCGCATGCCGGATCAAATCATCAAAGAGGTCGAAGGACTGGTCAAATCCGGCTATCGGGACATTATGCTGTTGGGGCAAAATGTCAACTCCTACGGAAAAGAATTGGGTCTTTCCATCGACTTTTCCGATCTGCTGCGGCAGGTCAACGCAATTGAGGGGGATTTTGTGCTGCGGTTTATGACCAGCCACCCGAAAGACGCGTCTCCCCGGCTGTTTCAGGCGATGGCGGAATGCGAAAAGGTGGAAAACCACCTGCACTTGCCCTTTCAGGCGGGAAACGATCGGGTTCTGCGGGAGATGAACCGGGGGTATACGAGAGAAGCGTATTTAAAGCTGGTGCGCCAGGCGAAGGCGCAAATTCCGGATTTGGTTCTCACGTCTGATGTCATCGTTGGCTTTCCCGGAGAGACGACGGAGGAGTTTGAGGACACGCTTCGGGTGCTGGAAGAAGTGGAGTTTGACGCGCTGTTTACCTTTATTTATTCCCCCCGAGAGGGGACCCCTGCCGCCCGCAAGGAGGATTCGCTGCCCAAGGAACAGAAGCAGGAACATTTTCAAAGGATGCTGGATTTGCAAAATAAAATTTCGGCCGAAAAGCACCAAGCCTATGTGGGCCGCACTCTGCGTGTTTTGGTGGACGGGGGGAGCGAAACGGCCGAATATCCTTTAAGCGCCCGGACAACGGGAGGGCGCCTGGTGCATCTCTCCGGCGCGCCTCACTTGATGGGCAGTTTTGTCATGGCGAAGATCACAGGGGCCTCCAAATGGGCGCTGTTTGGAGAAGCCGATGAAACAAAAAGATAGAACGGACAGGAGGAAAACATGGCGAACACGGCAGACTTGACTCCTATGATGAAGCAATACTTTAAGATCAAAGAGCAAAACGAAGACTGCATTTTGTTCTTCCGCCTGGGCGATTTTTACGAAATGTTTTCGGAAGACGCCAAGGTTGCCGCCGAGGAGCTGGATTTAACGCTGACCACGAGAGACCGGGGCAAGGAAAACAAGGAAGACCGCATTCCCATGTGCGGCATTCCCTATCATTCCTGCGAGGCATACATTGCGCGCCTGATTGCAAAGGGATACAAGGTTGCCATTTGCGAGCAGACGGAGGACCCGGCCACGGCAAAAGGGCTTGTGACCCGGGAAGTGACAAGGGTTGTAACCCCCGGAACCGTCATGGAAGCGTCCATGTTGGAAGAGACAAGGAACAACTATATCTCCGCTGTGGTTCTGGGAAACGAAGAAGGGGCCGTTTGCTTTGCCGATATCTCCACGGGTGAGTTTTATGCCGCCATGTTTGAGGGGGCGCTTGCGGAAGATCATATTCTCAACGAGTTGGGGCGTTTTTCCCCTTCCGAAGTGGTGTTGGAAGAGAGGGCATGGAACCACCCAAGGTTTGGGGGCGATTTGCGCCGCCGCCTTGCCTGCAGATGTGAAAATGGCGGCACGGAACGGTTCCGGCGGGAAACGGCCGTTCCCCACGTGGAAAATCAGTTTGACGGGGAGAACCTGTCCAAGCTGCCGGGGAACGGAGCGGTGGTCGAGCGGGCGGTGGGCGGCCTTTTGTCTTATTTAAAAGAAACCCAAAAGACAGATTTGTCTCATTTACATACGCTGCATTATTATACAAACGGCCAATTTATGGAGCTGGACTTCACGGCCCGCCGCAACCTGGAGCTGACAGAAACGCTGCGCAGCAGAGAGAAGAAGGGGAGCCTTCTTTGGATTTTGGATCGAACCAAAACGGCCATGGGCGGGCGGCTCCTCAGAGGCTGGCTGGAGCGCCCCTTGTTAAACCCGGACAGGATCAAAGAACGGCAGGGGGCCGTCGCGGAGCTGGTGGAACATGCTGTGCCAAGGGAAGAGCTGGTGCTGCTGCTGTCCAATGTTTCAGACTTGGAGCGGCTGACCGGCAAAGTGGTCTATGGAACGGCCAACGGACGGGACATGGCTGCTCTGGCGTCCGGACTGGAAAAGCTGCCGGCGATCAAAAGGCACTTGGACATGTTCCGCGGAGTCAAGATGAAGCGCCTTCAAGGATCCATTGACGGGCTGGAAGACGTGTGTGGGCAGATCCGGCTGGCGCTGGTGTCCGACCCGCCCTTTTCCGTGCGGGAAGGGGGGATGATCCGGCAGGGGTTCCACGGGGAGGTGGATCGCCTGCGGGGCATTATGACCGGCGCGAAGGACATGCTGGCTTCCATCGAGCTGCGGGAGCGGGAGCAGACGGGCATTAAGAATTTAAAGGTCGGATACAACAAGGTGTTCGGGTATTACATTGAAGTGAGCAAATCCAACTATGAGCTGGTTCCCGAACGCTATACCAGACGGCAAACGCTGGCCAATTGCGAGCGGTATATCATGTCGGAGCTGAAGGAAACAGAGCATGAAATTTTGTTTGCCAAGGATCGGGCGGCGGCGCTGGAATACGAACTGTTTTCAGAGCTGCGCCGGTTTGTGGCAAGCGAGGTGGGACGCATTCAAAAAACGGCTTCCGCCATCGCGGAGCTGGATGTACTCGCTTCCTTTGGAGATGTAGCGGCGAGAAACGGGTACACCATGCCTCAAATGGATGAATCCGATGTGATTTCCATTCAGGAGGGCCGGCACCCGGTGGTGGAGCAGATGCAAAGGGAGTCTTTGTTTGTTCCAAACGACACGCTGCTCAATTGCGCGGGCGACTGCCTGGCGATTATCACAGGGCCGAACATGGCGGGAAAATCTACATATATGCGCCAGGTGGCGCTGATCGTCTTGATGGCCCAGGCGGGCAGCTTTGTGCCGGCCAAGGAAGCGAGAATCGGCGTGGTGGATCGGATTTTCACAAGGATCGGCGCATCGGACGACCTGGCGGCGGGGCAGTCTACCTTTATGGTAGAAATGACGGAAGTTGCCGAAATTTTGAAGCATGCCACCAGAAGAAGCCTTTTGATTTTGGATGAGATCGGCCGGGGAACCTCCACATACGACGGGATGAGCATCGCAAGGGCTGTTCTGGAGTATTGCGCGGACCCGAACCAGCTGGGTGCCAAAACCCTGTTTGCCACCCATTATCATGAACTGACGGCGCTGGAGGGCATTGTGGCCGGCGTCAAAAACTATAACATTGCCGCGCAGAAGCGGGACGGGACGATTCTCTTTCTGCGCACCATTGTGCGGGGGGGCGCGGATCAAAGCTACGGGGTTGAGGTGGCGCAGCTAGCGGGCATTCCGGGTGCTGTGGTGAAAAGGGCCAGAGATATTCTAACCCCCCATGAGGAGCAGTTTCGAAACGGCGCAAAGCAGGAAACAGCCGAAAAGCCGCAATGGGACGGAGCGGAACGCCCGGGCAAAACCTCCCCTCAGATCGACACAGCGTCCGCTCAAGTGCTAAGCGCCCTACAGCAGCTGGATTTGAATGTACTGACACCGATGGAGGCGATGAATCTGCTGTACCAGTGGAAACAAGACCTTCCGGGAAGCGAAGCAATGGAGCCGTGAATGAAAGGTGCACGGCGAACTCCCCCGTCTGTATGAATAAAGGGGAAAGACACAGCGGGTGGCGGATGCTTCCGTTTTACGGGTTTGTTCTGCCTTTGCTGTTTGGCGGTTTGGCGGGTGTTTTGCGGGGCGGCGGTATGAAGATCCCTGCCTTCTGGGTCAATCTGCTGTTTTATTTGCTGATGGCCGGGGCGGTCTGTGTTTTGTTTCGTTCTTTTTTGGGAAACTCCCTGCAAAAGGCATTTCGGCATCCGGGCCGGGTGTTTCGGGGGATTTTATGGGGGGCCTTTGTGTGCTGGACGCTGGGGGCCATGTTGGAGCCCGCGATGCGTTTTGTCGAGAATTGGAACAACAGACAGCTTGCCGCGCAGGCAACCCAAGCCCCGTTGATGGTTTTCATATCCACCGTTATTTGCGCGCCTCTTGTGGAAGAAACCCTGTTTCGGGGGTTGGTGTTCGGAAGCCTGCGCAGGAGCCACCGTCTGTTGGCGTATGGCGCTGCAACGGTGCTGTTTTGCATGCTCCATGTCTGGCAGCAGGCGCTGCGGACGGGGGACGTTCGCTCTTTGTCTTTGGGTTTGGAGTATGTCGCCCCGTCTGTCGGGCTGATTGTTTGTTATGAAAAAAGCGGGATCATTTGGGCGCCGGTTTTGCTGCATGCGGGGATAAACTTGTGTGCGTTGCTGGCGGCCTACTGGTAAAGGAAGAAAAGACTATGGGAAAAATTCAGTGTTTAGAGCCCCATGTGGCGGATTTGATCGCTGCCGGGGAAGTGGTGGAGCGCCCCGGCGCGGTGGTAAAGGAATTAATGGAAAATGCCATCGATGCAGGGGCAACGGCGATCACGGTAGAAATTCTCCGCGGCGGCATGCAGATGATCCGGGTGACGGACAACGGCAGCGGCATAGAAGCGGAGGATGCCAAAACGGCGTTTTTGCGCCATGCCACCAGTAAAATCAGAACAGAGAACGATTTGGAGTCCATCGGCACATTGGGCTTCCGGGGGGAGGCGCTGGCCGCCATTGCGGCGGTTTCTCAAGTGGAGCTGCAAACCAGGACAGCGCGGGCGGAAACCGGCTCCCGCCTTCTGTTGGAAGGCGGGGTAGCGGGGGAGCTGTCCCCCGTGGGCGCGCCCAAAGGGACGACAATCATCGTGCGCAGCTTGTTTTACAATACGCCGGCCCGGCAGAAATTTATAAAAAAGGACACCGCCGAGGGCATGTATGCCTACAGCATTGTGCAAAAAATTGCCCTCTCCCGTCCGGAAATTTCGATTTGCTTCATTCGTGACGGCAAAGAAGAGATGCGCACCGCCGGAGACGGCGTGCTGCATTCGGCCATTTATGCCGTGCTGGGGCGGGACATTGTGCTGTCCTTGTGCCCGGTGCATGCCGTTTGGGAGGACTGTTCGGTGGACGGTTTTGTGTCTCAGCCTGCTGCCTGCCGGGGGACCAGAGGGCAGCAGCATTTTTTCGTCAACGGTCGGTTTGTCAAGTCCAGGCTGATGATGGCGGCGCTGGAGCAGGCGTACCAGAACCAGGCGATGGTGGGGAAATTCCCCGCCTGTGTGCTGCATATTACGGTAAACCCCTCTTCTGTGGACGTGAATGTGCATCCTACGAAAACAGAGGTGAAATTTGTGCGGGAACGGCGGCTGTTTGACGCGGTATACCACGGCGTGCTGGATGCCCTGCAGAAAGGGAGCATCCACCCCAAAATGGCCTTTGACGATCTTCAGCAGGAAACGGCGGAAGCGGAACCCCCTGTTTCAAAGGATAGAGGCGTCGAACAAAAGGAAGCGCGCCAAGGCTTTTCCTCTGATGGACAAACGGGAGAACGCGCCCCCTTTTTTCCGTCTGCCGCAAAGAAAGACGGAGCATGGAGCAGCGTCGCGGATGGATTGCAGGTGCCTTACCGGCACGAAACGCCCAACATGCCCTTTCAGCCGCGAAGATGGCTGGATGAGATTCAAATAGAGCTTCCGTTTTCGCCGCAGTCTGCCGCCCCCCTGGCGGGAGACATTCCCCCCCGCCCGGCTTTGGGCGACATTGCGCCAAAGCCGGACGAAGAGGGGAAAGCGGCGAAGGCAGAGCCGTTTCGCTTGGTGGGAGAAGTGTTTGACACCTACTTGATTGTGGCCGTTGGCCAGCGTATGATGGTGGTCGACAAGCATGCCGCCCACGAGCGGATGCAGTTTGATAAGCTGAAAGCAGGGGCATACCGAGCCATGTCGCAGACGTTGCTGAAGCCCGTTGTCGTCACTGTTCGGGGGGAGGCGGAGGAGATTTTGCTTCAGCATTTGGAGCTGCTTTCCGAGCTTGGGTTTACAGTGGAGGCCTTTGGAGAAAACAGTTTGATCGTTCGCAGCATTCCGTTTGACCTGAAGCCGGGGCAAACGAAAAACACCCTGCTGGAGCTGGCAGAAACGCTGCTTCATGGAAGCCGGGTGGATCCGCAAGAGATGCGGGATCAGGTGCTGCGCACCATGGCCTGCAAAATGGCCATCAAGGGCGGCCAAAAAAACAACATAGAGGAGCTGATGGTTGTTGCCCGGGCCGTTGTGGAAGGGCAGGTGAAGTTTTGCCCCCATGGCCGTCCGGTGGCCATTGAAATGACCCGACAGGAGCTGGAAAAACAATTTAAAAGAAGCTGATGGCGGGAACAAAGGACTTAGCCCGTTCAATGGATGAAAAAAACGTCTTGTCCGCTCCATGGGGAGCGAACAAGACGTTTTTTGTGTTCTGTGTTAGATTTCCATAATCACAGGCAGGATCATGGGGTTGCGGCGTGTCTTTCGGTAAAGATAGCCGGAAAGGTCGCTTTTCAGAGCCGACTTGATGGCAGCCCAATCAGAAAGCCCCGTGGCCTGGCAGTTTTTCAATGTGCCGGATACAACGGTGCGCAGCTCCTCCATCAAATCTTCCGATTCTTTGACATAGACAAAACCGCGGGTGATGATATCGGGGCCTGAAATCACAGAGCCGTCCTCTCCCGATAAGTTGACCACGACAACGACCATACCGTCTTGCGCCAAGTGGCGGCGGTCACGCAGCACAACGCTGCCCACGTCCCCGACGCCGTATCCGTCTACCAGCACCCGGCCGGAGGGAACGGTCCCCGTGGTGCGGATGCGGTCTTTCGTAATCTCAATGATCTTTCCAATGTCGCTGATGATGATGTTTTTAGGGTTCATCCCCATGTTTCGGGCGAGTCGCGCATGGGTTTTCAAATGCCACTGCTCGCCATGAACCGGAATGAAGAACTTGGGTTTTGTGAGGGCGTGAATGATCTTCAGCTCCTCCTGACAGGCGTGCCCGGAAACATGAATATCAGACAGACGCTCGTAAATCACTTCCGCGTCCTTTCGAAACAGCTCGTTGATCACATGGCCGATGGTCTTTTCGTTGCCGGGGATCGCGGAAGCGGAGATGATGATCCGGTCTCCCGGGACGATTTCCACTTGCCGATGGTTGGAAAAAGCCATGCGGTAAAGAGCAGACATGGTTTCTCCCTGGCTTCCCGTGGTGATAATGACCACTTTATCCCGAGGAAGGTTTTTCAGCTGGGACATCTCCACCAGAGTATTGGGGGGGACATCCATATACCCCAGCTGGGTGGAGACTCTCATTACATTCTCCATGCTGCGGCCGGTGATGCCCACCTTTCTGCCATAACGGGCGGCGACGTTGATCACCTGCTGCACGCGATCCACGTTGGAAGCGAAAGTGGTGACGATAATGCGCTGGTCGCACCCCTTGAACAGGGCGTCAAACGCGTCGCCCACCGTTTGCTCCGAGGCGCTGTACCCCTCTTTGCCAACGTTGGTGGAGTCTGCCAGCAGAGCCAGCACACCCTCTTGACCCAGCTGGCCGAAACGAACCAGGTCAATCATGTCGCCTTTGATGGGGGTGGGGTCAATTTTAAAGTCGCCGGTTTGGATGACAACGCCGGTGGGACATTTGATGGCAAATGCCACCGCCCCGGCAATGCTGTGGTTGATTCGGATGAATTCAACGGAAAAGCAGCCGGCCTTGATGGTTTCTCCGGGTTCCACAGAGATAATCTTGGTTCGCTTGGTCAGGTCATGCTCATCCAGCTTGATCTGGACAAGGCCAACGGTCATCCGGGTGGCATAGACGGGAACGTTCAGGTCTTTTAGCACATAGGGAAGTGCGCCGATATGGTCCTCGTGACCATGGGTCAGGAAAATGCCGCGTACGCGGCTTTTGTTTTTGACCAGATAGCTTACATCTGGAATGACAACATCAATGCCGTACATATCGTCGTCTGGGAACCCCATGCCGCAATCCACAACAATAATATCGTTGCCGTGTTCATATACGGTCAGGTTTTTCCCAATCTCATTGAGGCCGCCTAAAGCGATGATTTTCATTTTTTCTGCCATAAGGGAATGATTCAACTCCTTGTTTTGGTCGTCAAAAACGCACGAAAACAAGACGGACGAAGATGCGATTTTCAGACCCCGTTACGCCGGAAAATCTGCGATGCCGTCAGCCGCTGTTTGCTCGCTTGATTGACTTTTTATATCACAATGCACAAATGTGCAACATGCCGATAAAAGGCTGGGGCAAGCGGAAATGCTTCGCCCAGCGTAAGTTTATAATATAAAGTATTATATCATCAAGCAAGGGAGTTGTACACAGAAATTTCTAGAATTATCAGGAAGTCTGATTTTGATCGGCCTTTTTCACTTTTTCTGTGAATAAATCACAGAGTTCCGACGCCATTTCCGCCGTTTCTCCCTCGCTCATGATGCGGAGGGCCATGCGCCGGATAAGGGGCGTGATATAGACATGTCCGCCCTCCACGTGGAAGTGCAGCCCGGATTCTGTCCCTTTTTGGGGTGCGGCCCCTTCTGCCTGAGAAAGCTGTTCCATAATGGTGCCCCGGCTGGCATGGAGAGGCACTTCACGTAGCTGTGTGCTGGTGGGCGGAAGCTGGCTCGCCGCAACGCAAAGAGGAATTTCGTGAGCGCCAAGATAGGTGCAAAGACGGGCGGCGCCGAAAAGAGCGTCTCGCAGAAAAAGCTGCTGCGTATAAAGCACTTCGGCAGTGCTGCCGTCCCGGCCTAGGCGAAGAACCTGGGCGCCGAAAGGCTCGGCGGCTTTTTCAACGGCGGAAGAAGCGTCGGAAGGAACGGAAACAGCCCCCTGGCCCTGCCGGAAGGCAATTTGACTGAGCAACGTCACCACGTTCCAGGGGGACAATGCGGCGCCCGTTTCATCTGTCATGGAAAGACGCAGGCCGCCGTGAGACACATGAAAAACGGGGATGCCTGCCCTGGCGGGCTGGACGGGGAAACCCAAAAGGTGGAACATTTTGGAGAGCGGGTCTGTAGCGGAGGGGTCTCCGTCTAAGGAAACGGGGAAGGGACGAAACGCGGACACTACGGCAAGCCCCGCTTTGGCAGCGGCCTGGGCATATCGGGTTTTGATGCCCTGGGGCATCTGGAGGGGGCCTGTTTTGGGCGCGTATTGCTGTTCGCCGCGCAAAAGGGCGCCCTCCAGCTTTCGTTCCTGGGCCCGGGAAATGGGAAGCCCGTTTTCGCCCAGGCAGCGGAGAAAGATTTTCTTGTCGCTGCCGCGGACAAAAACAGAGCGGGGGTAATTTCCGGTTTGTGCCAGCCAAACGGCGGCGCCTTCGCAGCCGCCATCGTGGCAGACAGCCGCCCCGCCGGCGGCGCGAATGCCGCAGAGCAGCGCGTCAGCAAGGTTTTGGGCGGCCGCATCGCCGGCCCATCCCACAGAGATAGGGCCGTCGCCCACGCCCAGGGAAGCGCCGAGGGAAAGGCAAAACTCCGGGGTAATCTCTATGCCATATGTGCCCCGCAAGATGCCGCCGTCGCCAAACCGGATGCTTCCCTTGGGGCTTCCGCAGGAAAGGGTTCCGCTTTGGTGGGCTCCTTTTGGAATCACCTGGTTGGGCCAGATGCGGCTGCCTTCCATGACGATGGCGCCTGCTCCCACTTGCCCGCCTTCCCCGATGACCACGCCTTCCCGCGCAACAGCGCTATTCTCGATGCAGGCGCCGCGATACGCAATGGTGCCGTAAAGCGAGACATGGGCGCCGATATGTGTATGCTCCAGTAAGCTATGCTCGATTCGGCTGTCGTCGCCAACGCTGCTGTACGACCCCAGGCAAACGTTGGGGCCGATCTGCACATTGGAACCGAAGGAGACTTGCTTTCCGATATAACAGGGCGGGGTTACCTTCACCTGCTCGGGCAGGGGAGAATCGGACCAGACACCGGGAGAGACCATAGGGGCGGCGGGAGAGATGCCGGTTTTACCCAAAAGACTGTCCGCCATACAATTGAGATAGGCGGCGCAGTCGCCGATGTCACACCAGTATCCCGAGGCGACATAGCCGTATAGCGGCCGTTGTTTTTCCAGCAAGGCGGGGAAAACGTCTTTGCCGAAATCAAAGGGCTCGCCGTCCGGAATGTGGCTGAAAATCCGTGGGTTGCAGAAATAAATGCCGGTGTTGACCGTGTTGGTGCAAACTTGCCCCCAGGAGGGCTTTTCCACAAATCGTGTGATGCTCCCGTCCGCTTCCGTTATGACCAGCCCATATTCCAGAGGCTGGTCATGATGGTGCAAAACCAGTGTGGCGTCTGCTTTTTTCGCCCGGTGGAATGCCGCGCAGGCGGTCAGGTCAAAGTTACAAACCGCATCTCCGCTGATGATCAGAAAATCGTCGTCCCCCAGGAAAGCGCCGCATGCTTTGACGCTGCCCGCGGTTCCCAAAGGCTCCGTCTCTGTAAAATATGTGAGAGAAACGCCAAAGTCGCTGCCGTCTCCAAAGTGGTCTTTGATGCAGTCGGGACGGTAGTGCAGCGTCAAGCAAATTTCAGTGATGCCGTGTGTTTGCAGCAATTGGATGATCGACTCCAAAACCGGGCGGTCGAAAAGGGGGACCATGGGTTTGGGCCGATGGAGGCTCAGCGGACGCAATCGGCTTCCCTCGCCGCCTGCCAAAATGACTGCCTTCAATGCAATTCTTCCTTCCACTGTCGTTTTCGGCAAAAGCCGTTGACAGTAGTATGAACAGGACGGTAGGGAAATACTCTGAAAAAAGAAAAAAGGCGCCCAGAACAAGCATCTGAGCGCCTTTGGCATTCGTTGTTTCGTTTTGCCTTCCTAGGCAACCATGTTTAACCCCAACGTGAGCAGGATAAATGCAATGGCGATGTATTTTGTGGTCCGGGCCAGCTTTGCGTCAATCGTACGGGCTCTGTTTTTAGACAAAAACGTATCAGCGCCCCCGGCGATGGCTCCGCTGAGTCCTGCTGTTTTTCCGGACTGGGACAGGACAACGACTGTCAAAATGACAGCGGACAAAAGCTGAATGACAGTGATAATGGTCTTTAACATGGAAATCGTTCCTTTCAACAATATGAAACTGACATTGGATTCATAAAAGTATTTCACATAAAACACATGATATCATATTAAAAAGCGTATTGCAAGGAGTTTTTTCCTCTTCCTGGGTGGCGGAATGGGTGGCGGAAGACCGAAAAATCAAAGAGAGATTTCCATCCATTTTCCGCTTTGAAAGCGCAGGCCGTAAAAAACGATGCGGATGGTTTGGTCCAGAAAAAACGCAAGCCAAGCACCCAAAACGCCGAATCCGGCCGGGTAACACAACAACCAGGTCATAGTGGGGCGGAACAGGGCAATACTAAACAAGGACGTCAAAGCCGTATATTTGGCGTCTCCGGCGCCCCGCAGACAGCCGGAGAAAATGACCTGGGAGGTCTGAATATGGGTGACACAGGTGAGGACGATCATAATGGCGGCGCCGGAGGCCAGAATGGCCGGCTCCCGGGAGAACAGACGGATCAGCCCGTACCGCCCGAAAAAGAAAACGGCGGCCAACACCGTGGAACAAAGAAAAGCCAGCCGCTGACATATGCTGCCGTATAGCTTGGACAAGTCCGGCCGCCTGCTGCCCAAACACTGGCCCACCAACGCGGCGGCGGCCATGGCAAAGCCGTCCCCCAAGGAAAAGGAGATGTTGCTGATATTCAGGCAAATTTGGTGGGTGGCAAATGCGGTACTGCCGAGACCGGCCACGATTTTGGCATAAAACAAAAAACCGATCCGCACAAAAAGCTGCTCTGCCAGCGCGCTGGTGCCGATACGGAACACACCGGAAAGGGTGCTTTTGTCCGGCTTCCAGAGAACGGGGAACGAAAGCTTTAGATAACCGTTTTTGCGCAAAAGAGAAAAAAGAGCCAGAAGAAACGCCGCCAACTGCCCCATTGCGGTTGCAATCCCCGATCCCAGCACTTCCAGGCGGGGGAAGGGGCCGATGCCGTAAATCAAAAAATAATTGAGAGTCAAATTGACGATATTGGCCGCAATGTTGGTTGTCATGGAAATCCGGGTGTTGCCGCAGCCCCGCTGGGCGGCGTTGATGGTAAGCGCCAGTCCGTAAAAAAACTGTCCCACCATGATAACGCGGAAATAATCTGCCGCCGCTTGCAAATAAGACGGCTCGGCCCCCGCAAAAGCCAAAAACGGCTCCGCAAAGAAATATCCAAGCCCGGAAAGCAAAAGGCTCAGCGTGCAGCAAATCACCAGGCATTGCTTGAGACAGCGGTTGGCCCCCGCCTGGTCTTTCTGGCCAAATCGCCGGGAGACCACCGCCGTGACACCGATGTTAAGGGACATAATCGTGGCCAGCAGGATAAATTTCGGCTGTGTTGTAATGCCCACCGCCGCGATGGCGGCAGAACCCACCACGCTGACCATTATCATGTCCACAAAAGTAATGCCGCAAACCAGCAACGTTTCTATAATACAAGGCCAGGCAATTTGAATGACGGTGCGGTATCCCTCTCGGCTGGAGGGAAGGGCGCCGCAAACCAAGTCTTGCGGGACCATGCGGGAGCAAGAAATGAGGCGTCGCAGCATAATACCACCTCTTTTCGATCAAAAGCTGCATTGCTATCATATCATATATCCCTCAAAAAGCAAGCAGAACGGAGTTAGCACTCTCGGCTATGAAGTGCTAGAATTCACAGTTCTGTAACATTTATTTTGGAAGAAAGCGGTATAATAACAGCCAAAGAAACAATCTAACGGGGTTTATTATGCGAGCCGCTAAAACGCAAGCAAAAGGTACTTGCCAAAAGGATGTTTTTCCAGATAAAGGAGGTATCTCTATATGAATTTCCAAAAATTTACACAAAAGTCAATGGAAGCGATACAAGACGCCCAAAACCTAGCCATTGAGCATCAAAACATGCAGATTGAGCAGACCCATCTGATGCTGGCGCTGTTGCAGCAGGAGCAGGGACTGATCCCCGAGCTGCTGCGTAAAATGGGGCTGACCGTAGAGAGCTTCCATGCGTCGGTGAAAAGCGAAGTGGAGCGGCTGCCCCACGTCAGCGGTTCCGGCAGGGAGCCGGGCAAGGTATATGTTTCCCCCGAGGTGGATCGGGTTTTGTCCGGCGCGGAGCAAATAGCGGGGCAGATGAAGGACGAATACACCTCTGTAGAGCATTTGCTGCTTTCTCTGACGGAGCATCCCGACGCCGTGATGAAAAAGCTGTTTCAGACCTACGGCGTACAAAAAGAAGCGGTATTAAAGGCGTTGTCCGACATTCGGGGGAACCAAAGAGTCACCAGCGACAACCCGGAAGAAACGTATGACGCGCTGAAAAAATACGGAAGCGACCTGGTGGAGCGGGCACGTTCCGGAAAGCTGGATCCGGTCATCGGGCGGGACGACGAGATCCGCAATGTCATTCGGATTTTGTCCCGCAAAACCAAAAACAATCCGGTTTTGATCGGTGAGCCCGGCGTCGGCAAAACAGCCATCGCGGAAGGGCTGGCCCAGCGGATCGTGCGGGGAGACGTGCCGAAAAGCCTGGCGAACAAAACCATCTTCGCGCTGGACATGGGGGCGCTGATCGCCGGGGCAAAATTTCGCGGGGAATTTGAAGAGCGGCTCAAGGCCGTTTTGAATGAAGTGAAAAAGAGCGAAGGCAAAATTCTGCTTTTCATTGATGAACTGCACACCATTGTAGGCGCCGGCAAGGCCGAAGGCGCCATGGACGCGGGCAATCTGCTCAAGCCCATGCTGGCGAGAGGGGAGCTGCACTGCATCGGCGCCACGACGCTGAACGAATACCGGCAGTATATCGAAAAGGACGCGGCCCTGGAGCGGCGGTTCCAGCCGGTGATGGTCAACGAGCCGACGGTGGAGGACACCATCGCCATTTTGCGGGGGCTGAAAGAGCGGTATGAGATTTACCACGGGGTTAAAATCCAGGATGGGGCCATCATCGCGGCGGCGACGTTGTCTCAGCGGTATATCACCGACCGGTTTTTGCCCGACAAGGCCATCGACCTGGTGGATGAGGCCTGCGCCATGATCCGGACGGAGATTGACTCCATGCCAACGGAGCTGGACGTGATTTCCCGCAAGATCATTCAGCACGAAATTGAAGAAGCGGCGCTGAAAAAAGAGCAGGATGCCCTTTCCAAAGAGCATCTTTCAGACATTCAAAAGGAACTGGCGGAGCTGCGGGAAACATTCAGCGCCATGAAAGCCCAATGGGAGAATGAAAAAGGTGCCATTGAAACGGTTCAGAAGCTGCGGGAGCAGCTGGATTCCCTGAACGCCGAAATGGAGAAGGCAGAGCGGGAATACGATTTGAATCGGGCTGCCGAGTTGAAATATGGCAGGATTCCGGAGCTGCAAAAACGGCTGAACCAGGAGGAGGAAGCGGCAAATGCCGGGCGGAAGGAAAGCTTCCTCCGGGATAAAGTGACGGAGGAGGAAATTGCCCGGATCGTAGAGCGCTGGACCGGCATTCCTGTGGCCCGCCTGATGGAAGGCGAGCGGGAAAAACTGCTGCATCTGGAAGACATCCTCCACCGCAGGGTCATCGGCCAGGATGAGGCTGTCAAAAACGTGGCTGAGGCCATCATCAGGTCTCGGGCGGGCATTGCAAACCCCAATCGCCCCATTGGCTCCTTCTTGTTCCTAGGCCCAACGGGCGTGGGCAAAACAGAGCTTGCCAAGGCGTTGGCAGAGGCGTTGTTCGACGATGAAAAAAACTTGGTGCGCATCGACATGAGCGAGTATATGGAGAAGTTTTCCGTCTCCCGTCTCATCGGCGCCCCTCCGGGGTACGTGGGCTACGAAGAAGGCGGCCAGCTGACAGAAGCAGTTCGGCGGCGCCCCTATTCCGTGGTCCTGTTTGATGAAGTGGAAAAGGCGCACCCGGAAGTGTTCAACGTGCTGCTTCAGGTGCTGGACGACGGACGGATCACCGATTCCCAGGGCCGGACGGTGGATTTTAAAAACACCATCTTGATCTTAACCTCCAACCTAGGCTCGTCCTATTTGCTGGACGGGATCGACGAGAACGGGAGCATCACAGAGGAAGCCAGAGCCGCAGTGGACCAGCTTTTAAAGCACTCTTTCCGTCCGGAGTTTTTGAATCGTCTGGATGAAATTGTGTTCTATCGCCCGCTGACAAAAGCAGATGTCACGGCCATTTTAGACCTTTTGGTGGTCGATTTGAACAAACGTCTGGCCGACAAGCAGCTGTCCTGCCGGTTTACAGACGAGGCGAAGGAATTCATCATTGAAGAAGCATACGACCCCGTTTACGGCGCACGGCCCTTGCGCAGATATCTGCAGCATTCTGTGGAAACGCTCATCGGCCGAAAGATTTTGAGCGAGGATCTGCTGCCCGGCACCTGTCTGACAGTCGAGAGGAAGGACGGGGCGCTGGCAGTGACCATATAAAAATAGAAGACGGCACGGGACACATTGAAAAACAAAAGGGCCCGCGCGGATCAACCTTGGTCCGCGCGGGCCTTTTTTTATTCTTCTTCCGGACCGGCTTCCTCTGCCGGACTCGGGGCGGCGGGGGGAGGGCCCTCGGCTGTTTCCCGGGGCGCTGGATCTTCCGGCTTTTCATGTTCGGGCCGCATGCTTTTGTGGAACAAACTGGAGAACAGCTGGGAGATGGCTTGCCTTGGCCCGGTGCGGGGAGGAGGAGGCTGCCCTTCCGTCCCATCGGCTTCCTGCACAATGGTTTCGCTTTGATCCAGCCGCTTGTGCACGTTTTCCCGCAGCAATGCATATAAAATAGAGCAAAGAGGAATGAAAATCAGCATCCCGGGTATCCCCATCAGGTTTCCGCCGATGGTAACGGCCATCAAAACCAGAATGGAAGGCAGACCCACAGAGCTGCCCACCACATGGGGGTAAATAAAGTTCCCTTCCAGCTGCTGCAACACGACAAACAGAACCACAAACCAAAGCGCCTGGGCCGGAGAAACCACCAGAATAAGCACGGCGCCCACCACACAGCCGATGATGGCCCCGAAGATGGGGATCAAAGCGGTAAACGCAATTAACACGCTAATCAGCACGGAATAGGGGAAGCCGAAGATATTCATAAAAATGAGAAACAGCGTACCGAGCAGCGTTGCTTCAAAGCACTGGCAGGAAAGAAAGGAAGAGAAGGTTTTATTGGACAGGTTCCCAAAATGGACCAGCCTGTCAATTCGATGCCGGGGGAAATAGGCATAGAGAAACCGTTTCAGCTGCGCGCTGAATTTTTCTTTCTGCAGCAAAATATAAATGGCGAAAATGAAAGCGAGAAAAAAGGTAAACAAGCCGCTGACAAAATTGACAACGGTGGTAAACGTAGAATCCAGCAGCAGATTGGCGCTATTTTGCAAAAAAGTGGTCAGCTTGGAACCCACGTCAGACCAGTCGATTTGAATGGACTGCGCCCAATTGGTCAAATCGGGGAAGCGGTCAAACAGGCCGGTGATCCAGACCTGGATTTCAATCAAAGACTGGGGGATTCGGTTGGCCAACGAGATGAGGGTTCGCGCCAGCTCCGGGATAATGAGCAGCAAGACCACGGCGATGATCCCAAACACCAAAATAAGGGTGAGAATCAGGCTGACCGGCCGACGCAGCCGTTTTTTCCACCTTTTGGACGCTCCTCTCCGCAAAAAAAAGACCCGTTCGAAAAAGCGCATGGGAATGTTTAAAATAAAGGCAATGCAGAGCCCGAGGAAAAAAGGATAAAACAGGCTAAGCACCCAGATGATACCGGAGAGAATAGAGGAAACTTTATTCAGGCCCAAAAAAAGTAAGATGGCAAAGGTGATGAGCAGCGCCAGTTTTTTCATTGTCTTTCGATCCAATTCCATGGAGCGACTCCCTTCTTTCCCCGAAAAGAAATATTGCTAAATTAAACCAATGATACGTTACGAGCATCACTCTACAAGTGATACGTTGAGTATATCTGCTTCCGGAACGCTTGTCAATTGCCCAGAAGGAACAAAACAAAGAACAGGGGGAGCGCAGACACAGCCGTGTCTGCGCTCCCTTCCCTTCAAAGGTCAAACGACGCAGATATTTCATTGTAGCCAACCACGGGCTGATTTATGCAGCGCCCGCGTCAGATTCCGGGAGAGGGATCGGCACCGGGTCCGGCTTGGGCGTGGCAGTTTGCGTTGGTTTAGGCGTGGCGGTTTGCGTTGGTTTGGGCGTGGGAGTTTGCGTTGGCTTGGGCGTGGCAGTTTGCGTTGGCTGGGGCGTGGCGGTTTGCGTTGGCTGAGGCGTGGCGGTCGCGGACGGCGTGGGCGATATGGCGGGGGTTGGGGTGGAGGCGCCGCCCTGAGAGCCGGCAGGAACCAAGATAATTTTATTCCTGGTTTTATACCGGCTGACCGCCTCCAGCTTGCTGCTGATCAAATTGCCGTTGGCATCGTAAATCGAACGATATGTTTCCACTGTTTTTCCGGTATATCCGGTGGTTTTTACCTTACTGCCGGATTTGATGCTGGAATCTTCCTGATAAATTGTTTTATAGGCAGAGGTGCTAAGCACTTTATTGGTGATCTTCACGGTATTCTGGTTTTCTTTTGTGCCGTAAATGCGGACGGTGAGGGTTCGGCCCTGCATGTTGCAAACGATTTTAATGGGCTTGTTTTTGTCGTTTTTGAATCGAAAATCCAAAGACCCGTAATAAACCGTGGCGTCCATTCCGTCCGGCACATATCCAACGGCATAAGAATGATTGTATCGCTCCACAATTTCCAAATCGGCCCGCAGGGCAGTCAAGTAGACGGTAGAGGAAAGCTGGCAAATGCCGCCGCCAATTTCGTCCACTGTTTCCCCGCCCACATAGGCGGGCGCGGGCAAAAAGCCGCGGCTGGCCTGCCGGCTGCCGACCACACCGTTATAAGAAAAGATTTCGCCGGGGAGCAAAATGGTTTCATTCACAAAAGAAGCAGCCAATTTGACGTTGCTGGCCCGGTTGTTGGAGCCGCCCACTGTGGTGGTGCAGCTGCCGATGGTGTCATGGAATAGGGTTGCGGTCAGCTGTGCCGTTGTCACCTCGGGCTGTGTGTAAAGAAGGGGAACGGATACCGTTTCGTCCGGAGAGGCCGCGGCGACGGCAGCCATGGCGGCGTCTTTTTCAAAACGAACGCCCACCACGTGGTCGGTCACGCGATATGTGTTTTTGTCCAGTGTGGCGTCTGCCGCTTCGACATAAATTTCATTATAAATGGCATCCCAGTCCAAGGGAGCGGGGTTCGTCATATTTGAAGTACATGTCAACTCGGAGTAGTCTTCTGTCTCCAGGCGGGACAGGATGTCTTTGAAAATAAGCTCCTGATCCAGGGCATATCCCGCATGCCCAATGGTAAAGACCAGTTGTTTGTCTTTGATCTCGTAATGATGCTCTACCACCGGGTCGTCAATCTGGGCGGCCGCTTCCGCCAAAAAGCCGCGAAGGTATGAATCGTCCTCCAAAGAGAAGGAAGGGGTAATGTCTTTGCGGAAGACAAAAGAGGTCAAAAGCGTCAGTCCCCCGCCTAAAACGCCATTTTCCCTGCCCCGCAGATAGGCGGCGCGGGCAGCGGCCTCCAGATCCACACTGGTTCCAACTTGTTCAAGGGACAGTGTTTTTTCAAGCTTAAAATCCGGAAACTGAAGGATCATTTCCTTTCCGGCATAGCGCTGCGCCAAGCCTTCTCGGACTTTGGAAACGGCTTCTTCCTCTGTGAGACCGCCGACAGGAATGCCGGCAATGCTGGTTCCGGGGAAAATGGTGGTTCGGCCGCCGGCCGCCCCGCAGGAAATGCCGATTGCAAGGGCCAAAACAACCACCAGAGCAAGCGCGATGAAAAGCGGAAGCCGTTTGATGCCCGGCTTTTGCGGGGAAGATGCGGATCTTTTTCCATTTGTTTTCTGCGACATAATACCATCCTGTTCTCTGCTGTGCAGTTTGTGTTTTTAAAAATGTCGTGCGACACGCCAAAACATGTCGCAACGTTTTGTAAACGAAAGCTTTGGGGCTTTCGTTTGGAATTGTATCACAAAATGATGCGTTTATTATACGCTATGACGTTAAAAAAAGCATTACAGTTTGGTAACTTTTTGATGTTTAGTAATATTTGTTGTTTACATTTGTCGAGAAATAGTATAAGATGTAACATATGTTACGGGATCAATGATAAAACGAAGAAAAAAGAAGCAGTTTGAAACAACATGAGTAGAATATGTTTGCGTGCGGTGGGGCGCAAATCTGAAAAAAAGAAGGGGAGAAAATCATGAGGCGTTGGAGTATGCAGATAGGCGCCATAGGATTGGTTTTGGCATTGTTCATTTCACCAACTTTCGTGGCATCAGCAGCGGAAAACACTTCTTACGGAGAGGTCAACTCCATCCAAGAAACCTATACTCCGGAAAGGTTTGCATCCCAGGGATTGGTTGCCCAAGACAAACAGACTTTTTTAAAACTGGTTTTAGAACAAATGCTCGCACGAAGCGAGACATTCACGGTCACGTATCAAGGCGCGTTAAAGGACGTGTATTCCACATTTCAGAAATTACTGGATGAAGTGTACACGCTTTCTTCCACCAGAGCAGATGCGGAAGATTATTTGAAATACAGCTGCAAGCAGATGAGCGTGAATATTTCATACAATTCCAGCCGTAGCATTTTTACCTTCCGCATGTCTTATCTCACCAGCGCGGCACAAGAAGCGTATATTTCCGAACGTGTGGCCGAGATTATAAAACAGCTGGGTGTGCAAACAAAAAGCGATTTGAAAAAGCTGGAGGCAGTGCATCAATACATTTGCACCAATTTTCAATATGACAATTCGGCAACGAAGTATTCCGCTTACGATGGACTGGCCGGCGGAAAGATGGTGTGCCAAGGGTTTACCCTAACGTTTTACCGTTTGATGCGGGAACTGAATGTGCCCGTGCGCATCGTCTCCGGGTATGGGAACGGTGCCGCTCACGCTTGGAACATCGTGAAGCTCAATGGTGTGTGGTACAATGTGGACGAAACGTGGGACACGGTTCTCACATCCGGAGCCACAGTGTCCAAACGCTACTTCTTAAAGAACACGAAAGACTTTGTCAACCATACCCCGGATCGGGACTATGCTGACAGCGCCTTTCTCAAAGCACATCCCATGGCCAGCCAGTCTTATGACTGGACCCAAAATGAGAAGAAAGAGCCGGACTTGGTGAATGTGAGCGAATGGCACAGGAGCGAAATTGCGTTATTTATTCAAACCGGATTGGTGCCAAACGCACTGATGAACCAGTACCAAACCCCGATTACAAGGGCGGAGTTTGTGACTCTTTTGGTGAACCTTTGTGAAAAGGTGAAAGGGGTGGGGGTCAAGGCGCAAAATGGGTTGTGTCCGTTTACAGATCTGGCTGGACACCCATATCAACGGGAGATTACGGCAGCGTGGTCTTTGGGTATCACCCAAGGGAAAACAGAGACGCAGTTTAAGCCCGACGACGTTCTGACCCGCCAGGAGGCAGCAAAGATGTTATGCACTGCCTTAGAGGTCATGAAAGGCTTGACGGTGCCTTTGAACGGGTATGCGTCCATTTCTTATTCAGATGAGGGGAACATCGGGAGTTGGGCAATGCCGTATGTATCTTATGCGACGAAGCAAGGGGTCATGAGTGGCGACGGACGTTATTTCTTCCCGACCAGAAATATCACGCGAGAAGAGGGAGCGGCCGTTGTCTGGCGCCTGTCACAGCAGTTTTCGCTTTTGGTCGCCTAACCTGTGGACAATGGGGACCACGGTGGGGGATCAAAAAGGACGTGTCAGACGTGCCAATTGATATAAAAAACATTTTGGGGAGAAGCATCAAAAGAAGACGTTGCGTTTGCGGCGCGGGGGGTTCCCCGTGCCGCTTTTTCCTTGTCAATTGTAAAAAAGATGAAAAGATACAGGACATTTGCGCATCAATCAGGAAATGTGACCAAAGAAAACAGGGATGCGGTTTGTTTTCGAATTATTCATACATATTTGGCCGATACCTCTTGACATTTTAGGGATCACGTGGTAAATTATGTTTAGCACTCAAGAGGTGAGAGTGCTAACAGGAGGGATTGCATGGATATCAGTGAACGTAAAAAGCGAATTTTGCGGGCAGTGATTGAAGACTATATTGCAACGGCCGAGCCTGTGGGGTCGAAAACGATCGCCAAACACGCTGGGCTGGATATCTCACCTGCTACGATTCGCAACGAAATGGCGGATTTGGAAGCAATGGGTTTATTGGAACAACCACATACTTCGGCAGGGCGTGTGCCTTCTTCAAACGGCTATCGATTTTATGTCAATGAGCTGATGGAGCGGCACCGTTTGTCTATCCAGGAAACGGAGCGTCTCAACGCTGCGTTGCAGTTAAAAGCGAAAGAGCTGGACCGCGTGATCACAGAAGCGAGCCGTGTTATTTCCCAGCTGACTCAGTACCCTTCTTATGCCATTTCCACGGGGGCGCCCCATGTGACCATTCGGCGGTTTGACCTGTTGATGGTGGAGCGGCAGATCTTTATTGCGGTCGTGATGACAGATGCCAGTTTGGTCAAAAACAAATTGCTGCATGTGCCGGTCGATTTGAACGAAGCTCAAATTCAGCTTCTTAACCGCCTGCTCAATGCCAGCTTTACGGGGCTGACCGCGGAAGAGATCACCCCGGAGCTGATGAATATGGCAGAGAATACGGCAAAAGACGCCTATGCGCTGTTGGCCATGGTCATTTCTTTTGCCGTTGAGGTGATGAAAGAGCAACGAACATATGATGTTCATTTGAGTGGCCTGACCCGGCTGCTACAGCACCCGGAATATCGTGATTTGGAACGGGCGCAGCCGCTGCTCTCTTATCTTTCAGAGGAACACGCGCTCTCCACGCTGCCTATGCCCGATGATTCCGAGGTAAAGATTTACATTGGCCCGGAAAACGCGGCGGGCGCGCTGCAAGATACGAGCGTTGTGGTGGCAAGCTATGACATTGGCGACCATATGCGGGGGCTGATCGGGATTGTGGGGCCGACACGTATGGACTACGCGAAAATCGCGGCAAGGCTGTATTATTTCGCGGATGGATTGACTAAATTTTTAGGGTCTGCGCCGCCATCGGATTGATTTGGCGGCCAAGGCATGAATCGGTGAGAAAGAGAACAAAATAACCCTGTCGGCCAACGGCGGATGGGGTGGTCTGGAGGTAGAGGAAAAGAAATGAATCGGAATGAAAATGAATTTGATACGCTGCCGGAAGAGCCGGAATGTAACGCGGCAGAGCAGCCTGGGGAAGAAGCGAGCGCAAACGAAAACATAGGAGATGGCGTGATCTTTACCCCGGAGCAGATGGAGCAGCTGGAGGGGCTTGCGGAGCAAGCCGCCAAAATGGAACAGCAGCTGAAGGAATCGTCCGATCAATATTTACGGCTTCTGGCCGAGTATGACAACTACCGCAAAAGGACACAAAAGGAAAAAGAGGCGATTGCGGGGGACGAAAAAGCAGCCGCTGTCTTGGCGCTGCTTCCTATCTATGATAATTTGCTGCGGGCCCTGGCCCAGGAAACGGAAGACGCGGCGTTTTACAAAGGCGTGGAGATGACGATGAGCCAGTGCAAGGCCGCGTTCGCGTCATTGGGCGCCGAGGAAATTCCCGCGTTGGGAGAGCCGTTTGATCCCGCGCTTCACAATGCGGTTATGCATGTGGAGGAAGGAGACCGGGGAGAAAATACGATTATTGAAGTGTTTCAATCCGGTTTTATCATGGGGGACAAAGTGATTCGCCACGCAATGGTAAAGGTCGCAAATTAGGGATACATTTAAACTGATTTTAAATGAGATCTTGGAAATACAGATCAATGATAGGGTACAACAACGATAGAGGAGGAACAAATATGTCAAAAATTATTGGTATTGACTTGGGTACAACCAATTCTTGTGTTGCCGTTATGGAAGGCGGCGAGGCCATTGTCATTCCAAACGCGGAAGGAAACCGCACAACGCCGTCTGTCGTGGCGTTTTCCAAAACGGGGGAGCGCATGGTCGGCCAAGTGGCAAAGCGTCAGGCCATTACAAACCCGGAGCGTACCATCAGCTCCATCAAACGGGAGATGGGTACGAACCATAAGGTGGATATTGACGGCAAATCCTATACCCCCCAGGAAATCTCCGCAATGGTGCTGCAAAAGCTGAAAGCAGATGCGGAAGCGTATCTGGGAAATACGGTGACTCAGGCGGTTATCACTGTTCCCGCGTATTTTACCGATTCTCAAAGACAGGCCACCAAAGATGCGGGCAAAATTGCCGGCATGGAAGTGCTGAGAATCATCAATGAGCCGACGGCTGCCGCTTTGGCATACGGTTTGGATAAAGAAAGCGACCAGAAGATCATGATTTACGATTTGGGCGGCGGTACATTTGACGTGTCCATTTTGGAAATCGGCGACGGTGTCATCGAGGTGCTGGCAACCGCCGGCAACAACCGGTTGGGCGGTGACGATTTTGACGATCTGGTCATGAAATACTTGGCCTCTGAATTTAAAAAAGATTCCGGCATTGATTTGGCCAACGACAAAGTGGCCATGCAGCGTCTGAAGGAAGCGGCGGAAAAGGCAAAAATTGAACTGTCCGGCGTCACGTCCTCCAGCATCAACTTGCCGTATATCACAGCAGATGCCACGGGGCCGAAGCATTTGGACATTACCCTGACCCGGGCCAAATTCAATGAGTTGACCGAGCATCTGGTGGAAAAGACGATGGTGCCCGTTCGCCAGGCGCTGGATGATGCCGGCCTGAAGCCGGGAGAATTGGACAAGGTGCTTTTGGTGGGCGGCTCCACCCGGATCCCCGCCGTACAGGACGGCGTGAAAAAGCTGACCGGGAAAGACCCATTTAAGGGCCTGAACCCGGACGAATGTGTGGCGCTGGGCGCGGCCATCCAGGGCGGGGTCTTAGGCGGAGAAGTCAAAGATATTTTGCTTTTGGATGTTACACCCCTGTCTTTGGGCATTGAAACCCTGGGCGGCGTGTTCACCAAGCTGATTGAGCGAAACACCACCATCCCGGCCAAAAAGAGCCAGATTTTCTCCACGGCGGCCGATAACCAGACCTCTGTTGAAGTGCATGTTCTGCAGGGCGAGCGGGAGATGGCAACATACAACAAATCTTTGGGCAAGTTCCACTTAGACGGCATTGCGCCGGCACGCCGGGGGGTTCCCCAGGTTGAGGTTACGTTTGATATCGACGCAAACGGCATTGTCAACGTTTCCGCAAAAGACTTGGGCACGGGGAAAGAGCAGCAGATTACCATTACGGCTTCTACCAATCTGTCTCAGGATGAGATTGACAAGGCAGTGCGGGAAGCGGAGCAGTTTGCATCGGAAGACGCCAAGCGGAAGGAAGAGGCGGAAGTCCGAAACCAGGCGGATCAGATGGTATATCAATGCGAAAAGACCCTGGAGGAAATGAAAGATAAGATTGATCCGGCAGACAAGGCCTCGGTGGAGGAGCCTTTGAACCGGGTGAAAGAGGCATTAAAAGGAACGGACACGGGAGCCATTCAAACGGCCAACGAGGACCTGACCAAGGCGTTTTACGCGGTATCTGAAAAGATTTACGGCCAGGCCGGCGGTCCGGAAGGCGCCGCGCCCCAGGGAGACGGCGGCCCGACTCCCGACGGGGAAGTACCAAACGGCGGGGAATATTATGACGCGGATTATAAAGTAGTTGACGACGACCAGCAATAAACGGCGCAAAAAAGTCATCAGGTCCCGCACCCGAACATTTCGCTTGGGTGCGGGACAGGTTTGATGTCTTTCTTTTCGCGCTGCAGCGAGTACATGGAAGCAATGGGAAGACAGGTTCTCGTATTCCCGTTTTGAGGTGACGAATATGGCAGAACAAAAACGAGATTATTATGAGGTGCTGGGCGTATCCAAAAGCGCGACGGAAGATGAGCTGAAAAAGGCATATCGAAAGCTTGCGAAGCAATCTCACCCGGACCTCCATCCAGACGATAAAGAAGCGGAAGCGAAATTCAAAGAGATCAATGAAGCCTATGCGGTTTTATCAGACAGCAGCTCCAGATCCAAGTATGACCAGTTTGGGCACGCGGGCGTGGATCCCAATTACGGCGCCGGCGCTGGCGGATGGGGCGGCTTTGAAGGCGGCTTTGCCGATTTTGACCTGGGAAGCATTTTCGATTCCTTCTTTGGCGGCGGGGCGCGTCCCCGAAACAACGGCCCCCAAAAAGGAGAAAACTTGCGTGCTTCGGTTATGATTTCTTTTGAAGAAGCGGCCTTTGGGTGTGAAAAGGAAATCAGCATTAGCCGCTCTGAAACATGCGACGAATGCGACGGGACAGGGTGCGCCGAGGGGACGACAGCAGAGATATGCTCCGAATGCAACGGCACGGGAACGGTGAGAACCCAGCGACAGACGCCGATGGGCGTGTTTTCCTCCACCACCACATGCAACAAATGCGGCGGAACCGGAAAAATCATTCACCAGCCCTGCAAGGTTTGCAAGGGAAGCGGCTCTGTCCGGCGGCAGAGAAAAATTTCCGTACACATCCCTTCCGGCATCGATGACGGCCAGGTGATCTCCCTTCGGGGTCAAGGCGGCAGCGGGAAACGAGGCGGCCCGGCAGGCGATGTGCTGATCAGCGTAGGCGTGCGTCCTCACCCCCTCTTTAAACGGGAAGGGAATTCCGTTTTCTGCGAAGCGCCCATTACATTTACCCAGGCGGCCCTGGGTGCGGAGCTGGAGATTCCCACCATTGACGGCAAAGTGAAATACACGCTGCCGGAAGGAACCCAGACAGGAACCACGTTTCGGCTGCGGGGGAAAGGGATCCCCAACTTACACGGCAAGGGCCGAGGGGACCAGTATGTCACCGTTGTGGTGGAGATTCCGAAAAACTTATCAAGCGACCAGAAAGAGAGCCTGCGTCAGTTTGACGCAAGCCTGAGTGACAACAACCACGCAAAACGAAAAAGCTTTTTTGAAAAGTTTAAAAAATAGGGGGCTCCTGTCAGTCTGCTTTGGCGGAAAGACGGGGGCGCCCCGTTTTGCCCTGCATCAAACCTCGAAGCGGCAAACGTTTGAAAAAGGCTGATCAGATACTCCAAATAAACTAAAATTATTAGGAGGAGTTTCATGGGACAGTGGCATGTATATTTGTTTCCTTTGCTGACCATAGCGGCGCTGGCTGTTTTTTTTAGATACTATGTCCAAAGCGTGAAAAAAAGCGCATTGGTAACAGTGTCCGGACAGGCGGAAGAAAGGCCGAAGCTGCGCTTTCCGAGCAAGCGGTTTCCCATGGAGCGTAAGGATGCGCTCCCTCTGCTGCTGCTTGTTGTCGTCTATGCCGTGACAGCATTTTGGGGATTGGGCAACACCGGCGCGACCCAGCGGTTTTGCCAGTTTCCAAGTGCGGGAAGCTCTTTGGAACTAACCCTCAAGCAGCCGACGGAATTGGGCAGCTTACTGTATTATTGCGGCCTGAACACGGGAAACTATACATTGGAATACACAACAGACGGCGTGACGTGGGAAACGGCTGCGACTTTGGAACAGAAATATGTGGATCTGTTCAAATGGAAGACGGTGGATTTAACAGAGGAACATTTGCACCAGGTGATAGCGCTTCGTCTCACAGCGGACAGCAGCGGGATGGAGATGGGTGAGTTGGCCCTTTACGACAGCGCCGGTAATCTGCTCACCCAAAATAATTTTACGGACTTGACAGACGGCGCAAAATGCCTGATGGACGAGCAGGATCTGGTTCCGGAAACCTCCACATATATGGATTCCACCTATTTTGATGAGATTTATCATGCCCGCACGGCGTACGAACACATTCGGAATGTGTATCCGTATGAGGTGTCGCACCCACCCTTGGGGAAATTGATTTTGGGTCTGGGAATCCAGATGTTTGGCATGACACCTTTTGGATGGCGGTTTATGGGAACCTTGTTTGGTGTTTTGATGCTGCCCATCTTGTATGTATTCTTCAAAAACTTGTTTGGGAAAACGCCTGTTGCGCTCTGCGGCACGGCGCTGTTTGCCTTTGATTTTATGCACTTGACACAGACGAGGATCGCCACGATTGATACGTATGCCGTTTTCTTTATCCTGCTGATGTATTATTTCATGTACCGATTTTTGACGGCTCCAACGGATGGCCCCTTCCGCAAAACGGCGGTTCCGTTGATGCTGTCCGGCCTTTTCTTTGGCATTGGAATCGCCAGCAAATGGACGGTGATCTACGGCGGTGCCGGCCTGGCCGTTTTGCTTCTCGTTTCGTTGATTCTCCGGTATCGGGACGCAAAGGAGCAGGATTTGGCACAGACGCCGGAGGAGGCGTCCTCTTTGGAAGGCGCATCCCACTTGGCACGGCGCAGCTACTGGAAGTGGCTGGGGCTGACCTTTTTGGTCTGCGTGGGCTTTTTCCTCGTGGTGCCTCTGGTGATCTACTGTTTGTCCTATCTCCCCTACGCCGCGGCAAAGGGAGAGCCTCTCAGCTGGAAGCTGATTTGGGACAACCAGGTCTTTATGTTTACCTATCACAAGGGCGTGACCCAGATGCACCCCTATTCTTCTAAATGGTGGCAATGGATTCTTGATATCCGGCCGATCCTATATTATCTGGAAAACAACGTGGGCAACGGGCTGAAATCTGCGTTTGGCGCGTTTTCCAATCCGGTGGTTTGCTGGGGCGGGCTGATTTCCCTTGTTCTCCTCGTTTGGCGGTTTGTCAAAACGAAAGCAGGGATCGCGTTGTTCATTCTCATCGCGTATTTGTCTCAGCTGGTGTTCTGGATTCCCATTGCAAGGCCCACTTTTGCCTATCACTATTTCCCCTGCATCCTGTTTTTGACCTTTGCCATCACCTATCTATTCAATGAAATATGGGAGGCAAAACAGGGACGCTATCAGATGGCAGTTTATGGATTCACAGGCGGGGCGGTGTTCCTGTATGCCGTATTTTACCCTATTCTGACGGGTGTTGCGGTACCGGCTTTTTACGGAACAAACTTTCTCAAATGGATGCCTTCCTGGCCGTTTTGATGACAAGGAGACGACTGAATGTATTTGACGGATTTGCATATGCATACCTTTTGCTCACCGGACGGTGCTTATTCCTTGGCGGACATGAGTGCCGCCGCCGTTGCCGCGGGCTTATCGGAAATTTGCATGACGGATCATTGCGATTTAATGGATCTGGAGGGGAGGTTCGTTCCCTCTTTCGACTGGACCCCGCTGGAGGAGGAGTTTGACAGAACAGAACAGACAGCGGGGCTGAAAATCCGGTTCGGCATTGAGCTGGGGGAAGCGCAGGAAGACTTTGACGTGGCGGAAGGCATTTTGCAAAACGCCAAGCTGGATTTTGTCATCGGCTCTTTGCACAACCTAAGCCGTGCCGCCGGCGGCACAGATTTTCACCTGAAGCGGTACACATCAAAGGAAATGTGTCATCAGGACCTGGACGACTATTTCTCCCAGATGTACTTATTGGCGAAAAGGGGCTGCTTCGACGTGCTGGGACACATCCCTTATCCTCTTCGGTATATGCGAAACCGGGACGGGCAAAAAGTGACCCTGGATCGGTACTGGGATCAGATTGCGGAAATTTTTCGCACTGTGATACAAAACGGAAAGGGGATCGAACTCAACACGAACCGGGGCCGGAGTTTGGAGGAGTGGATGCCGATTCTGCGCTTATACAAGGATTTGGGCGGGGAGATCGTGACCGTTGGGGCAGATGCCCACCGCCCTGACCATGTGGGCCTCGGCATACAGGACGCCTACGCCCTGCTGGAAGCCATGAAGTTTCGTTATGTTGCTTCCTACGAAAAGCGGAAGCCGCATTTTTTTCAAGTGAATCAGTGAAGGAGGGGGCAGAAATGATAGCGATTGGGTGCGACCACGGAGGATTTGCTTTAAAGCAGGAGATGATTTCTTATTTGCAGAAAAACGGATATGAATATCAGGATTTCGGCACGTACGACACAGAAAGCTGCGACTATCCCGTATATGGAGAAAAGGTGGCGAGGGCCGTTGCGTCCGGCGCCTGTGAAAAGGGACTTTTGTTCTGCGGGACAGGAGTGGGCATTTCCCTGGCTGCCAACCGGGTGAAGGGGATTCGCGCCGTGGTTTGTTCCGAGCCATATTCCGCGGAAATGTCCCGACGGCACAACAACGCAAACGTGCTTTGCCTCGGGGGGCGCGTGGTTGGCCCGGGGCTTGCGGAACAGGTCGTGGACATTTGGCTCCGCACGGAGTTTGAAGGCGGACGCCACGACAGAAGGATCCACTTGCTGGAATCGATTGCACCATAAAGGGTAAAAACCAGGACAATTGCCAAAGGGTCAGTTCAATTTTACTTGACAATTCATGGCATGGCTGATACTATAGAAAGGCCGCATTGAATGGGTTCCAAGCAGAAGAAATTCTCACCCCCGAGAGCGAGACTCGTATGAAGAGAGGTGCAAAATAGGATGCACGCAATCATTGAAACAGGCGGAAGGCAGTACAAGGTCACGGAAGGCGACGTGGTTTTCATGGAGAAAATAGACGCAGAGGCAGGCGCAACTGTTACATTTGACAAGGTTCTGGCCGTCCTGGATGGAGACAAGCAGACGTTCGGTACGCCCGTGGTAGAGGGTGCGAAGGTCTCCGCCACCGTCATGAAAAACGGGAAAAAAAAGAAAATCATGATCTTTAAGTACACCCCCAAAAAGGGGTATCGGAAGCGTCAGGGTCATCGTCAGCCGTACACCAAAGTGGAAATCGGCAAGATCTCCCTGTGATCACCGTATCATTTCGCCTGGACGGCCCGCGTATTTCCGGTTTCCTTTGCGAGGGACACAGCGGGCTTGCTCCGGAGGGAGAGGATATCGTTTGCGCTGCGGTCAGCAGCGCTGTGCGTATGGCGGAATGTGCCGTCAATGACGTGGTGGGGGCCGAGGCTCGCATTTTCATTGACAAGGCGTCCCCGTCCGTGTCCCTTCAGCTACCAGAGGGACTGGAGGAAGAAACGGAGGCCGTGTGTCAAGCGGTTTTAACGGCGATGATGATTTCCCTTTCCCGGATCAGCGAGGAATACCCAGAAAACATTACTGTCTTGGAGGTGTAAGACATGTTGCAGATTGGTCTTCAATTTTTTGCCCACAAAAAAGGAGTGGGCTCCACCCGGAACGGCCGTGACTCTGAGTCAAAACGCTTGGGTGTCAAGCGGGCAGACGGTCAGGCTGTATTGGCCGGGAACATTTTAGTGCGTCAGCGGGGAACCAAAATTCATCCTGGTGCCAATGTTGGCCGCGGCAGAGATGACACGCTGTTTGCGCTGAAAGCCGGATGTGTTCGCTTTGAACGCTTGGGAAAAGACCGGAAACAAGTTTCCGTCTATGAAATTGCCCAGTAAGAACAAAAGGTTTGCGAGGAGCCAAAACAAAAGACGGCGAAAATGCTTGCCTGCCGCGAAACGCTGCGGCGGGCCAACATGCGCTGAATTTTGGGATGGCTCCTCGCTTTCTCTTTTTGAGTAAAAGAAAGGAAGGAACGCAATGCCTGCATTTATTGATACCGCAAGAATCACGGTCATAGCCGGAAAAGGCGGAAACGGCGTGGTTTCGTTTCACCGGGAAAAATATGTGGCCGCGGGCGGCCCGGACGGCGGGGACGGCGGCCGGGGAGGAGACATTGTTTTACAAGTGGACGACCATCTGTCCACGTTGATGGACTTTCGCTATAAGCGCAAATATACGGCAGGAAACGGAATGGACGGCTCCAGCGCCCGCAAAACAGGAAAAGACGGCACATCTCTCGTCATCCGTGTGCCGCGCGGAACTTTAGTGCGGGACGAAGGGACGGGGGAGATCATTCGTGACATGTCGGACGACGCGCCTTATGTTTTGGCCAGGGGGGGCAACGGCGGCTGGGGCAACCAGCACTTCGCAACCCCCACCCGGCAGGCCCCCCGGTTTGCAAAAGGCGGGCTGATGGGCCAAAAGAGGGAGGTTCGTCTGGAGCTGAAGCTATTGGCGGATGTAGGGCTGATCGGATTTCCCAACGTTGGGAAATCCACGCTGCTTTCCACGGTGTCCCGGGCCACGCCCAAAATCGCCAACTATCACTTTACCACGCTGTTCCCCAATTTAGGCGTGGTCTACGTGACGGAAGGCGTGTCGTTTGTGATGGCGGATATTCCCGGGTTGATTGAAGGCGCCGCGGAAGGCGCCGGGCTGGGGCACGACTTTCTCCGCCATGTAGATCGCTGCCGGCTTCTGGTGCATGTGGTGGATATTTCAGGCAGTGAAGGAAGAGATCCCATTGAAGATTTTGAAGCCATCAATGAAGAGCTAAAGCAGTACAATGAGGAGCTTGCCTCTCGTCCGCAAATCGTGGTAGGGAACAAAAGCGATATTTTAGAAGATGAAACGCTTTTGAATGCATTTCAGGCATATGTGGAGGGAAAAGACTACCGGTTCTTCTCCATCTCTGCCGCTGCTCACACAGGGACCGATGCGCTGGTCAAAGCCATCGCGGGGGACCTTGCAAAGCTTCCGCCGGTTCGCGTTTATGAGCCGGAGTATGTGCAGCGTGAGCCGGACATCGGCACAGTGGACGATCTGCAGATCAGAGAAGAGGACGGCACGTGGATCATCGAAGGGGCTTGGCTGGAGCGGCTGATGTCCAACATTAATTTCAGCGATTTTGAATCCCGCACGTATTTTGACAAGCAGCTGCGCACCGCGGGCCTGTTTGACCGCTTGGAGGCGCTTGGCATTGAAGACGGAGACATTGTAAACCTTTATAATCTGGAATTTGAGTACCAAAGGTAAAAAACGAAGTCTGTTTTACGTGTTTTTGGCGTGAACCGGCCTGCGTGAAAAGCAAATGGAACATTGATTCGGGAGAGAGCGGGCAAAAAATGGCCCGCTCTCTTTTTCATGGTTCTATGTGGGAAGGGATGGATACTTCAATTTTTTGATGCAAAAGGATGTGCCGGTCGTTCTCCGGTTTGTTCGGGAAAAAGGATGGCGTTGGTCTTATTTACCAAAAATGAAAAAGAAGGCATAGAATTCCCATGTGAACAATTGACGAAACGGGCGAAATGAGATAAAATAAATCTAATATCAATAGACAGATGTAAATGGGCTAGGGCTGAAATTGGAGAGAATATGAAAAGAGATAAAAAAGGATTCACTTTGGTTGAACTGATTATTGTTTTGGCGATTTTGGCCGTTCTCGCCGGTATTTTAGTGCCTTCTCTGGTGGGTTGGATTGATACGGCCAAAAGAAAAGTATGTGAGATCAACCGCACGCAAATTCTGCGGTGCTATCGTGCTGTTCAAGCAATGGAATATGGCAAGGACACGGAGGTTAAGCTTTCCGATGTCTTGGCAGGGGAATACGCTTTTTGCGCCGAAGACATCGCGGGGCTCACCTGTCCCGCGGGAGGGACATTGACGGCTGACGATGCGTCCGAGACGATCATATGCGATGTTCATGGCGCCATGACGGAAACGGGGGGCAGTGGTGATCCAAGCGACAACCCAAATGTCGACCCCAGTGGCAGTCCCGGTGGTGATCCGGGCAATACCAAGGACTATTTTTATCTGACAGGTGACCAAAACTACCGGGTGGAGACATGGGGGGACCTGGAAACGTTTAACCCGGAACACGATGGCGAGCCGGGGACAAACATCCCCGATGGAGCAGTGTTTTATTACAGGGGGGACTACTACCTGTTTCGTAACAACCAATATTTAACGAAAAGTACCGATCTTCCAACCTTTGTTGCAAACTACGGTGTAAAGGTCAACAATACGACCTTTACCACGCCGAGTCCAGCAACGCAAAAGGGAGACCTAAAGCTGAAGGACGGGAAAGCATACATATTCTTCCCCTATAGCCGGTATACAAACGACCATCTGAATGAAAGCTGGTGGTACGAAATTTCCGTCACTCCCTGACGGACCAACAAGCGGAAAACAGTAAACGCCACCCCCTTTTTGCAGCAAAGATCAGCGGGGATAACCCGGTATTGGCTGCAGGCATCCATGCGTGATATGGACGAAAATCAATGAAAAGGAGCATATTAGTATGAAGCATTGTGTGGAATGTGGCACAAAACTGGAAGCAAAAGAACTGGAAGGCGAGGGATGGGTTCCTTTTTGTTCCACATGCGATGCGTTTCGTTTTCCCATTTTTAACGTTGCGGTGAGTGCAGAGATTTTAAACCCACAAAAAGACAAGATTTTATTGATTCAGCAATATGGAAAGAAGCGGTATATACTGGTAGCCGGCTTTGTCAACAAGGGGGAATCGGCGGAGCATGCACTTGTGCGGGAAGTGAAAGAAGAGATGGGGCTGGATGTAGGGGAATACAGATTTTTGAAAAGCGCTTATTTCCCCAAGTCAAACACATTGATTTTCAACTTTGTCTGTGTTGCTACATCGGAGGATCTGGGCGGCATGACGAAAGAAGTGGATATGTCAGAATGGTTTTCCTTCGCAGAGGCCAAAAAGCGTATTTCAGAAGGTAATTTGGAAGAAGGGACTTTGGCAGAAAAGCTGGTGAACTTGTTTCTGGACACCTATTCGCCGGAGGATCACTTTTGCTCTTACACCGGCGTTGAATTTTAAGCGACAGCCCTCTGCGGCAAAACGGGAGAAACGCTGCGGCAGGGAAAAGCTGCATACGTTTCCCTGCTTTTGGCACCCATTGTAACCTCTGCAAACAATCCAAAATCTGAACGGTGCCTTGGTGTTTTAAACCAAATCAGCTCCGTTTTGAGAAAGAAAACAACAGAAAAGGCCGGCATCGATTACACGGTGCCGACCTTTTTTAATTGCGTTTAGACCCTTTTATCATGCAATATTGGCCTTTTTCAATCATAAAGTACATTGTGGCGCGTTTCAACAAACCAAAGGTTTATTCCAAGTCCGAGGGCAGGAACGAGGAAGGCGGAAGCGCGTCTGACAGCTCTACAAGTGCGATGGACAAGTCGCTTTCCAAAGCCACAGTAGGCGTGTGCAATGTGTCAGACGGTTTTTCCAGCGGCAAAGTAATCGTGACCCGGGTGCCTTTTCCTTCTTTGCTGGTGAGCGCAACGGTTCCGTTGCTGAGTCTTGCAACGTGGCGGACAAAGGAAAGCCCCAAACCCACACCGGAAGAAATATCTGTAAAGGCGCCCTTTTCTTCGAATCGATGAAAAATTGTACTAAGCATATGATCGGGAATCCCGATTCCAGTGTCGCTGACGGTGAGGTACAAGCGCTGCGCGGCCACTTTCATCTGCAACTTGATTTCCCCACCTGCCGCTGTGAATTTCATGGCATTTGAAATGAGATGGTACAGCATGCGCTCCAGATGGATGGCTTTGCCATGCACGGTCAGCGGCCCTTCTCCGCCCTCAAAAGAAAACTGAAGCTGGAGCTGCTTGGCTAAGGGGCCGGCCTGCGCGGCAACCTTGTAGCACACCTCGGTGATGTCGCACTGTTCAAAAGAATCGGAAGGAGACACGAGATCAAAGGATTTTTCAAACATGGAAAGCATGTGCATAATACGGATCAAGCGATAACAGTTTTGGTTTAAAATGCTAAGGTACCGTTCAGATTTTGGATTGTTTGCAGAGGTTACAATGGGAGCCAAAAGCTGGGAAACATACATAAGCGGAGCGGTAATATCTTGAATTTTATTGGCCAGGGAAAGAAGCAGCTGGGGCGAAATGGACTGTTCTGATTTTGGCTGCAGGAAAAAAACAGCCACCTCGTCAAGTGTATGGATTGTTACTCCATACAACGATTCAAGCAAAAAAAGATCTGCGCTACCTTGCCCTTCTTCAGAAACGATGGGAAAAAGGGAGGAAAGAGGCGCCGGTAATTTCTGTTTCAACGAAAGAGGTTGATCCAGTTCTGAAAAAAGCTGCTGGGCGGGCACATTGTAATATTGAACATGCTGATCGAGATCAGACAGGATGACAGGCGTTGGAAACGTGTCAAACAATTGTGCCCATGAAGAAGGAATCATAGGAGACAGCATGTATAGATACTCCTTATAGAAGAAATAGAGCGGGTCTATTGGGTATATGTTGAATATACTTATTCAATAAGCATATCAGAATTTTGTAAGAAATGCAAGAAATAGTGGGATATAAGTCGCAGAATGCCTAGAAGATCCGCTGGAAATAAAGGTTCGTCGGGACCCCGCCGGAGCGGTTAAATCGTCCCAATAAAAAGAGAGGGCCGAGGCGATCCGGAATGGGATTCCACCGCTCTTCGCAGGTAAACGCGATACGAAACCCCAAAGAAACCAATGCATCATAAGATTCTTGGCAGTACAGGCCAAAAGGATATGCAAAGGCAACTGGACACGTGCCGGTATGGTGTTGGATTTGATTTTGTAGGCTCCCCAGATCGTTTTGAAGGACGGATCGATATGTTTCAAGAGATTCGGAGGGGTTGATCTGGCAGCCCCGCCTCTCTTCATTTTCGATATGTAAGTGGTTGGAATGACTGGCAATTTCAATCACGCCGCTCTCCTGCAGCTCTGCCACTTCCGACCAGGTCATATACGAATAATTTAAATTATGATCATTGGCCTGTGTGTAAAGATTGGTGTATTCGCCTACAATGGCAACACAGGCAGTCATTTGATACTGTTTTAGCAAAGGATATGCATATGCGTAGACGCTTTCATATCCGTCGTCGAAAGTAATCATGACGGGACGCTCCGGAAGCGGCACGTTTTGTTCTTTACACGCTAAAAATTGCGATGGCGTGACGGTATGATACCCCTGGCTTTTGAGGTATTCCAGATCTGTTTGGAAATCGTCTGTCAAAATGGTGTACGGGTTTACTTTGTCTGGGTCTTTGGTGAGGTGATGGTACATCAAAACCAACAACTTAGGCGTTGTTGTCCCCGTATTTTTCACGAACAGTGCGAGTGCCACGCCTAAGGCCAGGACAACGGCGAGGCCCAGGGCAATCAACTTTTTATGCATGAAATAGATCCCTTCTTTTTGGTTTCCCGGCCGTAAACAAGCGACTAGGAATAGTATATGCCAGCCAAATCGTTCAAGACGTGGAAAAGGTTGACAGAGAAGTTGGTTCTTTCCTCCCGGCTGAACAGGCACATAACTAGAGGTTTTTTGACGGGGAAAGTTTTTCGTTCCATCAAGAGAATGCACGTAAACGGAGGCAAAATAAAAGATTCATTGGAAAACCGGATGTCGTCTGGCAAGGGCAATCGACATCTTTTGCTTTGCAAATATACGGATGGATCGTTGAAAAAAAGTTCTGGTGTCGAACGATGTCGCGGCTTGTCCGGAAACAGGTGAAACATGAACCTGGCGGCACCGGGGGGCAGGATAAAATAAAAACTGAGGATCTATAAGTATATCTATTCCGGCGGCGGCCGTTTGGTGCAGGAAAAAGACAGCGTCACTTGGCGCAAGCGGGCACTTTGGCGGTATGTTCCCGACGGTTGGAGGGAAGCTTGTGGAGTACGGCGCATCTATGCCAAGGCGTCTGCGCCGGGCGCCGGCCAAAAGGCCAAAACAGCTGAAAAGAAGGATAGAGGAAAGACGGCTTTCCGGCCGCGGGCTTGGCCCGTAGCCGGAAAGTGTCTGACCAGAGGCAACAAAACAACGGAAGGCAACAAAACAAAGGGGGGTGAAAGGGCAGTTTTGGGCTAAGATGTCACATTCTGTTCCAAATGCAAGAGGAATGTTTTGATATCCAAGCCGCCGCCATAACCGGTGAGAGATCCGTTTGCGCCAATGACCCGGTGACAGGGGATGATAATTGGGATGGGGTTATTGTGGTTGGCAGAGCCAACAGAACGGGCCCCCTTGGGATTTTGAATCTGTCTCGCGATGTCGCCGTATGACCGTGTTTCGCCGTATGGGATCGTTTTCAGCGCATCCCATACGGTTTTTTGATAAGGGGTTCCTTTTGGCTCCAGAGGGAGGTCAAAGGCATGGCGCTTGCCGCAAAAATATTCCGACAGCTGTTTTTTGGCTTCTAGCAAAAGAGGGGTTTCCTGCACCATATGGTCCGCCCCCGGCAGGTTGCCGGGAAAGAGGATGGCCGTGATGGAGGACTCGTTGGCCAACATCCAGAGAGTGCCCAAGGGACTCGGGCAAGGAGAAGCATAGTTCATAGATTCAATCCTTCCTTTTTAAAGGGAATCAGGTGTGTACAGGCGTTGCAGCAGGGAGATCTCTTCCGCGTATCCTGCCAAATCATTGGGAGTTTCCAGATAAAACGGAAGATGACGCAGCTTGGGGTGGTTGAGGATGCGCACAAGGGCATCCAGGCCGATCTGCCCCTGGCCGATTTTGGCGTGCCGGTCTTTGCGGCTGCCGCGGGGGTTCATGCTGTCGTTCAAATGAACAGCGCGCAGGCGGGAAAGGCCGATGATCTGATCGAACTCCTCCAGCACAGCGTCGAGCCGATGGACGATGTCATATCCGCTGTCCCAAACGTGGCAAGTGTCCAGACAGACCCCCATTTTATGTTGCAGCCGCACTCCGTCGAAAATGGCACGCAGCTCTTCAAAACGATGCCCTACCTCAGTGCCTTTGCCGGCCATTGTTTCTAACAAAACGGTGGTATGCAGATCCGGTGTTAAAACATCGTTTAGCATGTCGGCAATCAAGGCGACGCCCTGGGCCGCCCCTTGTTTCATATGATTACCCGGATGAAAATTATAGCAGCAGCCGGGGAAAAACGACAGCATGCTCAGGTCATCCGCCATCGTTTCCTTTGCGAATTGGCGCACGCGGGCGTCGGAAGAGCAGGCATTGATCGTGTAGGGCGCGTGCGCCAGCAAGTGGGAGAGGTGATGCGCCTCGGCAAATGTATGGTATGAGGCGATGTCGGACAAATCCAGGGCCTTTGCGCGGCCCCCTCTTGGGTTACGGGTAAAAAACTGGGCTGTATTCGCATGGATGGAAACCGCTTCCTTTGCCATGGCAAGGTATCCCCTTGCGTTGGACAGGTGACAGCCGATCAAAAGTGCCATTTCACACCTCCTGCTGTATCAAGTCGCTCGCCCTGTGTAAACAGGGCAAACGAAAAAAACATAGTTGCATTTTAGAAGTCTGCGTTTCCAACGGTGCGGGGGTGGGGGATGACGTCCCGGATGTTGGAAATCCCAGTGAGATACATCACCATACGCTCAAACCCCAAGCCAAATCCGGCATGCTTCGTGCCGCCATAGCGGCGCAGGTCTAAATACCACCAATAATCTGCCGGGTCAAGATCCAGCTCGCGCATACGTGCTTCCAACATATCCAGGCGGTCTTCTCTTTGGCTGCCCCCAATGATTTCCCCGATGCCGGGAACCAAACAGTCCATGGCGGCCACTGTTTTGCCGTCATCGTTCAGCCGCATATAAAAGGCCTTGATCTCCTTTGGGTAATCGGTGACAAAGACAGGGCGGCCGAAGTGATGTTCCGTTAAATACCGCTCGTGCTCCGTTTGCAGGTCGCAGCCCCATTCCACCGGATATTCAAACGGCGCGCCGGATGCTTTTAAAATTTCGACGGCTTCTGTATAAGTCACGTGGCCAAAGCTGGAACTTACAACGCCGTTGAGGCGTTCCAACAAACCTTTGTCTACAAAGCTGTTGAAAAACTGCATCTCGTCCGGACACTGTTCCAGCACGACAGAAATGACAAATCGAATCATGTTTTCCGCCATATCCATGTCATCCTGCAAATCAGCAAAGGCCATTTCCGGCTCGATCATCCAAAACTCTGCCGCATGGCGGGCTGTGTTGGAGTTTTCCGCTCGAAATGTGGGACCAAACGTATAAACATCGCCGAACGCCATGGCGAAGCTTTCCGCGTTTAATTGCCCGGAGACCGTTAAATTGGCGCTTTTTCCAAAGAAGTCCTGAGCATTGTCTACGGCTCCCGTTTCTGTTTTGGACAGCTGCCCCAGATCAAGAGTGGTGACGCGGAACATCTCACCCGCACCCTCGCAATCGTTCGCTGTGATGATAGGCGTGTGGATGTAGACAAACCCCTGCTCTTGAAAGAACGTATGGATGGCATGGGCCGCAACAGAGCGAACCCGAAAGGCGGCGGAGAACAAGTTGGTGCGTGGCCGCAAATGTGCAATGGTGCGCAAAAACTCCACAGAGTGACGTTTTTTCTGCAAAGGATATTCCGGTGCGGACACGCCCTCGATCTCGATGGAGGTGGCCTTGCACTCCAGAGGCTGCTTCCCCTGGGGCGTTAGCGCGATGACGCCCTGGACAATGAGCGCGGCGCCCACGTTTTGCTTTGCGATTTCCCTGTAGTTTTCCAACGCGCCGGATTCAAAGACAACCTGCAAGCTTTTAAAACAGCTTCCATCGTTCAGCTCAATAAAGCCGAAGGTCTTCATATCACGCAAGGTGCGTATCCATCCGCCGATTTTGACTGTCCGGCCGGAAAAGGTTTCTTTTTCTCGAAAAAGCTGTGCGATCTTGGTTCGCTCCAATGAAAATCCCCTCACAATATTTAGAATGATATGTTTATTATAGCGGTTTCTTCCCGTTTTTACAACGGTTTCTCGCTAAATTTGATGTGTATCACGCCCCTGGTCAGCAGAAAACCAGCCCGGATTTCGCGGTGGGTTCAGCAAGGCAGATGCATTGGATTTCCCGCTTTAAAGGCCTCTGATGAAAACAATAAAAACTCCCGAATCAAACCGATTCGGGAGTTTTTATGGCAGCGGGAGAAGGATTCGAACCCTCACAAACAGAGTCAGAGTCTGTCGTGCTACCTTTACACAATCCCGCTAAGTGATTTTATTTTCGACAATGAGGGAAACAACGTGAATATTATTATAGCGCATTTTCCTTATTTGTCAAGAGAATTCGGGTAGAAAGTTGAAAAACGGAAGGGAAAGAAAGCGATGCAAAATGACCTTGACAAAGGAGGAAAAGTCTTGTATGATAAATACAATATGATAAGACTATGAAGGGAATAAGATATGGTGTTCCTTGCTCAGAGAGCCTGTGGTTGGTGTGAACAGGTGCGAGGCGCTGTATGAATCACTCATCCCGGAGTCGCCTGTTCGAAAGGAAGCTGGAGAGCAGGACGGGAGGGCGCCGTTATTGGCCCGGACCTTGTTGGAGGTCGACGAGGGCCGCTTTTTATAGGCGGTCGAAGCAGGGTGGTACCGCGTATCTTTTACGCCCCTGGCAGTCCGGAGACTGTCAGGGGCGTTTTTTCAGCAAAAACTCAGGGAATATCCCACCTCCAACGGACCGAATACGTGAGAAGAAATGAGTCGAGGACCACTCACCCATGCTTAAGGAGGAATTGCAGCATGAAACCAGGATATCGAAAATATGTTCCGTTTACCCCTGTCCCGCTGGAAAACCGGGAATGGCCAACCCGTCAGTTAAAACATCCGCCCATTTGGTGCAGTGTAGACCTGCGTGATGGAAACCAGGCCTTGGTTGATCCCATGAATTTAGAAGAAAAGCTGGAGCTGTTTCAGACATTGGTTCAGATCGGGCTGAAAGAAATCGAAGTTGGATTTCCCTCCGCCTCGGAAACGGAATTTGAGATTTTAAGGACTCTAATTGAAGGAGGATATGTTCCCGATGATGTCACCATTCAGGTTTTGGTGCAGGCACGTCCTCACCTGATCGAGCGGACGTTTGAAGCCATTGACGGCGCAAAAAACGTGATTCTACATTTTTACAACTCCACGTCCACGGCACAGCGGAAAATGGTGTTCAAAAAAGATATGGACGGCATCATCGAGATTGCTGTCAATGCGGCCCGGCTCATTCGCGAGTTGAGCCAGCCCATGATTGAAAAGGGAATGAATCTGCGGTTTGAATACTCGCCGGAAAGTTTCTCCGGAACAGAGGTCGACAATGCGGTTATGATTTGTCAGCGTGTGCTGGAGGAGCTGGGCGCAACTCCGGAACGGAAGGTTATTTTAAACCTGCCTTCCACCGTGGAGATGAGCACACCCAACCAGTATGCCGATCAGATTGAATATATCATCAAACATCTGAAAGGCCGGGACAGCGCCATCATCAGCGTACATCCCCACAATGACCGGGGGACGGGGGTGGCCGCCGGCGAGCTGGCTCTTTTGGCAGGAGCAGACCGCATGGAAGGCACGTTGTTTGGAAACGGAGAGCGGACGGGCAACGTTGATTTGGTTACGTTGGCTATGAACATGTATACCCAGGGGATTGACCCCCAGCTGGATTTTTCCAACATCAATGCTGTACGGGAGGTATATGAACGAACCACGAAAATGAAGGTCGGTGAGCGGCATCCTTATGCCGGGACATTGGTTTTCACTGCTTTTTCCGGCTCCCATCAAGATGCCATTAACAAGGGCATTCAATACCAGAAGGAACACGACAGCCAGCACTGGGAGGTGCCTTATCTGCCGTTGGATCCCGCAGATGTGGGACGTCAGTACGAGCCGATTATTCGGATCAACAGTCAGTCCGGCAAAGGCGGCACAGCGTTTATCATGGATTCATTTGGCTATCACCTGCCAAAGGCAATGCATCCGGAATTTGGCGCGCTGGTGCAGAAGGAAAGCGAACGAACGGGGAAAGAAACGACGGCAGATGACATTATGCGCCTGTTTCGAGAAGAATATATCGAGATTGACGGGCCGTATCGTTTGCTGGACCATCAGTTTTTAGAGAAAACAGATACAACGAAAACGCCGCGTGTCATCTTCCGAGGGACGTTGCAATATGAAACAGAACAAGTGACGCTGGAAGGAGAGGGCAACGGCCCCATCGACGCGTTTTTCAACGGGGTGCGGAACTTGGTTATTTCCCAGTTCTCATTTGTAGATTATCATGAGCATGCGTTTTCAGCCGGGTCGGATTCTATGGCCGTTGCGTATATTCAGTTGAAAACACCAAAAGGGAAGTCCATTTTCGGCGTTGGGATCTCGCCCAACATCTATTTGGCTTCGATCCATGGGGTGCTTTGTGCCATCAACCGCGCGATTGTTCATTATCAACAATAGCAGCATTTCGAATACAGGCTCTGCTGGTCAGCAGAGCCTGTATTCTTTACAGCGGAAAAACCGCCAAGCCTATTTCCTCAAGGGAATAATATATAGGCACATCCTTTTTTGACGCATGACCTTTTGGCAAACAATAATAAAAAGAGGACATGGCGTACCATGTCCTCTTCGAGGTTATAAGAATATCGCTTAAAATGCAGCCTTAAACAGTGCTTCGATGTCCTTCTGCTTACCAACTCTGGGGTTGGAACCAGCGTTACCATCTCTAAGTGCGGATTCAGCCATTGTGGGCAGCATGGACTCTTCGATACCCTGTGTGGCCAAGCCAACAGGAATACCAACGTCCTTGGACAGTCTTTCAATGGAGGCGATTGCCTTATCAGCTTGCTCCAGCACGGACAGACCAGTGACAACTTCGCCCATGAAGACAGCAGTGTCAGCAAATCTCTGCGGGTTGGAAGGCATGTTCCATTTTTCAACTGTCGGCAGCAACATAGCGTTAGCAACACCGTGAGGCATGTCATAGTAACCGCCCAACTGGTGAGCCATAGCATGTACATAACCCAAGTCGCCGTTGGAGAAAGCCATAGCAGCGAGCAGGGAAGCGTAGCACATATTTTCGCGGGCTTCTCTGTTAACGCCCAGAGCAACAGCTTTTCTCAGCCACTCAGCAACCAACTTGATGCCCTGAATGGAAGCAGCGTCGGTTACGGGGTTTGCGTTGATGGAAACATAGCACTCATAAGCGTGAGTCAAAGCGTCCATACCGGTAGCAGCGGTCAGGCCCTGGGGCTTGCCGAGCATCAGGTCGGAGTCATTGATTGCGGCCAGAGGCAAGTTTCTCCAGCTGACGATAACGTATTTCAATTTCTTTTCAACACTGGTGATAACGCAGTGACGAGTCACTTCACTACCAGTACCAGCAGTTGTATTAACAGCAATAAAGGGCAGGATCGGCTTGTCAAGCAGTTCAATACCAGCAAACTGCTGCAGATCGTCGCCTTTTTCCAGGTTGTTCGCAACAGCGATGCCGATACCCTTGGTGCAGTCGTGAGAAGAACCGCCGCCAACGGAAATCAGGAAGTCAGCTTTTTCAGCCAAATACAGTTTCTTAGCGTCGATAACGTTATACTCTTTGGGGTTGGGCTCAACTTTGTCATAGAAACAAACGTCGATGCCTTCTTTTTTCAGCAGGCCTTCTACGATGTCAACAGCTCCGCCCTTAAGGGATTTCATGAAGCTATCGCAAACGACCATGACTTTCTTCGCGCCGAACATAGCAGCAAGCTCGCCAACTTTATTGACTGCGCCAGGCCCCATGTACTGAATAGCGGGTACTAAATAATCGTGATAACCACCAAAATGATTAGCGCCATAACCACCGAATCTCATTAACTAAAACCTCCACAATAAAATTTTGTTTGCAGGTATTTTTTTTGAAGCAGCGGAAAATAACAAACATTAATGTTTATTATCTGAGAAAGATTGGTTGTGCGTTATGTAATATTTTCCTTTTGATCCGTTGTTTTCATACAGATGCACGCGGTCAGACCGCCCACTGATCTAAAACAACAACAAAATTCAAATAAAACACACTTGCACAAGAATACGCGCATTCTTAAGTTTTGAGTATTCGCCTCAAACTATTGCAACAGTATGATCACGGTCTCATACTACCATGAACCTAAAAAGTTGTCAAGTAGATTACACCAGATTTTTGAATTATTTCTGTAATCTTTTCATAAAACAATGGAATCAAAAGCGGAAGAAACATGTCAACCTGCTGTAAAACAGGGGGGAGAAGGGGGAATGCAGGGGGCGATTTGGTTTACTTTTTGTCATGCAGGCACTGGCGCAGCTTCATAAAGTTGGCGTCTCGCTCTTCGATGACCCTTTGCGCGCGGTCGCCCGCATAGTTATAAAAACCGCGGCCGGACTTTACGCCCAAATTTCCCTGTTCTACAAGCCGTCCTATTTCACCGCTGGTTTCCGCTTTGCTGAGATCCGGGAACAGATAAGAGGAGATGGAATCAAAAATATCCAAGCCGCCCAGGTCCAACGATTCAAACGGGCCGAGGCAGGCATAACGGAAGCCAAGGCTATATTTCATCACGGCGTCAATATCTTCAACGTCCGCCGCGCCGGTTTCCAAGATGTGAAGCGCTTCTCTCACGATGGCCAGCTGCAGCCGGTTTCCGATTTGACCCTTGATATCTTTTTTCACAATGACCGGTTTTTTTTCGATGCGATTGGTGATGTCAAAAACAATTTGCGCCGCTTCGTCTGCTGTCTCGTCTCCTTTGATGATTTCCACAAGGGGCACAAGATGGGGCGGGTTCCAAAAGTGCATGCCGGCAAAGCGAGAGGGGGTTTTAACGGCGGCTGCGATGCTTGTGATGGGTAGCCCCGAGGTGTTGGAAGTGACAACGACATCATCGGCAATGATTTCTGAAATGGCATGAAAAAACGCATGTTTCACAGCCAAGTCTTCCGCGATGCCTTCTACAATGTAGTCTGCTTTCGCGAAATCATTCAAATCCGTTGTAAAGGACAGGCGGGAAAACACGATTTCTTTTTCTTCCGGGGCGGCGGTTCCTTCTTGTATGGCAGTGTCCAGATTGCCGGAAATTCTCGTTTTGGCCCGGTCAAGGGAAGGTTGGCGGCGGTTATACAAAATAACGTCAAAGCCGCTTTGTGCGAAAATCTGCGCGATGGAGGTACCCATGGTGCCGGCTCCGGCAACCATCACAGTTCGAATTGCAGTTGCATTTCTCATTTAATTGAAAGCCTCCTTATCATGATGTTGTTTATAGGGACACCGGATGGTGAAGACGCGCAAGGCAAGGTTCGATGAGAAGCCCTTCTTTTGGCGGGGCATGGACTTCCACAGTGAGGGCAGCGCAGTCATGAACGAAGGCAACAGCCTGCTCCATTGCGGCGGAGAGGGGAGCGTTTGACAATAAGGCGCCTAAGACAACGCTGGCAAATACGTCCCCGGAGCCATGGAACTGCCCCTCTATCTTTTTGCGAAACGCAAAAGAAATGGTCTGGGTTTCCCGGTCAAAGCAGGCGGCGCCCAGCTTGTCCCCCCGGGCAATTCCCGTCAGGATGACAGAACGGCGGCCCTCCAGGGAGAGGCGCATGAGCCACTCCTTTTGCAGGGCTTGGGAAGGAGGGCGGTTTTCATATGGCTCGTCCAATAAAATACAGGCTTCTGTAAAGTTGGGGGTAATCAAATCCGCCTGCGCCGCCAGGTGAACCATTTGGCGGCACATAGAGGGGGTATAGGTGCGGTAAACACGGCCATAGTCGCCCATAACAGGGTCAACAAGGACGAGGGTATTGTCACGGCGAAAATCAGAAATGAAATCGGAGATGACGTGAATCTGCGCTTTCGAGCCGACGAAACCGCTGTAAATCGCGTCAAAAGAAAGGTGAAGGCTTTTCCAGTGGGCGGCGACCCGCTGCATTTCCTCCGTCATGTCCAAAAAAGTGTTGCCCTGGAACCCTGTATGAGAAGAAAGGAAGGCAGTGGGAATTGGACAGCACTGCACGCCCATCGTAGACAAAACAGGCATGGCGACGGAAAGGGAACAGCGGCCAAAGCCGGATAAATCTTGCAATACGGCAGCTCGAGGCACGATCAAACGACATCTCTCCCATAAAATCACGTAAACTGGATATTTTCCTATTATACACCACAAAAGGTTGGCATGCAATTGACAATTTCCAAAGAACCGTGGTATGATGAATGGCGCTGAACGGCAGCGGCACGCCGGCAGTCGCAGTCTATAAGGAAAACGAAACCCGCTTCCATATGGGGGATTGATGAAATTGGCAGACATGTAGGATTTAGGTTCCTATGGAGCGATCCGTAAGGGTTCGAGTCCCTTATCCCCCACCAACAGACCAAAGGGCGAGGCCCAAACGGAATTCCCGTTTGGGCCTCGCCCTTTCTTTATCTTAAATAATATGCTCGAATCAAAGCTCGCATTTGTTTTGCGGGGCGGCGGCAACACAAGAACCGGATGACCCCTAGGGGTCATCCGGTTCTTGTTGGCGGGACCGCTTTTTTGCGGTTGCTGTTTTTGCAAACATCAGTGCCATCTGATGACATGTTTCTGTATCTGCGTCACAAGAAAGCTCAGCAGCGTGACAACGATCCCGATGACAATCATGCCGGCAACGGCATGGGTGTAGTTGGCGTAGGCAATGCTGTTTTGCACATAATATCCCATGCCGTGAGAAGCGCCCATCAACTCCGCGTAATTTAACATCAGCAGCGAAGTCGTCATTGAGACTTTAAGCCCGGCAATGGTGCTGGGGAAAATATAGGGTAGGAGAATGTTCCACACCATGGTGGTCGTGCTGGGGTGCAGCATACGGGCGGAATCCAGGATCTGGGGTTCCATGGAGGTGATTCGATTGATCGTTCCCAGAAAAGTGGGCCAAAACACACCCAGCAAAAGGACAAGAACGGAGGCGCTCCAAAAAGAGGGCATCAAAGCGACCAGATAAGGGGAAAACACAATGGGGGGGATGGGTGCCATCACGTTGGCGATGGGATAGGCAAAGTTTCGAACGCGGGGAATCCATCCGGCAAACAGCCCAAGGATGACGCCAAGGACCAGCCCCAGGGAGAACCCCAAAAGCAAAAGCCGCATGGAGTACCACACGTTCAAGAGCATCGTGCGCCACTGCTGCCGAAACGTATCAAATACATTTTCGGGGGCAGGAACCAAAACAGGGTGGGCAACGTTCCAAACGGAGGTGGTCAGCTCCCACAAAATCAATATAATCCATACAAAAGTGATGATATCGAAAAGGCCTTTGCCGACATCTCCCCGTTTTCGTTTGCGGTACAACGATGCCAAAAACAGCAGCTCAATGATGCCGATCCCCACGAGGAGCGAGGCGTAATGCCGGCTGGTGGTTCTCTGGTTGGGAAGGAGGACGACGGTGCCAATGAGAAGGAGAAGAAACAGATGGGAAAGATAAAACAGTTTGTTTTTCATCATGTCTCTTCTCCGCCTTCGCTGTCTCGCTCCTTATCGAAAAGCGCCAAAAGGCTGCTTCGCAGCGCAACCAGCCTTTTGGCGCTTTCTGCATCCAATGTAGTCCTAGGCCGAGGGAAAGGGACGGGAAATTCCGCCGCGATTTTCCCCGGCTGCATGAAAACAATGCGGTCTGCCAGACGGAGAGCCTCGTTGATGTCGTGGGTGACAAACACAACGGTTTTCCGCTTCCCGTTGGGGTGTTCCCACATGGTTTCCAAAAGCCGCTGCAGCTCGCTTCGATTTTTTGCGTCCAGCGCGCCAAAGGGTTCGTCCAGCAGAAGCGTATCGGTATCCATCGCCAGCGCCCGGGCAATGGCCACCCGCTGGCGCATGCCGCCGGAGAGCTGGTAGGGATATTTCCCCCCCGCTTCGGACATGCCGACTTTCTCCAAAAATGTACTGGCGATGTTCCCGGCGGCTGCCTGACTGATGCCCTTCTGTGCCTGGCGAATGCCGAACTGGATGTTTTTTCGAGCTGTCATCCAGGGAAACAGGGTGTAATTTTGAAACACAATGGCCCGGTCGGTTCCCGGCCCCTTGACGGTGCTTCCGTTGATTTGAACGGTGCCCCCGGTGGGCATCTGCAGCCCGGCCAAAAGCCGCAACAAGGTGGTTTTTCCGCAGCCGGAGGGGCCGAGGATGCAGAGAAACTCTCCGTCCGCGATGCGAAGGGAAAGATCGTCCAGCGCCTGAACGCTCTGGTGGTGATTTTCATAACGAAAGCTGAGGTGCCGCAGTTCGATCATAGCCATATGTACATACTCTTTTCGTTCGTTTGATTCGCCTGTTGGGGTCGAAACGCTCCACCTTTTATGATGAGGGGAAACGGTCAATTATGGGTGTTGAAATATTCTGTCAGCTGCGTCCAGAGGGCGTTGTCCGGTTCCCGGGCGGCCAGTGTGGAAAGCGCCGTTTGATATATATCTGTCACCACGTATTGATCCCAATTGACATCAACCGCATCTGTGATTTCACCGATGTTTTCCAGCCCTTTGTAAAACTGAACACAGGCGGTTTTATCCGGATCCGGAAACAGCCGCATCACCGGGGTATATGTGTCGGTCCCGTATACCTGCGCCCTTAAAAAGTCCCGGTCCTCGCCGGAATACTGCTCTAAAATATCCAGCGTCCCCTCTGGATCTTTCTGGTAGAAATCGTATCCCCGGAGGGTAGCGATTTCGAACTTAACCAGGGCATCCGCTTCCGTTTCATACGTGGTTTGGTTGCAGGTCTGTCGGCAGCAGGGATAGGTCTCTACGAAATCTTTTACAGCAGCCACGACATCAACGCCGTAGTCGTCGGCATAATATCCAAGGCAGGCATTGGTGATACACAGGTCATATTCCCCCTTGATGCAGCCTTCCATCGCGGTGGAATGGTCATTCACGTAAACAAAGGTGACATCGGCGTTGTCCCCCGGGCCGCCGATGGTATATCCTTTTTGTTTTAAAAAGTCTTTCAAAACCATTTGTCCTGTTTCCGGCATTTGGCAGGCGATGGTCAGGCCCACAAAGTCCTCCGGTGTTTCGATGGTCAGGTTTTTGTCCTTGGCCGCCATGATTTCGGATCCCTCCGCGGCGGTTCCGCCAAAGACCCGAAGGGTTGTGGTGCCTTGGGCAATGAAGGTGGCGGCAGCCGTGCTGCTGAACAGATAGACGTCCAGGTCACCCATGGAAACAGCCAGATACGCATCGTTCATGCTGGAGACTTTTTGAATGTTTATCTTGACTCCCTCTTCTTCAAAATAGCCCTTCGCGTTTGCTACAATGACACCCACAGGCTTAATGGAGGTCCCCAGAAGGCCGACATCCAGAGTTGCCGCGGCAGTTTCGCTCCCGGAGCCGGAGGGGTTCGGGCTGGAAGCGGGGCTGCCTGTGCAGCCGCCCAGGCCGACGGAAAGCGCTACAACGGCGGCAGCCAGAACAGGAAGGATGCGTTTGCTTTTTTTCATGTTTCGATTCTCCTTTTCGCTTTTTATGAAGGATGGCTCTTTGGCCATATGTCACACAATATTTGCTAGGCTTTGCAAGGGCAGGAGGGAGCGAGAGAAACCGGGCGGCAAGCGCCACGCTTGGCACGGCGCGGGGACACAAGGGAGCGAAGGTACCGATGCAGGCCGCAGGCGCTTCTTGTGACATGAAGAATGCGGAGGATCTGATCCATCTTATGGGCGGAGAGTGCATGCAGCAGGCGGCTTCCGTATTCACAGCCCTCCTGATCAATGGTATAATAATTCCATCTTCCCACCCGACGGCTTTTGACAATGCCGGATTTGCACAAAATGCTCATATGATGTGACAAGGTAGACTGGGAAATGTTCAGGTCTGCCAGCAAGGTGCAGGCGCATTTTTCCCCGCTGCAGAGCAGCTCTAATACACGAAGCCGGTTCTCGTCCGAAAAGGCACGGAACACACGAAGAAATTCAGGGTTCATACGGTTACTCCTCCCAAATGATCTGATAGATGGTTTTTCCTTGATATCGAAATTTTTCGTTATGGAAAAGTGTACCATGTGCATCAACACTTGTCAATCCACAGCCGTGAAGAAATCAGAGAATCCGTGCTTGACGGAAGTTTCGGCAGGCCATTATAATGAAGGAAAGCATCAAACCACGTATGTTTATGTCAATGTCATTGGTAAGGGATGAAAATGGCAGCGAAAAGGAGCGAGCGCAAAATGGAGAAAACAAAAAAAGCAAAGGTTTACGTTTCCGATTTTCATACGGTTGCCTTTGGAGACGGGCTTCCGGCGAAGCTGAAGAAGCTGATGCAAACAGCCGGCATTGGGCAGATCGATATGGATGGGAAATTTGTTGCCATCAAACTGCATTTTGGAGAACTGGGAAACATCAGCTATCTGAGGCCCAATTATGCAAGGGCCGTGGTTGATCTGGTTAAGACGCTAGGAGGAAAGCCGTTTTTGACAGACTGCAACACCATGTACCCCGGAAGCCGCAAAAACGCGCTGGAGCATTTGGAGTGTGCCTGGCAAAATGGATTTACGCCCCTCACGGTGGGATGTCCCATCCTCATCGGAGACGGGTTGAAAGGAACGGATGACATTGGGGTTCCGGTGGCGGGGGGAGAGCTTGTCAAAGAGGCCAAAATCGGCCGCGCCATTATGGATGCCGATGTGCTGATTAGTCTGACCCATTTTAAGGGACATGAAATGACGGGGTTCGGCGGCACCATTAAAAACATTGGCATGGGGTGCGGTTCCCGGGCCGGAAAAAAGGACCAGCACAGCAGCGGGAAACCCCGCATTCGAGAGGAGCAATGCAGGGGGTGCCGCAAATGCCAGAAGGAATGCGCCAATGATGCGCTGCATTTCAACGAAAGCACCCGCAAAATGCAGGTCTTAAAAGAACACTGCGTGGGCTGCGGCCGCTGCCTTGGGGCGTGTAATTTTGATGCCATTGTATTTCGAAACGACAATGCCAATGAGGTACTCAACCGCCGCATGGCGGAATACACCAAAGCGGTGGTAGACGGGCGGCCATGCTTCCACGTCTCTTTGGTGGTGGATGTCTCGCCCAACTGCGACTGCCACGGGGAAAACGATGTACCCATTTTGCCGAATATCGGGATGTTCGCGTCTTTTGACCCTTTGGCGCTGGATCAGGCATGTGTGGACGCGTGTCTTCGGGCGGCGCCGATGCCGGGCAGCCAGCTGGCAGAGCATATGAAACAGCCGGACTTTATCGACCGGAAGGATCACTTTTCCAATTCCGCGCCGGAGTCTGAATGGCGCAGCTGCTTGGAGCACGCGGAGAAAATCGGACTTGGTGTGCGAAGCTATGAGCTGATCGTGGTCTAAGCAGAAAACAGGGCGTACACAGCGCAGCATCACAAAAAGGCTGCATCAACAGAAAAGGGGGAAAGTTCGATGACAAATCCAACCAGATCCGCGTTTCTTCTGATTGATATGGAGTACGGGTTTCTCAGCCCGGATTCCATCCATTTTGTCAAAGGCGCGATGGAAACCGTTCCGGCATGCCGGCGTGCCATCCAAATTGCCAGAGCAAAACAGATTCCTCTTTTTTTCATCAAGCGCCATTACCGTGCCGACGGGAGCGACGTGGAAAGCACCCGTTATGAAGGCTGGGTAAAGGGCGGCCGCAGCATGCGTCCCGGCTCCTGGGGGGCAAAAGAGCCGGAGGGGCTTTCTCCCCAAACAGGAGATTATGCCATCATCAAGCACCGATACAGCGCCTTTTTCCAAACGGAGCTGGACTTGATCTTGCGCCGCTTGGGTGTGCGCACCGTGATTTTGGCTGGAACCACAACGCCGCATTGCATTCGCGCCACGTGCTACGACGCCAATTCGCTGGATTATAATGTAGTGGTTCTGTCTGACTGCACCTCGTCCCAGACAGAAGAAATTCAGAACGCCAACTTGTTCGATATGGCGCAGATCGGTACACTGATCTGGACGGTGGACGATTTGGAAAGATACAAACCGGGGGACGTTCCGGATCTGGCCGCCTCCATTTTGGACGATCTGACGAAAGGGAAACATCGGACGTAATACACCAAAGCATCACAAAAAAAGGCTCGGGACAGCTTGCTGTCCCGGGCCTTTTTTACCTGTTTGCCTGATATGGAGAGACCAAAAAGAAGATTAAAACGCAAGAAAAGATATGTTCAAATCCACGTTTCCGGAAATGCCGTCCACCCGGCCGGTGCTGGTATATTGCCACATATGATAATGGTACCGGAAGCTGGTGGGCGCCCAGCCGGACGTATAGTGAGCCAGCCAGAAGGGAATGCCCCGGAGCGCTGAAAGGTTCAGCTCCGATGCATACACCATGGACGGATTGCCGTAGACCATAGGCGTATATCCCGCGGCCGAAATGGTGTCGCAAAAAGCCTTAGCGCAGCTTGTGATCACGCTTCCGGATGTGGTTTGGGTGCGGGAGCCGGACTGGCTGACCCGCTCCCAGTCAAACACCAAGGGATATGTAATGTCATATCCTTTGGTCCAGGCCAGCAGCTGAAGGGCTTCCTCTTTGGCTTCCTGAACGGTGGTTGCCTGGGAAAAGATGTAGGCGCCCACATCCAGCCCGGCGGCCAAGGCACCCTCTATGTTTTGTTTGAAATAAGCATCCTGCAAAATAGTGCCGACCGTATAACCCCGATACCCGCCGCGGATGATGGCGAAATCCACGCCGGCGGCCGCTACTTTTGCCCAATCAATTTTGCCTTGATAGGAAGAAACGTCGATTCCCACCCGGCTGGCTCCCTCGTCTCCGTAATGCAAAAAACCGCCTTGCACAAAGAACCTTTCGCTGTCATATGTATTGGGCAGGACGGTTGTGGGCGTTGGCGTTGGCGTTGGAGAAGGAGAAGGAGAAGGTATCGGGGCGGCATGGTACCGCTGCAAAATGACGGCCGCCTCGGCCCTTGTGGCATTTCCCTGCGGGTCAAACCGGTTTTGGGGTTTTCCGTTGAACAGACCGGTTTCCATGGCCCAGAGAACGGCACGGAAGGACCAGTTGGAGAGCTCAGATCGGTCTGAAAAAGACAGAATTTCCGTTTGAGGCCACGGTTCTCCCGCCTTTCGCCAAAGAATGGCGGCAAACTGCTCCCGGGAGACCGGGTCGTTGGGGCCGAATTGAGCGTCGCCATACCCGTCGACCAGGTTTTCATGAAATGCCCAAACCACAGCGTCATGGTACCAGGCATCTGCCGCTACATCGGAAAAAGGGTTGACCCAAGCGGCGGCGGGGCCGCCGGATAATCGGTAAAGCACGGTAACCAGCGTGGCTCGGCTCATGGTGTCGTCAGGTGAAAACAGGGCGTCGGCGGTTCCGTTCATCAAATTGTTTTTCCGGCAGTAGGTCACGGCGTCAGCGTACCAGATGCCGGGAGCCACGTCGGTAAATCTGGTGTCCTTTGGCGCGGCGAGCGCATACAAAGAGACGGAGAGGAGGACAGAAAGGGACAACGCGACAGATAACAGGGATCGGATATATTTTTTCATACGATCCTCCTTTATGTTTGATGTTTTGAGGTTTTGCGTGATGACCCGTCAAAGGCACAGAAACCGATACCAGTATATCATCTTTTTGTGGCGCAATCAAGCTTGGAAAGGCAAAAAGGGGAGGAGAGACTTGCGTTGGAACTGGCGCAATTTGGCGGGGCGTTGCATAGAATAAAACGGATCAAAACCCTTTTGTCGAGCCAAAAATTTGTGAAAGGGTCCTTATCGGCTGGTAGAAAAAGCCCTTTCCGCATGTGCATGGAGAACGAATTGGCAGTCAAAAGGACTGATCAGATAGATGGAGAGGATGCGTCGTAATGGATAGATCACGAGATGTGTTTGATGGCGCTCCGGTGACACAAAGGGTGGAACAGGAAGCGGAACGCTTCGTCCCATACGGCATGGCGTTTAAAGACGCGGCATTGCCGGTGGAGCCGGAAACTGGGCTATCCTGCCCCATCATTCGGGTGACGGTTACGTTGGAAGGCGGAGCTGTGTCAGTGGAGTCGCCGCCGCATTTTTTCACAACAGAGATCGCTCCAGGCGGGGCGATAACCATCCAAACGTGCCCGGAAACAAATGTTACAGAGCTATATTTACCGCCGGGGTTTCACCGCGTTGAAAATAAAATCGCAATGCCGGATTATTTGATTTCCGCTCAGACATTTTGGATGATCTGCAAGGTCGGAAAAACAGAGCCGGAAGATATTTGCGCGTTTCCCATTGTGATTAGGGGTGTCTGGAAAGGGGAATCGTCGGGCTGAACATGTCACTTCCGCTTTTTGTAGCGTGGCATGGCTCAAACGGGCACGCCAAACCGAGAAAAAGGAAGCCGAACGAACACAAAAGCAGGAAAAGACACATCAAAACCGCGCGCCACTTTGGTCGGCACGCGGTTTTGATGGTTTATACGGGAGGCAGGTGGTTGACATATGCCTGCATTTCCTCTTTGGAGCGGATCCATTTTGTTTTTGCGAGGATCTCTTTTTGCTGTTGGGGCGATAAGTTGGAGAAATGAGCCATTGCCTCTGTATTTTGGGCCAAGGCCATGGCAAATCCCATGGGGACATCTCCGCTGCTGATGATATTCATTTCAATCACCTCATGCATAACATGCCCCAAATGTTCTATTTCATGTGAAAAAAACGTTTATTGGCCAACGCCAAGCGCTTCGCGGCCCAACGCGTCTGCCGCCAGCATGGCATCGCACACCATGTCCGGCGTGACGGGGAACGGCATGTTCCCCATGGTATCCTCCGGCGCGCAGGCCGCCTCGGCAACGGCCATGAGCTTTTTCCGTGAAACTTCCTGGATTCCAAGCTGCCCAAGGGTGACCGGAAGGCCAAGATCGATGCAAAAGTCAATGATTTCTTCCAGTTCATCCAACGGGCTGTTTTCCAGAACAAGCTGAGACAAAGTGCCAAAAGCCACTTTTTCGCCGTGATACATGTGGTGGCACTCTTCCAGCTTGGTCAGGCCGTTGTGGATGGCGTGGGCGCCGGCCAGCCCGCCGCTTTCAAAGCCGATGCCGCTGAGAAGGGTGTTCGCTTCAATGATCTTTTCCACCGCTTTTGTGCAGGCGCCCGCTTCCAGGGCCAGCTTGGCTTTGACTCCCTCTGCCATCAGCGTATCAAAGCAGAGCTTGGCAAGGCCCATTGCCGCCGACGTAATGGTTCCTCCGGCGCAGGTGGCGGCGCCTTTTTGCGAGGCGGCCCGGGCCTCAAAATAGGTGGCCAAAGCGTCGCCAATGCCGGTAACAGTCAGCCGGACAGGAGAAGCGGAGATGACGGCCGTATCCATCAGAACAACATGGGGATTGGAAGGGAGAAACAGATAAGCGTCGAATGTGCCGTCTTCCAGATAAAGCACGGAAAGGGCGCTGCACGGCGCGTCAGAGGAAGCGATGGTGGGGCAGATCACCACGGGCAGCTTGGAAAAATGGGCCGCCGCTTTTGCGGTATCCAGCGTTTTTCCGCCGCCGATGCCCACAATGACATCACATCCGTTTTCCTTTGCGGAAGCGACAATCCGGTCCACTTCCTGGCGGCTGCATTCGCCATTGAAATATTCAAATGTAATTTTGGCATCCTGCCCTGCAAACCCAGATTCGATATCCGCGCCAACGCGTCGATGGCCGGAGGCGGTGAGCAGCGCCAAAGCATGGGTTCCCAGAGGGGCGATATACGTTGCAAGGCGTTTCAATTCACCGTTTCCTTGTACATATTTGCCGGGACTGATTAAACTATTGGGCATTTGGTATCATCCTTTCTGTCGCCTTGTTTGACTGAAAACAGGCATCGGCTACATCCTGAATAGTTGGAATGCTTGCCAGCGGTGGAAGCTCAGTGGTTAGTATGGGAAAATGGTGTCTTTATTATGTAAAAAAGTCAGTCATTTCTCCTTGCGGAAATAAAAAAAAGGAGGACAATGCAGGCGGGTAAAAAGAAAGGTCTCCTTTGGTTGGGCGTTTCCCCCTTACTATATCATGCGAAAGTGAAAAATGAAAAGAGGTATTCCAAATTCACATATCCGCATGCCAAAATAGGCTGTATGAACTCGACAAAAGCGATTGACGGAATGAAAAATTAAATGTAATATATAATCATAAGAATAAGCGGTTTGCGAAACTCTAAAGACAACATACCCAAGTTTTTCAACCGGCCTTTTGTGCTGTGCCCCGCCGGGGGAGTAAGTAAAATGGCATCCAAACAGGAGGTTCGAAGGTAGAGCGATGTCGAAAAGACAGCCGGCAGGTGAGACGTCTCTATCATATATAACATATATAGTTGCTATGATAGATGTTGTCTACCAGTGGAGTTTCAAAGGAGTTTCGAAAAGGAAAAAAAGCTTTCGAATGAATCCAACGTGGAGCGCCCGCTGCCCATGCTAAAAGAAGGAGTGAAGATCATGCCATTGTTTGATACGTTTGTGCAGGAATTAAAGTTTAAAGTGTTAAGTGAAGTTGCGGAACTTGCTTATAATGATGAACTCAAATCGGGGAAAATCATGGGGATTGCCGAAAAGATCATCCCGGACGGAGACCCCACGATGCGCTGCTGCATCTACAAAGAGCGTGCCATCATCAACGAGAGAGTCGGGATGGCAATGGGGGGGGATCAAAAAGACCCCAATGTTGTGGAAGTGCTGCCCATCGCATGCGATGAATGTCCGGTAGACGGCATCCATGTGTCAGAAGCGTGCAGAGGCTGCATCGCCCACCGGTGCATGGCCGCATGTCCCAAAGACGCGATTCAGATTATCAATCACAAGGCAACCATTGACAAAAGCAAATGTATTGAGTGCGGAAGATGTTTGGTGGCCTGCCCTTATTCCGCTATTGTGAAAAACACAAGACCTTGCGTCAATGCTTGCAAACCAAAGGCGATCAGCATTGATCAGGAGACGAGAAAAGCGATCATTGATGAGAAAAAATGCATCTCCTGTGGCGCCTGTGTTTACCAATGCCCCTTTGGTGCGATTGTAGATAAATCATTCATTACAAAAGCCATTTCTTTGATCAACGGCTCCAACGATAACCAGTCGTACCACGTGTATGCCGTAGTGGCGCCTGCAATGGCAAGCCAGTATCAGGATGTAAGCACAGAACAAGTGGTCGCGGGCATTAAGGCGCTTGGCTTCCACTCGGTGGTGGAAGCGGCTTGGGGCGCCGACGTGGTGACCTATCTGGAAACAAAAGAACTGATGGAAAAAGAGTTTTTGACGTCCTCCTGCTGTCCCGCGTTTGTCAGTTACATCCATAAAAGCTTCCCCAAGATGGTGGAACATGTTTCACATAACTTCTCTCCTATGGCGCAGATGTCCAAGTGGCTCAAAGAGAATGACCCGGGATGCAAGGTGATTTGCATCGGCCCGTGTATTGCGAAAAAGTCGGAAATGTTGTATACTAAAGCGAAGGAACATGTGGATTGTTACATCACCTTTGAAGAGATGCAGGCATTGTTTTCCGCCAGGAAAATCGACCTTAAGTCTCTGGAAGGGATGGATCTGGATAACGCTTCTTATTACGGCAGAATTTTTGCAAGAAGCGGCGGACTTGCGGTAGCTGTGGAACAAATGCTGAAGGAAATGGGCGTTACAGAGGAACAATTCAAATTTGATCCAGTGGCCTGTAATGGTATTTTGGAGTGCCGTACTGCCTTGATGAAGGCGCAAAACGGTGCTTTGAAAGAGAATTTCATTGAGGGTATGGCTTGTGAAAACGGCTGCATTGGCGGCCCGGCCTGCTTGAGCCACAGCTCCAAAAACCGCAGCCAGGTGGATGCGTATGGTAAGCTGGCAATGGAAAAAACCATCATGGATGCCATATCTGTCTTGAATGTAAAGGAGTAATGAAGTAATGACGATATTGGTTTGCATTGGAAGCGCATGTCATAAGAGAGGATCCTATGCGATTTTAAAAAAACTGAAAAAGATGGCAACGGATAAAAATGTGATGGATCAATTAAACATCCAGCCCACGTTTTGTCTTGGACAATGTAAAAACGGGGTAACCGTAAAAGTAGATGAACAACTGTTCCTGGGCATCAGCGAGTCAAACTGTGGAGACATCTTCAACGACCACGTACTGCCCAAACTGAAAGGATAGCGCAAAAAAATGAGTGTATTACAATTTGAAAATGTCAAGTGCAAAGACTGTTGTAAGTGTATTGGTGCATGTCCGGTAAAGTCCATCGAAGTCAAAAACCAACAAGCCATGATTGTGGAGCGGGACTGTATTCTTTGCGGTAACTGCACCGTGGTATGTCCGCAGGATACAAAGCACAACGTCAATGATGTGGCAAAAATCAAAGAGCTGATACACCAGGGAAAACAAGTGATTGCCAGTGTGGCGCCTTCTTTTGTCGCGTACTTTGACACACCTGGAATCGATTCGTTCCGGAAGGCCCTGTTGAAGCTGGGCTTTTCCGACGCGTGCGAGACGGCGGAAGGCGCCTATCTGGTCAAAACAGAGTATGAAAAGCTGGTGGATACCGGGACAGGGAAGACCATTATTTCCTCCTGCTGCCCCACGGTGAATTCATACATCAAAAAATATTATCCTGAGGCCATTCCCTACTTGGCGGCGGTGACGACGCCCATGAAGGCCCACGCCAAGCTGCTCAAAGAGCGCTTTCCCGAGGCCATCGTGGTGTTTGTCGGTCCATGTATCTCTAAAAAGGCGGAATGTTCCGACTCGGATTCTGATGTAGCGTGCGCCATTACGTTTGGAGATTTGGGAGAATGGCTTCAGGAGCGCAACATTGAACTGACAAAAGAAGACAAAACCAACGAAAAATACTTGTCTCGGATGTTCCCTGTTGCCGGGGGCATCTTAAAGACCATGCAGAAAAAAGACAATTATACATATTTGACGGCCGCGGGGTCCGAAGATTGCATGAGCGCATTGCACGACATCGTAGCGGGAAAGCTAGAAAACTGCTTTGTGGAGATGAGCTTTTGCGAGGGCAGCTGTGTGGGAGGGCCGTCTTTCCGCAAGCGGAAGATACCTGTTCTGACGGCCGGTCTCAAGGTTTCCGACATCGCGGAAGAAAAGAATACGGAAGATCATTACAACGCAGACTACAACGTACAGACGGACGCGTCCTTGCGCACCATGTTCAAGGACGAGCAGACCATGTACCCCAAGCCGACGGAAAAGCAGATTGCCGCGATTTTTAAGAAAATGGGCAAAGAAAGCGTAGAGGACGAGATGAACTGCGGGATGTGCGGGTATCCCACTTGCCGGGATAAAGCCATTGCTGTATTCATGGGGCGCGCGGAGATCACGATGTGTATGCCCTTTATGAAAAAACGCGCGGAATCTTTCTCTGACAAGATCATCAATGTGACACCCAGCGCCATTATGGCAGTGGACATGGATCTCAAGGTGCAACAGATCAACAAAGCCGCCTGCGACATTTTTGGATTGGAATCGGAAGACATTGTAGGCCAGCCGGTCAGCCGCATTTTGGACGAATTCGATTTTGTGGATATGATCTCCAACAAAAAGGAAAAGCTGGAGAAATACACGTTCATGGCGGAGTACAACGTCTATCTGGAACAAGCCTTCTTCTACGACATCAACAGCGGCATCATTGTCTGTATCATGAAAAACATTACAAAAGAAAGACAAAAACGAAACCAGCTGATGCGGGTGAAAACCCAGGCCGCCAGCATGGCGGATGACATTGTGGAAAAACAGCTGCGGATTGTCCATGAAATCGCGTCCCTGCTGGGTGAGTCGGCGGCGGAGACCAAAATTGCCATTGCGGAATTGAAGGATAGTATTATGATGGAAAGCGATGATCGGTAAGCCATGGAAGATTTATTTGTCGAAAGCGGCCACGCCAGCGTCAACAAACATGATGAGTCCTTGTGTGGCGATTCTTACAGTATTATCCGGAACAAGGATAAAACCACGATTGTCCTTTCCGACGGCTTGGGCAGCGGGGTAAAAGCAAACATTCTGTCCACTTTGACAGCGACCATGCTGAGCACAATGGTCTCTCACCAGCTGCCCATTGACGAGTGCGTGGAGACAGTGGCCTCCACGCTGCCCATGTGTAAAGTGCGTCATTTGGCGTACTCCACTTTTACGGTGCTGGAGATTGAGGGGAACCGGGCTCGGCTGATCCAATATGACAATCCGGTTGCCATTTTCGTTCGGAACGGGAAGCGATATCGTTACCCCACCGTTGTTCACTTTGTGGGGGAGAAAGAAATTCATGAAAGCAACATTTTGCTGCAAGAGGGCGACATCATCGTTCTGATGTCGGACGGCGTGACCAACGCCGGCGTGGGAAAGCTTCGTCCGGACGGCTGGGAAGAGGAAGGCATCACGGCATTTTTAGAAGAATGGTGCCGAAAAGAAACGTCAGCAAAGCGCCTGGCGGGTATCATCGCCAATGCTTGTATGTCCCTCAGCATGGACTCCGCGGATGACGATATCACCGCGCTGGTGTTTACCGTGCGGCGGCGCCGGGCGGTGAATGTGCTGATCGGCCCCCCGGGCAACCAGGAGGACGACCCCAAGGTGTTTAAACTGTTCTTTGCAAAAGAGGGGAAGCATATCGTCTGCGGCGGAAGCACCGCTCACGCCGTCAGCCGCTACCTGGACAAACCGATGACGTTGATCCCCGAAAGCGGAACAGAAACCATTCCGGCCATTGCGGAAATGGAAGGGGTGGATTTGGTAACAGAAGGTGTGTTGACGCTACAAAAGGTGGTGGAGACGGCCAAGCGGTATGCGGAAAACAACTTGGAATCCATCAACATCAGTCAACATAAAGACGGCGCTTCTTTGATTGCGGAAATGCTGTTTGAGCAGGCTACAGATATCAACATCTTTTTTGGCACGGCTGTAAACCAGGCGCACGACTCTTTGGCGATCGGGGGCAGCACAAAGCTGTCCTTGGTAAAAACTTTGGCGCAATGTCTCAATGACATGGGCAAAAACGTTAAGTTAAGTATGTGCTGATCTTTGGCGCGGGGCTTGCCCATATCGCAAAGCGTCTATCGTCCGGCGCGGGGAAATTTCCTCGCGCCGGATTTTTGCGGCTTGGGGGAAAAAGAGCGATGCTGCAATCTGGGCCAAAAACGAAGCCGGACTCCTTCCTCCCTTGTTCAAGGGAGGAAGGAGTCCGGTATGTCGTTTCACAATCTGTTATTTTTCCATTTTAGAGGATCGGGCCCGCATCCGCTCCCCATGGTCCAGCAGGCGCTTTCGCAAACGGAGGCTCTTCGGCGTGACCTCCAGCAGCTCGTCGTCCGCCAAAAACTCCAGACATTGCTCCAAACTCATGCTGCGGGGGGAAATCAAACGCAGCGCGTCATCGCTGCCGGAGGCGCGCATGTTGGTGAGCTGTTTTTTCTTGCAAATGTTCACGGCAATATCCTCTGATTTGGGGGAGACGCCCACGATCATTCCGGTGTAAACGGGAACACCCGGTCCGATGAACAAAGCGCCCCGCTCTTGCGCGTTGAACAGGCCGTATGCGACAGATTCTCCGGTTTCAAACGCCACAAGGCTGCCGGTGGAGCGGCGGGACACGTCTCCCTTAAAGGGGGCATACCGGTCAAACACCGAAGCCATAATGCCCTCTCCCCTGGTATCTGTTAAAAACTCATTTCGATATCCAAACAAACCCCGGGAAGGAACCAGAAACTCTAACTTCATCCGTTTTCCCACAGGGTTCATTTCCAAAAGCTCCCCTTTTCGGGCTCCTATTTTTTCGATGACAGAGCCGACGGCAGTTTCCGGCACATCCACCACCAGCCGCTCAAGGGGCTCGCATTTTTGGCCGTCGATTGTTTGGTAGAGCACCCGGGGGGGCGAAACCTGAAGCTCATATCCTTCCCGGCGCATGGTTTCGATGAGGATCGACAGATGCATTTCACCTCGGCCGGCTACATGGAAAGAGTCTGTGGTGTCCGTTTCCGAAACCCGCAGAGAAACGTCTTTCAGTGTCTCCCGAAGCAGGCGATCCCGCAGGTTGCGAGAGGTGACATATTTGCCCTCCCGCCCGGCAAAAGGAGAGTCGTTGACAGAAAACGTCATCTCCATGGTAGGCGCCGAAATTTTAACGAAAGGAAGCGGCTCGGGCGTTTGCGCATCGCAAATGGTGTCCCCGATGGTGATGTCGCCAATGCCGGAAAGCGCGATGATGTTGCCGGCAGACGCCTCTGTCACCGGTTGTCGGCTTAGTCCTTCAAACAGGTACAGAGAGACGGCCTTTGCTTTTTCCAGGGGCTTGTCCCCATGAAAGTTACAGACGGAAATTTCCTGGTTTTGACGCAGTGTACCCCGCTCGATCCGTCCGATGGCGATCCGCCCCACAAATTCATTATAGTCAACAGAAGACACCAGCATTTGAAACGGGGCGTCCACGTCTACAGTGGGTGCCGGGATGTAGTCTACAATGGTGTCAAACAAGGGACGCAGATCCGTTCCGGTCACATCCGGCGCGAAAGAGGCGATGCCTTGCCGTGCAGAGCAAAAGAGCATAGGAGAATCCAGCTGCTCCTCAGTGGCGTCCAGATCCAGCAAAAGCTCCAGCACTTCGTCCACCACTTCATAAATTCGTTGATCCGGCCGGTCCACTTTGTTGACCACCACAATAATGCGATGTCCCAATTCCAACGCACGGGAAAGAACAAAGCGGGTTTGGGGCATTGGGCCTTCCGCCGCGTCTACCAAAAGGATGACGCCGTTTACCATTTTCAAAACCCGCTCCACTTCGCCGCCAAAATCGGCATGGCCCGGCGTGTCGACGATGTTGATTTTCACATCGCCGTATTGTACAGCGGTATTTTTGGCCAAAATGGTGATGCCGCGCTCCCGCTCCAAATCGTTGGAGTCCATAACCCGATCCACAACGGTCTGGTTTTCCCGGTATACGCCGCCTTGTTTTAACATTTCGTCGACCAATGTGGTCTTTCCGTGGTCGACATGGGCAATAATTGCTACGTTGCGAAGCTGTGAACACTGCAAGTTGAGGTTCCCCTTTCTTATTCGCCGATCCTGGCGATGCTGCGATAATACAATTCCTAATCACAAACCTGTATTATATCACAAAGATAAAGAACGTGCAAATATTTTTGATGAAAGGAATGTCTTGTGTTTTCCTGAAAAAACAATTATAATAGCCAAGATCATTGGAACACATGATGAAAAAATTGTATTTTTATATGGAGGTGACTATGCCGCTGAAGCATCAGGAAAAAGCCTTGCAGGCGTTGCGGCGCCTGCAAGAGGGGAACGAACGATATTTAACGCAAGGGGAAAACATTGCTGCATTGACAGAGGAGAAACGGCGCCATTTGGCCCGGGAAGGGCAGCATCCCTATGCGGTTATTGTGACATGCTCTGACTCCAGAGTGCCGCCGGAGTATATTTTCTCCGCGGGCTTGGGGGAGTTGTTTGTTATCCGGACGGCCGGACATTTGATCGATTGGAACGTTCTTGGCAGCGTGGAGTACGGGATTACGGAGCTTGGCGCGCCTTTGGTGGTGGTCATGGGACACACCAAGTGCGGCGCGGTAGGCGCGGCGCTGTCCGGAACGGCCAAAGGAGCCATTTCCGCAATCGCGAACAGGATCGCGGAAGGGTTGCACGGCGGAACAGATCCTTATACATGTGAGGTACAACATACCAAAAACAGCCTCAAAAAACTAGAAGAAGCGGAAGTCTTGGCTCCTCTTCTTCTAGCGGGGGATGTTATGCTGGTGGGTGCCATGTATGATATGGAAACGGGCAAAGTCACATTTTTTTGAATGGATCGAATTATTCAAATCGGCTGGAAGGCGTTTTTTTGGTTGTCATGGGGAAAACAGACAGCTGGCTGTCGCCGGAGCACATCGCAAGGAACACTTCCTGCGGGGAAGAATAGCCCTGGCGCTTTAGTTCTTTGGTGAGCCAAGTGACGTTTTGCCCTGCGCGTTTTAAGTTTTCCGTGAGAATATGCCCGTCCAAAAGGACGGTTGTGGCGGGCGGTTCCGGCGGCGGGGTTAGGTTGAAATCGCTGGGTGTGGCCGGTCGCTGGCCTGAAGTGGGCAGGATGCTGACAGAGCCGTTGCGTTCCAAAAGGGCGGTTTGGATTTGGCTGAGATCAAAATAGCCGCTAACCCTGCAAAACATCAAAAATTCACTGAGGTCCAAATGAGCCTTTTTGAAGTTGTCCCGATAAATCAACCCGTTTTCCATCAGGACGATGGGCTTTCCGTTGATTATATTTCTCAGTTTGAGAGATTTGCTTGTGACAAAGGAGATCAGAAAGGCCGAAAGGCCATATATAATCATGGCGACCAGAGGCTGGATGGGAGACTCCAGCTCCGTTGCCAGTTCCGCCGCGATGGAGCCGATGGTGATTCCGTTGATATAATCAAAAATACTCATCTGTGAAATCTGCTTGTCTCCCATCAATTTGGCCAGCAGAAAAAGAACAACAATGGATAAAAGAGAAGTGAGCGCCACATAGAGCGGTTCCATAGCGGCTACCTCCTTTGTATTTTACGCAATGATCACGTTCCATAGTATGTACCAAATGAAGGGAAATATTGATTGAAACAAACGTCCAGATGGTTTGAGACGGCTTGCATCGCCTTCCCTTTGCTGGGGCAGACGAGCGTGCGCTGTGTCCGATAAAAAACAACAGGAGGGAAACAAATGACATTTGTGTGTTATCCGCGTTGCAGCACCTGCAAAAAAGCACAAACTTTTTTGGAGGAAGCAGGGGTTTCCTTTTCAAAGCGTGACATCAAGGAAGAGAACCCCACCTATGAAGAACTGAAGCAGTGGCACGGCCGGAGCGGCCTTCCCCTCAAGCGGTTTTTCAATACCAGCGGAATGGCCTACCGGGAGTTGGGTCTGAAAGACCGCTTGCCTCACATGAGCGAGGAAGAGCAGCTGCAGCTGCTCTCTACCGATGGGATGTTGGTCAAACGGCCGATCTTTGTAACGGAAGAAGGGGTTTTGGTCGGATTCCGGCAATCGGAATGGGAAGAAAAGATAATCTAAAAATACAAAAAGAAAAGGACGGCACAACAACCGGTTGTGCCGTCCTTTTCTTTTCACGGAAAAAAATCTATCGTAACATATGGTGTGATCATATCCGTTTGTCTGCAAACAAAACTTAAAATTACGATAGGTGTGAAGAAAAGAGAGGAATAATGCCGGGGATAACAATGAGGGGACCCTAAGTGGGACAATAAAGATATGAGGGAAGAAAATAAGGGAAAGGAGGCCCTTTAACACAAAAGATATGCCCAAGAACGATATATCCTTTGTATATATAAAGTAACATAAAAAAAGAGGAAAGAGAAGATGCAAAAACGGCATATGGCTATGCCAAAAAGGGAATGTCGCAAAAAAAGTTTGCGCTGCAAGTGAATTTAAAGCCGAGAAACCAAATCCACCGATTCATGCAGCTTTTGGATGAACATTTCATCAATTTGACGCATGGAGTACCCTTTTCGGCAAATCAAAATGTCCTTGTATTTGTTTTTGGCCATATTGCATTTCTTTTGCACCAAAGAAAAGCAAGAGAGGACGTCCGGCGGCATGGGAGAAACCCACATATACGTTCCCGGAATTCGATACAGCAGCTCAAATTGGCTACCCCGCTCGTAAACGGCGATTTTTCGTTTTCGTTCATGGACAGGCTCAATCAGTTTGGCGCCGGAAATAGGAAGCGTTGGGATCAAGATATCCCCGTGGATAATCTCCGTATAGGTAAACAAATCATGATAGTCGATCTCTGCCTGAGAAGCCAGAGGGTGCGCCCGGGACATAAGGGCCAAATATTCAAATTCCCAAATCAAATCGTGTGTTAGCTTGCGCTCTTTCAACAGATTCAAATAATATTCTTCATAAATGGATTGATAGCGCACAACAGCCAAATTATTTGTGCCGTCCGCTACATTCCGGATGGCGCGCAGGGAATGGGTCTCCCGATAATTGACATTGATCTCTTTGGAGTGATCCATGGATTGAATCAATTCCGTAAACGCGTACGATACATAGCTGGCCCGGGGAACGGAGATATCAAACGCCTGCTTGTCCGGGTCGGCAGGCTGATAAAGAGACTCCATTTCTTTGACCTGAGATAAAATATTTCGGGCATAGCTTAAAAACTCTGCTCCCTTTTTGGTAGGAATCACTCCTTTTGAGGTACGGTTAAAGATGGAGATTCCAAGAGAAGATTCAATTTCTCGAATGGCTTTACTGATTTGCGGCTGCCCCATATACAAATTTTCTGCCGCCTTTGAAATAGATCCTGTTTTTTCTACTTCCACCGCGTATTTCAGATGTAACAGATTATTCATCTTAGCTTCCTTTCCAAGGCATTCCCCGTTTTTCTAGCTCTTCTTTTCCTCGATTGCTAGTGTACCATAGGATCAGAAATGGCACAAGGAAAATGGTTCCTCTTTTTCATAAAAACAAAAAAAGCGGTTCTTTTGCCGCTTTTTTTGTTACATTTTCGATGGCATTATTTTTGTTTTAATTGTTCTGCCAATTGATCTGCAGTCTGATACACCGCTTCAAAAGAAACAGCGGGGTTATATAACTTTTCCAGTTCGTCGTGAATCTGCTTGGCTTCCGCGAATGCGGCAACGGCATCTGCCGTGAGCATACGGGTCATTTTCTTGTGAAAGCGGAGCCGGGTACGGTTGCTTTTGACCCATTCCGATTCCAAGAGCTGGTCAAAACGAAGCTTGCGAATGGGTTTCCCTTCATAGGGCATGCTATCCGTGGAAGTGATAAACGCCAGGGACAGTTCGGGCACCAGCACATGTTCGATATGCTCCGGCTCCATAGGGGCGGGGCAGGAAATCACGTCGTATCCCGCGTCCAGGGCCGTTTCCTGGAAAAAACGAAGGGATGCATGTGCCAGGCCATAGGGGTCGATGCAGGTATAAACCCGGCTGCAGAGGGCATCTACCGTATCAAACCGGCAGACCAACCCTTGATAAGTGAGTCCGCCCAAAAGACGTTTGATCACAGCGCCCGGCGCGGCTGCGTCTGGCTTTTTTTTCAGTTCTCGGGCCGCGATGGCGCGGACGCGCTTTTTCATTCTGGAAACGGCGGATGAGGACAAAGCGGAAAGAGGGATGGGGTCGGCCATATGCTGCGCGGCGGACAGAATGCGGTAAGCCCGTTGATACTGGGCGCCGCACCGATCCGTTGCAGAACAGATCTCATGCGTCAGCGGAGAAAGGACGTCCCGGTCGTAACATGTACCAAGGTTGATGTAGGCATCCAGCACACCGGGGTATCGAGGTTCGATGACATGGGGTGCCGTGCCGTCTGCAATGGCGGTGTGCAGACGAGGGAAAATGACGGCGTCCAGCGAATCGGGGTCACCAGAGCAATGTATGTATTCCGTTGGTTCGTCAAGCGCGTTGGCCACATGCCGCATGAAAGAAGATTTGCCGCAGCCGGGGCCCCCTTTTAAAATGATGAGTCTGCGTTCGAAATCTTTTGTCATGAGTTGGTCATAGATGGAATAAAATCCATTGGGTGTGTTTGCGCCAAGGAAAAAATGCGCCGAGGCAGGTTTCATATCGTTTCCTCCATATCTATCATCGGGGATGAAAATCGTGTTGTTTGACCGGATACGATTTGGAACGGCTCCAGCCGGAAGCGGAATGATTTTGTTTCTGCCATAGTGTATGCAAAATGGAAGAGGATGGTCAAAAAAACGTGTGACTTACAGAAAAAGGAGAAGGAAGGCGCTTCCAAAAGAAAGCTGTTTCCCGGTTTAAACAAAAAAGAAAAGGAGCGCTGTTTATGCAAACTGTGGGAAAAAGGAGGCGAAACAGAACATAAGTATAGAAAAAGTTTGTATTTTTGGACATAAATTGACATTTGTCTAATTACAAATGAAATAGAATACTGTATAATGACAGGGACAGTTGACCATGCGGCATGGCTCAACCGAGAATAGAAGAAAAAACGCAGACGAACGGTAAAGAGAAAAAATGGCGTTGGAGATTTAGCGAAACATTACTGGTCTGAGAAGCGGTTTTTCAATGGAGAGGGGGGAATTTGCGGCGTAACACAGCGGTTTCTTTTTCCAGTGGAACAGGAAAGCGCTGTGGAAAGATCTGGCCCGTGTGAACGAAGGAAGATGCGAAGAAGGTGTATGGAGAGGGTGTCTTTTCTGATCAGCCAAATAGGAGCAGGGAAGCATGCTCGAATGTACAACTGCTTGGCGCATGGTTCGATGAAATGACGCTTCGTTTACCGCCCAAATCACACGGCAATGCAGAAGACCTTCACGAACAACTCTCTGAGGGCCAACGACACAGAGGTTTGCAGGGAGGAAATTGGGTTTGTAGTTGCCGCCTGTTTTTCCAGCGCAAGATCGTTGCTTCATACATAAGTATTGTAAAACGGGGGAATACGAACCGCCAGTGATCATTGGCACGGTATGAAAACATGGTGCAAAACCTGTGTGTCCAATCACTCCAACGCCCTTGACGTTCTGCTTTTGGATTGTGAGGGAAGAAAATCCAACCTTTTGCTTTTCAAAGGACTTTGAAGATTTGGCGGCTGGCTTCATATGAAGCGTGCCGCCAAGGCAAAAAGCAGGACAATTCTCACCTCCGTAGGACGAAAGCAAAGTGAATTGCGATGTGTTGTAATGTATTTCTGCAAAGCAATTGAACTGCGTCAGAGAAAGTCCATCTTTGCCGCTGGTGCCGCGCAACGCGGAACTGGGGTGGATCTCTCATCCGTATTTCTGTTTCAAACGCTTGTGAACGCGCGCCCGTCGAGGTAGTGTTCTAAAGAAACGTTTTGCCCCGGGCCTGAGTAAAGGGGACTTTTTGGAACGGAAATACTCAAAAGTCGGCGGAAAACGATGGTTAAGTTCTTTCCACGGCCATTCTTTGAAAGGACAAAGAACGGCTCTGTTGTGTGCGGCACCAAAGCTGTGTCTGTACGCGGGCGGAAACAATGAAAGAACTGTTGCCGATTGTGCGTAACCTGTGAACATTGTGCTTCCGATCGGCTGGGTGGCCGAAATAATTTAGAAAGTTGAGGTGCTTCACCGTGATTAGCAACGTATATCTCGCAGAATTTTTGGGTGCGGCTTTTTTAGTATTCCTGGGCGACGGCGTTGTTGCGAACACCTTACTCAACAAGTCGGCTTTTAAGGGCGGAGGCCCTGTATTCATCACCATTGGCTGGGGTCTTGCACTGGCGCTTCCTGTATGTCTGTTTGCAAGTATTTCCGGCGCGCATTTGAACCCTTCTTTGAGCCTCGGCTTGGCCTTTACCGGCCAAATGGCGTGGGACGTTGCCTTGGGATATTGCGCAGCTCAGATGCTGGGCGGTTTCGTTGGTGCCATCTTTATGTGGATCTGCTTCCTGGATCAATTTGACGGAACGGATGACCCCGGCACCATCAAGGCTTGTTTCTGCACAGCACCTGCTGTCCGCCACTATTCTGTCAACGTGATCGAAGAAGTTCTGATTACTTTCGCACTGGTATTCATCGTTCTGGGCTTTGGCCATACTGGCATGGGATATGGCGTGAACTACGTTCTGGTGTTCTTCCTGCTGACCAGTATCGGTATGTCTTTCGGCGGTATTACGGCTTACGGCCTGAACCCGTGCAGAGACTTGTCTCCGAGAATTGCCCACGCAATCCTGCCCATTAAGGGGAAGGGCGGTTCCGACTGGGCATATTCCTGGGTACCCGTGGTTGGTTCTCTGATCGGCGCGACCTTGGGCGCTTTGGCCTACAAAGCGTTCCCCTGGTAAGCTGAATCTTGATTTTAAAATGCATTTTTACGCACACAGGAGCGGACAGTTGTCCGCTCCTGTTTTGATTCTCCGCGAACGGATAGGCGGAGTTTGCATCGCGGCAGCATGATTGTCTAGCACAAAAGAGCCGTGAAGGCCAGAAATTCTGGCCTTCACGGCTCTTTTTGCGAATGGAGCGGGGGGGAGGAAGCGAGGGAGATCTGGTTGTAACATTCTATATCGTGCCCTCATAAAGTAGTCATGGGAAAGAGGAGCCAAAAGCCCGAACGACTGCCGGAACGGCTGGTTTATTTTTTGCATTATCCGGCGGATTGACCTCCGAGGAAGCGAAAGTCCCCGACCGGATGGACAAATTGACAGCGCTCCCGTGCAGAGACTGTATTTGCTCCCGGCGGGTGTTGCTTTGCGCTTCTGCCTGCCAAACTTATGTGGACCAGCCGGAGGGAACATACCACGCAACATAGGACAGGAGGCATTTCATGAATCGTAGGCTGAACGGATTTCTTGGCTTGATTTTGAGCGTATTCGTCTTGCTCGCGGGCTGTTCGCACCCCGGGGGAAAGACAGACGATGTGAAAAAGGATGCATTGCATGTCGTTGCCACCACTACAATGCTGGCTGATTTAGCAAAGGAAATCGGCGGCGGGCGGGTTGCGGTCAACGGCTTGATGGGTCCGGGCATTGACCCCCATCTATACCAGGCCAGCGCGGGGGACGTTTCCCTGATGCAGAAGGCAGACGTTGTGGTTTACAACGGGCTGCACCTGGAAGGGAAAATGGGAGAAATATTTGAAAATCTGTCCCGGCAGGGGTCGGTGGCGATTTGCATAGAAGACGGGCAGGATCCCTCGAAACTTCTGGCCTGGGAGAGCGATAGCGCCTTCTGTGATCCCCATATTTGGTTCGATGTTTCCCTGTGGAAAGCGGCGGCACAAACCGTTGCCAAGGGGCTGTCCCAGGCGGATCCTCAAGGGAAAGAGACGTATGAAGCCAATTTAGCTGTCTATCTGAACGAATTGGATGAAGCGGATACATACATTCGAAGCCGCGCGGCGGAGCTTTCCGCAAAACAGCGGGTATTGATCACGGCCCACGACGCGTTTCAATACTTTGGAAAAGCCTATGGTTTTGAGGTGCGGGGTCTGCAGGGGATCAGTACCGACGCGGAGGCAGGCACGGCCGATGTCAGCGCTTTGGCCGATTTCATCGTGGCACGGCAGGTAAAAGCCGTTTTTGTGGAATCTTCAGTGCCCCCAAAAACCATAGAGGCCCTTCAGGCGGCGGTAAAAGCAAAAGGCTTTGAGGTTGCCATCGGGGGAGAGCTGTATTCCGACTCTTTGGGTGACGCCCAGTCGGGAGCGGACACCTATATTTTGACCGTGAAGGCCAATATTGACACCATTGTGGATGCGTTAAAGTGACGGGAGGAAGGGAAATGAAACATAGAGGGATCTATGCGGTGGAGGTGGAGGACCTCACCGTTGCGTATGATGCCAAGCCCGTTCTTTGGGATATTGATTTGAAAATACCAAAGGGTCAGCTAATGGCGGTGGTGGGGCCCAACGGAGCGGGAAAAACCACGCTGATCAAAGCCATGCTGGGGCTTTTAAAGCCCGTGACAGGCGCCGTTCGTTTTCTGGACGGCAGCGGAGATCTCCGCGGGCTAAAACATCGCATTGGCTACGTGCCCCAGAGCGGCAGCGTGGATTGGGATTTTCCTGCCACGGTGCAGGATGTGGTTCTCATGGGCTGCTATGGCAAGCTCGGCTGGATACGCCGCCCGGGCAAGGCAGATGCGGAGCTGGCCAAGCAAACCCTTCAGAAAGTCGGCATGCAGGCGTATGCCTCCAGGCAGATCAGCCAGCTTTCCGGCGGACAGCAGCAGCGGGTGTTCCTGGCTCGGGCGCTGGCCCAGGAGGCGGAGGTCTATTTCATGGATGAACCGTTTAAGGGCGTGGATACCCAGACAGAGAGGGCCATTGTCGCGCTGCTCAAAGATTTGAAGAAGCAAGGGAAAACCGTGGTGGTGGTTCACCATGACCTGCAAACGGTACCGGACTATTTTGACTGGGTGACGCTGATCAATCTGCGTGTAGTGGCAAGCGGGCCTGTGGAGGATGTGTTCCACGAGGAAAATCTAAAAAAAACGTATCACAGCTCCAGCGCCCTTTTAAGGAGCGTGGTATGATATGCAACGTGTGATCGCCTTGTTTTCAGACTACACCTTTCAAACGGTGGCGCTTGGATCGGCGCTTTTGGGGCTGATCAGCGGAGTGCTTGGCAGCTTTGCGGTGCTGCGCAAGCAAAGCCTGCTGGGGGACGGGGTGTCCCATTCCGCCTTGCCCGGGGTGGTGCTGGCTTTTCTGCTGCTGGGTAGCAAAAACACAGAAATTCTGCTTTTGGGCGCGCTTGTTTCGGGGCTGTTGGCGACGCTTTTCATGGTCAGCATCGTGCGGCATACAAGGGTGAAGTTTGACAGTGCGCTGGCACTGGTCATGTCCGTGTTTTTCGGGCTGGGGCTGGTGCTGCTTACTTATGTGCAGAAAATCCCGAACTCGAACCAGGCAGGGTTAAAACGGTTTATCTTCGGGCAGGCATCCACGCTTTTGCAGCGGGACATTGTTTTAATGGTGGTTTGCGGCCTGGTTCTGCTGGCGCTGGTTCTGCTGTTTTGGAAGGAATTCAAGCTGTTTACGTTCGATGCGGACTTTGCCCAGAGCCTGGGCTTTTCGCCCAAACGGCTGAATTTGTTGCTGTCTTTTATGATCGTGCTGGCCATCATCATCGGGTTGCAGACGGTAGGCGTGATCCTGATGAGCGCCATGCTGATTACCCCCGCCGTTGCGGCCCGCCAGTGGACCAATCGGCTGTGGGTGATGGTCACGCTCTCGGCTCTGTTTGGCGCTCTGTCCGGCGCCGCGGGTACAGCGGCCAGCTCTCTTGTGCCAAAGCTGCCCACGGGGCCTGCCATTGTTGTCTGCGCCAGCGCAATTGTGATCATCAGTGTTCTGTTTGCGCCGGGGCGGGGCATCTTGCACCGGATCTATCAGCACCGAAAAAACAGGATGTTATATAAGCTGGAAGGAGACGAGACAGATGTCCCCGCAAATTGAAATTCAAATGATCTCTGTCATTGTGGCGGTGGCCTGCGCCCTTCCCGGAACGTTTTTGGTGCTTCGAAAAATGTCCATGATGTCGGACTCCATCACTCATACCATTCTCCTGGGCATTGTACTGGCGTTTTTCGGCACCCATGACCTTTCCTCGCCCCTTTTGATCGTGGGGGGCGGCGCTGATGGGGGTGCTGACTGTCTGGCTGACGGAGCTGCTCAGCCGCACCCGTCTGCTGGCGGAGGATGCCGCCATCGGCGTAGTGTTTCCTCTGCTCTTTTCCGTCGCCATCATCTTGATCACCCGCTACGCCGGAGCCGTGCATCTGGATACCGACTCGGTGCTTTTGGGAGAGCTGGCCTTCGCGCCCTTTGACCGGATGATCATCGGAGGAGTGGACATCGGCGCAAAGGCGATTTATACAACAGGGGCGCTGCTGCTGGTGAACCTGGCGGCCATTGTCGTGTTTTTCAAGGAACTCAAGATAGCGACGTTTGACCCCATGCTGGCGGCTGTGCTGGGGGTTTCCCCGGCGCTGGTACATTACGGATTGATGACGTTGGTGTCTCTGACGACAGTGGGGGCGTTTCAGGCGGTTGGCTCTGTGCTGGTGGTGGCGTTTATGATCGGGCCTCCCGTGACCGCTTACCTGCTGACAGACGACCTCAAGCGCATGCTGCTGCTCAGCGGCGGCATCGGCGCCATAAATGGAATTTTAGGATATCAGGCCGCTTCGCTGCTGGATGTGTCCATAGCGGGCAGCATGGCGGTGGTCACAGGCGTTGTCTTTTTGCTGGTGTTTATCTTCGCGCCCCATAGAGGGCTGATTCGTTCGCTGATCAGACGGAGAAATCAGAAGCTTGCGTTTGCCAAGCTGATTTTGCTGTTTCATTTATATAACCATGCGGGCAGCGAGACGGAGGCCGCGGAGTGCGGCGTGGACACCATCCCGGGTGAGCTGCGTTGGGATCACGCATACACCGGGAAGATCCTTCGTCTGCTGGAACAGGAAGGCTGCGTGAGGCTCTCCTGCGGTTTGGCAAAGCTGACGGAAGAGGGCCGCGAAGCCAGCGTTCGGCACTATAACGCGCTGTTTTCAAGATAACATTTTCATGGAAAACCCGGCATCCGGCAGCCTCAATCAGGGCTGCCAGATGCCGGGTTTTTGTATATATCTGCTTCCTTCGCATTCAAACGTCCCGCCTGTTTGCTCCGTTTCAGAAAAGACCCAAACACACCCATCAAAAAGCTGGGGAGTCATTGAAATCACATGGTTTCAATGACTCCCCAGCTTATGAAGTTGCGCCGCAAAAAAGATCTAATTGGTTTTTTCCGGGTTGTTTTCCGTGTCCTCGTCGATACTGTTCAGAAACATTTCTTCTGTCGTCTGCTGCGCCAGCTTGAGTTTTTCGGTAATGACTACAAGCGCGCCGGTGGTTGCTTCAAGTGCTTCAATCGCTGTTGCCATCCGTCCCGATAAGTGGTAGTACATCGCTTTGTAGTCAGCCATGGGAAACTCTCCTTTTGCAAAATTGAATATTTGGTCGGAGTGTCGGGATTCGAACCCGAGGCCTCTTGGTCCCGAACCAAGCGCGATACCAAACTTCGCCACACCCCGAAGATGCGTACTTGCCCATTATAAGAATCAAATCAGGTTTTGTCAAGGGTTTCCCACAAGGAAATCGGAAAATAAAAAAGGCGCTGGGCGCATACTTTTTCCGCCGGCCACATATAAATGGACAAACTGAAGGCAGGAAAGGAAGTGCGCGCCATGGAGCCATATGAGCAAAGGGCAAGGCGAAGAGAAAGTGGTGCCAATCATTCGCGGTCACGGCGGAACAGCGGGCTGGGACAACGAGAAAAGCGAAGACTGTTACAGCTTTTTAGCTGTATTCTTCTTTTTGCTGTGGTGTTTTTAGGGAAAACATGGATGCCTTGGGATAGCAGCGCCATTGGAAAAGCCATTTCCGGGGCATTGGGACAAAATATCGATTTCAAGGCTGCGTTTTCCGCGTTGGGAGAATCCATTTCAGATGGGAAGCCGGTCACAGAGGCCCTCAATCAAATATACTTGGCTGTTTTCCATCCGGACCAGATCAAACCGGAGCCGGTTGTACTAAGCGGCTTGGCAAAGTCGGAGTCATTGCTGATGTTCGGCGGCGGGCAGGGACTGCCGGAGCGCAAGCGGGACGTGGAGGCCTTTGCCCAGTATCGAGCGGCGCTGACCGGCACGAAAGGGACAAGTGGAGGAGCGGGAACCCCGGCACCCAGTCCCTCCCCCTCGCCGAGTCCCTCTCCTTCTCCAACGCCAACCCCAACTCCAACCCAGACACCCACCCCGACCAAAAACACATCTCCAAAAGGCATCGCGGAGGTGAGCGGAACAGGAGAGACCCTTCCGGAGAAAACCAGCATGGAAAAGGTCGCCCTTGCCTTTTCCTATATGACACCCGTCACCGGAAAAGCGTCTTCTGAGTTCGGATATCGGGAACATCCCGTTGATGGCGGGAATAAATTTCATTATGGGCTGGACATTGCGGCAAAAACAGGCACGGAAATAAAAGCGTTTGCAGACGGAACAGTGGATTATGTCGGAGAGAGTGACGCATATGGCAATTATGTCAGATTGAAGCACGCAGATAACGTCACATCCTTTTACGCTCATTGCAGCAAACTGCTGGTGAAAAAGGGGCAGACCGTGAAGAAAGGAGAAGTCATTGCCCTGGTGGGCGCCACGGGCCATGTAACAGGCCCTCATTTGCACCTGGAAATCAAGAAAGACGGCATCTTTCTGAATCCGCATTATTATGTCGACACGACCTGATGGCAAAGGGGAAGGGAATGATGAAAAAAAAACAACGCATCCGTTTTTACATCAGCCCGGGGTTTCTGGTGTCGTTGGCGGTGCTGCTCTATTTTGACAGACAGGGCATTTTATCCTGGCTTTTGCCCGGATGTATCGTACACGAAGCGGCCCATTGGGCCGCTTTGCGTTTGGCCGGAGGCGGTGTGTCGGAGGTTCGGCTCACCATTTCCGGCGTGGCGATGGAGCTGCGTCATCCCGATGCGCTATCGTATCCGGGAGAATTGGCGGCGGCGCTGGCCGGCCCCCTGGCCAACTTGTTTTTGGCGCTTACGGCGGCGCTTTTGGGGCGGTGGGTGACAGCGCCTGTTTTTTATCTGTTTTCCGGTCTTAATTTGGGGCTCATGGCTTGGAACCTGCTGCCGGCGGAGCCGCTGGACGGGGGCAGGGCCCTCTCTGTCATCCTCTCTTGGCTGGTCTCTCCTACGTGTGCCGGGCTTGTCCTGCGGATCACCACGCTGCTGACCGCCGTGGTGATGACGGTGCTGGGCTTTTACGCATTGGGGCATGGCGGCGGGTTTACGCTGCTTACGACGGGCCTTTGGCTGCTGTTGAAACCGTTCGATTGGCGAAAGGGGGTTGTCAATCGGAGGGTTTCGATATAAAATAGCATCATAACGAGATATGGTATATCTCGCTTGAAATAGGGCCATTTGGATGGGAGAGGGCAATGAACTGGAAATTAGAACGAATCTTACAGCGGGTGGAAAAACCGGCTCGCTATACCGGCGGGGAATACAACCAAGAGATCAAGGAAAAAGAGAATGTAGACATTCGCTTTGCATTCTGCTTTCCGGATGTATATGAAATCGGCATGTCCAATTTGGGTCTGCGTATTTTGTACGGCGTGCTCAATCAAATGGACGGCGTTTGGTGCGAGCGGGTGTTCGCTCCTTGGGGCGATATGGAAGGGGAGCTGCGCCGGGAAGGCATTCCCCTTTATGGGCTGGAGAGCGGAGACCCCATTGGCATGTTTGACATTCTGGGGTTTTCCTTGGGGTACGAAATGGCATATTCCAACGTACTCAATGTGATGGATTTGGGGCATGTCCCCCTGCGCAGCGCCCAGCGGACGGAGAAAGACCCTTTGGTGATCGCGGGGGGAACCTGCGCGTACAATCCGGAGCCGCTGGCGCCGTTTATTGATTTATTTTCATTGGGAGAAGGGGAGGAAGTCTTGCCGGAGGTGGTGGCGCTTGTCCGCAGGGCCAAACGAGAAGAGTGGAGCCGCCAAAGCCTTTTGGAAGCCGCGGCGCAGATTCCCGGCATTTACGTGCCGTCTCTGTATGACGTGTCGTACCACGCGGACGGCAGAGTGAAAGAAATTGTGCCTCAAAAAGGGGCGCCTTCTCTTGTCACGAAACGGATCGTGGCTGACATGAACCGTTCCTATTATCCCGCAAAGACCATTGTGCCTTCCACAGAAATTGTACACGACCGGGTGATGCTGGAGGTGTTCCGGGGCTGCATCCGGGGCTGTCGGTTTTGCCAGGCCGGCTATGCCTATCGGCCGGTGCGCAGCCGCAGCCCGGCGCTTTTGCAGCAGCAGGGAATGGAGGCGTGCCTTGCCTCCGGCTATCAGGAGATGACCCTTTCTTCTCTGAGCACCAGCGACTATCGCCCGCTCAACGAGCTGTGCGACGGGCTGCTGGCGTTTTGCGAGCCCCGGAAGATCAGCCTCAGCCTGCCTTCTCTCCGGGCGGACAATTTCTCCATCGAGCTGATGGAGCGGGTGCAGCGCGTGCGCAAGAGCGGGCTGACCTTTGCCCCGGAGGCGGGGACCCAGCGGCTGCGGGACGCCATCAACAAAAATGTAACAGAAGAGGATCTGCTGCATTCCTGCGCCACGGCCTTTGGGGGCGGATGGAATGCCGTCAAGCTGTATTTTATGCTGGGGCTGCCAACGGAGACAGACGAGGACGTGATCGGCATTGCGGAGCTTGCCCAAAAGGTGCTTTGGACCTGGAAAAAGACGGCGTCCAACAAAAGCCGCGGGGTGCGCATTACCGTATCCACGTCCTGCTTTGTACCAAAACCACACACGGCTTTTCAGTGGGAAGCACAGGACACAAGGGAAGAATTTCAGCGTAAGGTCAACCTGATCAGGGATCATTTGAAAGAACGGGCCATTACCTACAACTGGCATGACCCGGACACCAGCTTTTTGGAGGCCGTTTTTGCCCGAGGAGATCGCCGGCTGGCGGACGCGTTGGAGCTGGCGTGGAAAAACGGCGCCAAGATGGACGCGTGGAGCGAATATTTCAACTTAAACCACTATTTGGATGCCATGGCGGCGTGCGGGCTGGACCCCGCGTTTTACGCCAATCGGGAACGGACGCTGGATGAATGCCTGCCCTGGTCCATGCTTTCTGTGGGTGTGCGTCCGGAGCATTTTGTGAGAGAGCGGGAGGCGGCGTATCAATCCCGCATTACCCCGGACTGCCGGGTGCAATGCACCGGCTGCGGTGCGGACAAGCTGACGGGGGGGATTTGCGATGCCGAAGCATAGGCTGCGATTTGAAAAAACGGGAACGGCCGTTTATATCTCCCATTTGGACTTGATGCGCACCTTCCAGCGGGGATTTCAGCGGGCGGAGATTTCCATCAGACACACGGAGGGGTTCAACCCCCATGCCTTTATCTCCATTGCGCTGCCCATGTCCGTGGGGTTTTCCAGCGTATGTGAACGCCTGGATTTTGAATGTACGGATCAAACGCCTCTAGAAGAGATTCCGGGGCTTCTGAATGCCGCTTTGCCTGACGGTGTGCGGGTGCAGGCGTGCTATGAGGCGGACAGGCCGTTTCGGGAGCTGGAATATATCAAATATCGTATGACGTTTTTATATGATTCCGGTGTCCCGGAAGGGGCAGCGGCGGCGATAGAGGATCTTCTGGGGCAGGAAGAGATTCTGGTGCCGAAAAAGGGGAAAAAGGCAGGCCGGGGGAAACAGGAAGTGGAGACCAATATTGCGCCTTTGATCCGGCTGTCCCATTTGGAGATGGGGGAAGAGGGTCTGCTGCTCTCTGCCGTATTGCGGGCCCAGGAGCCGGGGCTGAACCCCCGCTATTTCATCAAAGCGATGGAGCGGTACGCGGGCGCGTTTGTGCCGGATTTTGTGCGCTTTCATAGAGAAGAGGTCTACGACTGCGAACTGCAGCTGTTTCGCTGAAGGGGCCTTCTGCCCTGCGCTTAAAATAGAATTTGCCCCCTGCATCCTGCTTGCTCGGACAGGCAGCCAAACGGGATGCTGTCATTTCGCTGAAAACAAAGAGGAGGTCAAACCGTGACGGAAGTGATCCAAGTGAGGAACCTGACCAAGCGATTTAAGCTGTCACCCAAGCAGCAGAGGCTGGAAAAAAGCAAGGAAAAAGTGAAGGTTGCCATAAGCGGGCTGACGTTTTCCGTTTATGAAGGAGAGATTTTTGGCCTTTTGGGGCCAAACGGCGCCGGCAAAACCACCACCTTGCGGATCTTATCCACATTGATGAAGCCGGACGGGGGAGATGCGCTCCTGCGAGGGGTCAGCGTGGTGAGACACGCTGGCGAGGTTCGGGGGAAAATCGGGTTTTTAACCAGCGAACTGAAGCTGGAAGAGTTTTTTACGCCCAATTATTTGTTCGATTTCTTTTCTGCGCTGCATAAAGTAGACGTTCAGACCAAAGAAAGGCGAAAACAAGAGCTGTTTGGGCAATTTGGCATCACGTCCTTTGCGGAGGTCAAGGTGGCCAATTTGTCCACAGGCATGAAGCAAAAGGTCTCTTTGGCGGTGTCTTTGGCACATGACCCCGACGTGATCATTTTCGATGAGCCGACCAACGGACTGGACGTGCTGACGGCAAAAATTGTGACGGATTTTTTAATTGATTTGAAAAACCGTGGAAAAACAGTTGTGGTTTCGACCCATATTTTCAGCCTGATAGAGAAAATATGCGACCGGGTGGGGATTATCATTGAAGGGGAAATGGTGGCATGCGATTCTTTGGATGCCATCCGGCAAGGACGGCCCTTGGAAGATGTATTTTTTGATATTTACGCGGAAACAGTGGGGGATGAAGGATGAAAAGCGGTGTGACAACGATCTTCAAAAAAGAACTGGCCCGCTTCTTCGGGGACAGGAGGATGGTTCTGACCACCATCCTTCTGCCGGGCATCATGATTTATGTGATGTATCAGCTGATCGGCAGCGCTTTGGTAACCCAATATTCAGTGGAAGACGGCTATCAGGCCAGTGTTGTGGCAGTGAATGCGCCGGACACCTTAAACAATGTATTGTACGAAACGATGTTTTCGCTCCAAAAGGGCGAAATGGGTGCATTGGAACAGTATCAAACGGAACTGACGGACGAAACACTGGATCTTTGCGTGGTGTTTCCGGAGGAATTTATCCAAAAAATTGCCGAATATGATCCTTCATCCGGAGCGCCTGCGCCGAACATCGCCATTTACTATAATTCCACATCTTCCAACTCGGAAACGGCTTACCGGGTGGCGCTGGAACTTCTGAATCAATATGAATCGACCATGGCCAATAAGCTTGACGTGAATGCCGGAGATCAAGTGTACGATATGGCAACGGAGCAGGACATTGCAGGGTCTATTTTCTCCTCTATGCTGCCCATGCTTTTGCTCATTTTCCTGTTCAGCGGCTGCATGGCTGTGGCCACCGAATCCATCGCGGGGGAAAAAGAGCGAGGCACCATTGCGACCTTGCTGGTCACGCCGGTACGGCGGGAGGAGATTGCCCTGGGCAAAATCTTTGCTTTGGCGATTGTTGCGCTGCTTTCCGGCTTGTCCAGCACCATCGGGACCATCTTATCTTTGCCGGCGTTGATGGGCGCGTCCTCTGACGCCATTTCAGTGGAATACTATACCGCATCGGACTATGTCATGCTGGGCGTTGTGATTTTGGCGACGGTTATCTTGTTTGTGACTTTCATTTCCCTGCTGTCGGCAATGGCAAAAACCATCAAAGAGGCGCAGACTCTGGTCATGCCCCTGATGATTGTGGTGCTTGTGGTGGGCATTACCGGCATGTTTGGCGGCGGCGCGGCGAACACATGGTATTATTACCTTATTCCGGTGTACAACAGCGTGCAGAGCATGGTGGGTATTTTGTCCTTTTCGGCGGTCTCTATCAACATTATGGTTACGGTAGGTTCCAACCTGGCATACGGCGTCATTGGCGCGCTGATTCTTGCCAGAATGTTCAGCAATGAGAAAATCATGTTCTCAAAATAACGAAATGGTGCATACGGGGGGAACCATGCAAGACCCCGCCCGATGCGGCGAAACCCCATGCCGGCAGAAAAGTTTTGGATCATTTGATGAAAAAACATATAAAAATCTCCAAAAAGAAGAGAAATGCTTGCAAAACATTTTAAAATGTGATACCATATCACGGTCTATGAATAGGGCGGTCCTCTGCTACGCCATTTGAATCGAAATGGGCAACGCGGCACGAACGCCCGGTATTGAGGAGGAAAAACAATGGATCTCATTCGCGTTTTGACAGAGTCCCAGATGAAAGCTGAGCCGCCGGTTGCCAACGTGGGCGACACCGTTCGTGTGCACGTAAGGATAAAGGAAGGCGCCCGGGAACGGATTCAGGTGTTTGAAGGCACCGTCATTGCCAAAAAGCATGGAGGCATTCACCAGACCATTACGGTCCGCCGGGTTTCCTATGGTGTCGGTGTGGAGAAAATCTTCCCCCTGCATTCTCCGACCATCGAGAAAATTGAAACGATCCGCAGAGGTAAGGTCAGACGTGCCAAGCTGTACTATCTGAGAGACCGGGTGGGCAAAAAGGCCAAGGTCAAAGAACGCATTTAAAAGAACGGAAAAAGAGGGGATTCCCCTCTTTTTTTCTTATAAAACCAGATATCTTCACGGAGGAAAACATGACAATACAATGGTATCCGGGGCATATGACAAAAACCCGCCGTATGATGCAGGAGCAGCTTAAGCATGTGGATCTCCTGTGTGAAATTATAGACGCGCGCATCCCTGTTTCCAGCCGCAATCCGGATTTGGACGAAATCGCAAGCGGGAAACCGCGGATGGTGATTATGAACCGTGCCGGGCAGGCGGACCCGGCTATGAACCGAGCCTGGAGCGCGTACTACAAAAAAACAGGGGTTTTCGCCTTGGCGGTGGACAGCAAGTCCGGCGCGGGGGTAAAATCATTTCCCGGTGCTGTGCGGGAAATGATGAAAGAAAAAATAAAGGCGTTTGCCGCCAAAGGTCAGGTGGGGCGGCCCATCCGCGCCATGATAGCGGGGGTGCCAAATGTAGGAAAATCCACCTTCATCAATCAAGTGGCGGGGCGAAAATCCGCCAAGGCGGAAAACCGACCCGGCGTTACAAGAGGCAGGCAATGGGTCAACCTGGGCGGCGGGCTGGAGCTGATGGACACGCCGGGCATTTTGTGGCCGAAGTTTGAGGACGAGAAAGTGGGTCTGCATCTGGCGTTCACCGGCGCCGTGCGGGACGAGGTGACAGATGTGGAGATGTTGGCTTGTTCTTTGATTGAGCTTCTGGCAAAGGAATATGCCCCCGCGCTGGAGGCGCGGTATCAATTTCATCCAGACCCTGCCGCGCCCGGTCATGCGCTGCTGGAGCAGGCGGCAAGAAAGCGAGGGTTTCTCGTTTCCGGCGGCGAAGTGGATCTGGAACGAATGGCAAACGTTTTTCTGGATGAGTTTCGCGGCGGAAAGCTGGGGCAGATCACCTTGGAAAAGCCGCCGGAGGAAGGAGACGGGCCGGATGACAGGACAAGAGAAGAACCTGTGGAAGCATGAGACCCTATGCTTTGCGGAGGGGAAAACCGTCGTCTGCGGCGCGGACGAAGCCGGTGCCGGCCCCTTGGCCGGCGCCGTGTTTGGCGCGGCGGTGATTTTGCCGCCTCATGCGGAAATCGCCGGGCTGGACGACTCGAAAAAACTCTCTGAAAAAAAGCGGGAACAATTGTTTGACATCATTTGTGAAACGGCCGTTTCCTTTTCTGTGGCTTGGGCAGACGTGGAAGAAATTGAGACCATCAATATTTTAAATGCCCGGATGCTTGCCATACACCGAGCCATCGAGGGGCTGTCTGTTCGGCCCCAATTTGCGCTGATCGATGGGAACCGCTCCATGGGGATTTTATGCCCCAACCGCACAATCGTCCACGGAGACGGAGAAAGTGCCTCCATCGCCGCGGCTTCCATTTTGGCGAAAGTCAGCCGGGATCGGTACATGAAGGAAATGGACGGGCTGTATCCGGGCTATCTGTTTGCCAAACACAAAGGATACGGAACAAAGCTGCATTATGAAAAGCTGCGGGAGCTTGGGCCATGCCCCATTCATCGGCTCAGCTTTTTAAAAAACCTGTGAAGGGGCGGGCGCTGGGCAACTGGGGCGAGGAAGTGGCGGCGCGGTATTTGATCCGAAAGGGCTACCAGATTGTGGTACGCCAGTACAAAATCCGACAGGGAGAGATTGATTTGATCGCCCAAAAAGATGAAATTTTGGCGTTTATAGAAGTGAAGCTGCGAAAAAACGACTCGTTTATGCGGGCGGCGGAGGCAGTGACGCTTCGGAAGCAGGAAAAATTGCGGATGGCTGCTTCGGCATACTGTCAGGCGTGCCAAACGGAGCTTCAGCCCCGGTTTGACGTGATTGAAGTGTATGCGCCGTTTGGTGAAAAGACCCGCAATCTTCAAATATCCCATTGGGAGGACGCCTTCTAAGGACACAAAAACGAGAAGGGGAGAATCCCAATTCAATGCTTGACCGAACGGGAATTACCTGCCATAATAACACTATCGGCATCCGCCGGCCATAGGCCGGATGGGAGAAGCGGATTGAAGCCCGGTTTGCTCTACTGCCATGGGTGAAAGAGAAACCGGGATCCATATGCGTGGAAACTGAAACATGAAGGTTGTGAACAGTATGCATTATATCAGCACGCGAGACGACACGCGAAGCTGCACGGCGGCAGAGGCCATTGTTCAAGGGCTTGCGCCGGACGGCGGCCTTTTGATCCCGGAAGTGTTGCCCCGCCTGCCGGACGGCGCGGTAAACGCGCTGCAGGACATGTCATATCAGCAGAGGGCTGTCTATATCATGAATCTGTTTTTGGAAGGGTTTACGGTAGCAGAGCTGGCGCGGTTTACAAATGCCGCCTACGGGCCGGAGCGGTTCGACTGCAAAGAGGTGGCGCCCCTGCGCTTTTTGGGGGACGGGGTGTCCTGCTTGGAGCTTTGGCACGGGCCGACCTGCGCGTTTAAAGATATGGCGCTGCAAATATTGCCCCATTTACTTACGGCGTCTTTGACCAAAAATAGAGAGCGAAAGGACGTTTGCATTTTGGTGGCCACGTCCGGGGACACGGGGAAGGCCGCGCTGGAAGGGTTTCGGGATGTTAACCGGACCAAGATCTTGGTCTTTTATCCCAGAAACGGTGTTTCCGCCATTCAAGAGCTGCAAATGGTAACCCAGAGGGGCAAAAACGTGGGCGTTTGTGCCGTTGAAGGGAATTTTGACGATGCCCAAACCGGTGTGAAGCAGATTTTTTCAGATGAGGCACTCCGGGAGAATCTGGCGGCACAAGGGTACTTTTTATCTTCCGCCAACTCCATCAACTGGGGTCGGCTGCTGCCCCAAATTGTTTACTATATCTCCGCTTATACAGATTTGGTCAAGGGCGAAAAAATCAAGAACGGGGACCGGATCAATGTTTGCGTGCCCACCGGCAATTTCGGCAATATTTTGGCCGCGTATTACGCCAAGTGCATGGGGCTGCCCATTGCGCGGTTGATTTGTGCCTCCAACCAGAACAACGTATTGACCGATTTTATCAAAACAGGCGTATATGACAAAAATCGACCCTTTTATAACACCATTTCTCCGTCGATGGACATTTTGATATCCAGCAATTTGGAACGGCTGCTTCACGCCATGTCCAAAGGGAAAGCCGAGGAAGTTCGCGAATACATGGACGCGTTGAAGCAGCACGGCAGCTACCGGGTGCGTCCCGAGCTGTTTCAAAAAATTGAAAACCAGTTTTATGCCGGCTTTTGCGACGACGCCACCACGAAAAAAACCATCCGCCAGGTGTGGGATAACGCCAAATACCTCATTGATCCCCATACGGCGGTGGCTGTCCATGTATTGGCGCAATACCGGTCGCAGACAGGGGACAAAACCCCGTCTGTCATTGTGTCCACGGCCAGCCCGTTTAAGTTTTGCGACAGCGTTTTGTCTGCGCTGGGGCAGACTAAATTCCAGGAAGGGACAGAAATTCTGGATCAGCTTTCTAAGCTGACGGGTGTTCCCGTGCCCCTGCCTCTGGCGCGGCTGAGCCAAAGCACCGTGCGGTTCCGGGGCTGCACCGAAAAGGAGCGGATGACGGAAACGGTGCTGGAGCTGCTCAACCAGCAATAGCCAAAAAGGAGAGCATCCATGGCGCTATATGGAATTGGCGATTTACATCTTTCCTTGTCAGTCAAAAAACCAATGGATGTATTCGGCGGTGTGTGGGAAGGATATGTGGAAAAACTGAAAAAAAACCTGGCTATTTTGCAGCCGGAAGATACTTTGGTCATTGCGGGGGACATTTCTTGGGGGATGAATCTGGAGGAAGCTGAGGCAGACCTTGCGTTTTTGCATGCCTTGCCGGGGAAAAAAATCCTTGTCAAGGGCAACCACGATTATTGGTGGAACACCACGGGGAAAATGCAGCGCTTTTTTGCAGACCATGGCTTGACCAGCCTGGAAATTCTGCATAACAATTGTCATTTTTACGGTGAAACGGCAATTTGCGGGACAAGAGGATGGTTTTATGAAGAAACGGGGAATGCTAAGGTATTCCGCCGTGAGCTGATGCGGCTGGAAACCTCACTCAAGGCGGCGGGAGAGCGGGACAAAATCTGTTTTCTGCACTATCCACCCTGCTACCAGGGGTACGTCTGCAAAGAGATTATGCAGATATTGGAACAGTATCAGGTGCAGCACTGTTATTATGGGCATTTGCACGGAGGAAGCCATCGGCTGGCTGTGAACGAGACGATCAACGGCGTCTGCTACCATTTGATTTCGGCGGATTATTTGAATTTCGCACCGGTAAAAATAATCCCGTGAAAATCAAAAAAAGTATGGAAATTTGGAATTTTTTCTGATAAAATAATACAGATAGGGTAAACACGGGAGGAATCGATTACATGAATGTAAAAGAAATGAAAAAGAAAGATCATAGCATTGTGGAGTTCATCCTTGAGATGGACGGGGCAGGGTTTGACAAGGCATTGGAGCAGGCATATCAAAAAACAAAGCAAAGCATCCATATGCCGGGCTTCCGTCCGGGCAAGGTTCCCCGCAAGGTGGTAGAGTCGAGATATGGCGCCAATGCGTTTTATGAAGATGCCATTAACGACATTATGCCCCAGGCCATTGATGACGCCATTGAGAAAGAATCATTGGAGTTGGTTGGGCAGCCTAACATTGAAATCATGGAAGCGGGCAAAGATGGGCTCAAAATAAAAGTGGACGCGCCTGTTTATCCGGAAGTACATCTGCGTCACTACAAGGGCGTACCGTCTTTTCGGCTTAAAGTAGAGATCAAAGAACAAGATGTTCTGGAAGAAATCGAGAAAATGCGGCAGCAGGCTGCCTGGCTGGAGCCGGTGGAGCGTCCCCTCCAAGAGGGCGATACCGCTGTGGTTGACTATGAAGGCTTCAATGACGGCGTTCCCTTTGAAGGCGGAAAAGCTGAAATGTATGATCTTGTCATCGGCTCCGGTTCCTTTGTGCCGGGTTTTGAAGATCAGCTGATCGGCATGCAGATCGGGGAGGAAAAAGACATCGATATTACATTCCCGGAAGATTACCACGCGGATCTGGCAGGGAAAGACGTTGTGTTCCACGTAAAGCTGCGGGATGTGAAAGAGAAGAAGCTGCCCGAGCTGGATGATGAGTTTGCAAAGGATGTTTCAGAGTTTGAAACATTTGAGGCGTTCAAAGCAGACCGTGCGGAAAAGCTGCGTCAAAGACGGGAAGACATTGCGAAGCAGACGTTTGAAAACCAGGCTCTGCGCCATGTAGTGGATTATATGGATGCCGACATTCCCGACATTATGGTGGACAACCAGGTCAAGCGTATGGTGGATGAGTTTGCCATGGAGATTGCGTCTCAGGGAATGCAGCTGCAAGACTACCTGAATTATACAAAAAAGACCATTGAAGATCTGTATAATGAAACAAGAGGCGGTGCGCTGTATCGTGTTCAGCTGAACGTTGCGATGAAGGAAATTGTAAAGCTGGAAAACATTGAGCCGTCGGACGAAGAGGTAGAAGAAGAAATCAAACGATTGGCGGCCACATACCATATGCCGGAAGAGCGTGTGCGTGCGGCTGTGCCGGTTAAAAACCTGAAGGAAGACCTTGCTTTGCGCAAGGCGGCAGATTTTGTGGTGGAACATGCCGTTGAAAAAGGCTCTGAACCGCCCAAAGAAGGCCAGACCGTCGTTGTAACGAAGGACGATTGTGAGCCGGAGCACCACCACCACGAAGAAGAGGAGCCAGCGGAAGAAGAGACCCAGACAGAGAAAAAGACAACCCGAAAGCGCGCGGCAAAAGCCGCTTCCCCGGAGGAAGAGGGCGAAGAAAAGCCGAAAAAGCGTACAACCAAAAAGGCAGCCACGGAAGAGAAAGCGGAGCCGTCTTCCGAAGCATAACTGCGCCGAGCGCACAGTTTGTAAAGTAGCATGCAGAGGGGCCGGAAAAAAGATGCGACCGGCGATATATTACCTTCTCAGAGATGGGGCTGTGGAAAAGCATCCGCAGCCCCATCTTGCAGAAAAAGAGCGTATTACACAAGAAGAATAATGGAAGCAGGTTTTGGAAACACTTTCCTTGCCTAGGCTTGATGGGAAAGAAAGGAGAAATTTTAATGAGCTTGGTACCTTATGTAGTAGAACAGACCAACCGAGGAGAACGTTCTTACGATATTTTTTCACGTTTGCTCAATGACCGGATTATTTTTTTGTCGGAAGAAGTGAACGATGTTACAGCCAGCCTTGTTGTGGCACAGCTTTTGTATTTGGAGGCGCAGGACCCGGATAAAGAAATCCAGTTTTACATCAACAGCCCCGGCGGTTCTGTCACGGCGGGCATGGCGATTTACGACACCATGCAGTATATCAAAGCCGATGTAAGCACCATCTGCATTGGCATGGCGGCCAGTATGGGCGCGTTTCTGCTTTCTTCCGGGACGAAAGGGAAGCGGATGGCGCTGCCCAACGCGGAAATCATGATTCACCAGCCCTCCGGCGGAACCCAGGGGCAGGCGACTGATATTCAAATTCAGGCGGAGCGCATGCTGAAGATGAAGCGAAAGCTGAATGCCATTTTGGCCGAGAACACGGGGAAACCCATTGAGACCGTTGCGGCCGACTGTGAGCGGGACTATTTCATGAGCGCGGAGGAAGCCAAAGAATACGGCCTCATCGACAAAGTGATCTACAGCCGGTAAATGGCAACAGGATCGGAAGACCATGGCGCCCCAGGCAAGGTTTGCTGTCGGCGCGCAAAAGTGATTTCTGGAAAGGTGGAGGATCACACTGAAAAACGAAGATAAAAAGTCCGTTCGCTGTTCGTTCTGCGGCAAGCAGGAAGAACAGGTGGATCGGATTATCGCAGGTCCGGGTGCCTGTATTTGCAATGAGTGCGTTGCCCTTTGCATGAGCATTCTGGACGACGAGTATGAGGAACGAAAAACAGCGCGAACGGAAATGATGCAGGAAGACTTTCGCTCTGTCCCTGTGCCCAAGGAAATCAAAGATACCCTGGATCAATATATCATCGGGCAGGAGGATGCGAAGATCCACTTATCTGTTGCGGTATACAACCACTATAAGCGCATTTTATTCGGTGGCCAAGACGATGTGGAGCTGCAAAAGAGCAACATCCTGATGATCGGGCCGACGGGCTGCGGCAAAACGCTGTTTGCCCAGACGCTGGCGCGGGTCCTGCAGGTGCCTTTTGCCATTGCGGATGCCACAACACTGACAGAGGCGGGATATGTAGGCGACGATGTGGAAAACATCCTTCTGCGGTTGCTGCAGGCAGCAGATTATGATGTAGAGCTGGCACAACACGGCATTATCTATATCGATGAAATGGATAAAATCGCGCGGAAAAGCGAAAACACGTCCATTACCCGGGATGTTTCCGGCGAGGGCGTACAACAGGCGTTGCTGAAGATCTTGGAGGGAACGGTGGCAAACGTGCCGCCCCAGGGCGGCAGAAAACACCCTCACCAGGAGTTTATTCAGATTGACACGAAAAATATTTTATTTATCTGCGGCGGCGCCTTTGACGGCATTGAAAAAATCATCGAACAGCGCATGGATAAAAAAACCATTGGCTTCGGCGGCAATATCCAGAGCAAAAAGGGAAAAGATATTGGTGTGCTGCTGAAAGAAATTCAGCCCCATGATCTGCTGAAGTTCGGGATTATTCCCGAGCTGGTCGGGCGTCTTCCGGTGATTGCGCCCCTCAGCGCATTGACCAAAGAACAGATGATTCAAATTTTGACAGAGCCGAAAAACGCGCTGGTAAAGCAATATCAAAAGCTGCTGAGCTACGATCAGGTCAAACTGAACTTTGAGGAAGATGCTTTGTCCGCCGTTGCAGACAAAGCAGTGGCCCGGGGCATTGGCGCCCGAGGCCTGCGTGCTGTGCTGGAAGGTGTGATGACAGAGATCATGTACGACATCCCTTCTGATCCCACGATAGAAACCGTAACCATTACAAAAGAGTGCGTGGAAGAGGGAAGCCAGCCGAAGATTGAGCGGAACCCGGAGAAGGCAGCGGTGCCTCGCGCGTTCCCGTTGCCGGCGGATTTGACGATCACACCGAAAGAAAACGCTTCCTGACGATATTGAAGGGGGCGCGGAGCCAATCTTCCAACCGGCCGAATGGCTTGCCTGCTACCGGCTGGGCGGGCGCCCTGTGAATTTCACAACCGGGTGCCTGCCCTTTTCTTTATATGCGGCGCGGCCGCAAAGCCCCATTTTCTCAACGGAAAGGAGCGAGGGGCAATGGAAACCAAATTGCGTTTGATGCCAATGCTGGCCTTACGGGGGCTGACGATTTTTCCCAACGTAGCCCTTCATTTTGATGTAGGCCGCCAGATCTCGATTCGCGCGCTGGATGAAGCGATGGAAGAGGATCAGATGATCTTCCTGGTGGCGCAGAAAGATGTTTTGACCGAGGAACCCACGTTGAATGACTTATATCAGATGGGTACCGTTTCAAGGATTCGCCAGATTTTGCGTCTACCCGGTGACACGGTGCGTGTCATGGTGGAGGGGGAGTCCAGGGGACGTCTGAAGGAAGTGCTGCGTAGCGAGCCATCATTTTACTGCCAGGTGGAGGAGTACCTCCCTACGGAACCGGTCAAGCCAACGGCGCGCATTGAAGCGCTGATCCGTCGCTGCTATGAAATTTTCGAGCGATATATCGAGCTGGCGCCAAAGATGACGCCGGATGTCCTGCTCAACGTGCTGTCTTCTACGGACCCTGGTTATATTGCCGATTATATTGCGCAGAACATCTCCATGCGGAGTGAAGATAAGCAGAGCATTTTAGAAGAGTTGCGGCCCGTGCGCCGTTTGGAACGGATCTGTCAGATCTTGGCACGAGAGAGCGAAGTGCTCCAGCTGGAACAGGACATGCAGGCCAGAGTGCGTGACCAATTGGGAAAAAACCAAAGAGATTATATTTTGCGAGAACAAATGAAAGTGATCCGTTCTGAGCTGGGGGAAGAGGATTTTTCCAGTGAACGGGAGGAATATGAAGCGAAAATCGCAGCGGCAAAGCTACCCAAAGAGGTGGAGGAAAAGCTGCGAAAAGAGCTGACCCGCTTGACCAAGCAGCCCCCCGGCTCGGCGGAGTCGTCCGTGCTGCGCAACTATCTGGATGTTTGCCTGGAGCTGCCATGGAACAAACAGACAAAAGAACGGCTGGACGTGGAAGCCGCCCGAAAGCGCTTGGACAAGGACCATTTTGGCCTTGCCAAAGTGAAAGAGCGGATGCTGGAGTTTTTGGCGGTTAAGCAATTGGCGCCTACGCTGAAAGGGCAGATCATTTGCCTTGTCGGCCCGCCGGGTGTGGGCAAAACCTCCATTGCCATGTCCATCGCCGGCGCGCTGAACCGAAAGCTGGCTCGTTTGTCTTTGGGCGGCGTGCGGGATGAAGCGGATATTCGGGGACACCGCAAGACGTATGTGGGTGCCATGCCCGGGCGCATCATTGCTGCCATCCAGCAGGCGGGCTCTAAAAACCCGCTGCTGCTGCTGGATGAAATTGATAAACTGGGGAGCGACTACCGGGGGGATCCGTCCGCCGCGCTTTTAGAGGTGCTGGATGTGGAGCAAAATGCCACCTTCCGAGATCATTTCCTGGAGCTCCCCTTTGACCTGTCGAACGTGCTGTTTATTACAACGGCAAACACCACATCCACCATTCCCCGTCCTTTGCTGGACCGGATGGAGGTGATCGAGCTGGGCAGCTACACAGACGAAGAGAAGTTGCAAATCGCGAAAAATCATCTGCTCCCAAAGCAGATGAAGCGGCATGGGCTGCGGCGCAGCCAGCTGCGGTTTACGGATGATGCCATCCGTGAGATTATCGTGGGGTACACCAGAGAGGCTGGCGTGCGTGTGCTGGAGCGGGAACTGGCCGCTGTCTGCCGGAAAACGGCGATGAAGATCGTGTCAGGGGAGACCAAATCCGCTTCTGTCACCGGCGACAATGTAGCCGTGTTTTTGGGCGTGCGCAGATATCATCCGGAGCACATGGAAAAAGCGGAAGAAATCGGCGTGGTTAACGGGCTTGCCTGGACTTCTGTTGGGGGAGAGCTGCTGGAAGTAGAGGTCAACGTGGTAGATGGAAACGGACGAGTTGAGCTTACCGGGAACTTGGGCAACGTGATGAAGGAGTCGGCGCAGGCTGCTCTTTCTTATATCAGAAGCCGAGCCAAGGAGCTGGGCATTCCCGCCGATTTCTACAAAGAAAAGGACATTCATGTTCATTTTCCGGAAGGTGCGGTGCCAAAAGACGGCCCTTCCGCCGGGATTACCATCACAACGGCCATGGTGTCTGCCCTCACCGAGCGGCCGGTGCGCCGCAACATTGCCATGACGGGAGAAGTGACGCTGCGGGGCCGCGTGTTACCCATCGGCGGCTTAAAGGAAAAGACAATGGCCGCACTGCGTCATGGGGTTAAAACAGTGATTCTTCCGGCAGACAACGCCCCAAATCTGGAAGAGATTGACCAAACGGTACGCCGTGCGCTGCAGTTTGTGACGGTGGAGCATGTGGACGCTGTCCTGTTAGAGGCACTTCATCTGTCCGTTGCGCCGGAGGCCGCGGAAGAACCGGAGGGGGCCATTGCCGTCCCCCCCAATGAAACAGGCGGCAGCAGCGTTGCATTGACACAATAAAGTAAGATGATAATAGGGCGTTCCGGCCGGGGCAGGCCATCGGTCTGCTCCGGCCGGAACGCAGGGTGGTTTCATATGAATTTACAAAAGACAGAATTTATTCGCTCCGCCGTGAAGGCGTCTGATTTTCCAAGAGACGGATTGCCCCAGGTGGTTTTTTCCGGGCGGTCTAATGTTGGAAAATCGTCGGTGATCAACCGGCTTTTGAACCGGAAAAACTTTGCCAGGGTGGGTAACTCGCCGGGGAAAACCGTTCACATCAATTTTTTTGAAGTGGATCGCACGTTTTACTTAGTGGACCTTCCCGGATACGGGTATGCCAAGGTATCAAAGACGGAGCGGGAGCGATGGGGGCGGCTGATCGAAACGTATTTTGCCAGCGAACAGCTGTTTTCCTTTGGCGTGATGATCGTAGACTCTCGTCACAAGCCGACGGCGGACGACTGCACCATGGCCGTCTGGTTCCGCGAGAGCGGACGCCCCTACGCGGTGGTGGCCAACAAGGCGGACAAGCTGAAGCGGAGCGAGCGGGAGCCGAATGTTCAAAGAATTGTTGAAACGCTGGAGCTTTCAGACGATGTGCCGGTGATTTTGTTTTCCGCCGCCACGGGAGAAGGGAAAGAGGATTTGCTTCGCCTGATTTTTGGCCACGTGGAGGAAAAGCAATGAAGTATGTTCGTGTTTTGAAGGATGGAGCGCCGGTTTGGGGCGTGCTGAAAGGGGATCAAATTTGTACGCTGGAGGAGGCACCCTTTCATCGCGTTTCCTTAGACGGGGAGAGGGTTCCCCTTGCGGGGGCAAAGCTGCTGGCGCCCTGCGCGCCCACTAAAATTGTCTGCGTGGGGAAAAATTATTATGACCACGCCATGGAGCTGGGCAGCGACGTACCGAAGCAGCCGATTTTATTTTTAAAAGGCACCAATACGGTCAACCATCCGGATCACGCGGTGACGGCGCCCGGCTTTGTGCAGCGGCTGGATTATGAAGGGGAGCTGGCCTTTGTGGTGCGCAAGCGAGCAAAAAACGTTGCGCCGGAAGACGCCGCGTCCTATATTTTGGGATATACCTGCCTCAACGACGTGACCGCCAGAGACATCCAGACAGAGGACGAGCAGTGGACTCGGTCCAAAAACATGGACGGGTTTGCCCCCATTGGCCCTGTTGTAACCGATGAAGTGGATCCGTCTGATTTGAAACTGGAGACCCGGCGCAACGGCGAGGTGGTGCAGTCCTCCCGCACATCTGCAATGATGCACTCGGTGCCACAGCTTCTGGCGTTTATCACAGCGTCTATGACGCTGGAACCCGGAGACGTGGTGGCGACAGGGACGCCGGCGGGCATCGGCCCTATGGTTCCCGGAGATGTGGTGGAAGTGGAAATTGAGCAAGTGGGCATATTGCGCACGGTGGTGGAGTAGCCATATGTCATTTTGGAATATGTTTGACTGGGGACAGGTTTTGACTTGGGCACTTCGAGCGGCGGCTGTCCTCATCTGTATTATGATCCATGAAGTGAGCCATGGTGCCGCGGCTCTTCTCCTAGGAGATCCCACGGCAAAAAGTCAGCACAGGCTTTCTTTAAACCCGCTGCGGCATCTGGATCCTTTTGGGATGCTGATGATGCTGTTTTTGGGGTTCGGCTGGGCGAAACCCGTGCCGGTGGATATGCGGTATTTCAAGCATCCCAAAAGCGGAATGGCGCTGACGGCGCTGGCGGGGCCGTTATCCAATTTTGTTTTGGCGTCTCTCATGCTGTTTGTGTCCGGCTTGCTGCTGCGCTTGTCGCTAACGGCCTTTTTGGCCCAGCTGATTGGCTTTTTCCTTCAGATTGCCATTTTAAGCATTGGCCTTGGCATATTTAACTTGATCCCATTCCCCCCGCTGGACGGGTTTAAAATTGTCCTTTCCTTTTTACCTGACCGGATTTACTATCGGGCGCTGCAGTATGAGCGATATGGAATACTAGTGCTGATTGCTGTGTTTTGGCTGGGGGGCGGCGGTCGCTTTTTGTCGGCGGCGATTTCCGGGACGCTGCGTGTTCTCTGTGCAATCTCGGGCTTTCCCTATGTCCTTCTTGCATGAAACGAAAAAGCAAGCCTTGTTTTTGAAAACGGATTTCGGAGGTGGCAAATTGGATACCCCCGTGTTTCATCTCAAACAGGTGGTGCGCACCAAAGAGCCGGAATTACAGGATTTTCACGGTCCGTTGGACTTAATTTTATATCTTTTGGGGAAACATAAGGTAGAACTTAGCACCTTGTCTTTGACGATGATCGTAGCGCAATACTTAGACTATCTCGAAGAGCGGGATACACTGGATCTTTCCATTGCCAGCGAGTTTGTCGCGATGGCTGCTCATTTGGTCTATTTAAAAACAAGGCTCCTCCTTTCCGCGGCGGAAGAAGAGGTGCAGGCAGAGGTGGAGGAACTGGCCTCTTCCCTGGAAATCCACCGGCAGAGCGAGTGGTATGAGGCCGTGAAGCAAACATCGGAGGAACTGGCGCGGCGATACGAAAGCGGGGCCAACCGGATGACAAGAAGAAAAGAACCCATTGCCCAGGAACCGCCCCAACACGAAGCGGATGCGCTGTTACAGGCCATGCATTGTTTGTTCAAACGGCAGCAAGGTCAAAAGCCGCCGTCCATTGCGCTGTTTCAGGCCCTGGCGGGGCGCCGGCCATATCCGGTAGAGGAAAAAGCCCAGGAGGTTTTACGTTTTCTCTCCAAAAAGCAAGAAGAAACATTTTGGGCGCTGCTTCGCAGAAGCAGGGACCGCTCGGAATTGATTGCCACTTTTTTGGCTGTTCTGGAACTTTGCAGAAAACGGGAGGTGCATCTCGTGGGGCAGAGCGGGAAGACGGCAACGCTGCGCCTTGTGGAGAAAATATGCCCATGAGACAAGAAAAGGTGGAAGGAAAAGGATTAGAAACGCTTTTGGAGGGAATCCTATTTGCAGCGGGAGACCCCGTTTCTGTCGCACATCTGTGCAAAACCCTGGAGCGTGACAGAGGAGCAGTGGAGCAAGCGCTTTCTCGCTTGGCGGATTTTTATGTATCGCAGCAGCGGGGCATTCGCCTGCTGCGTCTGGGGGAAAAGGTGCAGCTTTGCTCTGCTTCTGAATATGCGCCTCAAATCCGGGCTGTTTTGGAGGCAAAAAAGCCGCCCGTGCTTTCCGGTCCGGCGCTGGAGGTTTGTTCCATTGTGGCCTATTTTCAGCCGGTGACCAGAGCATATATAGATCAAATTCGGGGTGTTGACAGTGCCTATACCGTCGGATTATTATTGGAGCGGGGGCTGATTGCCGAGGCGGGCCGCCTTTCTGTGCCGGGAAGACCCCTTCTCTATCGGACGACAGATGCCTTCTTGCGTGTGTTCAAGCTGGAAACACTGGGCGCGCTTCCGCCCCTTCCGGAACGGGAAAAAGAACAGGAAGCGGACAAAAGGCCAAGGAAAATGAACGATGCCGAAGAAGAGGAGGAAAACTGATGCTTGCACTTTGGATCATTGGCGGGCTTGTTTTGCTGTGTTTTTTGCTCTCTTTGCTGCGTGTGGGTGTGGTAGCGGAATACGGCGGCGAAACGGCGCTTTTACGCCTGCGGATCGGTTGGTTTCGCTTTCGGCTTTTGACAGGGAAGGAAGAAGACGAAGAAGCGGGACAAGCCCCGCAAGAAGCAAAGAAAACGTCTCATAAGGCAGGGGGCGGGTTCAAATCTTTGTCTAAAAGTGCTCGGCAGTTCGGCGGTTCCATCAACAGACTGCGAGGGCTTTTACCCATTGTAACGGAAGGCATAGGCCGGATACATCAAACATTGACGGTGGATTTATTGCATCTGGAGTATATATCCGGCGGGCCGGATCCGGCAAAGGCTGCCATCGGGTTTGGCAGGGCGTCTGCTGTGTTTGGTATTTTTTTGCCGGTTTTGGAGAACACTTTTCATATTAAAAAGAAAATCCTTCGTGCGGGGGTCGATTATCACTCCAATGAGTCGTCCATCTATCTCAAAACATCCCTCTCCATGCACTTATTTCAAATCGTGTCCTTGGCCATTTGGTTTGGCAGACAATATGTAAAGCAAAAGAAAGCGGTAGAAAAAGGAGCCGTTTCCGCAAAAAACGAAGGGTCTTAAACCACTTGGTGTTATTTTGCCTGTCCGCAGGGCAATCAAAATGCGGAACTGCCCGATTGGTTTTATGGGCAGAGGAAAGAGGCGTGTTATGGAGCATCCCATTGGCGATTTGATGTCCACTACGATGCAGAAAATCAAAGAAATGATTGATGTCAATACGATTGTCGGCGCACCCATCCGCACCGTGGAGGGGATTACCATTATTCCCGTTTCCAAGGTGAGTTTTGGGTTTGCCGCCGGCGGCTCTGATTTTACGGGGAAAAATCAGAAGGCGGATCAGGAAAACGCGTTTGGCGGCGGAAGCGGCGCCGGCATTAACATTACGCCGGTTGCGTTTTTAATTGTCAACGGCGAGTCGGTGAAGCTTTTGCCTGTGTCCCCGCCGGCGGCCGGCACCATGGACCGCGTGGTGGAGGCAGTGCCGGATCTGCTGGAAAAGGTAACAGAATTTTTCAACAAAAAGAAGGAAAAGAGCGGGGATAAAGAGGGAGCGTAACAATCATACTAGTGTCATCAGTGCCCAAAACTGGGGCAAGACGAGGTGACACGGGATGAAGGGAAATGATTTGGCTCAGCGGGCAGCCGCTGCTTTGTGTGTGCTGCTTCTCTGGGGCGGCCTTTTGGGTTCGGCGCGGGCGCAATCTGCACCCGCGCTATCGGCCTGTTGCGCTGTTTTGATGGACGGAGAAAGCGGACGGATTCTGCTCGAAAAAGAAGGAGAGCAGGAAAAACCCATGGCAAGCATCACCAAAATCATGACGGCTTTGGTGGCGGTGGAGCGGGGGGATTTGCAGGCAGACGTGAAAATTCTGCCGGAATACCTGCAAACAGAGGGGTCATCGATCTATCTGAAAGCGGGGGAAACCGTGAAGCTGGAGACCTTGCTGTATGGCCTGATGCTGGAATCGGGCAATGACGCCGCGCTGGCGATCGCCGGGTTTTGCGCCGGGGATACAGAGACATTCGTCTCCTGGATGAATGAAAAAGCGGAGCAGCTTGGTCTTTCCCACACCAAGTTTCAAAATCCCAGCGGGCTTCCGGACGAGGATCACTATGCCTCTGCTGCCGACATGGCGTCGATTACAAGAGCCGCCATGGCAAACGAATCGTTTGCCAAAATATTTTCTGCCAAGGAAATGACGCTGGAGGGGCGGAGTTTTCGCAACCACAACAAGCTGCTGTGGCAATATGAAGGGGCCGTCGGTGGGAAAACGGGGTTTACCAAAGCTGCCGGGCGAACGCTGGTCACCTGCGCAAAAAAGGGAGATCGATGGCTGATTGCTGTGACGCTGGATGCCCCCGATGATTGGAATGACCACAAAAACTTGTTTGATTACGGGTTTGCGGCGTTTTCTACTCAGGTACTTTGCACAACGGAAGAAAAAGTGGCAGAGCTGGCCGTGCAAGACGGAGAGAGCAACGCCGTTTCCCTTTTTCCAAAGCAAAATGTATCCTATCCGTTGCAGGAAGGGGAAAACGTGCAGTCGCGGGTTTCGCTTTTACCCGGGTGCGAGAAGGCGCCCGTGGCGCGGGGAGAAACGGCCGGCGTTCTGACCTATTTTTTAGAGGAGGAGCCGGTGGCCCAGGTGGAGCTTTTATATCACGAAACCATTCCCACGAAAAACCGGTCCATTTTAGAGCGGTTTTTGCGCTTATTTGGTTAGACGCAAGGGAGCGCAAACGATGAAAAAGGAGGCTGGGATGCCGGAACGATTGCAGAAAATTTTATCCGCTTGCGGCGTGGCGTCCCGACGGCAGGCGGAACAATTGTTGCGCGCGGGACGGGTGAAAATCAATGGGGCGGTGGCATCTTTAGGGGATCAAGGAGAGCTGGGGAAAGACACGATCACTGTGGACGGGGTGGCGCTGCGCCCGCCGGAAACCCATACGTATTTGATGCTGCATAAGCCGAGAGGATATGTTACCACACTGTCGGATGAAAAAGGCCGCAAAACGGTGAGAGAGCTGGTCGAGGATTGCGGTGTCCGGGTGTATCCCGTTGGGCGGCTGGACTTGGATTCTGAAGGGCTGCTTTTGCTGACGGACGATGGAGCCTTTGCCCACCGGCTGACCCACCCGTCTCACGAGATTGGAAAGGAATACCTTGTTTGGGTGCGGGGCGATGTGGAAAGGGGGCTTTCCATCTTGCGCGCTCCCATGTGCTTGGATGGCGTACCGCTGGCTCCCGCCAGGGTTCAGCTGCGCAGAAAAGGGGAAACGTCTCTTCTTTCTGTTGCCATTCACCAGGGGAAAAACCGTCAGGTGCGGCGCATGTGCGCACAGGCGGGGCTGCAGGTGATCCGTTTGAAGCGGATTGCCATGGGCCCTGTATGCTTGGGCAGCCTGAAAAAGGGAACGTGGCGTTCTTTGACGCCGGAGGAGCTTGACGCGCTTAAACAAAACCAAGGGAAAAGAAAGAAGTTTTGAAAATCCCCTTGAAAAAAGGAAGAAAAGCAGATATACTGGATTTAGAATTCATTATTTTTGGAGGGTCATATTATGGCTGTTATTACAAAAGACACTGTTATCGCTGATTTGCTTGTCATTGCACCGGAAACCGCACCGGTTTTGTTTTCCATCGGGATGCACTGCCTGGGCTGCCCCGCTTCCCAGGGAGAAACTGTGGAGCAGGCATGTGCTGTACATGGCGTGGATGTAGACGAATTGGTGGCAAAGCTTAACGCAAGCATGAACAAAAAAGAAGCGTAAGTACCATACGTACAAAATGAGAAGTGAGAAGCCCTCTTGTTTAGAGGGCTTCTTCTGTTCCAAGGCGGTGCCAAAAGCCGGTGTTTATGCCGGCACAAAGGTCGCAAGAGGAGGATTTGTGGAAAAACGTTTGATATTATCAAAGCGGCTTTCCTGCCTGGGGGGCTGGGTCGCGCCCGGCGCCCGGCTGGTGGACGTGGGTACAGACCATGGCTTTTTGCCTGTCAGCCTGCTGCTGGAAGGCGTGTGTCAAAGGGCGATTGCAGCGGACATTGGCAGCGGCCCCCTGCAAAACGCCCGCAAGACAGCGGAGCGGTACGGCGTTCTGGAGCGCATGACATTTATAACGTCAGACGGGCTGGAGCAAATTTCCCCGGAAGAGGTGGACACCGTCGTCATGGCTGGAATGGGCGGCGAAACCATGATTCACATTTTGGAGGGCGCGCCCTGGGTCAATGACCCACGGTATACGCTCCTGTTGCAGCCCATGTCAAAGGCGGAGCTGCTCCGTTCGTTTTTATACAGCCACGGATATGAAGTGGAGCGGGAGCGGCTGGTGGAAGAGCCCCCTTTTTTATATCATGTTCTTTTGGCGAAAGGGGGGTGTCTCCCAAAGCAGATGTCAGACCCGCTGCTGCGTTATGGCAGCGCGGCCCTTTGGAGCAGCAAAGACCCTCTTTTGGGAACGTACTGCGATGGGCTAATCGGGCGGCTGAGCCGGGCAATTGAAGGCCTTCAAAAGTCAGAAAAACCGGAGGATACTGCCCGCCGCCGAGCAATGGAAGAAGACAGGGCCGCTTTGATACGGAAAAGGAGGGAACTCTGACATGAGAAATGTGAAAGAAATTTTGGATTACTTAGAGCAAAAAGCACCCCTTTCCTGGCAGGAGTCTTATGACAACGCAGGATTTTTGGTGGGGGACGCAAAAATGCCGGTGGAACGGGTTTTGGTTGCGCTGGACGTGACCGTCCCCGTGGTGCAGGAGGCGGCGGACATCGGCGCTTCCCTCATCGTGTCCCATCATCCTGTTGTGTTTCATCCGCTGCGCAGTGTAACAGGCGGGGATGGCAGCAGCAAGGCAGTGGCGGCATTGATCCGAAACGAGATCAGCGCCATTTGCATGCACACCAATCTGGATGCGGCACCCGGCGGCGTGAACGATGTGCTGGCGGCGGCTCTCGGGCTGGGCCAAACCGAGGTGCTGTTGCCCATGGGAAAACGAGAGACAGACGGCGCACACTACGGCATCGGCCGAATTGGCGAACTAGCTGCGCCTTTGCCCTTTCTCACGTTTGGGGAAGGGGTCAAGCGGGCGCTCCAGGCGGGAGGGCTTCGTTTTTACGACGCGGGAAAGACCGTTTTTCGGGTGGCGGTTGGCGGGGGTTCCTGCGGCAGCTTGCTGCCGGAGGTCATCGCACGGGGCTGCGATACCTTTGTCACTGGAGATGTGAAGTACGACGTTTTTTTGGAAGCAGCCGCTATGGGGGTCAATGTAATCGACGCGGGACATTATCCAACGGAGCAACTCGTTTGCGAAACCCTCGCAAGCTGGCTGGAAGAGGCGTTTCCGGGTCTAGAGGCCGTCGTCTCCGGATGCCATCGTGACGTGGTTGGCTTTTTGTGAGAAATCCCCTTGCGTGGAGCGGCTTTGTATGGTAAAATAATAAATATTATGGATATTTTACGGACTTTTCCCGGTGAAGCGGGGAAAAAAGTTGAGATTGAAGCAAGGAGACGAAGATACCATGGCGGGACATTCCAAATGGGCGAACATTCAGCATAAAAAAGGAAAGACAGACGCGCAAAGGGCAAAGCTCTTTACGAAAATGTCAAAGGAGATCATTGTTGCGGTTAAATCCGGGGGCAGCGCCAATCCGGCGGAAAACTCCCGCTTGAAAGATGTCATCGCAAAGGCGAAAGCGGCCAACGTACCAAACGACAACATCAAGCGGGCGGTGGAAAAAGCCCAGGGCTCAGACGCCACCAACTATGAAACCATTGTATATGAAGGGTATGGCCCTTGCGGGGTTGCCGTCATTGTGGAAACGATGACAGACAACCGAAACCGTACAGCGTCGGAAATGCGCCATTACTTTGATAAATACGGCGGCAATCTGGGTGCGACAGGCTGCGTTTCCTGGTCTTTTGATCCAAAGGGTGTCATTGTCATCGAGAGCGAGGATCTGGAGGAAGACACGGTGATGATGGACGCGCTGGAGGCCGGCGCGGCCGATTTTTCCAGCGAAGGCGAAGTGTTTGAGATTTACACAGAACCGGATGCCTGCGGCAATGTTACCACGGCGCTGGAGGAAAAAGGGTATGCCTTTTTGTCGGCTGAGGTGGAAATGGTGCCTCAAAACTATGTGACAGTGCAGTCTGACGAAGATAAGAAGAACCTGGAAAAGCTGATCGAGATGCTGGAAGACAACGAAGACGTCCAAAATGTCTGGCACAACTGGGAAGAATGAGAATTTCCCTGTTCCGCTACGGCGGAGCAGGGAAATTCTTTTGCTTATGTCTTTCGCTTCCAGTTCATAAAGAAGAGATAGCCGATGATCCAAAGAACCGCCAGCGCGCTGGCAACCCAAGGCTGAAGCGTTGCGACATAAAAAATGATGCCCAAAAGGATTACCATAACAATTTTAAACTTTAAATTGGCCATTCTTTTCCCCCTATCTTCATTTAATTTGCTTCTCTATAATTTTAACGAAAAAAGCGAGAAGAAAAAACAGTAGATCAGCACAAAGATAGGGGGTATATTTTGTGAGATATGTAGAAAATCCTTTTGTTTCGAGAAAAATAGGGTGGGCAAAGCGGGATGGACAACAGAAAGGCATTTCGCCGGCAGAAAAAGTCCGCAAGCCCACACCCCCGATTGAGAGATGCGGGCTTGCGGGTTCTGTTGTCTTACACTCCTTTGTATTTCCGGCGTGTGGCAATTCCACCACGGATATGCCGCTCCGCTTTGTTTTCCTCCAAAATTTCTTTTACCTGCAGATATAAAGGGCGGTTGAATGCAGGCAATCTCTCGGCAAGATCCTTGTGCACTGTTGATTTTGAAATTCCAAACTGTTTGGCAGCCGCACGCACCGTCGCTTTTGTTTCAATGATGTAAAGAGCCAGATCGCAGGCGCGCTCTTCTATGTTTCCTTTCAAAAACAACACTCCCCGCAATGAATTTCCACTGATGAATGTATATGCGCCGGGGGAAGGCTGTATGAGTGAGAAATGTGGAAGTTCCGGTAAGATTTCTGTATCTGCAAAGAAGAAGCGGCGGGACAGACGCAATGCGGGGAGAGGAACGAAGAAAAGGGCCGCTGCGGCCCTGCATGAAATATTGATAAACATCTCGAATCACCCTTGTGTAAGAAGGGCGTGTTTGGTATAATAATCCAAAGCGTGTTTTGGATGAATAAAGAGGAGCGATTTGAGTGAAAAAAAGATTGGGTTCTTTGGCGTTGGCTGCCTTTTTACTGCTGCAATTCCTGATCCCCGCTGCGCTGGCCTTCGGGTTCCAGTCGTTTCAAACGATTCGAACATATCCTGCCGGTAAGTTTCAGGATGTTCCGTCTGGAGAGTGGTATACAAGCTCCGTCAAGACAGCGTATGAACTGGGGCTGTTCGACGGGAAAAGCAGCGTGATCTTTGACCCAAATGGAAATCTTACCATTGCGGAGGCGCTGAAACTGGCCGTATGTCTGCACAGCATTTACCATTACGGGACAGCCGACTTTAATATGGGCGCTTCCCCTTGGTATGCGCCTTATGTGGAGTACGCACTGGAAAAAGGGATCATCAAAAGCGGATATTCCAACTACAACAAGATGGCGACTCGAACGGAATTTGCGGTGATTTTTGCCGCTGCCCTGCCGAACGATGCGTTTCCCGTTATCAATCGGGTGGACGACAATGCCATCCCGGACATTTCCATGCAGGACGTGTACGCCAAACAGGTGTATCAGCTTTATCGGGCAGGTATTTTAATCGGCAGCAACAGCAAAGGGGCGTTTAACCCACAGAGCAACATCACGCGAAGCGAGGTGGCAACCATTGTCACCAGAATGGCGATGCCGGAGAAGCGGCAGACAGTGACCCTGAAATACGAGGTGCTGTCTGCGGAGGAAGTGTTCAGCAAATGCGCTTCCGCGGTATTTTATATCGAGGTGTATGACGCCTCCGGCAAGGCGTTTGCCTCGGGCAGCGGCTTCTTTTTGACTGCCAGCGGCATGGCTGTGACCAACCAGCACGTGATTGAAGGAGCGAAGTCTGCCAAAATTCGCACCAGCAATGGTAAAACCTATGCGGTAAAGGGGCTATACGATTCCAGCAAAACGCTGGATCTGGCTTTGCTCCAGATTGACGGCAGCGGCTTTGCCTACCTCGATAGGGGGGATACCTCCGCGCTGAAAAGCGGAGCAAAGATTTATACCATTGGCAGCCCTTTGGGCCTGGAAAACACCATTTCCGAGGGGATCATTTCCAACCCGGATCGCATTTTGGACGGCCAGCATTATATTCAAATTACCGCTCCTATTTCTCACGGCAGCAGCGGGGGAGCGCTGCTGAACCAGATGGGTCAGGTCATTGGTGTTACGTCCGGCGGATTTGCAGAAGGGCAAAATCTCAACGTGGCGATTCCCGTTCATCTGGTGGACCAGTTGAGCAAAACAACGGTAAAACCCCTTGGCAATGACACGCCGTCTCCCGGTACCCTTCGATTGACCGCTTCTCAAAACACCGTTTCGATGAAAAAGGGGGAGAGCCAGACCGTTACCTTCTATGTTTCAGGTGACGACAGCCAGGTGACTTCAATTCTTTATACCATCAACGACAAAACAGTGGTGAGCGGAAGCTGGGGAAGCTGGAGCAACAACTGGACGCAGATTCCTCTGACGCTGACAGGGGTTGGCGCCGGCAGCACCACCGTGAAAATAGACCTGACAGACAAGGACAAGCGGGTGCTTTTCTCTGTTACGTTGTCCGTGTCTGTCAGCAACGCAAACAGCACCCAATATTACAGCGGATTTTATCCCGTGCCGGACTACGGAGCGTATACAGGTGCGCCGCTATACTATCAAGCCGCCACCTCAAGCGGAGATCAAGGGTATTTTTACAGGCTACAAGATTTGCCGGAAGCGACCATAGCCGTCAACGGGTATATTTCCCTGCTGGAACAAAACGGGTTTGTCTATGAAACAGGGTTTACATCGGATCAAGGCTATACCATTCTGGTGTTTCTGCACAATGGGAAACAGCTCGTGGTGTATTTCGGCGTCACCAAGCTGGGGGGCGTGCCTTGTATGCATATCCTGATTACCACAAAATGATTTAAGACGCCGCGCCAGGCGGGAAAGAACAGGCAAAGGCGTTTAAACCGACAAAAAGAACCACAGGATCGTGAATCGAATGGACACGTCCTGTGGTTCTTGTTTTGTTTATAAATACGAACCCCCCAGAATGATGCGGCCTGTTTGGGAGCTGTCATAATCCTTCATTTGCGCCACTTCCTTTTGGAACGTTCCGGAGGAAATGTAATTCACAATGGCGCGCATGGCGGGCGTCCGCGCCCGGTCTGCCAGAAAGACAAGGTCGTACCATTCTTGCTGCATGGGAAGAAACTCAATGCCGCTGATTTGACGAGAGGTGTGCTTTGTGCCGACTCCCACATCGCCCGCGCCTCGTGCCACGCAGCTGGCCACGGAGAGGGAGGAGGGCTGCTCAAACGGGTAGCCCGGCACAGAAATGCCGGAAATGCCCATGGATTTTAACTTACCGTCCAAGAGAACCCGCGCGCCGCTGCCCCGTTCCCGGTTGACAAGCGTGATATCGCCCCGCCGGAGATCGTTCCACCCAGTGATGCCTTTGGGGTTGCCGGCGTGAACGTACAGGCCGATCATCCGCCCCAACAACCGAATCATGACCACCGGAACGCCGGGTAACATGCGTTCCACAAAGGGGGTATTGTATTCACCGGTGGTTTCATCCCAGAGGTGGCAGGTGGCAAGGTCAACAGAGCCCTGATACAGCTGATACAGCCCGTTGTAGCTGCCGGCTTGGGAACGCAGAATGTTTGGCAAGCCGGGCGATCCATTCATATGGTTTGCAAAAACGTCTAAAAGAACATCTTGTCCGCTTAGAATGAAACTGTTTTCCTTGCGCAGGGGTGAAACAGGCGGACATTCCGGCAGGGGAAACGATTCGGTCTTGGTTGTATCTGTTCCCAAAAGCCGCTCCATTTCCTGGCGGGAAATGCGAAGCTGCTTCCCAATTTTGCGGGAGGAAAGATCGCCGCGTTTGATCATTTCATAGACTGTGCTTTTCTTCACTTTCAGGATATCGGCTACTTCTTGGGCAGTGAGCAGATTGGTTTCGATTTGAGACACCTCCATCATGCTGCACAGGAATCCGAATCGATGACAATGGAGCCGGAAACGGTGCCTTATTTGGCGTTTGCCGTCAGCTCGTTGAATTGTTCCTGGGTTAAATCGCAGTGATAAAACAGATTATAATACCGTGCAGTTTCTTCGTATAAATCATAGTCAAACTGATCGGGATACAGGAGCTCTGCCAGCCAGACAAGGCCCATATATCGGTTGACGGAAGGGGGATTTGCGATCCAGTTGTAAGGATTGCCGGGAACTTCATACACCTTTCCGTTTTTGACGGCCTTCAGTGTTTTCCAGTTGGCGTCTGTTTTCACAGAGGAGAAAATGCTGTTGGGCGCAAACAAAAGCACTTCAGGATCCCAGAGATACAGCTGTTCCAGAGACACTTCGTTGCCGGAGCCTTTGGCAGAGGGGTCATCTACCACAGCGACATTATTCGCCAGCATGTTCAGCGCTTCGGATTGGAACGAGCCTTCTGCCAGCACGCTGGTACCGGTGTCACCCAGGCAGTAGACCAAAGAGACGCGGTTTTCCTGTCCGATTGCGTCCATGGTGCTGACGGTGTTGTCGTAAATTTCTTTACAGTAGGCAGACAGCTCATTGCCGGCCTCTTCTTCTCCAAGCAGATCGCCCAGAGCTTTGTAGCAGGCGTCCATGGTGGAAAGGCTGGCCTCAACAAAAATGGTAGGGATGCCAAGCTGCTGCTGAATGGAATCCATGTCCTCCACAATGCTGCCCTTCTTCTCTCCGATGTCGATGATCACTTGGGGTTTTGCAGCGGCAAGCGCCTCCATGTTCAGGTCCGCAGAGCCATAAAACTGACCAAATACAGGGAGAGCCGTGTATTTTTCATCAAACAAGGCAACAGAAGAAGAAGGCCAATCGGCAGCAAGGCCCACCATCTTGTCCGGCGCGACAGCAAACAGCACAATTTGCGCCATGGCGCCGGTGGGAGCGATCCGCTCGATGTTTTTCGGGAGTTCCACGACACGGCCGGCTGAATCGGTAAAAGAAATGGTTTCACCGGAGTCGGAAGGAACCGGGGAAGCGTCAGGGGAAGGGGACGACTGCCCGCCGCCGCAACCGGCCAGCAGGCCGAGAAGCATGAATGTCGCCAGGCAGAGAGCCAATAGTTTCTGTTTCATGATATTCCTCCTTGCAAATCGCACTAGTTTTATGTAAACAGATCCTGTCTGGTTACACCACGCGGAATCGTGGAATCCATGTGTTAAGATGCCAAAGCGCTGGCAGGAACGCAAATACGGATTTTATCTTCATAAAGACTGTTTAGCTTGACATCAACGCCATATAACTCCTGGATCATTCCCTCACTAATGAGATCCTTTGGTTTTCCATAGGCGTTTTTTGCACCTCGGCATAAAGCCAGCACCTCATCGGCATATAAAAAGGCCTGATCAGGGTTATGTGTGGACTGAATAATCGTATATCCCTTGCGAGACAGCTGTTTGACCGCATCCAACACACGAATTTGATTGCCATAGTCCAAGTTGGAGGTTGGCTCATCCATAATCAAAATCTTGGCCTGCTGGGCGACGGCACGGGCGACCAGAACCAACTGGCGCTCACCTCCGCTCAGGTGTAGATATCCCCGGTTTGTTAAATGGGAAATGCCCATCATCTCAATGGCGTCCAAAGCGGCTTTTCGCTGCTTTTTCCCCGGTGAGGAGAAAAAGGAGCCCTGCGCCGATGTACCCATGGTTACCATGTCCAACACCGAGTAGTTGAAGGAAGGGATGTGCGATTGGGGGATATAAGCCACAAGCTTTGCCAGATCCTTGGGGGCCAATGTTTTAGAGTCAATCCCGTTGAGCAAAATAGAGCCGTCGTAATGCGTCAAAAGCCGCAGGATACATTTAAACATCGTGCTTTTTCCCACGCCGTTTGGACCCAAAACACACAAAAGCGTATTTTCCCTCACGGAGAAAGAAACATTTTCTAAAACAGGATGACCTTCGTAACCGCAGGTAAGTCCGGATACTGTAATTCCATTCATGATTAAGATTCCTTTCTTGCAATCAAATAGAGGAAAAACGGGGCACCCACAAAAGCCGTTAAAATGCCAATGGGCAGTTCAGATGTCCAGAGGTTTCGTGAAAAATTGTCTACAATCAGCAAAAACAAGGCACCAAAGACCATAGAAGTGGGGATCAAGGACGCATAATTATTGCCGACAAGCCGACGGGACAAATGGGGAATGACAAGACCCACCCAGCCGATCATGCCGCTGACGGAAACGCTGGCCGCCGTAATCAGGGTGGAGGAAAAGACGACCACCAGACGAACAACCGTCACGTTGACGCCCATGGTTTTCGCTTCTTCGTCTCCCATGGTTAAAACATTCATGCGCCAGCGGAGCATGAGCAGCGGCACAAGGCCGATTAGCATGGGGAAGAACGCAAAGATGACGTCAGAATGTTTGGCGCCGGAAAAACTGCCCATCAGCCAATAGGTAATGGCGGGAAGCTGATCGTTGGGATCGGCCACCAGCTTGAGATAAGAAGTGGCGGCCTGAAACAGGGAGCTGACCATAATACCGGATAAAATAAGCCCCACAATTTTGCCGCCCTTGGCCTTTTGGCTGACGAAAATGACCAAGACAACAGTCAAAACACTAAAACAAAAGGCAGACAGCGTAACATATTGGCTGCTCAGACGGCCCATCAGCGCAAGGGCCGCACCAAACGCGGCACCCTGAGAGGCGCCCAAAATATCCGGCGAAGCCATCGGGTTTTTAAAAGTACCCTGATACGCCGCGCCCGCGGCAGAAAGGCAGCAGCCCACCATGCAGGCCAGGAGAATGCGCGGCAGGCGCACATTGAAAAAGATCAGTTCCTTCTGCTCTTCCCAAGTGGGTGTGATGGGAAAAATCTTGGAAAACAAAATCTGAATAATTTCACTGGGGGAAATCGGATATTTCCCCAGCATGAAAGAGACGAGAATGGTCAAAACCAGCAAAATAAAAAGGATCAAAAGAATGATTTTTGTTCGGTGTAGCTTCCAAAATGTTGAGCCAGAAGAAAGACGCTGTGTTTCCTCCATATGATTCGCTCCTCTTCTGTTTCATTTGTTTTTGTTCTGTTTTATACGAAATATGAAGGAGAAGATAACGACGGCATGAAAAAGGACGCTGCCGTTTCCGGTATAATTTGAAAACAAGCGAGCGAACGGGGGATATTACAGGCAGAAACAAAAAGCTACCCTGCCTGCAACCCCACGCGATATCCTGTTTTGGCCAAGGCGCCGCCGGTCCCGCCGGTTTTGATGATATCTCGGCAGGCATCCCCGTCCTCCACGATGAGCGTGTTCAGTTCATCAACACCACATTCCAAAAGCGCGGTGCAAAGAGGCGTACTGGGGCCGACCACGACGGTATAAGCCTGTTTGGCCAAAGAAAGAAGACGCGGCAACGTTTTGTTGACCAAGGTGCTTCCGGTGATAAAGACAAAATCTTGCTCGGGAAGCAAATATTCGCAAGCGGTGTCGGGATAGTCCCCGGATCGGGGGTTTCGCTCCAAAATGGAGAGGGTGGCGACTTCCGCGAATGAATCCAGGTGGGGGAAATGGCCAATAACAGCGACCTTTTTTCCTTTTATCTCTTCTAAGTGGGCGGAAAAAGCGTCTTCTCCTGACCGGTTCAATAAATTTGGAGCGGTTCGGACGATCTGCTCCTCCTGCGACGGATGGTTGTAATACGCGTTGATGGCGGCCATGCCGATGCTGGCCTCCAAAAGGTTCCAAGATCTGACACAGGCGGCCGCTTGCTGCAAAGAAACACCAACAAAATCAGAAGGGTGCAGGGGTGTCATAGTGTCCACCGGCGTGGTCATAGCGCAGCCCACACGGGTGCCGGCACGCACCATGGTCCAGCTGGGACCGGATACCACCTCGTCGATCAAAATGTTGTTCGGCAAAGAGTCGATCATGCGATCATACAATGTCCACGACATAATAGGAAATGCTCCTTTCCAATCATAAAAAAGGGATATGTTTTCAAGCAAATATCCTTTTTAAAGTATATACAATGTCACTGCGCTTGTCAAGGGAAAAGGAGAAAAACCGCTGCCCGATTTTTCCCCTTTTTCATGGGGCGGAATCCGGGCAAGGCTCTTGCTATTTGCAGAAAAACTGGATACAATGTAACGTATGATTTACGAGAGAATGGTAAAAGGATCTTTTTTGGAGCGACCCAACCGGTTTATTGCTTTGGTGGAGCTGTTTGGTGAAGTGGAGATTTGCCATGTGAAAAACACCGGGCGGTGCAAAGAGCTGCTGGTTCCCGGGGCGACGGTTTATGTGCAGCGGGCAAAAAACGATTCTCGCAAGACGAAATATGACCTTATTTCTGTGGAAAAAGAGGGGCGTCTCATCAATATAGATTCTGCCGCGCCCAATGGTGTGTTTGGCGAATGGGCCAGGCACGGGCGGTTTCTGCCCGAGACCGAAGCCGTGCGGCAGGAGCGGGTTTGGGAGGATTCCCGCTTGGATTTTTTTGTGGAAACCCGACAGGGCATTACGCTGGTGGAGGTCAAAGGGGTGACGCTGGAGGAGCATGGCGTGGCGAAGTTTCCGGATGCGCCCACCCAGCGGGGGGTGAAGCATATTGAAGCGTTGTGCAGAGCCAAGGCGCAAGGGATAGACGCATGTCTGTTTTTTGTGATTCAGATGGAAGGGGTTTTGTATTTTACACCCAACGATGAAATGCATCCGGCGTTTGGAGCGGCGCTGCGAAACGCCGCGTCTTTGGGAGTGAAGCTGATGGCGTATGACTGCATTGTAACGCCGGATCGCATTGCGCTTCGGGCTCCGGTGGAGATCCGCCTTTGAAATGGACGATGGACGTTGAAGGAGAAAACAAATGGAACGAAAGCGTGTGCGAGGGAACACATATGTTATAGAAGCCCGGTCAGAGTTGATCCCGTACTATCAGGTGGGGGAGCGGGACATTGTTTTGCTGGACAGCGGGTACGAAACGCCGGATCGGGAAGCGCTAAAGGCGCTCCTGGATCGGGAGGGGCTGCGCGTTGCGGCGGTCATCGGCACCCATATTCACACAGATCACAGCGGCAACCACAGCTATTTTCAAAGCAAGGGAGCGGAGATCATTCTGCCGTTTATTGAGGCGGCAGTGGGGCAGTCTCCGCTGACCGGGAAGCTGGCGTTTTTTCTTTGCTCTCCCGGCCAGGTAGAGACGCTGTTTGGTAGCATGCTTGTCAAAGCGGATCGGGTGATTATGCCGGGGGAGGAGGAGGTTTCCGTGTGCGGCGCTGTCTTTCGCATTGTCAGCTTGCCGGGGCATACGACGGGGCACATTGGGATCATCACGCCGGACCACGTATTTTACGTGGGAGATGCTTTGATGAGTGAGGATATTTTGAACAACGCGAAGCTGCCCACCAGCCTCTCCTACGCGGCGGATTTGGAGAGCAAACGGAAGCTGTACGACCATTCGTACGATGCTTATATTGTAGCCCACAAAGGCATTTATAAGGACATTACCCGGCTGATTGCGCGCAACATCGAGCATCGGGAAGAAAGGGTGCAGGCGGTTGCCGGGTGCTTGCAGGAGCCGATGACGCTGGATGAATTATCCCACGTTGTGTGGCAGGCGTTTTCCGTGCGCACCCGGCAGCCGGGGCGCATTGCCGTGTATCTGCGCAACCTGCACAGCATCTTGGAGTATCTCTGTGACAGGGGGGACGTGGAGCGGCAGTTTGCAGAAGGCATCACCCGGTATGTACAAAAAAAGGCATCACTGCATCCGGCGGTACACCAAGGTTAAGTGGCGCAGATGGGAAGAAACCGCGGCATTTAACGCCTCCCCGCGCACCCGCCAGGCCCAGTTGGGAAACCCCACGGTGCCAGGGGTGTTCATCCGGGCGTCGCTTCCCAGAGACAGAATGTCCTGAAGGGGGCAGATGACCAGGCGCGCGGGAGAAGCGAAGGCTCCGGCGATGGCACCCCAGGTGTATCCCTCTGATTCTTGGAGCCGGAGGTAATCCGTCGCAAAGGCGCGGGATGCATCGTCCGCCTGCTCCGTTAAAAACTGATAAAAGGTGGGTGTGTCGTGGGTGGAGGTGTAGTATACCGTGTCCGGGGTGACATTATGAGGCAGAAACGCATTGTCGTAAGCCGGGGTAAAGGCATCTGTCAGAACGGCCATGGTCGGCAGGCCGCTGCCGGCGACAAAGGAATGGGCCGCTTCTGACAAGTCGCCCAAGTCCTCTGCCAGGAACCGGTCTTTTGTCCCCACGGAGAAGAAAACGTCCAGCAGTTTTTGGCCGGGGCCTTTTTTCCAGCGGCCGTCCGCTGCCGTTTCCGCGTCGGCAGGAATTTCCCAAAAACTGTGGATGGCGCGAAAATGGTCAATGCGTAGCAAATCAAACTGCGAAAGGGCGTTTAAAATGCGCTGTTTCCAAAAGGCGAAATCCTCTTTTTCGTGGTTTTTCCAGGCATAAAGAGGCATGCCCCAATGCTGCCCTGCGGGGGAAAAGCTGTCTGCCGGGACACCTGAAAAATAGCGGGGGGCTCTCTTGCCGTCTACACGGAACAAAGAAGGATTGACCCAGACGTCGGCGCTGTCGGCAGAGAGGTAAAAAGGCAGATCGCCGATGATGGAGATGTCTCTGTCATTGGCATAGTTTTTCAGAGCTTGCCACTGGGTGAAAAAAAGATATTGCAAAAAACAGTGGAACTGGATTTGTTCGGCAAGCAGCCTGCAGTATCGATTGATAGCGGCGGGGGTGCGGCGTACGATGGCTTGGTCCGGCCAGCTGGAAAGCGCTGCCCCGTCAAAGTGATCCTGCAGGGCGGCAAACAGGGCATAATCCGGAAGCCAGCTTTTTTGGGCAATGGTAAACGCAGAAACGGCATCGGCCAGCTCTGGCGTGCAGCGGGAAAAGGCGATATAAAGCAGAGACATGCGTGTTTTGGCCAGGAAGTCGAAGTCCACCTGGTCCGTTGCCTCGTGTCTTGCGGACCGAAGCTCTTCTTCCGTCAAAAGGGCGTCGGCGTGGAGCTTGTCCAAATCGATGAGAAACGGGTTGCCGGCGATGCTAGAATGAGACTGATATGGAGAGTAACCGCCGCCGGGGGGGACAAGGGGAAGAACCTGCCAGTATCGCTGGCCGGCGTCCTGCAAAAAATCGACAAAGCGAAAGGCTGCCTCGCCCATGGAACCGATGCCGTAAGGGCCGGGCAAAGAAGAAAGATGAAGCAGCACGCCGCTGGAACGAATGGGTATCATAATGATAAGCCTCCTCTTGTTAGGTAAATATGCGCCTTTTCGGTTTCAACGCGCATTTATTGGAAGATTTCTTACTAGTTTACATCATACGGATGAAAAAATATAGCAAAAAAGGGAATGTAAAGCATTTTGCGTAGAAATTCGCAGAGAAGGGAAGAATGAATGATGAAAAAAATGACGGTACGCACCATTGCTGTTACGGCGGTGATGGCGGCGCTGGTATATGCCGCATCCTGGGTGCGCATTGTGATTCCCCTTTCCGTTGGCAGTACGGCCATTCATCTGGGCAATGTGGTTTGCCTGCTGTCCGGCCTGCTGATGGGGCCGCTGCAAGGGGGGCTGGCTGCCGGGATCGGCTCTTGTTTTTTCGACCTGTCAAATCCGCTATATGTCGCATATGCGCCGATGACGCTGGTGTTTAAATTTTGTTTGGGCTTTGTGGCGGGGCTTGTTTCTCATTGGAAGGGCAGGAGCGGAAAGCAGTTTTCGTTCAACTTGCTGGGCGGCATTCTGGGTTCTGTGACATACACTGCTTTATACCTGACCCAGACCTTTTTGATCAATTTGTGGGTGAAAAACCTGGCGGCGCCTCTGGCAGCGCTGATGACAGCGCAAAGTGCCGTTGCGTCGATCATCAATGGCGCTTTGGCAGTCATTTGCGCGGTTCCCCTTGCTGCGGGGATTCGCATGGCGTTGAAAAAAAGCAACTTCCATCTAAATCTATAAGAATAAGCCAAGGCAAAAAACAGCGATTCAAAGCACCCATGAAGGTTTAAAAATTTTAAAGAAAAATATGCTTCTTTTTTTCTAAAAAAATGGTATACTATTGATTGTATTCACATGAGAGTATAGACTCTGATCTGAAACATGCGCCACATGCGCATTAAAAAGGAGGAATCGTCTTGGCATCCGACCCTATAGGGCCGCAATTATTGCTACAATTTGTTTTGATTTTGATCAACGCATTTTTCGCGTCGACAGAAATTGCGGTGCTCTCGCTCAATGAAAACCGACTCCGCCGCAAAGCGGAAGAGGGAGACAAGAAGGCAATGCAGATGATGAAATTTGTGGAGACGCCGGCAAAGTTTTTGTCTACCATCCAAATTGGCATCACCATGGCAGGGTTTTTGGGCAGCGCCTTTGCCGCGGAAAACTTTGCCTATCGGTTGACATCTTGGTTGGTTCACACAGTTCGTGTGACAGCTTTGTCCGAAAACGCGCTCCATACGATTTCCGTTATCATCATCACCTTTATTCTGGCATATTTCACCCTTGTTTTGGGAGAATTGGTTCCAAAACGATTGGCAATGAAGTACCCGGAAAAAGTGGCGCAGATGGCCTCCGGTGTTATTCGCGGCACATCTTTTATTTTCAAGCCCCTTATTTGGCTGCTTTCTGTTTCAACCAATGGAATGTTGAGACTTCTACATATCGACCCAAATGAAGAAGAGTCAGATGTGTCGGAGGATGAAATTCGGCTGATGGTGGACATTGGGGAAGAAAAAGGTGCCATTGAATCCAGCGAGCGGACCATGATTGAAAATGTCTTCGCGTTCAACAACATGACGGCGGAAGATGTGATGATTCACAGGACGGATATGAAAGCCATTTGGGTAGAAGACACCCCGGAGGACATTGTAAACACCATTGAGATGACGGGTCTTTCCAGATTTCCAGTGTATGAGGAGGACGCGGACGATATAATCGGAATCTTGAGTACACGACAATATTTGCTAAACGCCCATCGTGGCATGCCAAACCCTCTGCGGGAGATTTTGCGGCCTGCCTATTTTGTGCCCGAATCGGTGCGGACAGATATTTTGTTTCGGGATATGCAAATGAAAAAGGTGCATATGGCCATTGTGGTGGACGAGTATGGCGGGACCAGCGGCCTTGTGACGATGGAAGATCTGCTGGAAGAGATTGTGGGTAATATCTATGATGAATTTGACCCCCAGGACGAACAGGATATCATTCAAATCGAGGATAACTTATGGCAGGTCGCGGGCAGCACGGAGCTGGAGAACATTGCGGAGGCGCTGGATATTTCACTCCCCTTGGAGGAAGAATATGATACGCTGGGCGGTCTCGTGTTTGCGCAGCTTTCTGTGATCCCGGAAGATGGGACGCAAATCGCGGTGGATACCTGCGGTCTGCACATTCAGGTAAAGGAAATCGCGGAGCGCAGGGTGGAATGGGCGTTGGTATCCAAGCTGCCGGAGCAAGCCCAGAAAGAAGAGGCAACCAAATGAAAAAGGGGAGCGCAATGCGAAAAACAAAAATTATTTGTACCCTTGGTCCTGCCGTTTCCGATGAAAAAAGCGTTCGCAACCTGATTTTGGGCGGGATGGATGCCGCTCGGTTTAATTTTTCCCACGGGACGCACGCAGAGCAGCTGGAGCGGCTTCGCGTATTCAAACGGGTGCGGGACGAATTGGGCCTTCCGGTGGCGACGATTTTAGACACCAAAGGGCCGGAAGTGCGGGTGAAAACCTTTGCTGCCGGTAAAGTGGAGCTAAAGGAAGGCGCCACGTTTACCCTGACCACCGATGAAGTGGCGGGGGACGGAACCAGAGTATCCGTCACATATGAAAACCTGCACCAGGAGCTGATCCCCGGGAACCGTATTTTGCTGGACGATGGGCTGATCGAGCTGGAAGTGTCTCGCATTTTGTGCAGGGACATTGTTTGCACGGTAAAAACCGGCGGGACTTTGTCCAACAATAAAAGCATCAACATCCCAGATGTCAATATTTTGATGCCGTCTCTCACAGAACGGGACGAGGCGGACATTGCCTTCGGCGTGGAACATGGGTTCGACTTCATTGCCGCGTCCTTTGTCCGCGGCAAGCAAGACATCGATGCCATCCGTGCCGTCTTGCAAAAATATGGCGGAGAAGACATTCTGGTAATTGCCAAGATCGAAAACCGAGAAGGCGTGAATCATTTGGATGAAATCATCCAGGCGGCGGACGGCATCATGGTGGCCAGAGGGGATTTGGGCGTGGAAATCCCGGTCCATGAGGTGCCGGCGCTGCAAAAGGTGATGATTCGGAAAAGCGCGCTGGGTGGAAAAACGGTGATTATCGCGACCCAAATGCTGGACTCGATGATCCGAAACCCCCGACCGACACGGGCAGAGGTGTCTGATGTGGCCAATGCCGTATTTGACGGAGCCAGTTGCGTGATGCTTTCGGGGGAGACGGCATCTGGGAAATATCCCCTTGAAAGCCTGCGTCAGATGGTAGACACAGTTTTGGCGGCAGAGGACGCCATCCATTATTGGAAGCGGTTTCGAAACACAGAATTTCCCCTGGACGGCACCATCACAAACGCCATGAGTCACACAGGGTGCCTTGCCGCCATGGATTTGAACGCCACCGCCATGCTGGTGGCAACAAAATCCGGGCAAACAGCCCGGATGGTGGCACGGTTTCGACCGGCCTGTCCCATTGCCGCCGTGACGATGACAGAGCGTGTTCGTCGCCAGCTGAACTTGTCTTGGGGTGTTTCACCCTATCTTTCGGGAGAGGTGGACTCCACGGATCGGCTCTTTAGCCTTTGTGTTGAATGCGCCAGAAAAGAAGGCTTGGTTCAGGCCGGCGATACGGTGATCATCGTGGCCGGCGTTCCCATCGGGCGGACGGGTTCGACCAATTTAATCAAAGCGCAAGTGATATAAATCATGCGAAACCGTCCGCCGCGGGGGTCTTCCCGGCGGGCGGTTTTATCTTAAGAAGGCGTTGTGCGATCCAGGGCTTATACCCAAAGGGCCTATGCGCCATGTATTTTACAATTCGGTGCGATATGATTGTTTTCAAGCCACGGGAGGGAAATATGAGTCGAGCAGACCAAATTTTTATCGAAAACTGCAAAGAGATTTTGGAGCATGGGGTATGGGACACGACATATTCCGTGCGTCCCAAATGGGAGGACGGCACATCGGCCCATACGATAAAGCGGTTTGGCATTGTCAACCGGTACCGCCTGGACGAAGAGTTTCCGATTTTGACGCTGCGTCGTACATATTGGAAAACGGCGGTGGATGAACTGCTTTGGATTTGGCAGAAAAAATCCAATGAAGTCAGTGAGCTGCGGGGCAATATTTGGGACGCATGGGCGGACGATGCCGGCTCCATCGGCAAGGCATACGGATATCAGCTGGGCATCGAGCACCAATATCCGGAAGGGGCGTTTGACCAGGTGGATCGGGTGCTGTTTGATTTAAAACATAATCCAAACAGCCGCAGGATTATGACGAACCTTTACAATTTTGAGGATTTGCATGAAATGGCGCTGTACCCCTGCGCATACAGCATGACCTTTAATGTCAGCGAAGGCACCCTCAATGCGATTTTGAACCAACGGTCTCAGGACATGCTCACCGCCAACAATTGGAATGTGGTGCAGTATGCTGTGCTGGTTCATATGATGGCGCAGGTGAGCGGCCTGCGGGCGGGAGAGCTGGTTCACGTGATCGCCGACGCCCATATTTATGATCGGCATGTCCCCATCGTAGAGCGTCTGCTGGAACAGAAGCCGCTGCCGGCGCCGCGATTTTCCATCGACCAAAGCGTGACGGATTTCTATGGGTTTACAAGGGACAGCTTCCAAGTGACGGAGTATGCGTATCATCCATTCCACGAGACGATTCCCGTGGCCATTTAAAAAAGAGGGGGACAAGGAAAGATGAATGCGATTGTGGCGGTCAATGAACAGTGGGGGATTGGGGCGGACGACGCCCTTCTGGTGTCCCTTCCGCCGGACTTAAAGTATTTTCGCGCGATCACCATGGGCAAAACCATGATTGTGGGACGAAAGACGCTAAAGACATTTCCGGGAGGCGCGCCCCTGAAAGGAAGAGAAAATCTTGTGCTGTCCCGGGAGAAATCCCTCCGGATTCCCGGGGCCGTGATATATGGCAGCATGGAAGAGGTGATGGAGGCCGTAAAAGGGAAGGATCCGGACTCGATTTTTGTCATTGGGGGCGAGTCGGTTTACAGGACGTTTCTGCCCCGTTGCCGCAAGGTGTATGTCACCCAATTTACAGGCGGGAGAGAGGCCGACCGGTTTTTTCCCAACTTGGATGAGGACCCCTCCTGGATGCAGACAGAGGCAGGGCCATGGCAGGAGTTTGAAGGAGTGCCGTTCCGATATACACTATATGAGAAAAAAGAAGCATAAAGAGGAAAAGTACGGGCCTGCTGCAATGCGAAGCTTGCGGCAGGTCCAAGTTGTTTGGAGGTAGTTATTGTTAAGAATACCCTCAGAGATAAGAGATACAACAAACCGGAACAGCGCCCCGAAAAGGGCGCTGTTCCGGTTTGTTCGAAATAAACTGGGTATATCGGATCACTGATTTTACCCGAGTACATTTGGGTTTTCCATGCGGTTGTACGGCGTTGTGGGGGTAAAGTTTAAATCCAGCTCCAAGTTATCTCCGTCCATCACCTGGCCGTCCATGCTGTAGTATACATCTACATTACCGGGGATGTTTTCCCGGATCGAGCGGCACAGGCTGTTGAGCATAAACAGGCGCAGGGAGGTGACGTCATAAAAGAAAAAGTCTTCCTTCTGGGTTTCCGGCGGCATTCCAGTTGCAAAGGAGGAATCGGGCATCCAATCTACGGTATAGGCGCCGTCTCTTTGGTTATATTCGTATGTAATGCTGAAATTCAGCCCGGTCCATGCGGAAAGGGCGGTGGCGATTTTCACCGGGTCACAGGCGCCCGCTTCATAGCCAAAATCGGCTTCCCGCATATCCTCGGCACTGAACACGGCAAAGAGCGTGCCCACTGCCATGTCCCCGCTGGGATCCTCGGTGATCAAGTCGCCCCGGCCGTCCGGCAGGTTGGGAGAAACGGCGCCGGAGGGGACTCCGCTCTCCCCGGGGGAAACGGAGGGCGTGGTGCTGATACCATCTTGGCCGCAGGCGGAAAGGGATACGGCCAACAAGACCGCAAAAAAGAGTCCCATTGTTTTCTTCATAGGATCATTGCCTCCTTCTATCATATCGAACCATAGAACTGATAAACTGCGTCAGGCGAAGGAACGGGGGATTCCCTGCCCGGTTCCGGTTGCCACCGTCCCGTCTGAAATGGTGTGGTCGGCTAAGATTTCATCCTGTGTCAGCATGAAAAAGCGAAGCCATTCCGGGGTGGTTGGGTCTTCCTGCTCGTCTGCCCAAGTGATGTCTACATGGTAGGTACCGGAGGCCAGCTTGACCAGGTTCCACATATGAGAGACGTCTTTTGAAGCCCCCTCCACACACTGACACCAGAGATTTGCTTTTTGGCAGAGATACTGAAAGGCAACGGAATACCCTTGGCAGATGGAGTATCCGCCTGCAATGGCGCCGTATGCGGTACCGACCTGCCAGCCGAAGGAGCCGCTGTAGTCATACGACGTTCGATAGGAAATGACGGTGGCGAGATAGCGGTATTGGTCATATGCCGAAAGCCCGTCCGGCATACGCGCTACAATTTGCTCACAAGCCGACTCAAACACGTTGACCTCGTGCCGCAGCTGGGTAACGTCGCTTACAGGAGTCTGCTCCGGGTCCCCGGGGGAGAAATATCGTGATTCCAGTCCCTTTGTGGCAGTGCCCTCTATCAGCTCATTGATTATGAAGTAAATTTCCACTTCCGGGTGGTCGCGGCAGATGGCCCCATATATCACCAGAACACGATCCAGAAAATCATAGCCGTATTGTTCGGCGGAGTATATGAAATACTCCATTTGTTTTGCTTTTTCAAGCATTTCGTTATACAGCGTTTTGTCCTCCGAAGCCAGAGAATCGTATTCCAATGTTTTCTCAAAGGGGAATGTTTTGGAGGATAGATCGGCTTGTTTTGTGGCCTGAATCACCTTTGTCGCTTCCAGAATGGCATAATCCGTCAGCAAACGAGCCTCCTGCTCCTGTTGCGAAAGGGAAGGGGCGGGCGAGACAGGGGCATCGCTGGGCAGCGTCTGGGTATGGCTACTTGAAGATGGCTGGGGAGACAGGTCAGGCGGTTGGTTTTTTGCCGCATCCAGAAATAGAAAAGTCAAAAGCAGGTACAAAATCAGAGACAAAAGGATCAGGCTGTCTGCCACGATTAAGACGATCATCGTTTTTTTATGATAGCGATTTTTCCGCCACAAAGTCAAAAACAGAACCAAGCAACCGAAAAAAACAACAAGCAACCCGACTGTGAGCTGTAAAGGCATCGAAAAAACCTCCTGTAACAATGAAATGGGCGGGAGAAAGAGCCCCCCAGAGGGGGGAGCGTTCCCAGCATGCCCTAGAGAACCGTTCTCACTACTGGAAGGGACAAATTCACTTTGGAGCGGGTGTGTTACCCCTATGTTTCACACCAAAAGTCTGTATTTTCATTATATAGGAAAAACAGGGAAAGAAGGCGAACCTGCCGAAATCGTCAAGTTTGCAGCGCTTCCGGATGAGGGCTAAAAGAGATCTGATATTTCAAGGCAGTACCCTTGCCCCCGAAAGAGGGAGAGATTGATGCCGCATTGGTCGGTCAGCTTGGTTTTCAAATGGGAAATCTGCTTCCATAAGGCATTGCTGTTATCTGTCAGGGGCTGCTTCCAAATGGTTTCGTACAAATAGTCCGGAGAGAGGGTTTCTCCTTCGTTTCGAAACAGCAAAAGCAACAGCGCGAACTGCTTTGGCGTCAGGAATAAATCCTTGCCGTTCAGAAAGGCCCGGCTGGAAAAGAGGTCCAGCGCCAACGCTCCCTTTTGAATGACCTCCGGTATGCATCCGGAGCGGCGCAGGAGCGCCTTGACCCGTGCCAAAAATACACTGAAATCATACGGCTTGGCCAGGTAATCGTCTCCCCCCTCCATCAGACCGCGCACCACATCGGATGCTTCCGACAAGCTGGTGAGCAGCAAAACCGGGATCTGAGAGGTTTGGCGCAGATCCCGCAGAAAACCAAGGCCGCTGCCGTCTGGGAGCATAATATCCAACACAATCAGGCGCGGCACTTGCGCCGCAACACATGCCCGCGCTTCTGCCAGCGTCTGGGCTGTGCGGACCTGATACCCGCTGCGCTCCAAAAAATATCGATTGCCGTCTAAAATTTCCGGGTTGTCTTCCACCAAAAGAATAAAAGTGTCCATTATGATGTTTCGCCTCCCAGTTGGCCTTCACACGAAGGGATGGTAAAGGTGACGGCTGTTCCCTTCCCCGGGCTGCTTTCAATGGATATCACGCCGCGATGTGATTCCACAATGACTTTACACAAATACAGACCATAGCCGGTGCTGCCGGAGCCGGAAACACCCCGCTCAAACACATGGGGCAGCAACTCCTCCGGTATGCCGTCTCCGTCATCCTTCACTGTTATGAACACCAGAGTTTCATTGTGTTTGGCATGGATTTGAATGGTTCCGTTATGGGTGTGGGTATTGGCGTTTTGCAGAAGGTTTTCCATCACCTGTACCATCAAGTCGGCATCGCAAAAAATTTTGGGCAAGTCGGGGGGGATCTCCGCGCGCAGGACATTTCCCTGTTTTTGGAGGGAAATGCACCATATGTCCAGGCAGTTGGCCAGCAGCACAGCACAATCTGTCGGCCTTTTATCCATGTTTTCCCGCAGGGACGCCAGATTCAGCGTCCCGTTTACCATCCGGGCCAAGCGCATGACCTCGGCCTGGGCTTTGCGCAGCAAGTCCTGGGCGTTTGCGCGCTGGGCATCGTCCTCCCAGTCTGACATCAGATCCATGGCCCGTTGCACGTCTACGGAAATGACTGTCAGGGGTGTTTTCATTTCGTGGGATGTATTGGAGATCCATTCATTTTTCATTCGATTGATCTGCGTCAGCAGAAGATTTTGTTCGTCCAGTTTTTTTTGCTGGTCGTTGTGTAACCGGAGCAGTGCATGGATGGAAGCGCCCAAAACGAGACTTGAAACCACGAAACCGGTGACCACATCCCTCACCAAAGCCTCTTCGGACTGGAAATGGGACACGCTTTGGGGGAAGCGGTAAGCGACGATGCAGCAGGAGATGTAAACGACCAGCTCCAGCCCCGCAAGGAAGAACATTCGTGTTCCATCCAGCATAAAAACAGTGAAAATCACCGCAAATACAAAAAAACAGGGCATACCGCTGCGATATCCGCCGCCCACAAAGAACATGGCGGGGAATAGGATGAGAAATACGCATACGATGGTAATGCTGTAACAAAGCTGGTATCGCCTGCTTCGATTGGTGTAATGTAAAATGAAAATGGCAAGGGTGCCGGAGGCGGCGTTGAGAGCCGCTGTAAGCAGTCCATTTTCGGAAACAAGGGAGATCCCCGCCATTAAAAAACTGATGACAATGCCGCCCGTTGCCAGCACGTTGAACATGCGAAGCCGAAATTCCAATTCCCGCCCAAAGAACGTTTGCTTCCGGTAAGCATTTTTTTGTTTTAGAGCTTGGGTCATTTGCCTCATTATCATTTGTTTTGTTCTCCATATCTTTGATGCATACAGCAGAGAAGGGGGAGGGCGGCGTGCCAAAGACAGAGGCGCCTCGTTGTTTGCGTAAAAGGCTGGGATGATCCACTTTGCTCCCGTTGCAACGGGGGAATATGCAAGTAAAGTGTAGCAAAAAAACAGCGCGGGGTCAATTGCTCCCGCGCTGTTTTTGATGTTATTCCGAATGTCCTACATGCCGCTTAATCGCTTCAAAGCTTTCCGTACTGATGACATGTTCCAAACGGCAGGCATCTTCCGCCGCAATGCTGGGGTCAACACCCAGACGCTCCAGCCATGCGGAAAGAAGAGTGTGGCGCTCATACATTTTTTCCGCAATTTCACGGCCTCTGTCTAAAAGCGTGATATGTCCTTCCGCATCAATTTCAATGCATTCGCTTTCCCGCAAATTCTTCATGGCCACACTGACGCTTGGTTTGGAAAAGTCCAATTCATTCGCGATGTCTATGGCACGCACGGAGCCATTGCGTTGCTGCAATATGAGGATCGTCTCCAAATAGTTTTCGGCGGACGCTTGAATTTTCAACAGATCACCCACTTTTCAAATGATAGTGATTCCCATTATATCACAAAACCTGCTAAATGTCCAAAGAAAAAGCCGGAATCATTTTTATCGAGCGGGACGCATGCGTTTGGGGGCGGGGGGAATCGGGTTGATTTCATATATGGCCGAGATAAATGTCCAAGATATATGAACGAGATAGGGGCGAAAAAAACAGCTATTTTCGTGCATAACAACAAGCAGAAAAACGTAAAAAAACGCTTGACAAAAAGAACAGCAAATGCTAATCTAATATTGGTTAGTGAAAGCTAACTGCACGGCTGAAAAGAAAGGCAAAGAATCTAATATAGAGAGGGATATGAATGATGCCATTGATGTTTGCAAGCCCCGGAGAAGAAAATGTGATTAAAAAAGTGGGCGGCCGGCCGGAGGTACGTATTCACCTGGAAAACCTGGGGTTTGTTCCGGGGAGCTTGATCACTATTGTAGCTGCCATTGGAGGAAATTTAATTGTCAATATCAAGGAGTCCCGGGTGGCCATCAGCCGGGAAATGGCGAGCAAAATTATGATATAAATTCAAGAAAATGCTTGAACGCAAATAAGGGGAGGAATGTATGAAGACATTAAAGCAGGCTCGGATTGGAGATCACGTGAAGGTCATAAAACTCCACGGAGAAGGCGCCATTAAACGCCGTATGATGGATATGGGGCTGACAAAGGGAGTTGACGTTTATATTCGCAAGGTGGCGCCGCTGGGAGATCCTATCGAAGTGACTGTGAGGGGCTATGAGCTTTCCATTCGCAAGGAGGATGCCGAACGAGTGGAGATAGAATAACAGTCTGAACTGTTATGGAAAATGGTGCGTTCCGTTGACCAACGGATGCGCCCGAATAACCCGAACGATTAGAAAGGATGACTGTAATTGAAAATCAGAATTGCCCTTGCAGGGAATCCCAACAGCGGTAAAACAACCTTGTTCAATGCTTTGACGGGTGCAAATCAATTTGTTGGAAACTGGCCCGGCGTTACTGTCGAAAAAAAGGAAGGAAAGCTGAAAAAGCACAACGATGTAGAAATCATAGACTTGCCGGGTATTTATTCGTTGTCTCCCTATACGCTGGAAGAAGTGGTGGCGAGAAACTTTCTCATCAATGAAAGGCCGGACGCTATTTTAAATATTGTGGACGGAACCAACCTGGAGCGCAACCTGTATTTGACGACACAGCTGGTGGAGCTTGGTATCCCGGTGGTTGTGGCGATCAATATGATGGATGTGGTCAAGAAAAACGGCGACCTGATACGAACAGAGGAGTTGTCTCGTCAGCTGGGCTGCAAGGTGGTGGAGATTTCCGCGTTAAAAGGGCAGGGCATCTTGAAAGCGGCAGAAGAGACCGTTGCATCGGCAAAGCAAGCAAGCGTTATTCCGCAGCATGAATTCAGCGGCGCTGTGGAACATGCGCTGGCGCATATCGAAGAGGCCGTTCTGCACGACATGCCTGCCGAGCAGCAGCGTTGGTACGCCATTAAAATTTTTGAGCGTGACAAGCGGGTGTTGGATCAGCTTGAATTAAGCGAGGAAGAGCTGGATCATATCGAGTCGGATATCCAAGCTGCAGAAAAAGAAATGGATGATGATTCAGAAAGCATTATTACAAACGAGCGATATATTTACATAGCATCTGTTATGAAAGGGAGCTACAAGAAAAAGAACGCCGGGAAACAGACGGTTTCCGATAAAATTGATAAGGTAGTAACGAACCGTATTTTGGCGCTTCCCATTTTTGCCATTGTCATGTTTATCGTCTATTTCGTATCCGTGACGACGGTTGGCACATGGGCCACCGACTGGGCAAACGAAGACTTATTCGGGGACGGATGGCATTTGTTCGCCATCGGCTCCGCCGGCTATGAAGCGGCTGCGGAAGAATATGTCATTCCCGGCGCGCAGATTGAGGCGTTTGAAGCAAGTGCCGAAGAAGCGGGGCTGGAACCGGATGCCGCAACCGATCTTACGACCACAGCATACCTGTATGACGATGACGGAAACGTGGAGGAAGAGCTTTCCGTTACCTATGCCGATTATATGGCGGCCATGGAAATGGAAGAACCGGACCCGACTGCATACGGCATATGGGTTCCGGGCATTCCGGTCTTGGTGAAAGACGGATTGGAAGCGATCCATTGCGCAGACTGGCTGCAAAGCCTGATCCTTGACGGTATCATCGCGGGGGTTGGGGCGGTGCTTGGTTTTGTGCCGCAGATGCTTGTTTTGTTCCTGTTCCTGGCGTTCCTGGAAAGCTGCGGTTACATGGCGCGCATTGCGTTTATCATGGATCGTGTTTTCCGAAAGTTTGGGTTGTCCGGTAAGTCCTTCATTCCCATCCTGATCGGTACAGGCTGCGGCATCCCGGGGATCATGGCTTCTCGTACCATTGAAAATGAACGGGATCGCAGGATGACCATTATCACCACTACGTTTATCCCATGCGGGGCAAAGCTTCCCATTATCGCGTTGATCTCCGGCGCGTTGTTTGGCGGTACATGGTGGGTTGCACCCAGTGCATATTTTCTTGGTATTCTTGCCATCATAGCATCGGGTATCATGCTGAAAAAGACCAAAATGTTCTCTGGAGATCCAGCGCCGTTTATTATGGAGCTCCCGGCATATCACTGGCCCACCATTGGGAATCTTCTGCGCTCCATGTGGGAGAGGTCATGGTCCTTCATCAAGAAGGCAGGGACGATTATTTTGCTGTCTGCCATCATTCTCTGGTTCCTGCAAAGCTTTGGCTTTGAAAACGGCCTGTTTGGCATGGTAGAGGACTTGAACAACTCTATTTTGGCCACCATCGGAAACGCCATTGCCTGGTTGTTCATCCCCCTGGGCTGGGGCCACTGGCAGGGTGCGGTTGCCACTATCACGGGGCTGATTGCAAAAGAAAATGTGGTGGGTACGTTCGGTGTCCTGTTTGGCGGATTTGAAGAAGTGGCCGAAAACGGCTGGCAAGTTTGGGCAAACATGCGAGCGGTGTTTACCCCCCTGGCGGCGTATTCCTTCCTTGCGTTTAACCTGCTGTGTGCGCCTTGCTTTGCAGCCATTGGCGCCATCCGCCGAGAGATGAACAGCGCCAAGTGGACTTGGTTTGCCATTGCATATCAGAGCATTTTCGCTTACGCGGTTGCGTTCATGATCTATCAATTTGGCATGTTGTTCCTGGGAGCCGGCAGTGTGCTTGGATTGATTTTTGCTGTGGCGGTTTTGGCTGTCATCCTGTTTTTCCTGTTCCGCCCTTCCCGGGACAAAGGTCCGCGTAAAGGTATGGCCCAGGCGTCGCTATAAGAGAAGGAGGTCCATATGGTCGCTTTTTTACAAGCAAACATTGGTACAATTCTAGTTGCCGTGTTGGTGGCGGTGATTGTCGTGAGCATCATCGTGTCCATACATAAAAGAAAAAAAAGGGGCGTTTCCTCCTGTGGTTGCGGGTGCAGCCACTGTGACGCGCGAGACAGCTGCCATGCGGCACAAGACCACGAAAAATAAATACCCCCTCCGTTCCGAAGGGGAATTGTCTTGACCTGAAAGGGCTGGAATGCGAGATGTCTCGCATTCCAGCCGGTGATTTAAGCTGAAGCAAAGGGTGAAACCATCGCCCTTTTAAAAACTCCCATGGTTAGCCTAGACTAACCATGGGAGAGATAGGAACAGAAAGGAACGTGTATGAGTGTTGTCATCGTAGGCGGAAATGAAAAAATGGCATGTCAATATGCGGATATCTGCGAACATTACGGTTGCAAAGCAAAGATATTTACAAAAGAAAACGGGTCTCTGAAAAAGAAAATGGGCTATCCGGATCTTTTGATTTTATTTACCAATACTGTTTCACACAAAATGGTGATTAGCGCATCTCAGGTTGCAAAGCGAAATCGCATTCCTGTTGAAAGAGTCCATCAAAGCAGTGCAACAGCGCTGCACACTGTTTTATCGAAGCAGTGTGTGGCGTGTGCCAGGGTCTGAAACACCAGAAAGGGGAGGATTTATTTGTTAGAAGCCTATTTGATCAAGCATTGTGCCCCGACGCTTGCTTCTTTGAAAACGGCGGGATTATTCCGAATCTCCTTTTCTTCGGAAGAGGATTTGCTGGAGCAATTTGCGCAATGGAACGATGTGCTGGGGAAAAAGGGCGTATCGCTGCGCTTGTTTCAGAAGCAGGAGGAGACAGCGCTGATCTATGTTTACCGCAAATCAAAGCTGGAGGCGGATCTGCGCGCACCTGGCATGGCACGGTTTTTAAGACGATATGGATACGTGCAGACGGACATTGGATATGCACTGTCCAGACTGGGGATGCGGCTGCAGACGAAAGAAGAGTTTCCCCATGAGATAGGAGCCTTTTTGGGGTATCCCCTGGGAGATGTCATAGGATTTATCAGGAACAAGGGACAGAACAGCAAGCACACGGGAGATTGGAAGGTATATTGCAACCAAGGAGAAGCCTTGCGGCTTTTTCGGAGATTCAAGAAGTGCAAAGATGTATATAAAGCACTTTGGAAACAAGGGAGAAGCATTTTGCAGCTTACCGTGGCGGCATAAACACAGGCCTATCCGTCAGAAACAACATGTATAAACTTATGGAATGTGATCAGCGGGGCTGCTGTGTGTAAATTCGGCTGTGGCGAATGCTTTTTTAGCCGCCATTCATTTTTTGAAACATTTGACCGGCGGCCAAAAAGAAGCTGCGTGCTGATAAAAATGCGTCAATCAACCGATCGGTTGATTGACGCATTTCATTTTAAGCGATCATCATTTTACTTCACTTACCCCACTTTACGCCCACACACGCTGCAAAAGTTTTGCTCTTTTGTTAGTTGTTTGCCGCAATTGGGACAAAACTGATGTTCCGACACGGAAGAGGAAGGAGCGGAAGCGTCGGCCGCCAACCGCGCCCCGCATTTGGGGCAGAAGTTTACAGCCGCGCCCGCGGGACTGCCGCAGACGGGGCAGGGGCGGACAGAATCGTCAACAGAGTCGGAAACGTCTTGTTTGATTTTTAATAGTTCTGTTTCATGGATTAGGATGGTGTCTTGACATGCCGTGATTTGGGAACAAATATTCAAGGAGGTTTCGTCGAACGAATCGCCGGTTTCAAAACGCGTCCAAATATGCTCCCCCAGCTGCATCTTCAGGTCGGAAATCTTTTGATATTCTTTGTTTATTTTTGCGTTGATTCGATTGACTTCCAGAATGTGGCTTGTCTTATCTGTCACATGTCTGGCGATAGAACTAATTTTCTCAAAAAAAGCGGATGCCATCTTTTGCCTCCTAAAAAATCGAAACTCAATCTGGCTGACCATTTCTAAGAAGAGCCGGTTGAACACAACCTCCACATTAACCCTTTTGTTTTAAATGGGAGCAGAAAAAGAGCAAGTTCTTATTTGCAAATCGGTTCAAAAAGGGAAAGCATTAGGAAATCAACTTGAATTGGCCAATCAAAGGGAGGGGTTTTGTTTTCCCATTGACGGCGTTTAGCATACCGTAGATCACAAGAAGCGCAATGGCAGCGACCACAGCAAGGGTTATGATGACAGACAGGAAGACTCCAAACCCATTGAGGGTGCGGATGCCGGTGGGGATACCGTAATATACCAGTTCCTTGTGAAAGATAAGGCCGATGACCAAGTGAAGCAGCCAGGAAGCGAACCCCAAGATAGCAGATGCGATGAGAAGGAGCAGCCCCTGATTGGCATGGTATCTTCCGTATTTGGAGTTTGGCGTGGCCACCAAGGGGAGAAAGAACAAAATCCCCAAATAGGCGAGGGTCGCATAGATTTTGCTGTTTTCAATGTCCTCCGGAGAATACGCTCCGTGAGAAGGTGCGTCATGAGAGTCAGGGGTGGGGCGGGGGATGGTTTGCTGCGCTGTTTGCTGGCCATGATCAGAACCTTCATTTCTGTTGCCGCAAGAGTTGCAAAAGTTTGCACCTTCCTCTATGTATGCTCCGCAGTTTCCGCAATATGGCATAGTACAACCTCCTTATGATAATGATTTGGGGGGCAATCAGCAGGTAAAACACAATCTTAAAGATAATGTTCCTCTTTCTGATTCTATGGTAGCAGACTCCAGATGCAAATGCAAGAAATTTCTCCCATGACACGAAAGAACCGCCGGCGAACATTCGCCAGCGGTTCTTTTCAGCGGTTAAGAACGGTTAGGAAGCAAGGACAGCTTTATAGTAGTTATTCTCCAGTATTTTCTTAGAGTAATCAAACTTGTTGTTGACCACTTTCATAACAGATCGAGCATAATCATCTTCGACCGTGACGCCATCGTTGGGGGTAAACGTGCCTGTTGTGCTGTCGTACCGCCCGTAGTCCGTGATCCAGCTTCGGTTGGAGAACACGATCAGGCGTGGCGAGTTAGATAAAATATCGGTTCCCATGAGCAGGCGGGAGTCAAACTCAAGGCCCATCAGGTTGGACACCGTAGGCAGGATATCCAAAGAGGAACAAGGCTTATCAACGGCAATGGGCCGCTCCATATCGCCAGACCACATAATGAGGGTTGTTTTATAAAGCTCAAAGTTTCGCTCCACCGTGTGGCCTGCAATTTCGTTGATGGCATCCAGCCCTTCCCATTCCAATCCATAAGGATAATGGTCACCGGACAGAACAATGGCGGTATTTTCCAAGATCCCCTTTTCTTCCAGGGCATCCAGAAGTGCCTGCACAGCCCGATCCAACTCAATATTGCAGGCCAGATATGCTTGCACCGATTCGCTGTATGGAAGGTCTTTTACCAAGTCCTGATTTTTCTTCGCCATGGCATTTCCGGTAAACGTATACAAAAGATGCCCGCTGACTGTCATATAATACACATGGAATGGCTGGCTGTCAATGAACTCGGGTAAGGTAACGTCGACCATCTCCAGGTCGGACTCCGGCCATGTTTTCTTCACGTCCAGCCCGTTGCCGACCCCCTTATATGTGTATCCCATATTGGGATGGGATTTGTCACGTCCATAAAATGTATATGTGTGATTGTGGTAGGCAAGTGTTTTATAGCCCAGGGCGGAAAGTTGGTTGCCCGTAGCAAATGGCATTCGATTGTCTGCGGACTTGGCAAAGCTGCGAATGCCGGATTTCGGGATCAGGCTGGTTAGTGTCGTATATTCGCCGTCCGATGTGGAGACACCCCAAACGGGATTGTAAAAGTTGTTGCACACAAAGCCTTCACGAGACAGTTTATACAGCGTGGGGGTTAATTCTTTGTCGACAGCGTAGGAAGAGAACCCTTCCCCGCAGATCCAGATCAGGTTTTTGCCTTTCCAAGCACCGGTATACTCGTTTTTCATGCTGGGAGCCACACTGCTAAAGTATTCATGCATATCTTTGATGGTTGCATTGCTTGTATTGGCAATGAGAGCGTCAAAATCAATGTCCATGACGTTTGGTTCATATATAACAGGTGCTGTTGATACAGTTGGATCCGCGGAGACAACGGGAGAAACAAGAGGGTTAGACCCTGTTCCTGTATCCATGCCAAATATTAAGTGTGTTGCATCCAGGCGCACTGTGGTCAAAACTCCAAAATTTTGTACCAACAGGTCTGGAATAAAAGATTCGGAATATAAATAGCGGATCGACAAAATGCCGCCGGTCGAAAACTGGGTGACGATCAAAGCCAACAGCTGTGTAACGACGATCACACCGGCAAACAGCAGCCCGACCAGGATAGGGGGGCGTTGGCGAGGGATGCTGCTTTTTCCAAACAAAATCCAAATGACCAAGGGGATGAGAAGCAAAATCAAAATGGGCAGGCTTTTTAAAACACCGGCCAGAGCTTCTCGCCAATATTGAGAGACCTCTCCCGTAGCGGTAAACGAATAGAGCACCATAAACGTTTTGAAAATGGTAAAATACACCGTTTGCCCGTAGAGAACAAACAAAGAAACAACCATAGAGACAATAGAAATTCTACGGTTGACTTTTGGGCTCCATAAGCTGCTGATGAATGCGATAAAAAGACCGAAAGGAACGCAGAAAAGCAGGGTATAAAAAAATCCTTTTGTAAAAACAGTTCCAAAACAATATGCTTTCACGACCAATTCCATGTAGAAAATGGAAATGGGGAAAAAGAGGAGGAATGTAAGGGGACGCGCGAAAAACTGGGAAATACGTTTTCGTATCAATCAGAACAACTCCTTCGTAGCAACAATCAAACACGTTGTCTTAGTTTTGTGCGGCATGGACCTAAATTTTATCCTACAAACAGACCACATCTAAAAAAGTTCATAATCTTGCAATATTCTATACCCAATCACAAATAATGTCAATTTATTCTTTCAAAGAAAGAGAAAAGCATGGTGGTTTTCTGGTTTTCGTGCTATGCTGCATGAATGAAACGGCGGAAAAGCAGAACAAAGAAAGAAAACACCCACCTTTCGGTAGATACAAATGGGGATAAAAAATTGTTATGATACTTTAATAGACGATGTAAAATGCAAGGGGAGATACCGATTATGAAAAGTAAGATGGCCGCAGGCTTGATCTGTTGTATATTCGTTTTGCTATGCGCGGGATGTGAGGCGGCTGAACTCAGCCCCGCCGAAAGCCCAAGCGAATCTTTCGCGGGCCAGGCAAGCCCGACACCCAGCGTCTTGCCGGATCCAAGCCCCGCACAATCTCCCTTGGGTTCGGATGCGCCGGTGATTGACGTTTCGACCCAAACCCAGCAGGTGGTGGAAAACCACGAAACGACTTCCGCTTCCCTCAATGGCAATTGGCCGGATAATGAGTTTACAAGGCAGCTGCCCAAGTTGTCGGCTGGAACGGTTGCCATGTCGTTGACACAGAGCCGGTCTTTTGAGCTTTTGGCATCCAACCTTTCCTTGCGGGAAGCAAAGGAATATATTGATCGCACCATTGAAAAGGGCTTTGACAGAGAAGCAGAAATGAAAGACTACACCCACTCTGACATTGAGGCGTATACATACGATGCCAAAAATGAAGCGGGGTATCAGGTCTGCCTTTCCTATTCGGTGGGTTTGCTGAGCATTTCCGTGAAAAAATAAGACAAAAAAAGAGCAATGTGATTAAAACCTGGCGCCAGGATCGGTGCCAGGTTTTAATCATGTTTAAAATGGAAACAAGGAGTGGCAAAAAAGGACGGCGCACATAAAATAGCATAGGGAACTGGTTGTCAAGATTTCCCTCACGAGAAGGAGAGTGGATGAGATGATTTGTAGTTGTATTTTAAAAAAATGCGCTCCCAACTGGAGTGCTTGCAGCAGCCGGTGTACTTGTAACTGCAGATGCAATTGCAATACCCAGACAACGGCAGTGGTGCGGTTTCGCGGCCTTTGTAGCATCGACAGCGATTGGGAGCCTGTCATGAGACGGTTCAACATGAACCAAGGTCAGTCGAAGTGCTGCAGCCCGTGCGGTTGTTGCTGCAGATGTTGCTGTTCATGCTGCAATAGATGCTGCTGCGGTTGTGGCAAAAGCGGAGGATGCCGCAGCTAGCCGAGCCGAATGATGCAAAGGAGCATCTGTTCCAAAACGGATTTGGCTGGGTTCCCTGGCTAATTCCCCTCCCGGCTTTGCAAACCGGGAGTACATAAAAGCGGGGGACCAGTTTGCAGTTGAAGAGAAAAACGAAACCATCTCATCCAAAAGATTTTCGATACAATGATACACAGCATTCCTTGTGTTCTATAGAGTTCCATTGTTGCGTTGGAAAAGAAAATCAACGAAAACAAGATCAGATGCCCAGCTTACATTGTTGGGGCACGAAATGGCCGATGTACGTTCAAAATGTCGAAAATAAGAACATTCCTGTATTTCGGGAGGAAAAAGGCTGCCGCCCGCGCAGGGAGAGGACCCTGCCGGCGGAACACGGGTCTGCATTTTATGAAACAAGTCTCATCCCAACATAAAAAGAGTTGGCTGGAAGCTCCAGCCAACTCTTTTTCTATGTTACTTAAGCAACAACCGCGCCCTGGTTTTTGATTGCGCCAATCAAGCAGAGAATGGGCAACACAAATCCAATCAACGACATCCAAGTAAAGCCATACAGGATGATGCTGACAATTTGCAGGACAATAGTCAAAATAGCAAAGACCAAGCAAAGCATGGCTTTTTCCGGCTTATTGCTGTTGGCAATGAAAATAATGCCAGCCGCAAGATTGATCAGCCCGAAGATTGCACTGATGACTAAGGTGGTGGTCGCAGCAGCGGTGACAGTCCCATAGTCGGACAATGCACCTGCCAGTGCTCCAACCAAAGAACCGCCAATCGCCAACACGATCAGGCTGATTCCGGAGAAGATGACAAACAAAATGCCGCAGACGAGTAAAAATCCTTTTCCCGGTGCTTTCATAAACAAAACTCCTTTCTCTTCCAGTCTGGAAGTAAGATACTAGCCAAAATATAACATATGTTTCAGAGTTTGGCAATGGTTTGTTCACAAAAGATTCATAAAATATTCCGGGCGGAGGGGTTGACAGGAAACGGAAGAAGCGGAAGCCACAATACGGTGGCTTCCGCTTTTGATTGAACCGCAATGCTCCCGAACCGGAAAGGCTTCACCTGGCATGGTTTTTTTCGTATAAAATACGCAGCCCATCCAGAAGAAGGTGTTCGTCACAGATGAATTTACGCTTGCAGTAGGGAGCGATCAAAGGCACCAAGCCACCGGTGGCAACAACGGTGGCAGGCATGCCCAAAAACTCTTCCACCCGGTCTGAAAGACCGTCTACCATAGCGGCATGTCCGTATATCACACCCGACTGCATGCAATTAACCGTATTGCTTCCCACAAACTGCTGAGGCTTTTCCAAAGGGACATATGGGAGCTGCGCCGCTTGGGCAGAGAGAGCGTCAATGGACAGCCGCATACCGGGGATAATCATGCCGCCGATATAGCTGCCTTGGGGGTCGATCACGGATAATGTTGTGGCTGTGCCAAGGTCGTAAATGATAATTGGCTTTGGGTATTTGGACACAGCGGCAACCGCCGCCAAGACCAAGTCGCTTCCCAGCTGGGCCGGGTCGTCCGTTCGAATGTTGAGCCCGGTGCGCAGACCGGAGCCAACAACCAAAATGGGCTTTCCGATCAGTTGCTCCATGGCATGCTGCATCACGGCCTTTAATTCCGGAACAACGGAAGAGACGATCCCGCCCTCCATGTTTTGCAAGTTGACATGATGATTTTTGAGAATCCCGCCGATGAAGAACGCAAGTTCATCCGACGTCCGTTTGGTAGCTGTACTGATGCGGGCCTTAAAAACGATGGTTTGCTTTTGGATTGCTCCGATGACAATGTGTGTATTTCCAATGTCGATGGCGAGGATCATAGATTATTCGGCTCCTTTTTGGCGGGTAGCGCCAGTGAGTGCGTCAGGGGAACCAAGCAGCTTGAGCAGCGGAAGGCAAATCGCCGGTACAACCACAGCGGAAACGATGGCTTCCGGGACACCGTTGGTTCCGATGATGCCCAAAACAACACCCAGAACAGCATCCACAGGGATTTCTTTGGCCACCGCATAGGCGTTGCGGAATACGACGAAAATCATCCCCATCACTAAGATCGTGTTGGTGAAAGAACCAAGGATGCCGGCCAGCAACAAAGAGAGGGGACGCAAAGCGCCGTTTGTTTTACGAAACAAACCTTGGAACAGCCGGTATACATAATAGGGAACAACACCAACCAAAATACGGGGGACAAAACAAATAACCAAAGCCCATGGGCTGCCGTGTTCCATACCGGGAACGGGAATGAAGGGAGAAAACGCGAAGGAAAGCAAGCTCGGGGTCATCGTGTTGACAAAAAGACTGCCGGCTCCGAAAAAGAGACCCAGAACGGCTCCTTTTTTAGGGCCAAACAAGACAGAGCCAATGATGACCGGGATGTGGATGATGGTGGCCTTGATGACGACCAGGTTCAGAAAACCGATGGGCGTAAAGGTCAGAACCAGGATGACCGCCACAAAGATAGAGAGCAGTGCGATGCTACGGGTGTTCCCACGTGTTTCCGTGGATCGGCTGGGTGAATTCATTGATAAAACCTCCTGTTGCCATTCCGAAAAGCGGATACGGCACATGTTTATTTTGCCCGCTCCAGTGCAAACTCGTCTGCTGTCCAAGTCGGTACAGCGGCGCACACTGTTCACAGACAAAGATATTATACTGTCTTTTTTGCCGAAAGGCAATCAATTTCTTGGGTATCTCTACGATTTCTTGGAAAAATATTTACAGTGTGGCAGGGGTTTGCTATACTAAGGGTGTACCAAAAGACGAGAAAAAGTGAAAAGCAATACAAATGAGGCGGTGACTATGTTAGAAGGAAAAACGGTTCTGCTTGGCGTAACAGGCAGTATCGCGGCGTATAAAGCGGCTGCTTTGGCCTCTGCTTTGAAAAAGGAACGCTGCAATGTTCGCGTACTGATGACACGAAACGCAATGGAGTTTGTCGCACCCCGCACGTTTGAAACGCTGACGGAGCATCGGGTGCTTTTTGACACATTTGACCGAAATTTTGAATACAACGTGGAACATATTGCCTTGGCCAAGCAGGCAGATTTGGTCATTATTGCGCCGGCAACGGCGAATGTGCTGGCAAAGCTGGCCAACGGGATTGCGGACGACATGCTGACCACCACTGTTTTGGCCTGCCGCTGCCCCAAGCTGGCGGCGCCGGCCATGAACACGGGAATGTATGAGAACCCCGTGACCCAGGCAAATTTAGAGCGGCTGCGCGCGTTCGGATGGGAGGTCGTAGCGCCTGCTGAGGGGCTTTTGGCCTGCGGCGACGTGGGCGCCGGCAAGATGCCGGAGCCGAGGCAGCTTTTAGAACATGTGAAGGCCCGCCTGGAGCAGAAACCGCCCCGGCGTGACATGGAACACCTTCGTGTGTTGGTGACGGCAGGCCCCACCCGGGAAGCCATCGATCCCGTCCGGTATATCACGAATCGATCCACCGGGAAAATGGGATATTCCATTGCGGAAGCCGCCGCGAAGCGGGGCGCTGTCGTCACGCTCGTGACAGGACAGACCAACTTAACGACTTCTCCGTTCCTGGAGCGGGTCAACGTTGTGTCCGCCCGGGAGATGTTTGACGCGGTGACCAGAAGGAGCGCGCAGCAGGACATTATCATCAAAGCGGCGGCTGTGGCCGACTACCGTCCCGCGGAAGTGGCAAACGACAAGCTGAAAAAGAAAGACGGCGAAATGATCCTTTCCCTGGTGCGCAACCCGGATATTTTGCAGTATTTAGGAGAACACAGGCCGGAAGGACAATATCTCTGCGGCTTTTCCATGGAGACCCGGGATATGGTCGAAAATTCTCAAAAAAAGCTTCGAAAAAAGAAAATCCAGATGATTGCCGCCAACAATTTAAAGGAATCCGGCGCGGGCTTCGGTGTGGATACCAATGTTTTAACGCTGATCACAAAAGAGGACGTAAAAGAGCTGCCCCTTTTGACCAAGGAGGCCGCGGCGGACATTCTGCTGGACGAAATTTTAAGACATCGGGCAGAAATTGCGGAATAGAACGGGAGTGTCACTGTGACCATTCAAAATATATGCGCAGTCTACTTCAGCGCCACCGGCACAACGGGGCGCGTTTTAGAGACGGCTGTAACTCGTTTGGGTGAGCTGCTTTCCAAACCTGTAACGGTTTATGATTTTACGCTGCCGGCCCAAAGAGAGCAAGCCCTTTCCTTTGGGCCGGAGGATCTGGTTCTGTTTGGTGTGCCGGTCTATGCCGGACGGGTTCCAAACGTGCTGGTTCCGTACATTCAAAAACGGGTGAGAGGGAACGGAGCCATCGCCGTCCCGGTGGTGGTATACGGGAACCGCGACTACGACGATGCGCTGATCGAGCTGCGGGACCTGCTGGAGGAAACCGGATTTCATACCATCGCGGCGGGCGCCTTTATCGGGGAGCACTCCTTCTCTTATATTCTTGGGAAGGGGCGGCCGGACGAAAATGACTTGGAGCAGGCCCGAAGGCTTGCAGAGCTGGCGGGGCAGCGGGTACAAGCGCTGGGGCGGCCGCCGGAGCATCCGGTGTTTGTCAAGGGGAACACGCCGCTGCGGCCCCATTATGTGCCCCAGGATCGGCATGGAGAGAAGGTGAACATTCTCAAAGTACATCCCGAGACGAGAGACACCTGCACCCAGTGCGGCCTGTGTGCCGCTGTTTGCCCCATGGGCTCCATCAGGCGGGACGACGCCCGGGAGATGGATGGCATTTGCATCAAATGCGGCGCCTGCGTCAAGAAGTGTCCCGTTGGCGCCAAATATTACACCGACGAGCGGTACTTATACCACCAGCACGAGCTGGAAGAGATGTTCGAAAGGCGGGCAGAGCCGGAATTGTTTTAAAAAAGAGGGGTCTCCGATCGGAGACCCCTCTTTTTTGATCACAGTCGCTTGGGTTTAAGGGATAACATAAAGCAAAACAGAGAGATAATGCAGGAAGCTTGCGGCGAACACAAAAAGGTGCCAGACGGCATGCATATACTGGATTTGTTTTTGCCTGTAAAAGAAAATGCCAATGGTATAGAGCAATCCGCCGGCGACCATCAGAATTGTGCCCGCTGCGCCAAGCGCCAGTACCACAGGCTTGATCACAACGACAATACACCAGCCCATTACGACGTAACAAATCATGGAAAACCGTTTGAACCGTTCTAAATTGACTGCGTTGAGGACGATGCCCAAAATGGTCATACCCCAGAGGATGCAAAAGATGACAAGGCCCAAGGTACCGCCCAGCGTTAGCAGCAGATAGGGGGTGTATGTACCGGCAATCAGAAGAAAAATGGTGCAATGGTCAAAAACGCGGAACACCCGCTTTGCCCTTTGGTTGGTTAGGCTGTGGTATAGGGTAGACATGGTGTAAAGGATGATCAGGGAAGCGCCGTAGATGGCCGCGCTGACAAGGGCAACGGCACTGCCGCCCAGAGCGGCTTTGATCAAAAGAAGGACACAGCCGACGACAGAGGCCAGCGCGCCCACCCCATGGGTAATGGCATGGACCATTTCTTCCCCCAAAGAGTAGGCAGGGGCAGCTTGTTTTTTCATAATCGTTTCCTTTTCCGTTGGGGTGCAAAGAGGATCGGCATTACCACTCCAAGGCCTTCTGCACGCCGATTCCGATCAGCCCGGGGCCTGTGTGCACCACGAGGGCAGGACTGACAGAGCCGCGGAAGACGCATTTTGCCCGAGGGAAGGCAGTTGCTATTTCCTTGGCAACGGCCTCAGCCACGTCGGGAGCCCCGCCATCTGCAATGGCAACGTGATAAGACGCAAATTGATCCGCGAATGTTGCGGCCAGCTCCAACGCTTTGTGCCATGGGTGCGTTCGCCCCCGCACCAGACGGGCGGTGTAGTACACCCCGTCCGCGTTGCACGAGATGATGGGGCGCAAGTTCAGCGCAGTGCCGAATACATAGGGAACGGTGCCGATTCGGCCGCCTTTTTTCAAATATTCCAGTGTTTTCACGCAGAAAAAGATCTTTGTTTGGGGGACTATTTCTGTGAGCTTTGCCACGATGGCCTCAAAGGGCATTCCGTGCTGGATGCATTCCCCGGCGGCAATGGCCAGAAAGCCGGCGCCGATGCCGATGTTTTTGGTGTCCAGCAGAAAGGTGTCCAATTGGGGGTAAGACTGAGAGACCAGCCGAAGGGCGTTGTATGTTCCGCTTAAACCGCTGGAAATGGTAACAACGATCAGCTTTTGATATCCGGCCGCGATGATCTCGTCAAAGGCTTGATGAATGCGCTCCATAGAGGGGAGAGAAGTGGTTGGAACCTCGGTTTCCAGGCGATCATACACCTCCTGGGCGGTAATGTCAATTTTATCTTGGTATTCCCCGTCGGCATAATTGATCAGCAAGGGCAGCGTATACATATGATATTGTTCTATGTATTGATCTGGCACGTCTGTGCCGGAATCAACCAAGACTGCTATTCTTTCCATCTGTTTCTCCTCATAATAAAGATTAGAAAATATAATAACTTAAATTATTTTACAATGTGTGAAACATGGTGTCAAGAAAAGAATGGAACAAATAGACATTTGGCCACTCAGAATGTACTGAATGGCCAAACAATTAAACATGTTCCAACAAGTCGAATATAATTTCCTGGATTTTTTGGGGGTTTCCTTTTCCCCCGGTTTGAGCCATGACCTGACCGATCAGTGCTTTGGAGGCGGCTGTTTTCCCCTTTCGGTAGTCAGAAACGGATTTTGGATGGGCGGAAAGCACCGCCTCGGCGATGGGGCGCAGCACAGAAACGTCGCTGATCTGCTCTAGACCTCGTTCCTGAACCAAAGCTTCCGGGCTGATCTTCTGGGTATAAACATCCCGTACCAATTTTTTTGCGGTGCTGCTGTTGATGGTTTCATCCCCGGACAAATCGGCCAGCCGAGCCATGTAGGAGGGGGAAAGATCCAGCACGTCGCTGTCAGGGGGCAGAAGCTTGCGAAGCTCTGATATGATCAGATTGGACAGAATTTTTGGATAGTTCGTCTGCGCAACGGCCTGATCAAAATAGTCGGCGACGGCCTTTTCTGTGGTCAGGCACTCTCCGTCGTATGCGCTGAGCCCGTATCGCTCCATATACATTTTTTTTCTTACGTCGGGTAGAGTTGGAATCTGCGCCTGAAGCGCTGCGACGGCATCCTCTGCCAGGTAGATCGGCGGCAGGTCGGGGTCGGGGAAATAGCGGTAGTCGTTCGCGTTTTCCTTCCGGCGCATGGAGTGGGTTTTCCCGTCATTCTGGTCAAACCGCCTTGTCTCCTGCACGATTTTTTCCCCGGCTTCCACGGCCTCGACTTGCCGCTTATATTCATACTCGATGGCTCGCACGATAGACTGGAATGAGTTTAAGTTTTTCATTTCTGCCCGGGTGCCAAGGGTATCTGTTCCGGCTTTGCGGACGGAAAGGTTGACATCGCAGCGGAAAGATCCCTCGTTCATTTTACAGTCGGAGATCCCGGTATAAAGGATAATTGCTCTCAATTTTTGCAAGTATGCCTTGGCTTCCTCCGCGGAACGGATATCCGGCTCTGAGACGATTTCGATCAAAGGCACGCCGCATCGGTTGCAGTCGATCATGGTGCCGTGTGTTTTGTCGTGTATCAGCTTTCCGGCGTCTTCTTCGATGTGGATTCGTGTAATGCCGATCCGCTTGCTGCCGTCGGCGCCTTCAATCTCCAGATAGCCGTGTTCACAAAGGGGAAGGTCATGTTGGGAGATCTGATAAGCTTTCGGCAGATCGGGGTAGAAATAATTTTTGCGGTCCTGCTTGGAGCGGGACGCAATGTGACAATGGGTGGCAAGCCCGGCCTTCACCGCAAAATCCACCACGGTTTGGTTCAGTACAGGCAAAGTACCCGGCATCCCGGTGCAGACAGGGCAGCACTGGGTATTTGGCTCGGCGCCAAAGGCCGTAGAGCAGCCGCAGAAAAGCTTTGTCTTGGTGGACAGCTCCACATGGACCTCCAGCCCGATGACCATTTCATATTGCCGCATTATTTGGCACCTCCCATTTGTTCAAAGGCATATCCCGCTTGGTACAGCAACGGCTCTGAAAAATGGCGGCCGATGAGCTGCATGCCGATGGGCATGCCTTCGGCGTCTTTGCCGCAGGGCAAAGAAAGAGCAGGAGCGCCGGTGATGTTCGCGGGGGCGGTATAGGCGTCTCCCATATACATTTCCACGGCAGCTTGGGTCTTTTCCCCAATGGGGTACGCAACGGTAGGCGAAACAGGGGAAAGGATGATGTCACACGTTTCAAATACGGCGGAAAATTCTTTCATAATGAGGCTGCGCACTTGCATCGCTTTTTTATAATACGCATCATAATACCCGGAACTAAGGGCGAAGGTGCCGAGTATAATCCGGCGCTTGACCTCCCATCCAAACCCCTCGTTGCGGGACATTTGGTACAAAGAATCCATATCGTCAAACTGTTCGCTGCGGTATCCGTACCGCACGCCGTCAAACCGGGCAAGGTTCGAGGACGCTTCCGCGCTGGAAATGACATAATGGGCGGCCAAGGTGTGATCAATCGAAGGTATGGAAACCCAAAGAAGCTGGGCGCCCTGGGCCTCCAGTCGGGCGGCGGCGGCGAGGACGGCGGCTTTCACCTCCGGGTGAATGCCTTCTTTGAAAAACTCCTTTGGCAGGCCGATTTTCAGGCCCTTTACACCCCGACCCAAGCCATCTGTATAGTCTGGGCTGTCTTTGGCAAGAGAAGTGGCGTCCCGTTTGTCGTGGCCGGCAATGGCGTTTAACACCAAGGCGTTGTCCCGTACGTCCTTGGTCAGCGGCCCGATTTGATCCAATGAGGAAGCAAAGGCCACAAGGCCGTATCGAGAAACGGTTCCGTACGTTGGCTTCATGCCTACCACGCCGCAGAAAGAAGCGGGCAGGCGGATGGAGCCGCCTGTGTCCGACCCCAAGGCATATGCCGCCTCTGAGGCAGCTACAGCGGCGGCGGGGCCGCCGGAACTGCCCCCGGGGACACGGGTTACATTTCGAGGGTTTTTGGTTACTTGGAAATACGAATTTTCCGTGGTAGACCCCATGGCAAACTCGTCCATGTTTAGCTTGCCCAGCAGAACATAAGAGGATTGCTTTAGTTTTTCAACGACACAGGCGTCATAAGGCGGGCAAAAATCTGAAAGCATCTTAGAAGCGCAGGTGGTGAGGATCCCGCGGGTGCAAATATTGTCCTTGATCCCGGCGGGGATGCCGGCCAAGGGAGAAAGCGAAACACCCTTCATCCTCTGTTGATCCACAGCGGAAGCCGCCGCCAGCGCGCCCTCTGCGTCCACCGAGAGATACGCTTTGACATCCGGCTCTTTGGCTTCGATGGCGTCCAAATATGCGTTTGTTACGTCAACAGAGGAAAATTCTTTCGCGGCGAGGCCGACGGATAATTCAAACAATGTTTTTTCGGTCAGTGCGGACATATTTTCTTCCCCCTTTCTCATTCCACCACGCGGGGGACGGTGATATAACCATCCGTCTGCGTTTTGGCGTTTTGCAGCAGTTCGGCCCGGTCAAGGCTCTGCGTCATTTCATCCGGCCGAAATACATTATAAACCGGCATAATATGGACGGTGGCTTCCAGCCCTTCGGTGTCCACCTCCGAAAGCTGATTGGCGAAGCTTAAAATGGTTTTCATATCCTGCTCCATGCGAACCTTCTCCTCGTGAGACAAGGAAAGCTGGGCCAAAGAAGCGATTTTTCCCACGTCAATGTTGGGGGCAGGGGCGGCTTGGGTTCCCCCTGTCTGGGCTGCGGCCAGCTGATCCAGACCGAGTGTTTTCAGTTGTTCCGGATCAACGGCACCGGGGGCGTCGGTCAGAGGACAGGAAGCGTCTTTGTTTTTCGGAAAGGCGATCACGTCCCGGAGAGAATTGGCTCCCGTCATCAGCATCACCAGCCGATCGAGCCCAAAGGCAAAGCCGCCGTGGGGCGGGGTACCGAAACGGAAGGCGCTGATCATAAAGCCGAACCGCTCGTCGATCTGCTCTTTGGAAAAACCCAGTGCTTCGAACATTTTCGTCTGAATTTCCTGGTCGTGGATGCGGATGGAGCCGGAGCCAAGCTCGATCCCGTTGAGCACCACGTCATATGCCTGAGCCCGCACCCGTTCCGGGGCGGAGGTAAGATAGGGGAGATCCTCCGGATAAGGCATGGTAAAGGGGTGATGGGTGGAAACGTACCGCCCCTCTTCTTCGGAATACTCAAACTGGGGGAAGTCCGTGACGATTACAAACCGATAGTCGTCTTTTTTGCGCAGCCCCAAAAGGTCGCCGATGTCAAGGCGTAGGTTGCCCAGCGTGCGCCGGACGGTAGAAAGCTTGTCGGCGCAAAACAAAATAAAGTCGCCCGGCGCCCCGTCCATGGCGCGTAAAATAGATTGCAGTTCTTCTTCTTTGAAATACTTGGTCAAAATAGAATATAAGCTGCCGTCTTCTTTCACGGCGATCCAGGCCATGCCCCCGGCCCCGTACCGAATGGCTTTGGCGGTGAGTTCCTCAATGGTGGAGCGGGTGAAGGAGGCTCCGCCTTTTACATTGATGGCCCGGACAACTCCGCCCTTGTCCGCTACCTTGCGAAAGACAGAAAAGCTGCAGGAGCGGGCGATTTTTGTCAAATCTACAATAGGAAAGCCAAACCGAAGATCCGGCTTGTCGCTGCCATATTGATCCAGCGCTTCCTGATAGGTGAACCGGGGAAACGGGTCCGGAAAAGTGATCCCCTTCATCTTCTCGAAAAGAAAACGGAGCAGCCCTTCCAGGTAGGACAAAACATCGTCCTGATCCACAAAGGACATTTCCATGTCCACCTGGGTAAACTCCGGCTGCCGGTCCGCGCGAAGATCCTCGTCTCGGAAGCAGCGGGCAATTTGGTAGTACTTGTCGACCCCGCCGACCATCAGCAGCTGCTTGAAAATTTGCGGGGACTGGGGGAGGGCATAAAACGTACCCGGGTGAACCCGGCTGGGAACAAGATAATCCCTCGCCCCCTCCGGCGTAGACTTGGTCAGCATGGGGGTTTCCACTTGGAGAAAGCCGTCGGCATTTAAATACGACTCAATGGCGCTCTGCACCTGATGGCGATACCGCAGCGTTTGATACAGGCTGGGCCGACGCAGATCCAAAAAACGATATTTCAGCCGCAGGTCCTCCCGCACGGAGATAGGGTCCTCCGGGGAAAAAGGAAGGGGGGCCGCTTTGGAAAGCAAAGAAATGCGCTTTGCCAAAAGCTCAATGGTGCCGGTCTCAATTTTGGGGTTCAGTGTTTCCTCATCCCGCAGACGGATGACGCCGGACACGGCGATGACAGATTGATTGCGCAGCCCTTCCGTCACGGCAAAATCCGCAGGGGAGAGATGCCGGGCGTCAAAGACCACCTGCAAAACGCCCTCCCGGTCTCTTAAATCGATGAAAATAATGCCGCCCATGTCCCGTTTGGTCATCACCCAGCCACAGGCCACTTCTGTTTTTCCAATGTCCGCTTCCCGCAGCGCGCCGCAGTAGCAGGTTCGCTTCATTTTGTTCATGATTCCTGTTTCCTTTCTGTTCACGCACAGGGAACGATGTTTTCAAACATATTATATCTTTTGAATTTTTTGAAATAAAAGCAGTCTTTCGTCCCAAAAAGAATTTTCTTTTTGGGACGAAAGACTGCTTGCTGCAAGTCTTCCGCGGTACCACCCAAAGTAACTGGACAACCCAGTTCCCTTCACCGCGCACTTATGATGCGCTTTGGCGATAACGCGCCACCGCGGCCGGGTCTACTGAAGGCATATGCCTCGTTCAATCGGCGACTCCGAGATGTTTTTCCTCCGAAAAGCCGGACCGCTTTCCCACCAACCAGCGGCTCTCTGGGCAGGGCATGCCTGCGCACCTTTTGTTTCGGGCTACTGTTCTCTTCATTGTCTTTTGGACTCTATTTTGTTTGCCTTTTGTTTAGATGGAGCCAGTATACCATTGTTTTTGTACGATTGCAAGATGATTCTTCAAAACAAGGGAGAAGAGCCAAAGCGCTTTCGGGTTTTTGCCCGGAGCCGACAGGGAAAGGGGTGGGGAGCCGCTTTCGCAGCCAAGAACGGAGATCGACGCGCCCCGGCATTCCGGCCATTGTCTATTAAAAACACCCGGCCCCTTGAAACGTGTTTTGGCCTGTTTGCATGGGATCAGCCGGAGTGGTATTCCCAAAAATCAGGATAGGAATGCAAGTACCAAGTTGCGGCTGTTCGGATGGCGTCCGCGTCTTTTTTGGCGCTTGGGTCAAAAACACCCGCGACCAAAAAGCCGGCGGCCACGGCGGTTTGAATGGCGTGCAGCGAATCTTCAAACACAATGGTGTCGGCTTGTGTGGTGCCCAAAAGAGAAAGCGCCTGGAAATAGATGTCGGGCTGGTCTTTTCCGGCGCCCGCTTCCGTGCAGGTGATCAGACGGGGAAAGTAATGGTCGATGCCAAGACGGTTTAAGGCAGTTTCCACCAAGTGGCGATCCGTTGCCGTGGCGATGCAAAGAGACACCTGCCGTTTGCGCAGGGACTCCAAAAAGGGAAGCACAGAGGGCTTGAGCAAAATATGATGTCGATAGTCTTGCTCCACCAGGTCGTTGGCCTCCTGCATCAGCTGAGAAACCGAGTCGGCAAAGCCATATCGCCTTTTCAAATAAACCACCGCCTGCTCTAAGCCAAGAGGCTTTAAAATCTGCCGCAGGTCAGAAGGGGGCGTAATGCCCCGCCGCATCAAAAACCGATCACCCACGGTATCCCAGACTCCCATAGAATCCAGCAGTGTACCGTCCAAGTCAAAAATAGCGCCTTTGAAAAGCATGTTCCTCCCACCTATTCTTTATTATTATGATGTAATGCCTAATATTGAGACAAGCAAATCCAAGTGATTCCGGAAACCTGAAGGAAGAAGACGACTGGGATGCCGAAACGAAAAGCAACGCGTCTTGTTTTGTGGCGCAACAGCTGCATGCCCAAGTAGGCACCGGCAGAACCGCCCAGAGCGGCAATGAGAAGCAAGCTGGCTTCCGGAATCCGACATTGCGCCCTTTCCGCTTTTCGCTTGTCCAGCCCCATGATCAAAAAACCAAAGCCATTGAACAAGACGCCATAGAGAAGCAGGCCATAGAAAAAAGAAGAATGCATTGGAATTCTCCTCCAACCGATGTTTATGTTGTGGTGTTTATGTTGTATTGTACAGGAATATTTTTTTCAATGCAAATATTTCGCTGCCCATTCTCGGGCCAAAAGACCCAAAGGAGGGCAGAAAGGAACGGACTCGGCTTTTCTTTCGGCTTGATATATGAAAGGGCAGGAAAGCGACAATAAAATAGTTACAAAAAAACCGGAGAGCACAGGGCGCGCCATTCTGCCTGCCCGTTGAGAAAAGGGATAGAGGGATAGGAAGGTTGAGTGGTTTTTTTATTGCTATTATGCGAAAGGGTTAGACATTTGACATGTTCTGTACAGAAATGGGAGTGGAAAGAACAAAAAAGTTTTTTCGTTACATGAAACAAAGGTTTTTGATTTGCATGCAAATCAAAAACCTTGAAAAACACAGTGGTTGCAACGGGTACAATAACTGTTTGAATGATTACATTTTGTAACCATACTCTGATGAAAACGGAAATAGTTGACTCTTAAATTTTACTTTTTGTATTTTTTTGTTGCCAAATTCATATGTTTGGTCTATACTAGGAATGCTTCACAATGAACAGAAGGAGTGAAATGATGAAACGACAGGTAAAAACCATTGCTTTGTTTTGCATGCTTGCCGTGTTGCTGAGTACGATGTTTGTGGGGTACGCAGCAAATCAAAAGGCACTGATTGTAGATGGAAAAACAAGCACCATTGAAACTCGAGTCATCAACGGCAATACTTATGTGCCGCTTCGGAGCTTTTGCCAGCAGATGGAGGAATGCACCATCACATGGGACGGGAAAACGGAAACGGCAACCGTTACCAAAAGCGGACTGCGCATCACGGTGGACATTGGTTTGGACTATGTGGAAGTGAACGGAAGATATTTCTACCTGCCGGACGGCGTATATTGCGGTGACGGCGCGTTGTCTCTCCCGGTTACGCTGCTTGCAAAATGCTTCAATTCCGAAGTGTATTGGACGGCGGATTACAGCGCCCTGCAGGTGGTTCGAAAAGGATCGTCTGTCCAATCTGCCGATGAGTATTACAATTCTACGGATCTTTACTGGTTATCCAGAATCATTTATGCGGAAAGCGGCGGGGAACCGCTGAAAGGAAAAATTGCAGTTGGAAACGTTGTGCTAAACCGTGTGAACAACAGCCGTTTCCCCACAACGGTTTATAATGTCATTTTCCAAAAAAATCAGTTTTCCCCTGCGTCCAGCGGCAGCATCCACAGAACGCCCAGTGCGGAAAGCGTCATTGCGGCAAAAATTGCCCTGGAAGGGTATAAAGTTGCTGAAAACAGCTTGTTTTTCTTGAATCGTTCCATTGCGAGAAGTCGCTGGATGGAGAAAAACTGCACATATGTGGCCACCATCGGCCGGCATACGTTCTACACGCTGGCGTCCTAATTTTAAGAAACAAAAAGTGAAGATACGCTCTGACGCTGCATGTATTGCGGAACGTCATGTGGTGAAAAAGCCCGGCTTTTGTGCTGGGCTTTTTCGCTGCAAAATGCCACGGAACAGGAAGAAAAACAAAGCGCTTTTTTGGGTGGGTGGAGGAGATATCGCTCTTAACCTTGAAATTTCCTCAAATAGGAAGTATAATGAAAAAAGCCAAACATCGTGGGAAGGAGGTAAAGGCGTGACGGAAAACAGAACAAATCGACGCGTGTCGATGGTAACAAATGAACGCCTTTTGTCCGTCCTCGTCCATTCCCTGTTTTCCGCCTGGATGCTGGCCGTTCTTTTCGAAGGTCAAATCTTCTACGCTCTCACAGATAGCCATAAGATCGACCCTTCCGCTATGGTGTTTGGCGGCGTCGCGGCTCATTTTGCCGGGCTGCTTTTGTGCGGCTTGTTCATCAAAACAAAGAAAGCGGCGAAGCGGCTGTTTTTATGTTCGTATCCCTTTTTTATGGCCATTTCTGTGGTCTTTTTCTTTCCCCCATCCGCGCTTTGGATGGTTGGAATCATTGCCGGCGCTTTGCTTGCGGGGGGGGGGTGCGTGGCGGCTTGGGCGTTTTACTTAAAGAGCGGCACGCCGAAAAACAAGCGGATCAAAACGGCCGCAGATATGCTGATCTTGTCGAATGTTTTGATGATACTCTGCAATATGGCGGCCATTCACATCTCGCCGCACACGGGGCTGGCGATGTCCATGCTCATGCTGCTGGGCGCCTTTCTACTTGCCCTGAAGCTGCCGGAGGGCCACGATGCTGCCACCCCCGTAGCTTGTGAACGGGAAAAACCCCCTGCATGCATTACAACCCCCCTCCTCTTTCTGTGTCTTTTTATCGCAGTTATTACCATCGACGCGGGACTCATGTATCATGTGGTCAACCCGGCTTTTGCGCACCATGAATGGCTGGCAAGTTGGTATTGGGCGATTCCCTATATCGCCGCGCTTTTTATCATGAAAAAGCTACCCCGGCGAACCAATCGGACCTACATCCTCTATGTGGCCATCGCCATGATCGGCCTTTCGTTTATCGCTTTTATGGTACTTGGCCGCGGGGCGGCAAGCTACCTTGTGATCAATACGCTGATGCTGGGAGCGTTCGGAGTATACGACCTGTTTTGGTGGAGCATCCTCGGCGAAATGCTGGAACTGCACCAAAACCCCGCCATAATTCTTGGTATTGGCCTGTCCGCCAATGTATTGGGCGTGCTGCTCGGCGGGCTTATTGGCAGTGCTGTCATGTCTTCCGACATACATAGCCCAAACCCCACGCTGCTGGCGCTGGCCGTGGTTTGTGTGACGATGGTTCTCCTGCCGCCGCTGCACAGGCATCTTTCGTCGCTGCTGAAAGGCCATGCCTATCTTTCGGCGTTTTCTGAGCTGCCCCCCCGGGAACAAACGGTTCAGGTTGAGCGAGCCGCGAGGTTCGGGAACTTGTCGGAACGAGAGAGCCAGGTCGCCACCCTTCTGCTTCAAGGAAAGACATACAAAACCATCGCCGGAGAACTGACGATCAGCGAAAACACGGTTAAATATTATGTAAAAAACATCTATTCCAAATTTGGCATTCAAAGCCGCGCGGAGTTGATTCACATCGTGTTAAAAAAAGAGGATGCGTCCCCTTCCGCATAATGCCCCTGAAAAACCTGTCATTTGAGGCCCCTACCCGAAAAAGGTAGGGGCTTTTTTCGTGCAGACTACCCGACCGGGTGATTTTTTATGGCTCTGCTTTTGCTATGCTGTTCTTGACAAACAAAATCCTGCCGGAAAGGGGGCGTGTATTTGAAAGCGGTCAAAAAAGGGATTACGTTTTGCAGCGCGCCTGCGCTGGTCTCCTGGAAGGGGCAGGGGTTCCGGTGTTTGTCTTTGGGGTGAAGAAGGGGTTCGATCCCAAAATAAAAATCGATAAATCGAACGTGTTGAAATCGAATCTGTTGAAAGGGTGGATATGTTATGATAAAAGGGAAATTTGGCCTGAGCCCTATCGCCACCGCGGTGATCGCCTTTGGCTTTGTGGCGCTCAGACAGCCGACGCCGGTACTGCTTTTGTGCGGCTTTGCGCTGCTGGCAGAAAAGGACGAGTGGCTGAACCGGCAGACAATACAGGCGCTTTTGCTGACCATCTCGTATTATTTGGCCGAGGTTGTAACCGGATGGCTATTCGGCGGCATGGCCCGATTTTTTGGATGGGTGAAGCTGTACGGCGCGGCGGACGCGATGAGTACGGCAGGTTCGTTTGTGAATGACATCCTCTATCTTACGCTGATTGTGCTCTCCGTTTTTGCCGCTGTGCGGGTGCTTCGCGGCAAAGATGCGGGGCTGCCTGTTATCGCAAAGATGGCGGCGGGGAACTTTGCGGCGGCGAAAGAGCCGAGGGCCGGGGCTGCGGCGTCCGCGCAGACGACCCCTTCCGCGCAGGCCACGCCGGCCGGGGAGCATTATGCGTCTCCGGTGCAGCCATCGGCCCCAACCCAAGTGCCGCCCGCCGCGGTTCCGGATGCGGCTACACCAGCTGCCAGGCTGTGCCCCGCTTGCTCCGCTCCTTTGCAGGAAGGATCCAGGTTCTGCACCGAGTGCGGCGCAAAGGCAGAATAAAATATTTTCAGACAGGAGGGAAACACCATGTATTGTGAAAACTGTGGGAACCTACTTTTAGACGGGGCAAAGTTTTGCGGAAGCTGCGGTTCGAAAACCGAGCCTGCGCAGCCTGTCCATGCGGCGGCGGAAGGGGCTGACCCGGTGCGCCCTGCCCCGCCTCCCCCTGCCTATGTGCCTCCGGCACAGGCGGCGCCCTCTTACCAGCAGCCTTATGCGTCGCAGCCACCGGCGTATTTCGAGCAGCCGAAAAGCGAGCCGCTTCGCATGGGGCAGTACTTGGGGATGCTCCTTTTGATGTTTGTACCCATTTTAGGCATTGTTCTGCTGTTTGTGTGGAGCTTTGGCGCCTCAGCCAATCAGAACAAAAAGAACCTTGCCCGGGCAATGCTCATCGTCGGCGCGATAGGGATGGTGCTTTCCATTGTGGTTGGAATCGTTTTCTCCAGCATCCTCGAAGGGCTGATTGGAAACATAGTCGGCTATTATTAAAAACGGTTATGAGAAGGGGACGACGATCGAAACCGCAGCGGAAGATCACCTTGCCAATGTCTAGGAACAGGATCGTTTTCAAGCTGTTCGGCTTTGGATTTTATGGATGGATGAAATATGCGATGATCAACAATCAATAAGGAGGATTCAGTTATGAAAAGAGCAATTGTCCTGATGACAGCCATTGTGCTTCTTATGGCTTTTTCCGGCTGTACTCCAGGCCAAAACAAAACAACCAGCGAGCCAACAGGAGCGGTTAGCGGTGCCGTCGAAACAGCAGGAGGATCCACCGGCAGTGCCGCTCCAGCGGACGCAAAGACGGTGTCCAAAGCCTATGAGACATATTCGGGCGTAAAAACAGAGTTTCTTGCTAAGCTGACAGAGGCGCTTGCCCAAAACAGAGAGACGGCCGTGGCGGCCATGTCATTATTATCCTTGGTATCGGTTGAGCTTGATCTCATTCCGATTGCCCTTTTGGGCCAAGGAGAACAGGCCATAGCGATTGGATTGGCAATCATGGGGGCAACCGACGTCAAACACGAGGAAAGCGGAGGAAACCACTCGATAAGCTACGCGGATAAAAACGGCACATCGTATTTGCTTAGCGTAGCGTATGATGCGGGGGCCGACGCGCTGGTTTGCATCAACACAAAAGACGGCAAGGAAAATATCTATGCGGAATATCAAAAGACAGGCTACGGGTATGCTGCCCAGTATTACATCGTCAACGAAAAGGGCGAGGGTAGGCTTTACCAGCTTTCTTTAAGCGGAGAGGATGGCGTGGTGGGCGTTTCCAAGAATGTGGATAAGCCTTCGGCGCTTACCGGCGGCGAATCCGCTGATTTCCCGAAAGCGTGTTCAGAATGGTATGCGACAACGGGGAAAACGGTTACGGCGTTGCCGCCAAGCGGTGTGGATTTGAACTTTGAATATGTGCCGGCGTCTGCATAATGGGGATATGCCGCAAATAAAATGGCCATGCCAAGCGCGGCATTGCTTTTTCCGGGCGCAAACAATAAAACCCTCTTGAATTCAAGAGGGTTTTATTGCAGTCAAATTCAGCTTGGTTTTAATTGAACGCGCGCAAAAGAGCACAAGCTTCGCTCGGAAGACCCATATAGCCCGCACTTGCCTTGTCCGTCCTAACCATTGAAAGCGCCGCCCGCCTCGGCAAGCGCAGGTACGCGCTGCCGGCCTTCCCGCTCCAAATGTGACGCTGCAAGCGTCATATAATCAAAGGCTGCGTGCAAGCGCGATGCCCAGCTTCGCCAGCGCGATCATATCATCGGGCTTGCCGGCGTTCCAGCTGGCGTGTATGACACAGCGGCCGTTTTGTATTGTAATGACGGGCTGTCTGGCGCCCGCATATGTGGCTGCGTAACGGGAAAGCGCCGTTGCGTTTTCACTCAAAAGGCGCACCGCGTAGACGGCATCGTCGGCATAAGCGTCAAACCCCGTGGTGTTTTGTACAGGTGCTAGTTTGCTGATGTCCATATCCAGATCCATTCCGAAGCTGCGCAGCATACCGCCCATGGCAGACAAAGACACCCCACGCAACGGCGGTAGCAGCAGCACCGTTCCCCGGCCTATCGGGGCGCTCCATCGAGTGAACGCCATAAGCCTTTTGTTTTCTCTTACAAATTCATAATGCGAGTCCATGTGCCAAGACGATCCGTCGGGCAGCGTGCCGCTCAGGCGATACTGAAAATTACATGCCATACCCGGCATGATGGCTTTGGCTTCTTTTTTAGGGGTGTAGGTGTAACCCGCGGCCATGGCTGCGGCTGCGCGTACGCTATCCGCTTTTTGTCCGCCCTTTACGAGCAAAAACGCCATGCCGCCAAGCACCAGCAGAAACGCCAGCGGGATGGCAATATCCGTCCAGCTCATATCGCACCTACCTTTGACCGTTCGGAGGTTGCGTTGGCGACAAGCATAATGGACTTGGGGCCGTTATCGATGATCGCTCCCTGGTTAAGGGGTCCCCCTTTGATCCGTGTCACATCCCGTTCGTGAAGGGGTTTCCCCATGGCGGGAGCTGAGGAATTGCCCTGCGGCGTAAAGCGGATGCTGTTCAGCATCCCCTGCAGCTCCTTGTTGTTTTTATGGTCGGCTCCCGCAATCCCGATCTCAAGTTTTTTGCCGTCGGTTGCTGCAATGTATTTCGTTTGGCAGGATCCTGAGTATGTATATGCCGTGATATAAAAGGTCAAACCAGACAGCTCCATTTCCTCCGGGGTCGTGCCGTCGTAATCCGCGGCCAAAGCAAACGCCCTTTTCATGCCGGAAACAAACATGTTGCAAGCCTCCTGAAATATTTTATGACTGTCCCAGAACCCGCGTGAATCGACGCGGTGAAAAAACCGCAGCCTGCACACGGTCTGTTATTTTGTTTAAGATGCCGGACGGAAACACAACTCGAAGCAAAGAAAATTGTCGCTGTGTTCCAGCAAAACAATCGCCAAACCAATCGATTGATCCCGTGCATTTGGTCTCCCTTCTGACATGTGATTTTACTGGGCATATTCTGTGTTATTGGGGGAGCTCTTCAACCTTGAGCATTTCAAAATCGACCTTGGTCGGGGGGCCGAGATATACGTCGATCGGATCGGAATCGGAGTCCTCCGCCGTTACCGTTGCATGCCAGTCATAAGTGAGCGTACCCTTGGCCGTCATTGGCATGCTGTCAAAATCAAATGTGATCGTGGTATTATCCCCCATCCACCAGTTGAATGCAAAAAAATCGGCCGGCTCGTTGCGGTCAATGCCGACAAATACGCCGGTTATCTCGTCATAGCTGCCGGTCAATACGGTGCCAAGCGCATTGAAGAATGTGATCGTCATTTCCCCGTCTCCGGTATCCTGAACCTGCGCACGCCAGTCTGTAAGCGGCTCCGGACCATCGCCGCTATCCCAAACACCCTTCACCTCATAGATACCTGAAACAGACTCGTAAATTTTAAGCGTCATAAAGGCGCAACCTTCGGTATCCGTTCTGACAACCCTTACAAAAACCGAATCATCCTCAATCGTGAGATTCCAAACGGCCTCCTCGCCGACCTGAACAGCTTGCACCGTATCTTCCTCAATGCTGCATTTGCCTGTGACCTCGATTTTCAAAGATACGTTTGATCCCTCCGCATCAGGCACGCTGGCCCTAACGGTATACTCTCTGAAGCCAGTCTCCGCATAGAGATCCACTGTGCTCTTGTCCAACAGCTCCTGCATCGTGTAGGGGCTGTTGTTTTCCTTGGACCGCAGGTCGTTGATTGCCTGCAATACCGCCTGATCGACACGCAGCACGCCAGCGCCCATTCCTTCCGGAATAGGTATGGATTGCTCTCCTGTTGTGACTCCGGGGGCGGCGGTTTTTTACCAGCAGATCCTTTATTTCTTCGGCATTCAGCTTGGGATTTATGGATTGCAACAACGCAATCGCTGAGGTGACCTGCGGCGCGGAAAAGCTTGTGCCGCTCGCTTTGACCGGCTGTCCGTTTTCATCCGTGCCTACGACCATCTCAACACCCGGCGCGGACAGGGTCAATTCCGCATCGCCTGTTGCGAAGCTTGAAAACTCCGCGCGTGACCCGTCGTTGTTGATCGCGCCGACCGTAACCACGTTCGGCAGCTTGATGCCCGCCGGGCAATCGTTTTTTCCGTTGAGCCCCCCTTTGCTCTTGTCCGCATTGCCGGTGTTGCCGGCACTTGCCACAAAAACGACATTCGGGTTTGTTTCCTGCATTTTTTTAAAAAATTTCTCGTAGGCCTTCACAATGTACTCGTAATTATCGTTTTGCGGTTTGAAGTTGAAGGAACAGTTGATCACTGTGGCCCCTTCGTCCACCATTTTCTTTAAATAAACCAAAGTTTTATCGGTATAGGCTACGCCGGTTGCCGGAACCGTAATCTGCGTCAGGTCCTGCGTGTCGGCTTGCGTGGCGGTGTAATGCGGATTGACGTCAAAGACATTTTTCGAATGGATGTGAAGGTTCTCTTCCAGCACACCGGCCACACCGACCATACCGCCATTTTTAGAATCCGCGCCGATCACGTGCGCGACCATGGTACCGTGTGTAAACCCACCGTCGATGATCTGGCTGTCTTCCTTGGCTGGGTCATTTGTGGTATCGCCGGACAGCTTGGTTTTACCGTCAAATTCGCTCGACCCGGTATAAAAGGCTTCATCCAGCACCCCGACAGTTACCTTGTTCAGAGGCACCCCGCTGCCTTTGAGTATCTTCCACGCGTTTTCCATGCCGATGACGTTATAATGCGAATTCGCGGGATCCTTGTACGCGGGATCATTGAGGGGAGAACATGGTTCTCCCGCCATATCCGAACCGTAAGCAGGCATGTTAGGGAAAGCAAGCTCAACGCCCTCCAGTTCAAAAACAGCGTCCAGAGTGGCGTTGAGCTCAGATTCGGTTTTGTCGCCGGTCTCAATTTGATATAGGTTAATAAATTCCAATTCCCCGACAACGGTGCCGCCCATCTGCTCAACGACTTTCTGGGCCGTGCCTTTGTCCACATCGTCTTTAAACACAACGATGACCTGGTCGGTTGGCACATAGCCCCATTTTTCCGTTTTGATGACAGAGGCGGGGTTTACCTCTTGGTATGTCGCAAGCCCTTTTTGCGCCGAACCTCCGGAAAAAAGATGCGATCCATTTATAAACTGGAATATGTTGACGCACAGCCCTGCCACAAGCGCGATGATCAGTATGATCAACAAAACAGTCCGTCCATTCGATTTTTTCACCACGCCGCCGTGTGCGGGGGGCTGGTTTACCGTCTGCCGGGGGGGAGGAAACGGCTCTTGGCGGGGCTGTTGGGATGGCGGACTTGATGGCGGCTGCGGAGGCCCGCCCTGTTGGCCATTTCCCTCCGCATCAATGGTTTTTCTTTTGATATCGGAGCCACACTTCCGGCAAAACTTAGCGCTGTCTTTGACTTCCGATCCGCAATGTCTGCAAAACATAGCAATCCCTCCTGATAACGCGTTCGCTTATCTTTTCTTCAAATCGATGGTTACGCGGCTTTGCAAGTTGTAATCGCCAACAACTGCCACCCATGTATTGTCATAGGTGCCGCGTGGCAGTCCGTTTTCGGTGATCGGAATTTCGATATAGCCGGGCTGAATGGTGTCGTTGACCTCTATGGCGGGGTTGAGATAGAAATTGTCGAGGTCGAGGTATAGCCTCAGCGTATTTCCGCTTACCTCACCCGTATGAAGCTGTGGCTCGAGAGCCAGAGAATCGGCGAATGACTCGCCGTTTATGTAGCCCTCATACGGCATGATATCGCACTCGAACTGCTTTCCGGGATAGATTTCCATCCAAAGAAAAATCTCTTCCATACCGATTGGCTCCCATGAACCTTCGTCCTCGATGGAGTAGTAGCGGTGGAAGGTCATATCCCATATGCCGCTCACATTAAGCGTCTGCGGGGCCGTTGGCTGCGCGGGGGTTTGAATTGGCGCAGTCTCATCAACCTTCGGCGAAGACGATGTTTCCGCAGGAGACTCGGCCGGAGCAGTGTGTTCCATATGCTGGCTTTCCGTTGCGCCGGGATCATCCTTTTTAAGCCGGGGAGGGCGGCCTACGAAGCTTTTTACCAAGCCCGCCAAGCCCAAACCCCATACCACAAGCACCAATACCAAAAGCAAGATCACGATTCCGTTTCGCTTCTTGGGGTTGTTCATGTCATTCACCTACAATTCCTTAGTTTTCTGGTGCGCCCGCATTTGTTTGGTCGTATGAGCAAGGCGTGGGAGCGCTATTTTTTGTAATTCAGCGTTTTTCCAAAAAGATCTACCAGCGTTTTTTTGATTGCGCTGTTGTGAGAAAACGTATGGGAAAACTCGATTTTCTTTCCGTCAAAGAGTGCAATGGAAAGCTTACCCTGACGACTGGAGGTTCCGCCGTCAACGTCTATGTCGGTTGACTCGCATCGAAAAACAAGCTTTTTGATGTCCGTGTATTGAATTGTGAAGTTTGTAGAATCTTCGGCGAGAATATGCCCCGGTGTCATGGAATAGTACTTTGTGTGATAATTTGCCCAGTGCTGCATCATTGCCACGCTGCCTTTAAAAAAGCCCTTACCTTGCGCCTTTAGTTCGCTCGAGATTCTAGCGTTTTCCTCCTTTTGACGCTGCGCGGAGAGGTGAGCGACAATCAATTTGTCCTTCATAAAGACCAAGTAGCAGGCTTTTCGTTTGAAAAACGATTCCTTGCGCTGCGCTGCGAGGACCAATACAATCTCTCCGTTGCCGCCGGGCGGGCTGGCCGGCGCCGGCTTTGACGGGATATATTCTGCAGCGAAGTTGGCAGAAGGCTGGGGGATAGGGGTTCCGCATTCAGCGCAAAACTTACTTCCCGGCTCGTGCCGGGCGCCACATTGTTCGCAATACATATTGCTGCTCCTTTCAAAAGTCAAGTGGCGATAACCGCCCGATCCTGTATTCTGACAATGCTTTTTCGGTGGGACGTTCCGCCAACATGATGTTACACACGCTTTGGTCGGATGTCGGTTCCCTTCTCGGTTCCGGTTCCCGCTCTGCCGATTCTGAAACAGGGTCGACTTTTTCCGTTTCCTTGGGTTTGGGTTCGCCGCAAGCGCAAAAACAGAAAACACGACTCCAACCAGAAATACGGCCGGGAAACATAGAGCCGGTGTTGTCATGCGTGTTTTTAAAAAAGCGGGGCTTCGTGTTGGAACCTTCCCATTAAACCAACAATGTCGGTGTAATCCCTGTCTCAAAGCGAAATCGTTCACAGATTTTCTCCATGGAAGCCGGATCGATTGCCGGGCGCAGAAGCCGTATGTTCCACATCCATTTTTCTTTATCATAGGTAAAGGAGATGAAGTCCTCTCCGATCTCCACGGCTTTTAGCCGAATACTGTCCTGGTTGAACTTAATGATTTTCGTATCCAAGAGAATACCGAAATAAGAGACGGTTGCGCCAATGCTTTCCCGTTCCTCCGGCTGGGCGCCTTCGCTGGCTAGATCGCTGATAACGGCAGTGCGGATGTGCAGGATTGGGTTTTCCGCAATGAGGCGCGCAATTTTCAGCTTTCCAAGTTCTCGCACCCAGAGCCCTGCCGCAATTCCGCCCGCAATGATGATGACAGCAAGCAGCACCTGCGTCTGTGTTTCGGATACCGCTTTGCCAAAAATGAGAAGCACAGCGCCAGCCAGTATAATAAAACCGGTAAAGGCTCTGAATACAAAACATCTTCTTTTGATTGTTTTCAAACATACCCCTCCTTTTCAGGCAGAGTTGCATTCTTCAATAACAGCATAGCTAAAACGCAAATATAAAAAACCACCCGACCGGGTAGTTTGTATAAAAAAGACCCCTACCTTTTTCGGGTAGGGGCCAAACATCCGCGAAATTCAGAGGAATGCCCTTGAAAAACCTGTGTCCTTTTTGCGTGTGGCTTTTACGTTGCCCACAATATAGTTGCCTCCTGTTTTAAAATGTCTTACGGGGGAAGGCCCAGAAGCACGGTTTTACAATTTGTATCATCTGAGGAACCATATGCAAGCCGCTTTTTGCAACAAAAAAAGCACAACAGGAGGCTTGTTCTTTCCCCTGAGACGGGAAAAGGCCCCGTGCTATCGGGCGTTGGAAGCAAAGAAAAACCATCTGCCGGTAAAATTTCTTTTATCAACAGATGGTTGGCGTTCTGTCTAATGACGCCGCTTTTGATACAATAACACGATTCCTTTGGAAAACCAGACGGGTGCATTGGGTGCATACTATGACACGGCACTTTATTGCGCTATCAACAAGCAAGAGAAATATGGCATTAAGGCATAACGCAGCTATTAGTAAGGCTGGTGCTTATGCATATAAATGTCTCTTGTAAAAATGAAGGATATTACTATGTTAAGAATGTAAGGGATGATCCCCCGAGCATAGGTTTTAGAATAACCCAGGGGATCGCTTGTGTTTTATTTCGCCTTGACTTGCGATTTCTTCACTTCGTATCCAAGAGCGGTGATGGCCTTTTCTACGTCTTGCACCGACAGCTTTTCATCATCAAAGTCAAACTTGACTTTGCTTGAGTTGAACAACACCTTTACGCTTTCCTTTTCCACGCCGCTCAAGGATTTTGTCGCGTTTTCGATCTTTTGCACACAGGACGGGCAGGTCAATGTTCCTAATTGAATGGTTGCTTTTTGCATTTTTTAATCTCCTTTTCTATTTTGATTATTGCTTCCTTAATTTATAGCGAAGCAGCCTCATGCCGTTTAAGATGACCACCAGAATACTGGCTTCGTGCACCAGCATACCGATGGACATATTCATCCATTCGCTGAAGAACACGCTGGCGAGTAAGAATAGCACTACGCCTACGGCAATCAGAATATTCTGCTTCATGTTTCGAGCTGTGGCTTTTGTTAGTCCCAGCGCATGGGGCAAACGGCTAAAATCTGAATTCATTAAGACCACATCAGAGGTTTCAATGGCCACGTCTGTGCCGCTTCCCATGGCGATGCCGATGTGCGCCAACGCCAGGGAAGGACTGTCGTTCACGCCGTCGCCTACGAAAGCAACGATTTGGCCTTCTTCGTCAATCAGCCTTTTGATATAAGCAGACTTATCCTCGGGTAGCATGTTGCCATGCGCTTCGGTCAAGCCCAGTTCCCGGCTGACCGCATCCACCGTTCCCTGGTTGTCGCCCGAGAGCATCACAAGGTTCTTGACGCCCAGTTTTTTCAGCCTGCGCAGATCTTCCTTCACACCGGGGCGGATCTGATCGCGCACCCCCATCAGCACTTTCAGTTGCCCGTCCACAGAAGTCAGAACAAGCGAGTTCCCGTTTTTCTCAGAGCGGGCGATATCGGCTTTCGCCTGTTCACTAAGTTCTACACCTTCTCGTTCCATCAAGGTCACATTGCCGACCGCAATTCTGTGACTATCCACGCTGGCTACAATTCCGCCGCCTTTGACAACTTCGGTGTTTTCCACCGGTGAGAAGCGTGGTTTCGCCAATTTTCTCCAGCACGGCCTTAGCCAAGGGATGGTCGGACTCACGCTCCACACTTGCCAGGTACCTTAATGCCTCATCAATATTATCCCCATAGTACTCCTTTTCCGCAACCGATGGGTTTCCTGCGGTTAACGTGCCCGTTTTGTCGAACACCATGGTGTCCAGCCTGCTAAAGTCGCCGATGACTTCGCTGCCCTTGAGCAGCACGCCATGGCGCGCGCCGTTCCCGATGCCGGCTACGTTGGATACGGGCACGCCGATCACCAGCGCACCGGGGCATCCAAGAACGAGAATGGTGATGGCCAGCTCGATGTTCTGGGAGAACACCCAAACGAGTATGCCCAGGAGAAGAACGGCCGGCGTGTAGTATTTCGCGAAACGGTCCACGAAACGCTCTGCCTCCGATTTGGAATCCTGCGCTTCTTCTACCAGCTCAATGATTTTACCGAAGGTTGTGTCGTCGCCTACGCGGTCGGCGACAATCTGAATGGTTCCATTGTCGAGGATTGTGCCTGCGAACACATTCGCCCCTTCTTCCTTAGAAACGGGAAGGGATTCCCCTGTGATGCTCGCTTCGTTGATGCTGCCTTCACCGGACAAAACGGTGCCGTCAACGGGTATTTTCGCGCCGGTTTTCACCAGCAAAATGTCGCCCACGTCCACTTCGTCCACTTCAACTTCTTCAAATTCTCCATTTGCCATTTGTTTTAGCGCGCTTTCCGGTGCCATTTCTGTGAGTTCTTTAATAGCAGAGCGCGTTTTGTTCAATGTCCGCTGCTCTAAAAAAGCACCGAATAGGAACAGGAACGTCACAATGGCGGATTCTTCGAAGTTTTTAATGAAAAACGCACCGATAACAGCGATGGTGACAAGTAAATCAATGCTGATAACCTTGACTCTTACTGCCTGGTACGCCTGGATGGCAATGGGTGCAAGACCCAAAACAGAAGCAACAGCCAAAGCCCAAACAGCTACCACTTCATTTTTGAAACCCAGCGCACTGGTAAATCCGATTACAATTAAAATGGCACTGATTAATGTTATATGGTTTTTCTTGCTAAGTATCACTCTCTGCATTTTACCACCTTCTTTTCCAAATTAATATCCGTTTAAGCCAGATATGCCTTATCCAGCTCCGCCAGCATGTTGTAAACTGCTTCATAGCTTTCACATACATCGTCCGGCACGGTATAGTCGTTTGTAACTTCACGTAGCCTGGCAAATTCTTCGTTTAGCTCGGGTCTTTTCGACCCCGCTTCCTTTACTTTTTGATTGATCGCATCAAACAATTTATGGACTTCATGGAACTCGGGGTGATTCTGCCCATGAACCCTTGCCACAATCGGCACGTACTGCTTCAACGTTTTCATATGCGTAGCCCTTGCCTTTTTGAATATCTGTTTGTTTGCCATTTCGCTCCCAGCCCTTCGTTATTATTTTTGTTTTCTGAATATAGTGTATCATGGTTTATCGGATAATGATTTGACCTAAATCAAAATTGAATAGATATATCTAATAGTCAAGGATTCGGACACTTGCATAGGTTAAATCGATCTTGTTTTGCGAATCAAATCCGCATGCTGTATAATAGTTGTTAGTTGGGAAACTAGGATAGATACGAGTCGGGGAAGGGGGAAATTCAGATGCAATGTTGCCACCACTCGGAAAGCCATGCAAGCTGTATTGAGCATGTGCCTATTTTCTCCAGTCTCAGCCACGAGGAAAGAATGGAGGTCGTAGAAATTGCTTCATCCCGCATCTTCGAAAAAGGCGAAACGGTATACAGGGCAGGCGATGAGGGCGGAACCCTCTTTGTTCTCTACACCGGGCGGGTCAAGCTTTTCCGCCTGAATGCCAGCGGGAAAGAACAAGTTCTCCGGCTGGTGGAGACGGGGGAATTTATCGGAGAACTGTCTCTGTTTTCATCCCTGCCCCTTACGGATAACGCCCAAGCGCTGGAGGGCACAACCATGTGCGTTTTGCAAGGGGAACGGCTCAAGGCGTTAATGGCGAAACACCCTTCTATTGCCTTTAAAGTGATGGATGAGCTTTCTCGAAGACTGGAAAGAGCCGAAAACCGAATCGAAGACATCAGCCTAAACTCGGTGACCACCCGCGTCTCGAGGGCTCTGCTGGAGCTGTCAGAGGTCAAGCAGGATATTGTCCTGCCCATGACCAAGGGGGATTTGGCTTCTCAACTGGGGATGACGCAGGAAACCCTAAGCCGCAAGCTGGCCGCCTTGCAGGAAGAAGGATTGATCCTTCTAAAGGGGCACCGCAACATCATCATAAAAGATAAAACGGCGCTGGAACAAATCAGCCTTGAGCAATAAACCGCGCCGTGGATGCCAAATGGCATTTGAGCCTCTTTGAATAGCAGTATCGGCAGCCCTATTTTATCAAGCTGCCGATTTTTTTCTGATGAAGGGCTGCTTATTAAGAGTAACGAATGGCTTCTTTGGGGCAGACTTGCCCACAATTTGTACATTGATGGCAGAGCGCCGTGTTGATAACGGCCTTCTTGTCTTCGCTAACAACCACGATCGCATCGGAGGGACAAACCGGTTCGCAAAGCTTACATCCGATACAGTCGGCTTTATCCACAGTTTTACGCCGCCTCGCAAACCGGCCAAACAGCTTTTGGGGCGCTCCAAAGGGGCAGATCAGGTTGTGAAACACCGCGGGTCTGTATCGAAGGGTAACAAGGACTGCAATTGCCAGCCAGATAAGCAAAATCGGCAAATTAATCTTAAAAAACCGCTGAAGCAAAAGCATCGCTGCAATGCTGAGCGCCAGCACAATCCAGGCAAAATATCCGTTTCTCAGCCATTTAGGAGTTTTCTGCGTTTGAATGTTCAACTTCTTTGCAATCCAATTCGTCGGTATCATTAATGTGTTCATGGGGCACACATATCCGCAGTAAATTCTCCCGAAAAGCAACGCAGCCAAAAGACTAATACCGAACAAAGCCAACCACAGCACCATCTTTCCCTGTGCCATAAGAAAGGCGAACAACGCTAAAAATAATAGCCGAATGATTGTTGCAGCATATTTCATAAATAATCCCCCTTAACTTGCTATTTTTCTATTATATTAATATAATGAAGAGAAAGGTGTTACCAATGTCACTGTTCTAAGGAGAATGTGCAAAATGAAAAAATATATTGGTCTAATAGAGAAAAGTTCTCTGTTGAGATCGTTCTCTATACAAGAAGTAGATTCTTGTTTAAGGGATGGAAGCTTCCGTATCAGCACCTATGGTAAAAACAATATCATCCACTTTTCCGGTGAGGCCTGTTTAAAGCTGGAGATTATTCTGTTGGGGCATGTGAGTGTAGAACGCATTGACGAAGCGGGCAACCTGATGACCATAGCGGAATTTAGCGGTGACGAAATTTTAGGCGGCAATCTGCTTTTTTCAAAAAGCCCCTACTATCCCTTGACCATTACCGCAAAGCAGCCCGCCGTTATTTTTGGAGATTGACAAGGAGCGTCTTTTAACACTTTTCTCGAGTAAACCTGTTTTTCTGCGAAGTTATCTTGAATTTGTGGCCGACCACACCACCATCCTCGGAGACCGAATCAAACACTACGTAAACAAAACGATACGAGAATGCGTAATAGCCTATCTGAAGCACGAGCGGCAAAAGCAAAATTCAAAAATAATCCGGCTACCCATCACCAAAAAAGCTTGGGCTGAAAGAATCGGCGTTTCGCGCACATCCCTGTCCAGAGAACTGGCCAAAATGGAAAAGGACGGGTTGATTCGCTATGATTCAAAATGTATTGAGCTTTTGTAAGTACTTACTTTCTTGGCTTGACACTCGATGACCTGTTCTACGATGACGCCATGGCACTGCGCGTCCATAAATCTTTCTCGTATGAAGGATTGTTGGCCGACTGTTCTGATTATGAAAAGGCGATCCTCAGTGAGTCACTTCTCGCGTTAAAGACGATTTTGGAACGAAATAGATCATAGCAGGGATACCCTTTGCAACCTTGCAACCTTGACACTCTTTCATATAAAATACCCCGGAATATCAAGGAATACTGAGCGAAGTAAAGGTTGCAATTAGCACTTTATTTTTTGCAACCTTGACAGCGTCTTTTGCATTGTTGCCATACTCAGCGATATGTCCTATACACAAAAGAAAAACCCACAGGATGACGGTCTACACACCGCCACCTGTGGGTTTTCCATCTTACTTATTATTTATATCCGCATGGATTTCGACGCCATCTCTGAACTTCACAGTCATTTCGCTCTCCGAATGGACGGTCACCGATTCGATAGTGGCAAGCCAGAGTTTTTCGTCAAACTCGGTAACCAGCTTATCATGGCATTTCAAATCGTCAAGGAAGCTTGTTATCCTTTCTCGCTTGGCGGTGCGTTCCAACAATTTATCGTTGATTTCAGCAATGCCGTTCCGAGCGGCTTCGTAGCGCTTCATTAAAACATCGTATCGTCTGTTGTACTCATTTTGATCCAGAACGGTGCGGGCGTTTTCTTCTACGCATTTTCGCATAAGCTCCATGACGATATCATATTCGCTTTTTAGCTCCGCCTGTCTTTTTTCAAGGGAGGAAGTGTCCTGTCAGCGTCAGAATTACAGTCTCGTAATCACTTAAAACCTCATTTTTGTTTTCGATGAGCTGATTAAACGCCTCCACAAAAGCCTTCTGCAAAGCCGCTTCGTAAAGATGCGGTGTGTCGCATTTTTTTGCCTTTATATTTATGGTTACACTGCCAAATGGTGCGGCGGTACTTGCTGGTGGAATGCCAGACCTTCGAGCCGTAAACACCATCGCATTCGCCGCAGATAACCTTGCCAGAGAATGGACTGTCGCTGGCTTTGTAGCCTCGGTATCCTTTACGCTGGCTGAGTTCGTGTTGCACCAAATCGAAAGTCTCCGGCGTGACGATAGCGGGGTGGCTGTTTTCCACATAATACTGCGGAACCTCACCCTCGTTGACCTTCATTTTTTTCGTGAGAAAATCCACGCAGAAAGTCTTTTGTCTAATGACGGTAATATTGATACAATTTCATGTTCGCTCTCGTCGTATAAGCGGGTGCATTTAATGGGTGCATCTTTTCACGATAAGTACAATTTGCACCTAACTCAACTTTTAAGTATTTTGATAACCCAATATCTAATGTTGGCAAAAAACAGCGCCGCAATGCCCGTTACAACATGCAATATCGGAAACAGCAGAATAAGAAACGCGATAAAGCCCATCAAAAATGTTCTGGATATTTTAGACATCAGTATGATGGATGCAGCTTTTCTTGAATCGTATTTTGCGGAAATCTGAGCGGTCATCACATTTAGAGCATAACTCAGAATAGCAGCTGCGCTGCCAACAATGCTGCCCAATAATACGGAAAGATCAAACTTGTCCGTAAAAATATAAAAGCTGATCATCATGAACGAGAGGCCGATTACGCACAGCGCGGTATGGTATATTTCTCGGTAAACATTTGTATGAAATATAGTCATATACATTCCCTCTCTTCTTCTTTACCGAGAACATTCAGATGAGCATTCCTTAGATCCCTAAATTCTAAGGAATGCTGCGACTCACAAATGCGCTACAGCATCTTCCGATTCTTTCTGAATATATAACCGGTCAGCAATTTTTCAATTTCCACAGCTAAGAGAACCACCGCTCCTCCTGCAAGAAGATACAGCCAATCAACCATACGCAAAGGTGCGGTACCGAACCACTGCTGCATGAAAGGAAGGTAGGTAAATCCCACCTGTATCAAAAGCAAAATCCCCGAAACAATGAAGGAGAATTTGTTTCCCAAAAAGCCTGTGCTGAAAATTGTATGATGTAGTTTGCGGCAGTTAAAAAGGTAAAACAGCTCGCCGAAGACAAGCATATTGACGGCAACTGTCCTTGCATACGCGAGATCATAGCCGTTGTTTCCATAGCTCGAAAACAAAAGGATCGTTAGTACAGTTATAATGACCGAAACAAACAGTATACGGAACAGAAAATATCCGCCAATCAATGACTCCTTGGGATTACGGGGAGGTTTTTTCATAACATTTTGCTCCGCCGGTTCAAAAGCCAGAGAAAGGGCGAGGGTGATGGCAGTCACCATGTTTACCCAGAGTATCTGCACAGGTGTAATCGGCAGCGTAAAGCTGAAAAGAATCGCAGCCACGATCACCAATGCTTCGGCACCGTTTGTCGGCAGGATAAACAGCAGTGTTTTCCTTATATTGTCGTATATTGTCCGGCCTTCTTCAACAGCGGAAACAATGGATGAAAAGTTGTCATCCGCCAGCACCATCTCAGCGGAATCCTTTGTTACCTCGGTGCCCTTTATACCCATCGCCACGCCAATATCCGCCTTTTTTAAAGCGGGCGCGTCGTTAACCCCATCACCGGTCATGGCCACGATTTCGCCTTGTTCCTGCAATGCCCTGACCAGCCTCAGCTTGTGCTCCGGGCTTGTTCTTGCGAATATGTCACAGTCCAGCGCAGCTTCGCGGATTTGCTGGTCGTTCATTTCCTCCAGCTCGGAGCCGCTGATTACCTTTGGCCTGTCGGTCAGGCCCATTTGCATGCCGATTTCCCGAGCGGTCAGCACATGGTCGCCGGTGATCATTTTTACGCGTATCCCCGCGTTTTTGCATACGCGTATTGATTCTATCGCTTCCGCTCTGGGCGGGTCGATAATCCCGACAATGCCTACGAATACCATGCTCTTATTCAAATCATCGTGACTGAGGCTGCTTTTATCGTCACCAACCTCCGCATAAGCACAGCCAATCAAACGCTGCCCATGGGCCGCAGCCTTTTCAATTTTAGTTTCCCAAAACGCCGGATCGATGGAGTCAATTCCCCGGAGGTCGCCTGATATCCGCAAATATTAATCAGTTTTTCAGGTGCGCCGTTTGCAAAAAGGATTCTTTTACCGTCGATGCTCTGCAGAGAGGCACGGTATTTATACTGTGAATCAAAAGGAATGTCATCTATTTTGGTTGCATTCGCGCTGTTATATCCTGTTTTACGGGCAAGCGTTTTAAGCGCCGCTTCTGTCGGCGCGCCTTGGGGAACCCATATATCCTTCTCTTTAACTACGTCTGATTCATTACACAAATCCGAAGACTGAATAAGCCGGAATAAAACGGGATTATTCAAGTCTGCGCGAACGCCTCCAAGGGTGATTTCGCCTTCCGGCGCATAGCCCAAGCCCGAAACGGCAAAGTCCCCTGTTAATGTATATATGTTGGTCGCGGTCATTTCGTTTTTGGTAAGCGTTCCGGTTTTATCGGAGCAGATCACAGTTACCGAGCCAAGCGTTTCAACGGAAGGCAGCCGCCTGACAATCGCATTTTTTCCCGCCATGCGCTGTACGCCAATTGCAAGCGTGATGGTCAGTATGGCAGGCAGCCCCTCGGGTATTGCCGCAACCGCCAATCCTATCACCGAAAGGACGGTATCCGTCCAAGACGCTTTCGTAAGGAAAACCGCATAAACGATTAAAAGAACCGAAAACGATAGAATAATAACTGACAGCGCTTTGCCCAAGGCGTTGATTTTTTTCATCAACGGCGTGCTTGTTGATTTCGTTTCAGAAAGCATTGTATTGATTTTGCCCACTTCCGTATCAACAGCCGTGGCAACGACAATGCCTGTGGCATCGCCGGTGCGGACAGTCGTTCCGGCATATACCATGGATTCTCTCTCGCCTAAAACGGTGCCGGGCTTAACCGGCTGGATTGTTTTTGATACGGCCACGGATTCGCCGGTGAGGGCGGACTCGTCAACCTCGAAATGGCTTACGCTGATAAGCCGCATGTCGGCAGGCACTTTATCCCCGGCTTTCAAGAGGACAATGTCACCCGGAACAAGTGCTTCCGCTGCAATTTCCCGCCTTCTCCCGTCTCGGATAACGGCGGCTTTAAGCGAAAGCAGATTCCGTATGCTGTCCAGCGCTTTTTGCGCTTTGTCTTCCTGAATATATCCGACGATGGCGTTGATAATAACGACGCCCAAAATGACCCACGTGTCGAGCCAATGGCTCATAATCGAAGTCAGTACAGCCGCGCCAAGCAAAACGTAGATCAGCGCGTTGTTAAACTGCATTAAAAACCGTTTTATAAAGCTGTCTTTTTTACCCTCCGGCAGCTTATTTTCTCCAAACAGCTCCAGCCTACCGGTGGCTTCTTCGGTCGAAAGACCGTTCCTATCGGTATTAAGCTTTTGCAACACCACTGCGTCTTGCAGGGTTTCCCATTGGATTTCGTGTAAATTTTCTCTGCGAAAATCTTCTTTCATACAACTACTCCTTTTTCATAGTATTTGCCCCGCCCATGGTTGTATCCCAGCCATTAAAAAAGGGGTGGGCAGCTCGCAAAACGAGCTTCCCACCCCAGAAGCTAATCATTCTTGAAAGCGGGTGATACACCCGCCCAACCGAAACATGAACTATTCAATTTAACGGCAAACAGTATACCATGAGTCTCTGTTTTTAGCAATCAAATTTCTTTGCGATACTGTTAAATATGCAAGTCTTTCTTTGCAAATATCGCCATTGCCGCTGAAAATAATACGATGGCCCGGCAAAGAGGGCGACCAGGCTCCAAATCGCACCTGCTTCTCCTGCGATGATCCCATCCGAATTAAACAGGGTAAAGAATGTAGCGTATTTTGCGTTTTCCAGCTCTTTTCCGGCGTTAGCCAGCATTTGTACGATAAAAGCCAGCGCGGGAATGCCAGCGCCAACTCCGACGGCGTATTTGCTGTCGTTGAAAATGCAGGAGCACAAAAAACAAATGCCGCCTATAAAGAGCTGCAGGCACAATACGCCAACATTCAGTAAAATAAACTTCCCGATTTCAAGCTCGCCGGGAAAGGTAAGCTCGCAGGAGATAATCCCCAGTGTTGTCGCATATAAAACCAGGGCAAACAAACCCGTACCCATGACTTTCATCTGAGTGAAAGCGACCGTTATGCGCTTGACCGGAGCGGCCATAAGATAGGTCATGGAGCCACGATCCACATGCCGGGCGATTAATCTGTTGGCGCTGAGTATGGAAAAAATCATGGGGAATATAAGCATGATAAATCCGTAAAGATACGCCGCCATAAAACTGACAAGCTCGGCGGACGCCGGATTCATTCCGAACATCTCCATTACTTCAGGCATGGCTTTTGGCGAACTCATCCAATGCGCTTCCCAACGCCGGATCGAACATGGAAATTATGATGGTGAAATACATGGTGATCACTGCGGCAAAGATAACAAGCATCTTCCAACTTCCCTGAATGCCGCGTTTATATAATGTCCAGTTCATCATGATCTTCCACCCCCATAATACTGCATGAAGATATCCTCAAGGCTTTGATTCGGCGCGGAAATATTTGTGACGGGATAGCGGTTCATGACGGATATCAGCTCCTTGATATCGTTTTGCACGGTCACCGTCACATGGTGTTGAGAAACAGCGGATACGTGCAATCCCTCGCCCGCGAAAGCGGAAGCGAAATCTTCGCTTTCCAGCGTGATGATATATTTTTTTACCTGTGCCGCCTTCAACGCGTCCACTGAATCCGTTGCCACGAGTCCTCCCGTCCTTGATAATGGAGACGCGGTGGCAGGTACGCTCCACCTCTTCAAACATATGGGAGGACATCAGGATCGTCTTGCCCCTTGCTTTTTCCTCCAGCACCAATTCAATGAACCGGTTTTGCATCAGTGGATCGAGTCCGCTTGTCGGTTCATCGAGGATCAGGACTTCCGGATCATGCATAAAGGCTGCTACGATGCCGACCTTTTGCTTCATTCCCTTGCTCATTTTTTTTGAGCTTACTTCGCGCGTCCAATTCAAAGCGGTCGAGCAATTCTTTGGTGCGGCCATTTGTTTTGGTCTTGCGGTATTTCGCCATGAAGATCAGAAAGTCCATCCCGGTCATATCATCAAAGAACGCCATTTCCCCGGGGATATAACCAAGGTTCTTTTGGATATCGGCGCTGTTTCGCCAGCAATCCATACCGCCGATAGCGCAATATCCTTTTACAGGCTTCAAAAAACCCATCAAGTGACGAATCGTTGTGGTTTTTCCTGCACCATTTGGCCCAAGAAAGCCAAACACCTCGCCCTGATCAATCGAAAAGGATAAATCGAACACCCCGCGTCCTTTACCGTAATCTCTCGTTAAGCCTCGAATCTCACATACGCTCATATAAACGCCCTCCTATATAAGCTGCCTTTAGAAGATCCATGTAGACCAAAAGTTTATTCCAAACGATACCAGCATCTTGTCTCCCTGAAAGCAGATGTGCTCCCGCCATCTATTTTTCAACCATGTTAAAAGGTGGGAAACTCGCTAAAAAACGAACTTCCCACCCCAGAAGCCTATAACTCTTGAAAACGAATAATACATTCGCTCAACCGGATAGAAATATTAAATTTAACTTAAATATTATAGCACGAACTCCCGAAATTTGCAAGAGAATTTCTTTGCAATTTACGTGTTTTCAAGTATAATATAACTTAAGGTTGTATGCCCTACTGATGAAGGAGGCATAAAATTATGGTCGCAATAAATCCGTATAAATCTGATATTGAAGCGATTCTGGCAAAACGATATGATAACGGTTGGGATTTCTGGACGACGCCCGATAAACGCTTGAGTAAAGGAGGCCCGTTTTCTACCCTAGCGAGCGCGTTACTGCTGCTGGAATTGGGAATGGAACCTTCCGATCCTTTGTTAAAAGAAGTTGCCGACTTGATTTTTAGCACATGCCGGGAGGATGGGCGGTTTAAATTATACCCGCAAGGTGCAATCTATCCCTGTCAAACGATCAATGCCGCTAACGCCCTTAGCCATTTAGGTTATTCCTGCGATAACAGGCTTCAGAAAACCTTTGACCATCTTTTCGAGATACAGCACAGTGACGGAGGCTGGCGTTGTAAGAAATTCAGTTTTGGCAAAGGCCCCGAAACAGAATTTTCAAATCCCGGCCCAACGCTGACGGCTTTAGATGCTTTCCGATTTACGAATTTCCTCAATAAAGAACAGGCGCTTGATAGGGCTGTGGAGTTTTTTGCTTGAACATTACGGATGCCATGATGAAATATCCTCATGCTCCGGAACCTCATAACCTGATCGGCATATTGCTTGAAAAAGAAGGCGACCATTTGGCCGCAATGAAGCATTTTAGGGCTGCATGGGCGCTTGATCCAACCTATATCCCCGCGCGATGCAATTTGGATCGATTTGGGAGCTTTTATTCAGACAAGCAATGTGCCTTTGACGAGACGGATTGTCCGAAGGAACCTAAAAAAGATTTATATAAAACGGTTTATGACCAAGACGGTATCGGCCACATTGTTAAAAGGGACTAGGCTATATACTGCCGGACTTTCCGTTAATGATTATCTAAAAAGGGGAAGAGACATGAAAATTATCATTATAGGCGACGGCAAGGTTGGGTATAATCTGGCCGAAAACCTGTCAAAAGAAAATAATGACGTTATTATAATCGATAAAAACCCGGAGGCCTTGAGAAAAGCGGGCGAATATTTGGATGTCATGTGCATCAGAGGAAATGGCCTGAGCACAAAAATACTGCTGGAAGCCGGAGTGACAGAAGCCGATTTGTTGATTGCGGCCACAACCAGCGATGAAATGAATATGGTGTGCTGCCTTACGGCTAAAAAGCTGGGAGCGGAGCATACCATAGCCCGAATCAGGGATCCGGAATACGCTGATGAGCTTTCTCAATTAAAAGCCGACCTCGATTTGGATATGGTGATCAATCCGGAACAAGCCGTTGCCGGTGAGATCGCCAGACTGCTTGAATTTCCCCCTGCCGTTAATGTTGAGATGTTTGCAAAAGGTCGGGTTTGAAATAATGGTGGAAATGAAGGTAACCCCCGATATGCCCATTGTCGGCATGAGTTTAAAAGACATCTCGAAAAGGATCGCCTCGGCTATCCTGATCGGCGGTGTGCTTCGGAATAATGATGTGATCATTCCCAAGGGAGATTTTATAATCAAAGAAGACGATACGATATACATTGTTGGCCGTCCGTCAAAAGTATTTCATTTTTGCAGGCGGATAGGCATTCATGTTCAAAAGATAAAAAGCGTCATGATTATGGGAGGAGGAAGAATCGCATATTATCTGGCAAA
>JBMNHO010000003.1:0-25881 GCA_050950425.1 Oscillospiraceae bacterium
CCGTTCGAGGCGATTCCTCGATATCGGACAGGACAGGCGCTTGCAAGCGAGATTTCAGATTGTATTTTGATTATAGTTATCACTCCTCGCTGGACCGGTCTTTTCAAACCGGTGTTTTTGTCCGCAGGGAGGTGCGAACCCGATCGCACCTCCCTGCGGTTATGGTTTATTCTGCCTCGACAGACATCGGATGGGGCGGACAAGAACAGAGGCAGTCTTCAAACAACTCGAGTTTTGACAGGAGAATCATTTCCAGACGGGACACGGCATTTATTACCCGTTCGACACTTCGATTTGCCTTCAGAAGATCACAGGGGCAAAGACAGGAGATGGAAATCAATTTATTCAATTTATTGCACTCTGCACCCAGAACGCAGCCCAGCGCGGCTTGTTCCTGCGCTACGGACTCAATAATATCGGTAATCGCCTGACAGCGACTGATCGGTTTAGGCGGCATAATAGGCATATTCAATCTCTCCATTTTCATCAGATAAGCACAGGCTGGTCATAGCCGGCTTTCCTTAACAGTATATTCCGCTCCTGATTTATCCGCAACAAGGAAAGTGATTTTGCTATCTAGCATGCAGGTGCAGGGGGGTCTCTATTTTCGGCTTGCAGTACTGATTTACTTGTGCAAACATATAATGGAAACGAATCGACTTGTTTGGAGGAACGGATATGCGTTCTGCTGACGCGCGGCCGGAAGCAGAAGGAATAAAACAGAGACAACCATTGGACTGATGTCAGTACTTTTCCACCCATGGCAGAAAGACCGGCATTTTTATGCCGATGCAGATAAAACCATCAGGAACGGTCTTGGCCCGGTTGCAAGGGTGCGGCTCGCATGGCTTTCTTCCGAAACGAGTGTTCGCAAGAGCAGATTTAGACGCTGAAAAAAGAACAGAATCTGATGCGCGGATTATGAACGAAAGGCGGACACGGCATGGTTTCAATCTTATCCATTGACGGCGGGGGCATCCGGGGTGTCATTCCGGCTACATTTTTAATTGAATTTGAAAAGAGAACCGGAAGGCCAATCTGCGCGTTGTTTGACATCATTGCAGGCACATCCACCGGCGGAATCCTCGCCGCCACGCTCACGGTTCCAGACAACAAGGGAAAACCGAAATATTCCGCGGAAGAGGTGTGCAGCGCCTATTTTGAACACGGCGGAGCGATCTTTCACAAAAGCGTGCTGCGTATGGTCACAACGCTGGGGGGCCTGATCAGGCCCATTTATTCCCCAAGAAAGATAGAGAAAATGTTGGGGCAATATCTCGGAACCAAACGGCTGCATACAACGCTGACAGAGGTCCTTATTACGGCTTACGACATGTCCAGCAGCACACCGTGGTTCTTTAAAACGTCATATGCCAAGCAGCATCGCAACCCCGTGGACGATCCGTTGCTGACGCAGGTTGTCAGAGCGACCATCGCCGCACCAACCTATTTTCCGCCCCTTGTAATGGAAGGGCACTGCATGGTTGACGGCGGCGTGTTTGCGTGCAACCCGGCTCTATGCGCGTATACGCAGGCGCGCAGGATGTACCCTGAAGAAGATGATTTTCTGGTCGTGTCCCTTGGCACCGGGTTGCAGGAGCACAACCGACCCTGCTCTGATGTTTACAATTGGGGGGTCATAGACTGGGCCGTACCCATCAGCAGCGTAATGTTAAACTCGTCCAGCGCAACGGTCGATTACCAGATGCTGTCGTTGGTGGGAAGAAAAAATTACATACGTTTTCAAGTGCAGTTGGAGGAGGATGCCGCGAAAATGGATGATGCAAGCGATCAGAACATTCGGAAGCTGGAGTCGATTGCCCGGCAAGAAATAATGAGGCAATCCATGACAATTGATAGGATCTGCCGAACCTTGAAAAATAATTGAAAGGCCAAAACTTCAGGCTCATATATCGGCGGCTCGCCCTTCATACGGGAGTCGGCGGCCCTTTTATGATAACGAGGCGGAAAGCGCGACTGACCAGCTGCAATTGTATTTTTATTGCGGCTGGTTTTTGTTTAAAGAAATTCACGATCCAATTTTTTAACCGCTTGTCCCATGAAATCTGCGAAACATTCAAGGAACGCACCTGTCATTGGATAAATTACATATTCAGTGGAAAGACTTAGTAATAAAACGAAAGGTAGGTGGCGGACAGATGCATTTCGCAATCGGGAAAAGTATAGAACGCAAGGATGCCTGGGACAAGGTAACCGGAAACGCGGATTATACCGATGATTTACCTGCTACGGGCATACTTTCTGCAAGGCTTCTGACCAGCACATGCGCCCATGCCGTCATTCAGCGTATCGATATTTCCAAAGCACTTGCAGTCCAAGGGGTGAAATCTGTTTTAACGGGAGCACAATGCCCCGAGCTATTTGGGCCGTTGGTCTTGGATCGACCCGCGCTGGCAAGGGATGTTGTGCGCTATGCGGGAGAGCCGGTAGCGCTGGTGGTTGCACAGGATGAACCAACCGCTGAACGGGCTGTCCGGCTGATTGAAGTGGAATATGCGCCGCTCCCTTTTGTTCTAACGCCCTCTCAGTCACTGGCAGACGGAGCTGTTTTGGTGCATCAGAAATCCGACGGATATCAAAAGACCATGGCTGACGTGTATCCCGAGGGGGGAACCAATATAGCCAGCCGCTATCAAATACGCAAAGGCGATTCAAAGCAGGCGTTCACCCAGTGCGACGTCATTGTGCGGCACCGATTTTCCGTGCCGCCTTCTGATCATCTGGCCATGGAGGTGCGGACCGCCCGTGCCGAAATTTCTTCGGATGGCCGTATCACCATTACGACAGCATCCCAGTCTCCCTATGCGGTCAGGGAACAGATTGCAAACGCGTTCCTGATCCCATCCGGACAGATACAGGTTAAGGTTCCTTTTGTCGGTGGCGGCTTTGGAGGGAAATCTCCCGTGTTTTTGGAGATACTGGCGTTTCTGGCCTCGCGCAGCGTGGGCGGGAAGGCAGTTCGTTTGATTATACCAAGGGAACAGGATATGGCTTCCGCACCCGGGCGGATCGGATTAGAGGCAGAGATTAAGCTGGGGGCCAATCGGGCGGGAATCCTTGGGGCCGCTGAGATGACCTATCGGCTTGACTGCGGAGCTTATACCGACATCTCGCCCTATATGGCCAAAGCCATTGCCGTGGATTGTACAGGCCCCTATCATCTGGAACATTTAAGCTGCGACGCTCTGTGCGTTTATACCAATCATACCTATGCAACCTCCTATCGGAGCTTTGCCCATGAATCTTATACCTTTTGCATGGAGCGCATGATGGATATACTGGCCCACAAGTGCGGGCTTGATCCGTTGGAATTGCGGATTCAAAATGCCATTCACTCGGGCAGTTTAACCCCTACGCAGGTTGTCTGTACAGACAGCTTGATGGGGAATCTGACGGAATGTCTGAACAAGGTAAAGTCACTTTCTGAATGGGACGGCGGACAGGCTACCGTCATCAAGCAAGACGTTGTGCGCGCAAAAGGCGTGGCCTGCTTATGGAAAACAGAGAACCCGCCCACCGATGCCGTTTCCGGCGCCATGATCACCTTTAATTCGGACGGAAGTGTCAACCTGAACACCGGAGTGGTGGAGATGGGATCGGGCGGGCAAACGAATTTGGCGCTGATTTTAGCGGAAAGGCTTTGCATCGACCCCGAGCAGGTTCATGTTGTTTTACCTGTGGATACGCAAACGGCGCCGGAGCATTGGAAAACAGTTGCCAGCCTCACGGAGTATATGGCGGGGCATGCGGTTATGCGCGCGGCAGATGACTTGATTCGGCAGCTGCGGCAAAACGGAGCCGAAGCGTTCGGATGCCTTCCGGAAGAGATTGAGGTAAAAAACGGACGTGTGTTCCCCAAAATGCATCCCGGAACGTTCATCGCGTTCCAGGATATTGCGCAGGGGTACAAATCCACCGAGGGAGAGTCATTGGGAGAGCCGGCTCTGGGGCGCGGCGGTTTTATGCTGAAAGGCCTATGTATGCTTGACCCGCAAACCGGCAGGGGAAAGACTGGCCCCGCCTGGACCCTTGGCGCGCAGGTGATAGAGATTGAGGCGGATCTGAACACGTTCTCGTATCGCATTATTTCTGCATCCGCTGTGATGGATGTTGGAAAAGCGATTCATCCGGAGCTGATGCGGGCGCTGATCGCGGGGGGCATGTCTATGGGTGTGAGCCTAGCCAGCCGGGAGGCTTTTTTGTACAACGAGAAAGGCATACCGCAGGCGCCCAACCTACGGACCTATAAATTATTGCATATCGGGCAGGAACCGGAGTACCGCGTGGGCTTTGTAGAAACACCGGAAACGAATTCTCCCTATGGCGTTCGCAGCTATGCCGAGCACGGTATCATCGGCATCCCCGCTGCGCTGGGCAACGCGCTTTCTATCGCTTTCGGGAAAGAGCTTTCCTTTCTGCCCCTTACACCCGAGCGAATTTGGAGATTGGTCAAGGAGGATATAAATGATCCCGTTTGATTTTGTTTATTGCCGGCCGAGTACGCTGGATGAAGCGTATGAGGCATTTGTGCAGCTTCAAAGCGAGGGGAAAAACCCTGTCTATTATGCCGGTGGCAGCGAGATCATTACCATGTCTCGGGATGGAAGCATAAAACCCGGGGCTGTGATTGATATCAAAAAGATTCCCGAATGCAAGGGCTTGTCGATTGCCGATGAAGAGCTGCACATAGGCGCCGCATGCACCCTGAATCAAATAAAGGAGTCCAAGCTGTTTCCTCTGCTGAACTTGGCTTGCGGGAGAATTGCAGACCACACCAACCAATGCAGGATCACACTGGGGGGCAATGTGTGCGGAACCATTATTTACAGGGAAACAAGTCTGCCGCTGCTGCTTTCGGACGCAGCCATCTCCTTGTTTGGAGGCCGGGGCTTGCGCACAGTACCCTTTCAGAGCGTGTTTCAAGGACGTATGAAGCAAAGTCCGGATGAATTGATCGTGCAGCTGCATGTGCCGGGGTGGGCGCTTGGAGCGCCGCATTTCCATGTGAAACGGACAACGAATGAAAAAATAGATTACCCCCTTGTGAGCATGGCCGCCCTTGTAAAAGATGGCAAGTTACGTGCCGCATTCTCCGGTGTTTGCCCTTACCCTTTTAGAAGCGCCGAAATGGAAGCCGTTTTCAATGATCGCACGTTGTCCTATGCCGACCGTGCGGATCAAGCGACAAAATTGCTGCCGGGACCCGTGTACAGCGATGCGGAGGGCTCCGGAGAATACCGAGTATTTGTTTTTAAGAATATGGTGCAAGCTCTTTTGCAGGAGGTTGAAAATGGTCAGGTATGAGGGGAAAACCGTAATAACATTACATGTCAATGGAGCGCTTTATGAACTGGCGGTGCGGCCGTCCGATTTGCTGCTAGATGTCCTCCGGAAACAGCTTGGTCTGACTGCGGCAAAGCCCGGCTGCAAAAACGGCGACTGCGGCGCATGTACGGTCATCATAGACGGCTGGCCTGCCAAATCCTGTCTCGTTTTAGCGGCGGAAGCAGAAGGCCATATTATTTTAACGGTAGAGGGGTTGGAAGGAAACGCCGCAATCCAGAAAGCCTTTTTAGAGGAAAACGCCTTCCAATGCGGGTATTGCACATCGGGATTTTTGGCGGTCTGTCATGCCATGCAGATGCAGCACCCCATTATGCCTGAAGAGTTTGTAATGGAAGAATGGCTGCAATCCAATCTCTGCCGCTGCACCAGCTATCAGGAAATCCGCAAGGCGGTGTACGCTATGTACAATAAAACAAAATAACAGATGGGCCGGCACCAATTCACGGAGTTTGGCTGCCCTATTCAAGGGACTTGTGGAAGAAAGGGCCTATATTCTTTCAGGGAAAAGCGAGTACAGCCAGGAGCGTCCGGATAGGGGCGGGCGTTGCAACGATGAAACGGGCCCCCGTTATTCGTCGGCGAAAGGGTTATGGGGCGTATAAATGGCGTGCAAAAGCGTTTGCATGCACAGGTGCAATGGGATTAAAAAATCAGTAGCCCGCACATTCGAGTGCATGACGTTATCGCACACTCGAATGTGCCTCCTGTAAAAAGGCGCGGCTACTGATCTTTATTTTGTCCATTCGACAAGGAAAAACCTTCTTATTTGGCTATAACCACTCGCCATATCGTCTGATGTAAAACCGCTTGATCCATTGAGAGGCAAGAAAATATCCTGCAAGAATGAGCGCGAGCCAGGGCGCGAAGGACAAGGGAAGGGGCATCATGTCAATGCCGGACGCAAGCTGGGTAAACCCGATTACAACGGAAATGACGGCAACCATTGCGGTAGACACCAGCAGCGGGGCAGACGGCATACTTCGCAGAAAGGGGATTTTCGCCGTCCGGATGATGTGGATAACCAAAACCTGCGATACCGTTCCAAAGACGAACCATCCGCATTGAAACAATGACGACAGCTCCATCGTATTCGCGCCAATGACCCACCACATAACGGAAAAACACAGGATGTCAAACACCGAACTAAGCGGGCCCATATAGGCCATAAATGACTTAATAGAATGTGCTTCCCATTTACGCGATTTTTTAATATATTCGTCATCTACCCTATCAAAAGGCATTCCCATCTGGGAAAAATCGCACAATAGGTTTTGCACCAAGATCTGAACCGGCAGCATGGGCAAAAACGGAAGGAAGATGCTGGCGATGATGACTGAAATCATATTCCCGAAGTTTCCGCTCACTGCCATTTTTATATATTTCATGATATTTCCAAAGATGCGGCGCCCTTCGATGATGCCTTCCTCAAGCACCATTAGATCCTTCTCCAACAAAATGATGTCAGCGGTTTCTTTGGCAATATCAACGGCGCTGTCCACGGAAATTCCTACATCAGCTTGATGCAGCGCGGGCGCATCATTGATACCGTCACCCATGTAGCCAACGGTGTGTCCCGCCGCTTGAAAGGTCTTTACCACACGCTCCTTTTGGGAAGGCGAAAGTTTCGCGAACAAATCGCAGGTTTTTACCGCATCGAAAAGCGAAGCATCATCCATATGGTCGACGTCGGTTCCCGTTAAAAGAGGGAAGGTTTTTACGCCCACTTTACCGCAGACTTTAACGGCCACGCCTTCGCTGTCTCCTGTCAGAACAACAGTGCGCACGCCGTGTTCTTTCAGGGCGGCAATGGCGGCGCCCGCGCTCTCTTTTGGCGGATCAAGAAAACCCACAAAGCCGATTAAAACCATATCTTGTTCATCGGCTACGCCAAAGGTGTCGCTGTCGGGTACTTCGTTTTTTTGCGCAACCGCAACCATCCGCAGGCCATCGGCATTGTGTTTCTCATATACATCAAGGGCAGTGCGGCGTGTTTTCTCATCCATCGGCAGAACACGCCCCTGCATCTCCACAAAAGACGAAATGGCGACTATCTCTTCCACAGCGCCTTTGGTAATGAGCTGCCGTTTGCCGCTTTTATCCGTTAGGACCACGCTCATTCTACGGCGGGAAAAATCGAAGGGGATCTCATCCACACGACTGTAATTCACCAGAATATCTTCGAGTCCATTTCGCTTTGCCCTATTGATGATGGCGAGGTCGATCAGATTTTTCAGGCCTGTCTGAAAATAACTGTTGAGATAGGCATGACGCAGAATGCGGGTGTCGTCTTCGCCGTGCAGGTTCATGTACCGCTCCAGCACAATTTTGTCTTCGGTTAATGTCCCTGTTTTATCCGTGCAAAGGACATCCATTTCTCCGAAGGTTTGGATCGCGCCGAGGGTGCGGACAATCACCTTGTGCTTTGACATGGAAACGGCGCCTTTTGCCAGGGTTGACGACATAATGACAGGCAACATTTCCGGCGTAAGCCCTACCGCGACACTGATCGAAAACAACAGGGCGCTGGACCAATCGCCCTTGGCGAGCCCATTGATCAGAAAAACGGCAGGCACCATAACCAACATCATACGCACCAGAAGGCGGCTGACCGAACTGACTCCTCGCTCAAAACTTGTACGCACCTTATCGCCGGAAAGGGATTTTGCCATTGAGCCGAAATATGTGTTATTTCCGGTTTCCAACACAACGGCCGTGGCACTGCCGCTTACGATATTGGAGCCCATAAAACCAATGTTTTGCAAGTCGGTTAACGCATCATTGGGCGAGTCGGGTATATCGTAAAACTTTTCCACAGGGTTTGATTCACCTGTCAGAGCCGCTTGCGCAACAAAGGTGTCTTTTGAGTTCAGAAACCGGACATCTGCCGGCAGCATATCGCCTGCGGAAAGCCGCACAATATCACCGGGCACGATTTCGTCCATAGGAACTTCAGCCAGCACGCCGTCCCGCCAAACATCGGATTGGTTGGAGATCATTTTTGAAAGACTTTCAACGGCGCTGTTGGAGCGCTGGCTCTGAACAAAGGCAACTGTGCTGGATAGGAGCACCAAGGATAAAACAATAATGACCGTCAGATAATCAGGTTGTGAAGACAGAGCAACATCTGTAAAATAAGTGATCACGGCAATGAGAAGCAAAATGACATTGAAAGGGTTCACAACAGCTTCTTTCAGCCTGTGCAGCGGCGTGTTTTTATTTCCCGCGGTGATGATGTTTTTGCCGAATTCATCCTGTCTGCTTTCGACTTCGCTGCCGGTAAGGCCTGCCCGCGTGGTGGAAAGGCGCGCCAACAGCTCCTCTGTTGGCAAAAAGGCATATGTGAAGAGGGTTTTTTCAATGTGTTGCTTGTTTTCTTGGATTTTAATGTTCATGCTTTTTCTTTTAAAGAGACTCACTGGAATCATTCCTTTCTTTTTTAGGATTCCCCAGTGAAGACACAAAAGGCAACAAAAATGCCGCCCTCAAAAGGCGGCATTTGAATACACGGTACGTTAGTCCAATGTCATAAACGCGCAATGGACAACAATCTGCATCAAGCGCCAACCGATCAGGGTGTGTTTCCGTACTGAGGGTTGGGTGTTACTCATCCACCTTCGGGGATCGCCGTCCATTGGCTCACGTCCTTTCAACTTCTTTATCTTTACTATTATAGCAAATAAATGGTTAATGGTCAATCTATTGTTCCTGTTGTTGTGGGATTTGAAGCAAAAAAATCCTGTGTATGGTTGTGTTTTAAGAGACCGACAACCGCCAATCGTACAGCCAAAAGGGCAACGCCGGTTCCGGATGCCCGACCGATGTATGCTGCAAAGACATCAGGGCGCCAAATGTTGTTTGGGCAGCGACGTTTCCTGTTCGCCGCTATTGCTCTGCCCAAGGCTCTTTGATGATTCAAAGCTCTTTCGAGTTCGCGGAGTTTACAATGCCATGCGATTTAATAAAATAAAGATCGAGCGGAAGCATTTGGTTTCATCAGCATTTTACTGTTCCTCTTTTTGTTTGATACATTTTCGGCCCCACAACTTTATGCTGAACGTCTTTTTGTTGAGGCTCGAAAGAAACACCCCGCCAAACACAAATAACGCGCCGATGTACCCCTGCACTTTCAACATTTCGCCAAGAAACGCAAATCCGAATATGGCAGAGAAAACAGGCTCAAGAGAAAATAAAATGCCTGTGCGCTCCGGCGTAGTGTGTTTTTGAGCAAGCGGCTGAAACACAAACCCAAAGGCGCTACATACAATGCTCAATGCCAATATCGCAACCCACTCCGTTCCAGTTTGCGGAAGTGTCGGCGTTTCCAATAGGAAGGACACCATTAAGCCGCATATCCCCGCAAATCCCAACTGCAAAACACCAAGCGTCAAGGGGTCAGCCTTTGATGAAAAGTTGCTTGTTAATATTATCTGCACCGCATAAATCAAGGCCGCTAACACGCATAACAAAGATTTTATTTCAAGCTGAAAAGTGCGGTCAATGGTGAGCAAGGCAATTCCACCCATAGTCAGAATAACGCTGATGATAACTTTTGCGTTTGGTCGTTTTCGTCGTATAAGTGATTGGAGTAACGGAACAAAAACAACCGTAGTTCCCGCCAAAAAACCCGCGCTTGAAGCAGAGGTTACTTTTAGTCCGAACATAAGCGTTGACAGCACACAGAAAAGAGCAATCCCAAGTATCGCGCCGTACAGCACGGTTTTCTTGTCTGCCTGCAATAAACGCTTATAAAAAATCGGTACGGTCAGCAGAAAGGCCAACCCAAAGCGCAAGGCCACCAAATTAAATACGCCGATTGCCCCCAATCCCATTTTCATAAATATATATGAGGAGCCCCAAGCGGCGGCAATTAAGGCAATCAGCAAGTCCGCTTTTTTCTGTGTTATAGCTACCACCCTTTCTACACTCTTTTATTATAAAGTGTGCCTCGGTATAGAAAAGGACGAAAAAACTATGGCCCGGCATAGTATGAAGCTATGTCAGGCTATAGCTGATAAAGCTGATAAAAACGAAAACTTATCCCAAATCTTTCGCTATTCTTTTTAGGGCGTTCCAATATATCTCACCTAATCTTGTTGGCACATAGTCTTTATGTGTTATAACACCAACACAGATTTTTTCGTCAGCTTCCAAAGGGATTGCAATAATATCATCACCATGTAGGTAAGACGGAAATACGCCCGATGAAATAATGTAAGCATTTACGCCAATCAATAGATTTACAACAGCCGCCCGGTCACTTACTTTTATCATCTTTTTTCGGTTTATCGTACTCAATATTTCTTCCGAAAAGTAGAATAAATTGTGTTCGCGTTGCTCATAGGTTAAGCAAGGGTAATCCTCCAAATCGGACAGACCGACACTGGTACGGGTTGCCAAAGGATTTTCCTTGCAGACAAATATGTGGGGGCGGGCCGTGAACAATTCGGAAAAAATCAAGTCGTATTCATTAAGCAGCAGACACCGGAAAGTATCTTGCGCCCCCCTATGTAGCTCAATATCGGTCCCATGCTCGGCCAGATAATGTTTGCTGTACTGCGCCGCCTTGTAGCAATCAAATACAGGCCGGGTACACCAGAGAACCTCATGAACGCAGGGCGCCGATTTCTCCTCTTTCCCCGGCGCCCTGCATCCTCCTATTTTCTTGTTTTAAGGCGATTGCTTGATTCGAATAATCACTTGGCGATTCTCTTTGTCAACGATTTTCTCCAGAGCAACGTGTGTTCCGTCTGCTTGGACGAATCCGCATTCCCGTGCTTCCGCACTGCCGATGTTGACAGAATAGCTTGTGATATGGCCATGTCCCCCTTTTTTGGGAGAAAGTTTAATTGGTTTCGTTTCCACGCAATATCACCTCCATTACATCCAAAATCAACACAATGCCAGACAAGGACAATGCTATGATGCCAAAGATGTCAAATCCGTTTTTGATACATGAAAACAGGTTGAGCACTGCAAGGTAATAGATGGCAAAGTTGTCGAAATGATTTTATTGACCATTTGGTTCCGATAAGGGTATAATAAGTGTAAGAGGTGGGGGTGTTTCCACCCCCGCGTCCCTATCCTTTCAGCAGTTGGACGATGGTGTAGACGACAGCGGTGATTCCTGCAAGAATTTCAACGATTGTTTTCACTGTCTCCAACTTGCTGACTGGATTTTTTTCTTCCTCACCGGTTCACCTCCTTTCTTATGTTCTTATTATAATGTAGCGCTACGCTACTATCAAGCGAAAACCAAACAAAAATACAGTTTTTTAACAGCCAAAAGGGCTGTTTTTTTATGGCTCGAAAGGAGCGAACATAGATGAAAAGCATCATAATTGACACCAAATGCCGGCGGCCGTTCACCCTTGGGAATGTGGGGGAACGTGAGGCCATGGCCATTGCGATAGACGTTCCGGCGCAGTACCGCGACGGGCATATCTATTTGGATTTCCTTCTGCCGGACGGGACAAAGACGCAGACGCGGGCCCTCGGGGATGATTATCTCTTTGTGATTCCCAATGAGTTGCTGCGGATGCGTGGCTGGGCGGCGCTGGATATCGTGTATAAAAAGGGGGACAAGGCAGGTTCCCAAGGGGTCTATGAGCTGATCGAAACCATCACGGTAAATGAAGCGGTGAGCGTTATCCAAAGAACGAAGGAACCGGACGGAACGGCCTATCAATTTAAAGCATTGCGGTGCCATAGTGCGGTTGCTCCCGGTACTGATTTAGGCAGTGTTCTCCTGTGCTTTATGCGCCCCTTGATCTTCCGATTTGGGACGATGACCCGGAGATGACACAAACACCCGGAAGAGCGGAAAAAACTGTGTCAAGCATCCGCAGAGACGCAAGGGAGAGCCTTGTTCTTCCAGGGGGAGAAAACGAGCGACAGGAAAGTGACATCATAGATCCCGATGGCGCACTTCCAATTGCTTGGTGGGTTGGCTTTAAGATTGAGGATGATGAGACATGGGAGCGGGTGAAAAATGGCACCTATCAGATGTTCAGCATCGAAGGGAAGGCCACGCGGGAGCCCATAGGGAAATCCGTGCAGAGCAAAACATTTTTAGAGCTGCTCAAGTATAACCCCAACCACGGGAAAGACGGGAAATTTACAAGTGGCGGCACAAACGGCTTGACAAGCGGAGCGGGCGGTGGTACACTACAATCTTCTCAAAAACCAATTGGAGAAAATGGTGGGATATTGCAGTCTTCTGCATTTGAAGATGTATTCGTTAGAGGGCATGGGCGTTTTAAGTTGGTAAAAGGAAGCAAAGTAACGCACATTTATTCCTTTGCTGGAAAGGGAACCAAAAGGACCGTAGATATAGAAAAGGGGCTAATGAAACGTTTCGGTGGGAAGGCTGGCCATTGGCAACACACTACCGGAAATGGAGTGATAAATTACAAAGGCAGCAAAAGAGCAGCGGAAATTCATTGGTTTCAGGAAAACAGTGTTGGAATAAAATTGCCAAAAGTGAAGAGGTGGTTGGAATGAAGATAAAGTATTTGGGCGAAACAGAGCCTTTGGTTTTGACGAAGGACAAAATTTATGAGGTCATCTCGATTGAAGCTGAATGGTATCGAATCAACGATGATACGGGAGAGGATTATTTGTACCCGGAGGAGTTATTCGAGGTAGTGGAAGAATAGCGGGGGAAGGAAAACGATGGAAAATGAAAAAAGTTTTGCCTGCCCGTGTTGCGGCAGCGAAGCACAGCTGGAAGAAGAGGGCGGCTATGAAATTTGCATGGTTTGCGGCTGGGAGGATGACGAATACCAACGGGATCATCCGAATGAAACGGGAGCAAATTCAACTTGGACCTTGAGTCAAGCGAGAGAAGCGTGGAGAAACGGAGAAACGATTTTTAGCAGGTTTCAGAATCCCAATCTGGAGTCATAAAAGCATTTTGACATCTCAATTCCGATCGAGAGACGAAACGAGCCGGTCAATACTGGGAGGGGTTAAAAAAAGATGAATAATAATCACAAATACCCATGTCCTGTGTGTGGGACGAAATGTCTTAGCGAGGAAATGTATAGTTACGACATTTGCACGATGTGTGGCTGGGAAGAAGACGGGTATCAGCAGAAGCACCCAGACGAACTTGGCCCTAACAAAGATTGGACGTTAAATGTTGCCAAAAAAGCATGGAAAAACGGTGAAACACTTTTTGAGCGATACCCCAACCCCCTAAAATAGATTTCATACAGCGCAAGAGCATCTTGAGCAATCAAGGTGCTTTTTTCATATCCAAATAACAGAGAAAGGACGAAAAGAGAATGGCAACAAAATTAAAAACCTGCAATTGACCGGCGTGGATCTTGTTTGCGCCGGGGCAAACCAGGAGGCGGATATTTGCTTATTCAAAAGTGCGGATGCGCCGTGCGAATCAAAGCTGCCAACAGAACCGGAAACAAACATCTTGAAACGGTTTCTTCACTGGATGCGCGAAGAGCGACCGGCGGATGAATCATCTCCCCTCGACGCGGTTGAAAAGGGGCATGAGACTTTTGCGTGCGTGCGGAACAAGCAGGAAGCAGAAAAAGAAAGTAGGCGCTGCGACTACGAACTTCGGGCCATGTTGGCCCGATGCCGTGAGCTGGACGAGCTTTTACCAAAACTTATGAGGACAATACAAATGGGAAACTATTGGACGATCGGTTTATAATGGTTACCAAGCGTTTTGATGATGAACAGATTGCTCTCAAAAAGAAAATCTCCGCCCTGCAAGCGGAGATTGACACGGAGGAAAAGCATACGCACAGTGCGGCTGCTTTTCTTCGGACGGTAAAGAAGCATACTGGCATACAGGAATTTACGTCGCTTATCCTCGACAAGCTTGCAGAAAAAATTGCTGTTCATCAAGCGCAGGGGGTTGGGGAAAACAGGTCACAGCAGCTTGAAATCCACTATAACTTCATCGGCGTGCTTGATACCCAGAGGTTGCCGCCTTGCCCCAAAGCATTATGATAGACACACGGCAAGGCGTAGCGGTGGAGCACATCACCCGCAAAGCCGGATAAATGAAAATAGGAGCAACCCTTCGGTTACTCCTACTTACAGAATGTTCAGTGTCCTTATGAACATTCGACATGGCAAAGGCTGATAATTTTGATACGACGAAACCCTTTGCCGGCAATCGAAAGCACTGGTTAAGCAATCGAAAGCGCGGGTATCAATCATTAACAGGTGTATCGTAGCCAATATCAGCATTTTAAAGGCGAGGTGCGTTTCAATGAGAATTCGAGCGCAATCTATCCCTAACACGGTATGGTATTATTTATGATGGCTTCACTCTAGCAATGTATCGTCGAGCAGCCGCCAATGCCAAAGAGCTTGTGATTAAGACGGTAAAGGAGAGGAGATTTGTCAGTATCTTGACATGTGTCAGGCGAAGGAGCGCGCTAACAAGTTCGCCTCCCGCCAGCATTTGGAGACAATACATCTCCAGTGTCGCACCGCCGAGCGCATCAATCGCCTTAGAGGAGTAGCCTTGGAACGCGACATCGAGCAGGAACACCAGCCCCAAAACGCACGGCAGTGCCACAATATAAAACATGCTTTCGAAAGGGACGGTCAGCTTATCAAGATATCCGAACAGATATACAAATATAAGCCCGGGCAGAAACAGTGTGACACCTGCTGTAATACGTCGTCTTTTCGACCATGCACTTTCATATTCCGCAAAGAATACGCCCAGAAATATCGCAGGAATGCGGCACAAAAAAATGCTCACGTCGACAACTCCGCGTAGGCCGTATTCGACTGCAAACGCCATGGCTGCCCATACGCTTAGGGATATCACGAGCCGCTTTGCAGGACTGTACTTTGACAAGGCGGCTCTGCAATATGGAAACACAAGGTACATCATCAGCAGAGCGGGTGTAAACCAAAGAAACGAGCCGCCGCCGTTTCGCAGGAAATCCAGGAAAACAACGGTGGCGAAAAAACGCGGGAAAGACAGTTTGCCCATGATAAGGGCGGAAACGCAAAACAGGAGGAAAACAGGATACATTTTGCCGAAGCGCCTAAAAACAAATTTACGCTTTGAGGTTATCTTGGAAAATGTCAGCGCATACGCCGACAGGAAGAAGAACAGATCGACACCCATGTAAGCGGTCGTTACGGTAAAGTGCTCGATCTTTCCGGACAGCGCGCCTGCGGGAAAAACCGGTATCCACAGATGATACGCCGCGATAAAAATCGCGGCAACCGCCATAATCCCTTTTCTTGTTTTTAGAATACGCATATCGTCAATCGAGTGCCGGTATGCCGTCACTGCTTAATGCGTCGGCCCCAACAGCATCGAGCATTGTTACCTCCCCATCGTTTACAGCGGTTTCAAAATTGGCAATTAAGCCCTCAACTACCTCCGCAGAGGACATGACAAGAAGTACATAGCGCTCTGTATAGGCAACCTGTTTCACATCTGCGGAAACACATATCCACTTGCGGATATCGGCATTGTCTAGCATCTTTTGTGCGATATCAGCCGTATTTCCGTTTTCACTGCGCACAAGCACCAGCGAATGGGGTATCGAGTTGATGAGCGCATCCGCCTGGTACCCGGTTAGGCCGTCCGTATAAGGGATGAATGCAAAATACTCAAAGTTATCCCCGGTTAGCTCTGTCGCTTCATATGCAGGGACATCGACATCTTTACAGAGCAGGTCAATGATCTCAGGCATCGCCACGTCCGATGGTATGATATCGTTGGGGGCTTTACCGGAGCATCCGGCGAGCATGACAAAGACGAGGAGAAGTGGGACTAGTTTTCTCATGGTTTTCAGTTCCTTTTCTTAATATGTTATGATTATTAGACGTTTTAGGTTAGGCTCTTGTTCCAAACGGATAATTCTATCTTTTGAATCCAGCGTTGCGATTCCTAAACTTTCTGATTAGATATACAATAAATTGAATAATTAGCCCACCAAACAAACCTATTGCAGTAAGCATAAAAAATGTTATAAGACCTATCAAGTCCCCCCAGCCAGCCATATCCGTCCTATATGTATTAATCATAAATGCAAATCCCACAATAATCCCGGCAACAAAGAGGCTGAATGCGATCTTTAACTTGAACAAGAAAAGCGTGCAAGAGATCAAGCCGACTATTATGCTAAAAATCGCCAATGTAATTATATTATTGATGAATAAAACGGCCCCTAAAACATATTTTATACTGATAAAAAATAGCGCAAAGGTACTGGCAGCTATAATCGTTCCGTATAGGGCAGCCGTAGCCTTATTTTTATTAGTCATAGAATCTACCCTTCTTTTAATGCAGTTTATCGGTAAGGATAAATGCAAGGAACGGCAGTTCTGTACGGACAAATGCCGCGCGGCGTGGCGGTATGCCAACCGTAGCGGTAAGTCCAGGTCTGGTCAGCTCGAACTGCGGTCATCCTTTTGGGAGCGCTGGGAACAAGGCTCGGATGTATTGCTCTCACCAATGCTGCATCTTTGCCCGGTTCGGAGGTGAGGGCCATGAATGAGGCTATACATGGCTGCGTTCTTGGCTACAAGTCCGCTCGAAAACGTAGGTATAAAACTATAAATAAACCTCGCTTTTCGTAGTCATGGCCGGATCCTTATCAAGTGATGCCGCTTGCTCTAGGCAACAAAAAGCCTCCGTCACATCTCTGCAACGGAGGCACAATATTTAGAGCTTCTTTTTTTCATTGTAAGATATAGCCTTTATCGGGCATGCTTTTATTGTGTTCCCCAGCTTTTCCATATCCAACGCCTCATGCGGCTTTACAAGCGCCCTTTTGTTTTCCATCTCAAACACTTCAGGATAGGTCTTCACGCATAGAGTACAACCCATACACGCGTCCCGGTTGATATGAAGCCCAGCCTGTGCCAGCACCTCCCCTGGCAAATCTTTGTCCTTTATGATTTTCGCTGTTATCCATGAAAAAATGATTATGGCGATAACTGTAAGAACCCATCGAATAGCCATGAATTTCAGCCCTAAAAACTTCACTTCATTGATGAGCATGGGGATCTTAATGACAGCCCATGAGCTTAGGATAATGACAACATTCCGAATGGAAGCCCCTTTTTTGTGGAGCATAACGCACATCGGAAACGCTGCGTAAACCGGGCCTGCCGAAATACTGCCAACCAAAAAGGAGAAGAAAACACCTTTTGATTTAGCATCTTTACCCAGATACTGCGTGATTTTTTCCTTTGGAACCCACATGTCCAAAAGTGCTGTCAGAACAAAGATGACAGGCATAATCAGGAGCATTTCTCTGATATAGTACCCGCTGCTTTTCACAGACTCAATGCCCATTGCCGGTTTTGCGATGAACATGATGATATACGCGAAAGCCACAATGACCAAGAACAGGTTTTCTTTTATCTTCTTTATGATTGTCATATCATCACCCCCATCATAAGCGCAATCGCAATAGCGAAAAGAAAGCTAAGACCGTTTCGGATGGCGGTAAACTTTGTTCCAAACGCCTTCTTTTCCAGGGGGAATGTTACGATTCCCACCATAGTCAGAGTCGTGAGGAACGCAACAGACGGAACCACACTAACGCCTGCACTCACCAATGTACCTACTAGCGGAAACGCAATAAAAGCGGGAACCAGTGTAATCGTACCGAGCAGGGCACCTCCAACAGTCGCCAGCAGAGCAGATTGAGTACTCAAAAACGCTGCAATTTCAGTGGGTGGCAGCAAAGTTAGGATCAGACCAATTGCGAAAACAATTGAAAGGATGCTCATGACCATCCCTTTTCCCATTCCGAGCGCCATTTTAAGCGCCTGTTTTGTTTTTACTTTGTCTTTGGCAAGGGACACCCCAAGAAAAATCAACGTGCCGATCCATATTGCCAGCGTAAAAACATCCATGCAGATCCTCCTCTCATAATTGAATTATTTCTCTGGAGCGGGAGCCTTTATAACGATTAGCACCAGTGTATCCACATGCATGTTTCGGATATTCATCCTCGTATTAAACGGAATCTTCAGCAGAGCCCCCGAAATATACTCACGAATTTCCTGCCCACCAAGCCCGATCGAGAGCTTGCCTCGGACGACGGTCATATAGACGTTGGAATTGGAAAAATGCTCGGGAAGCCCCTCGTTTTACGGGAACACCATATGCAGATAGGGAACGTTCTCATCAAACAGAATCTTTTCGATCGCTTTCCATTTCCTTCGGCCAATTTAAAAACCTGTTCCATCATTTGCATCACCCCCTTTACAACAATAAGGACATTATAATGTTTCGTTTTGCGCATGGATAGACACATATGTTTCTTTTTGATATACTATTTGAGAAGGAGTGATGCAGCTGTGATAAAGAAAGCAAAAGCCATACCGCTGTTTTCGCAATTGTCTTCGAATATACTTATGCCGTTGATTTCGGACAATCATTTATATTTAAAGAGTTATTTAAAAGGTGCGACGGTTTATAATCAAAAGGATGGTTGCAAGACGCTTGATATTGTTCTATCTGGCAGTCTTGTCGCGTATTCCCTTTTAGAAAGCGGCTCGGCCATGACGATGTTTGAATTTTCTAAAGGGCAGATGCTGGGAGCAAATTTGTTGTTTGGTGATACCAACGCATACCCGTTCACGATCTACTGTATGTCCGATGTGCAGATTTTACATGTCACCACGAAAGCGGTGTCGGATTTTTTACGCGACTATCATTTTATGATGCAGTTTATCAAAATGTTATCGCTTAACTCACAGAAGCTGAACCGAAGAATTACGATGGCGACACAGAAAACCCTTCGTGAGAACCTTTTAGAATACTTCAGGCAGCAATCTATTTTGCAACACTCGGATAGCATTGTGTTGCCCATTAGCAAAAAGCAGCTTGCCGATTATCTTGGGGTGCAGCGGCCATCTTTGTTTCGAGAGTTAAAAAACCTTAAAGCTGAAGGTATAATTGATATCTCTAATCGGAAAATTTGGCTAAACCACATTTAGGATTTAGACCATTCGGCAACCGACAAGCAATTCAAGTGTAGGCACGCTCGTTACAGCCCTGCCGAGAAGCCGATTTATATGGAACGGCGCTTACTCGTAGAAAATCACAGATGTTCAGCGAGAATCCGGCGCGCCAGGAGAACAGGAAAGCGCCGAAAAAGCCTTACTTCAAATCATTTCCGGGCATAAAAGAAGAACGCCAACCTCGATACTCACTGTATCAAAATTAGCGTTCTTCTTTGGTGCACCGGGGCAATCCAAATCCGAATCTTTTATTTCATCAAAAGTGATGGCCTTTGTGCCGTCCTTATAGTTGAACGTGACAATGATCTTATCGTCATATAAATAAATTGCGTTGATGAACGTATCTATCAGCATCTTGCGATGTGCCTGCTGCCGGACATCCAGCTTGCGGAAACGGTGCAACCAAAATGTTGTAAATTCTGCATCCACTTTCGGACGAATAAGATTTTCGCTGGCAATTTTGATTTCCAAGTCCTCTTTGCTGGCCTCTAATTCTTACAATCTGGTCTTGGTGGATGGTGTAAGTATCCCTTGCTGAATAGCATTAAGCAAATTTTGGATGCCTGTATTGGCTTCTTTTAGCTGTTGTTCATACAAAGGGAGGCTGGTGCTTTCTCTGTTCTGCAAATCCATCACCATAAAGACAATCGCTTCAATCGCCTTGTCATCCATGACAATTTTCATGGCTTCATTGACTACCAAAACCCCCAGCCGATTCTTTTGAACAGGTTTCCTCTTGCAGGCCTTTTTCTTCTTGGCATTGACATATTTGTAATAATGATAAACACGATTGCGCCCTGTGCCACTTTCGCCGCAGAGATAAGCACCGCAGTGACCTCAGAACAATTTTGTTGTGAGCAAATAATCATCCTCTGCCTTTTGTGACGGGCAGGGGTTTTCTTGTTTTTCGCCATCTTTTCCTGCACGCTGTCAAATAAATCTTGCGGGACAATGCCAGGGATGCCATTGGGGATTATGACATCATGACAGCGGAACTCACCAATGTAACGACAATTGTTCAAGAGAAGCTGGATGCTGCTGTAGTTTAATTCTCTGCCTAGCGTATTCGTCACGCCCGGCTTATTGAGTCAATCACGGATTTCAGTCATGGTAGCGCCCGCATCGTATTTCTTGGATGCATCAAGTACAAATGGAGCGGTCAGCGGGTCAATCTGAAAATGTCTGTCCTCGTCAATGAAATATCCCATCGGCAAAGTGCCACCGTTGTATTTGCATTTTAGAGCATTATCCGTCATGCCACGAATGACTTTCTCAGAGAGGTCGGCAGAGCAATATTCCGCGTATCCCTCAAGTACGGATTCCAGAATGATACCCTCCGCACCATCGGAAATAACCTCGGTAGCGGACACCACCTTAACACCGTTTTTCTTTCACGTGGATTTAACCGGGCGCTGTCATAGCGATTCCGGGCGAACCTATCCAACTTTCAGACGATGACCATATCAAAGAGCTTTTTGCCGCCGTCCTTCTCGGCAAAAGCGAGGACATTCGACGGTATTTTGTATTGCCCGGAGTGAGCGGTCAGCAATATAAAAGAGGGAGCTTTTTGACTGCTGATATGGCGATCGCAGGGCAATTTCTCCGGGGTTTCCAAAGGGGGGCGCACCTACCCTTTGGCACATAACCTTGCTTGCAAGGTGTAATGTATTATACCTGCTGACACGGCTGACGGGGAAAACGATGTGCATTGTGGGCACACACAGCTGTTTTTCGCGCCAGGAAAGCGGACAGGTTTTTGTGAACGGAAGTGAACAAAAATCCTGTTCGATTTCAGGAGTGTCGGCAGGTATACAGCCCATCGTTTTTCGGCCTTCTCGTCCTTCGTCCCTCGTCTCCGCGCACCGATAATTCATTTGGATTAGATAATTATTTCATTACACGATAATTGATTCTCGCTTTATAAACGCATCAACCGTCATGCGATCTACTTTCAAAATCTTTGCAATTTGGGTTTTGAGTACATTATGCGAGATTTGCCGGAAAAGTGCCGAATATGATTTCAATCCACACCCCTCATGCGAGGGGTGACCAAGGCCAACACCGACGAGATCAAAATAGAGCAATTTCAATCCACACCCCTCATGCGAGGGGTGACCTTGCCGCACTGCGGGGAGACCGTACCATGGAGATTTCAATCCACACCCCTCATGCGAGGGGTGACGTATCTGTTTGTCTTTTGGTTTAGGTTGGCGATATTTCAATCCACACCCCTCATGCGAGGGGTGACTTCATCAGCCCGGAGCAAAACGCATTGTAAAAAAATTTCAATCCACACCCCTCATGCGAGGGGTGACGACATCGCCCAATGGGTCAGGGATCAACGGAAATTTCAATCCACACCCCTCATGCGAGGGGTGACATTCTGCAATAATCAGTAGGGAGGGATATCATTATTTCAATCCACACCCCTCATGCGAGGGGTGACTGGAGGACAAATTGTTTTCTTCGCACGTTCGGTATTTCAATCCACACCCCTCATGCGAGGGGTGACGCAGGCATTCACCGTATCAGAGCCGCCCGGAAGGATTTCAATCCACACCCCTCATGCGAGGGGTGACGGCTTATTAGTAAGCGCGTAGATAACGCTGATATATTTCAATCCACACCCCTCATGCGAGGGGTGACACGTTGACTGTTCCACTTGCAGCGGCCTGGTGTATTTCAATCCACACCCCTCATGCGAGGGGTGACTTGTCAGGCTGATGTGCGTCGGGTTTCCCACTGTATTTCAATCCACACCCCTCATGCGAGGGGTGACACGAATTTTTTCATACAAAAAAGAAGATTTAAATTTCAATCCACACCCCTCATGCGAGGGGTGACTTGTTCTCGTAGACAAATGCGTCATGGTACTCCCATTTCAATCCACACCCCTCATGCGAGGGGTGACACGCATCTTCCAGCTTGACAGTGACCACATCGATATTTCAATCCACACCCCTCATGCGAGGGGTGACCGCGCCCGCCGCCTTTATGCTCGTTGCTTTCCGATTTCAATCCACACCCCTCATGCGAGGGGTGACCATGGCGATCGTTGCAAGCGAGGTTGCTACCTTATTTCAATCCACACCCCTCATGCGAGGGGTGACTGTACCAACATGATTAAACCCTCGGCCTTCAAGATTTCAATCCACACCCCTCATGCGAGGGGTGACTTTGGAAGCGTATATTCATAGGCCAAGGAATCAAAATTTCAATCCACACCCCTCATGCGAGGGGTGACACGATGATGGGGCAAAGGCCTGGGTTGATACGGATTTCAATCCACACCCCTCATGCGAGGGGTGACGTTTTGGTTCATTTTCTATCCCCCCTCATTCAAATTTCAATCCACACCCCTCATGCGAGGGGTGACCTATGCAAGATGCAGGAGATTCCAACTTCCTAGAATTTCAATCCACACCCCTCATGCGAGGGGTGACTCTGTGGGCGATCGATCAAATAGTATTTGCAATTATTTCAATCCACACCCCTCATGCGAGGGGTGACCTTCTCCGGCATTTCCCAAGAATCAAAGGTGCCGATTTCAATCCACACCCCTCATGCGAGGGGTGACTGTGTCGTCCGCAGACGCGCAGCCCATTACATTATTTCAATCCACACCCCTCATGCGAGGGGTGACAATATAGTTTGTATTGTGGCGCCTACAACGAAATATTTCAATCCACACCCCTCATGCGAGGGGTGACGCTATATGGAAGTAACGCCGCAGGGGAAAAAGCAATTTCAATCCACACCCCTCATGCGAGGGGTGACCGCGCCAATCGGATCAGTAAACACATTTGCGATATTTCAATCCACACCCCTCATGCGAGGGGTGACGAAAACACAAAATATGTCATTGACCATCGAATTATTTCAATCCACACCCCTCATGCGAGGGGTGACGAAGGGGGACACGCTGTCCGGCATCGCAAAAAAATTTCAATCCACACCCCTCATGCGAGGGGTGACCGCAAGATTTGGCCCAAAAAATATGTTTGAGCGTTCATCTTGTGTTCGACAGATGATTCGGCGACGAATCATGTCCATTTTTACAGCAATACGAACCGCTGTTTTGGTGCGAACATTCCGGTGGTTTTATGTTCGCTTGCGGTTCGCACCTAAGCTGCCGTGGCTATACAATCAAGCCTCCTTCTAAATCAATGCTGGGTTTTACACCGATGTGGAGCACCTTTCCCGCATAACGATTGCCCAGGTTGTAAAAGCGCAAGCTATCTTCTTCCACGTTTATGATGGCGCTTAGCTCATTTTCCAACTTGAGATATTGGCTCCAGTCGATATTGCATTCAAAGACCGAATTTTGAACACGCTGCCCACACGACATACATTTTTTTGCAACATGCCTTAAACGCTTTCTTCCGGCGGCCGTATCTGTCGCGACATCGTAGGTAACGAGTACAAGCATATCATCCCCTCACTTCCACAAAAAGGGCGGATAGTCCTCCAAATCTCCGCGAACCACCCGGGCCAATAGTAGCGCCTGACAATAGGGTACAAGCCCCCATTCCATTTTTTCTTTTAGAAACGGGTGGGTAAGTTCTTCCTTCTTGCGGGTTTGCCAGGCGGATAAAAACTTCTTGCGGGATTCGGCGGATAAATACACAGCGCCTGAACTCTGCCGCTCAAAATCACCTTCATTTACCTCGCCCCGATTGATTAAGGTGAGCACGAATCTATCCGCAAAGTGCGGGCGGAGCTCCTCCATCAAATCGAGGGCGAGCGAGGCTCGACCCGGTCGATCCGTATGTAAAAACCCGACATAGCTGTCCAAGCCTACAACCTCAAGGGCATGGCGGCACTCGCTTGCGAGCAGGGTGTAGGCAAAAGACAGCATAGCGTTCACTGGGTCGGTGGGCGGGCGGCGATTGCGGGTGGTAAATGTGAAGGTTTCTCTGTTTTGCAAAATTAGCGTGTCAAAGGCCGAAAAGTAGTGCTGGGCGGCATTCCCCTCGGCTGCTCGGAGCAGTTCCGGCTGGTCGATGGACAAAACCTGCCCCAGCTGCCGGCTGATAAATCCACACTGTTTTTTCAGCATTTCGGCGTCGACCCTCAGGCCGTGGTCCCGGATGCCCCGCTCAATAACCCATTTTTGATTATGCAGTTTTCCGATTATAAAAGCCCTTGCGTAAGCCACCGCGCGGTCATCGTCGGCAATGCGATATTGCTCCCGTCTCAGGAGGACGTTCCCACTGGATTCGCCATGAAAGGTTCCATGATATTTGCCGTATTCGCTAAGGAAGCTTACCGAGATATTCTGTTTGGCGCACTCGCCCAACAGCTGCGGCGTAGCACCGTAGTAGTTAAACAGAACAAGCTGTTCTAAATTTAGCAGCGGGACCCGGAGCAGCACCTCGGTATCCCTTTTTACGCAGACATTTTGGGTGTCGAGGTAAACCATCGCGTCAGGGAGTGTGACATACAAAACGTTTAGGAGTTTTTTCATTCGATATGCATCTCCATATATCTTCTTACGGAGGGCTTGTCCCCTTTTCCAAGGCCGGGCAAGCACACATCCCGCAGGCTGCAGCTTTTGCAACGGGAACCCTGTACCGCTCTTGGCGTGTGTTTTTGGCTGAAAAGCCGGTGCATGGCAAGGGTCATATCGCTACATTTTTCCCGGAGTTCTGGCGTAAAAACAACGGTTTCTCGCCTGCGAGGCTCCCCATAAAAAAGCGCCCCGCTCGGAATATGCGTACACAGCATCTCCTCCAGACAAGCTGCCTGGGCGCAAAGCTGCAAGCGGTCACAATCATCGGGCTTGGTTTTACCGCGTTTGTATTCCACTGGGAAGGGCTGCCATAATCCGTCATAGCCGCTAAGTGTGACACCGAAAACCGATTGGCGAAATTCAACAACATCGCACTCTCCGGACAGGCCAAGCTCCGTCGAACATACCTTGATTCCACGAAAAATAAGCAGGTTTCCGCGTTTTTCAGCTGCACCACCGCTGTGGGCTTTGTTGTGCAGAATTCTCCCCCGGCAGTCAGATAATTTTCTGTCCACTGGACCTCCAGATGGATGAGCGCCCACTGTCGAGGGCAGAAGGCATAGTGCTGAATACCCGAAAGCATCAGGTAGTCGTCCTCCTGATAGGCCATTACACTAAAAGCTCAGGCTGTAGGTCTGCGAGGGGGGCGACCGTGACTGTTCCGTCCCTTTCCACTGCAACGCTGCCATGCACCTTGGCGGAGGAATGTTGCCCGGCTTTGCTGCTGTGCCTAAACCACACAAGCTGTAAAACCTGCATGGAGCCGCTGGGGCGGGCGGAGGATTCGTCCCCCTCAAACAAGGAAAGCAAAGCAGCCTTTACAGCCTCGGCGTCGGCATCGGAAAATCCGGTCTTTTCCGCCAGTTGGGGGCTGATGCTGCCATATGTCTCATAACGGCTCTGCTGACTCGATGTTTCATGCCCATGGTGTCGGAGGATTTTTTCCCATCGGGCGTAGTCTCGCTGTTGACCGATTTTGTGATTTGGACGGATTCAATCAGAACAGGCTCTACGCTGAA
>JBMNHO010000004.1:0-23101 GCA_050950425.1 Oscillospiraceae bacterium
TGACCTTATCTTTTCTGTACAGTTTAGTGTAGCCTATCCACATTTTGACACATCCCTTTCTTTTAATTTTGTATATAAAAACACCCACAGAGGGCGGTGCCTGTGGGTGGAATTTTTGGGGTTATCCCTTGGAGTGATTAATATGCCTTTTCCGTTCGTCTGTATAATGTGCCTCTATCAATATCTCCTTCCATAAGGGCACAACGATACTACCGGAATTTATTGAATCTTCATTTTGCAACTTCCGCAAATTTTGTAGTTATTTCATTGCCGCCCTTGAAAACAAAGGTAGCCGTGCAATCTGAATTGATTTTTACTGATTGCACGAGACTATACATTATATCATAATGCCATTTTAGATATTGATGCGTTTCCAGAAAGACGGGAAAACCAGCAACATGATCGGATAAATCTCCAATCTACCAACAATCATGCAGATAGATAATACCCCCTTGCTCAGTATTGAAAGGTCGGCATAATTCCCTGCCGGGCCGACGAGGCCCAATCCCGGGCCAATATTATTTATGGATGCGATGACCGCTGTTGTCGATGTAACGAGGTCTTTTCCTTCCAGCAAAACCGCCAACACCGAAACAGCAAAAATTAATATTGAGAAGAAGAAAAATGCCATAACGCCAGATAAGATTTCTTCATCTACCACACGCCCGTTTATCTTCACTGTTTGCACCGCTCTGGGATGAATGACTTTCGTGATCTCCCGTTTGATGATCTTAAAAAGAAGGATAATACGGATACATTTAAGACCCCCACCGGTTGAACCTGCGCTCGCTCCTATGAACATCAAAATCAAAAGGATTCCTTGGCTAAAGGCAGGCCATAGATTGAAGTCGGCGGTCGCATACCCTGTCGTGGTAATGATGGAGCCAACTTGAAAAGCAGAATATCGTATCGATTCGCCTATGGAATGATATATTGTGCCATTGATGTTAAGCACAATGAGTATAATGGCCGCAACGACAGTGCCAAAATAAAAGCGAAGTTCCTCATCCCGCAGGATCGATTTGATGTTCTTTTTGAAACCCATGTAGTATAAGGTAAAATTCACGCCAAACAGGAGCATGAAAACGGTGATTACTGTTTCTATGTAGACACTGCCGTATGCGGCCACGCTGGCATTCCTGTTGGAAAACCCACCGGTACTCGCCGTTCCGAAGGCGTGAATCAGAGCATCATACAGTGACATTCCGCCTACCAGCAAAAACACCACTTCGACGGCTGTGAGCGCAATATAGATCATATATAGAATTTTCGCCGTCTGACCGATTTTAGGTACAAACTTGTCGGGTGAGGGTCCCGGCGCTTCGGCTTTCATGATATGAAGCGTATTTGCCTTTACGGATGGCAAAATGGCAATCATGAGAATAAGAACTCCCATACCGCCCATCCAATGGGTGAAGCTTCTCCAGAACAGGATGCCTTTAGGCAATGCTTCAATATCTCTGAGAATGCTCGCTCCTGTTGTGCTGAAACCCGATACGGATTCGAATAGCGCATCCATTACAGAGGGGATCGCACCACTAAAAATAAAAGGCAGCGCCCCAAACACGGATACCAGAATCCAGCCCAGCGCCACGATAGCAAAACCGTCGCGGGCGTAAATGCTCGATGTTGTTGTTCTAATCCTTAACAGCCCGAACCCTGCCGCTGCCACAATAATGATGGAAAAAATAAAAGGTGCCACGCCTCCATCACGGTAGATAATAGCCACCAGCAGGGAAGGCAGCATACATGCCGCTTCGATACATAGTACGGTTCCTATGCTTTTCATTATCATTCTGTAATTCATGGGCTATTCTCCCTGCTCGACGATGTCATTTAAGTCCGTCAATTTTTTATCCTTTGCTATGAGGATAACATTGTCGCCCGATTTGATCACATCGCTCCCGTGCGGAATAATGATTTCATTTTTTCTTACAATAGCGGCCACTAAAACGCCTTCTACTACTTTTAATTTTTTAAGCGGGGTATCCAGAAGACTCGTGAGGGCAGTGGCCGTAAATTCAATAACCTCCACTCGGTCACCCATAATCCTGTAAAGTGTATCTACGGGATTGCCCATTGCGTTTTGCAGGCCCCGGACATATCTTAAAATGTAGTTCGCCGTTATGAGCTTGGGGCTTACCACATTATCTATGCCCATGTTTTTAATCGCGCCGGAATAATTCATCCTGTTGATTTTTGCCACAACTTTTTGAACACCGTATTGTTTTGCCAGCAACGCGGTTATGAGGTTTTCTTCATCCCTGCCTGTTACGGAGATAAATGCGCCCATGTCGCTCAGGCTTTCCGAGTGTAATACACTCTCGTCGGAACCGTCGCCGTTAATGATTAATGAATGGGGAAGCAATTCTGTCAATTCCACGCAGCGGTCACGGTCGATTTCAATGATTTTAACCTTGATCTCCATTTCGTTCAGATATTTTGCCAGATAATATGCGATTCTTCCTCCTCCCATAATCATGACGCTTTTTATCTTTTGAACATGAATGCCTATCCGCCTGCAAAAATGAAATACTTTTGACGGACGGCCAACAATGTATATCGTATCGTCTTCTTTGATTATAAAATCTCCCTTGGGAATGATCACATCATTATTCCGAAGCACACCGCCGATCAGGATAGCCGAGGCGATCCTTTTCGAGATGTCTTTTAAACTCATGCCGACAATGGGCATATCGGGGGTTACCTTCATTTCCACCATTTCAACCCGACCTTTTGCAAACATCTCAACATTAACGGCAGGGGGAAATTCAAGCAGTCTGGCGATCTCACCGGCAACGGCTTGTTCCGGATTGATCACCATATCCAAATCGAGGTCGGCTTTTAATTGAGAAAGCTCATCAGCGTATTCCGGATCCCTGATTCGGGCTATGGTATGCTCCGCTCCCAGCTTTTTAGCCGTAAGGCAGCACACCATATTCATTTCATCGCTGGTTGTGGCCGCAATCAACAAATCGGCTTCTGTCACTCCGGCTTCCAGCAGTATTTTTGTGCTCAGGCCATTTCCTCTGATGCACATGACATCCAAATATTCGCCCGCTTTTCTCAAGGCCTCCGGGTTTTTATCGATTATAATAACGTCATTATTTTCTTTTGACAGGTTTTCGGCCAGATTATACCCAACCTTGCCGTCGCCTATAATGATAATTTTCATGTCTCTTCCCCTTTTTAGATAATCATTAACGGAAAGTCCGGCAGTATATAGCCTAGTCCCTTTTAACAATGTGGCCGATACCGTCTTGGTCATAAACCGTTTTATATAAATCTTTTTTAGGTTCCTTCGGACAATCCGTCTCGTCAAAGGCACATTGCTTGTCTGAATAAAAGCTCCCAAATCGATCCAAATTGCATCGCGCGGGGATATAGGTTGGATCAAGCGCCCATGCAGCCCTAAAATGCTTCATTGCGGCCAAATGGTCGCCTTCTTTTTCAAGCAATATGCCGATCAGGTTATGAGGTTCCGGAGCATGAGGATATTTCATCATGGCATCCGTAATGTTCAAGCAAAAACTCCACAGCCCTATCAAGCGCCTGTTCTTTATTGAGGAAATTCGTAAATCGGAAAGCATCTAAAGCCGTCAGCGTTGGGCCGGGATTTGAAAATTCTGTTTCGGGGCCTTTGCCAAAACTGAATTTCTTACAACGCCAGCCTCCGTCACTGTGCTGTATCTCGAAAAGATGGTCAAAGGTTTTCTGAAGCCTGTTATCGCAGGAATAACCTAAATGGCTAAGGGCGTTAGCGGCATTGATCGTTTGACAGGGATAGATTGCACCTTGCGGGTATAATTTAAACCGCCCATCCTCCCGGCATGTGCTAAAAATCAAGTCGGCAACTTCTTTTAACAAAGGATCGGAAGGTTCCATTCCCAATTCCAGCAGCAGTAACGCGCTCGCTAGGGTAGAAAACGGGCCTCCTTTACTCAAGCGTTTATCGGGCGTCGTCCAGAAATCCCAACCGTTATCATATCGTTTTGCCAGAATCGCTTCAATATCAGATTTATACGGATTTATTGCGACCATAATTTTATGCCTCCTTCATCAGTAGGGCATACAACCTTAAGTTATATTATACTTGAAAACACGTAAATTGCAAAGAAATTCTCTTGCAAATTTCGGGAGTTCGTGCTATAATATTTAAGTTAAATTTAATATTTCTATCCGGTTGAGCGAATGTATTATTCGTTTTCAAGAGTTATAGGCTTCTGGGGTGGGAAGTTCGTTTTTTAGCGAGTTTCCCACCTTTTAACATGGTTGAAAAATAGATGGCGGGAGCACATCTGCTTTCAGGGAGACAAGATGCTGGTATCGTTTGGAATAAACTTTTGGTCTACATGGATCTTCTAAAGGCAGCTTATATAGGAGGGCGTTTATATGAGCGTATGTGAGATTCGAGGCTTAACGAGAGATTACGGTAAAGGACGCGGGGTGTTCGATTTATCCTTTTCGATTGATCAGGGCGAGGTGTTTGGCTTTCTTGGGCCAAATGGTGCAGGAAAAACCACAACGATTCGTCACTTGATGGGTTTTTTGAAGCCTGTAAAAGGATATTGCGCTATCGGCGGTATGGATTGCTGGCGAAACAGCGCCGATATCCAAAAGAACCTTGGTTATATCCCCGGGGAAATGGCGTTCTTTGATGATATGACCGGGATGGACTTTCTGATCTTCATGGCGAAATACCGCAAGACCAAAACAAATGGCCGCACCAAAGAATTGCTCGACCGCTTTGAATTGGACGCGCGAAGTAAGCTCAAAAAAATGAGCAAGGGAATGAAGCAAAAGGTCGGCATCGTAGCAGCCTTTATGCATGATCCGGAAGTCCTGATCCTCGATGAACCGACAAGCGGACTCGATCCACTGATGCAAAACCGGTTCATTGAATTGGTGCTGGAGGAAAAAGCAAGGGGCAAGACGATCCTGATGTCCTCCCATATGTTTGAAGAGGTGGAGCGTACCTGCCACCGCGTCTCCATTATCAAGGACGGGAGACTCGTGGCAACGGATTCAGTGGACGCGTTGAAGGCGGCACAGGTAAAAAAATATATCATCACGCTGGAAAGCGAAGATTTCGCTTCCGCTTTCGCGGGCGAGGGATTGCACGTATCCGCTGTTTCTCAACACCATGTGACGGTGACCGTGCAAAACGATATCAAGGAGCTGATATCCGTCATGAACCGCTATCCCGTCACAAATATTTCCGCGCCGAATCAAAGCCTTGAGGATATCTTCATGCAGTATTATGGGGGTGGAAGATCATGATGAACTGGACATTATATAAACGCGGCATTCAGGGAAGTTGGAAGATGCTTGTTATCTTTGCCGCAGTGATCACCATGTATTTCACCATCATAATTTCCATGTTCGATCCGGCGTTGGGAAGCGCATTGGATGAGTTCGCCAAAGCCATGCCTGAAGTAATGGAGATGTTCGGAATGAATCCGGCGTCCGCCGAGCTTGTCAGTTTTATGGCGGCGTATCTTTACGGATTTATCATGCTTATATTCCCCATGATTTTTTCCATACTCAGCGCCAACAGATTAATCGCCCGGCATGTGGATCGTGGCTCCATGACCTATCTTATGGCCGCTCCGGTCAAGCGCATAACGGTCGCTTTCACTCAGATGAAAGTCATGGGTACGGGTTTGTTTGCCCTGGTTTTATATGCGACAACACTGGGGATTATCTCCTGCGAGCTTACCTTTCCCGGCGAGCTTGAAATCGGGAAGTTTATTTTACTGAATGTTGGCGTATTGTGCCTGCAGCTCTTTATAGGCGGCATTTGTTTTTTGTGCTCCTGCATTTTCAACGACAGCAAATACGCCGTCGGAGTTGGCGCTGGCATTCCCGCGCTGGCTTTTATCGTACAAATGCTGGCTAACGCCGGAAAAGAGCTGGAAAACGCAAAATACGCTACATTCTTTACCCTGTTTAATTCGGATGGGATCATCGCAGGAGAAGCAGGTGCGATTTGGAGCCTGGTCGCCCTCTTTGCCGGGGCCATCGTATTATTTTCAGCGGCAATGGCGATATTTGCAAAGAAAGACTTGCATATTTAACAGTATCGCAAAGAAATTTGATTGCTAAAAACAGAGACTCATGGTATACTGTTTGCCGTTAAATTGAATAGTTCATGTTTCGGTTGGGCGGGTGTATCACCCGCTTTCAAGAATGATTAGCTTCTGGGGTGGGAAGCTCGTTTTGCGAGCTGCCCACCCCTTTTTTAATGGCTGGGATACAACCATGGGCGGGGCAAATACTATGAAAAAGGAGTAGTTGTATGAAAGAAGATTTTCGCAGAGAAAATTTACACGAAATCCAATGGGAAACCCTGCAAGACGCAGTGGTGTTGCAAAAGCTTAATACCGATAGGAACGGTCTTTCGACCGAAGAAGCCACCGGTAGGCTGGAGCTGTTTGGAGAAAATAAGCTGCCGGAGGGTAAAAAAGACAGCTTTATAAAACGGTTTTTAATGCAGTTTAACAACGCGCTGATCTACGTTTTGCTTGGCGCGGCTGTACTGACTTCGATTATGAGCCATTGGCTCGACACGTGGGTCATTTTGGGCGTCGTTATTATCAACGCCATCGTCGGATATATTCAGGAAGACAAAGCGCAAAAAGCGCTGGACAGCATACGGAATCTGCTTTCGCTTAAAGCCGCCGTTATCCGAGACGGGAGAAGGCGGGAAATTGCAGCGGAAGCACTTGTTCCGGGTGACATTGTCCTCTTGAAAGCCGGGGATAAAGTGCCTGCCGACATGCGGCTTATCAGCGTAAGCCATTTCGAGGTTGACGAGTCCGCCCTCACCGGCGAATCCGTGGCCGTATCAAAAACAATCCAGCCGGTTAAGCCCGGCACCGTTTTAGGCGAGAGAGAATCCATGGTATATGCCGGAACGACTGTCCGCACCGGCGATGCCACAGGCATTGTCGTTGCCACGGCTGTTGATACGGAAGTGGGCAAAATCAATACAATGCTTTCTGAAACGAAATCAACAAGCACGCCGTTGATGAAAAAAATCAACGCCTTGGGCAAAGCGCTGTCAGTTATTATTCTATCGTTTTCGGTTCTTTTAATCGTTTATGCGGTTTTCCTTACGAAAGCGTCTTGGACGGATACCGTCCTTTCGGTGATAGGATTGGCGGTTGCGGCAATACCCGAGGGGCTGCCTGCCATACTGACCATCACGCTTGCAATTGGCGTACAGCGCATGGCGGGAAAAAATGCGATTGTCAGGCGGCTGCCTTCCGTTGAAACGCTTGGCTCGGTAACTGTGATCTGCTCCGGTAAAACCGGAACGCTTACCAAAAACGAAATGACCGCGACCAACATATATACATTAACAGGGGACTTTGCCGTTTCGGGCTTGGGCTATGCGCCGGAAGGCGAAATCACCCTTGGAGGCGTTCGCGCAGACTTGAATAATCCCGTTTTATTCCGGCTTATTCAGTCTTCGGATTTGTGTAATGAATCAGACGTAGTTAAAGAGAAGGATATATGGGTTCCCCAAGGCGCGCCGACAGAAGCGGCGCTTAAAACGCTTGCCCGTAAAACAGGATATAACAGCGCGAATGCAACCAAAATAGATGACATTCCTTTTGATTCACAGTATAAATACCGTGCCTCTCTGCAGAGCATCGACGGTAAAAGAATCCTTTTTGCAAACGGCGCACCTGAAAAACTGATTAATATTTGCGGATATCAGGCGACCTCCGGGGGAATTGACTCCATCGATCCGGCGTTTTGGGAAACTAAAATTGAAAAGGCTGCGGCCCATGGGCAGCGTTTGATTGGCTGTGCTTATGCGGAGGTTGGTGACGATAAAAGCAGCCTCAGTCACGATGATTTGAATAAGAGCATGGTATTCGTAGGCATTGTCGGGATTATCGACCCGCCCAGAGCGGAAGCGATAGAATCAATACGCGTATGCAAAAACGCGGGGATACGCGTAAAAATGATCACCGGCGACCATGTGCTGACCGCTCGGGAAATCGGCATGCAAATGGGCCTGACCGACAGGCCAAAGGTAATCAGCGGCTCCGAGCTGGAGGAAATGAACGACCAGCAAATCCGCGAAGCTGCGCTGGACTGTGACATATTCGCAAGAACAAGCCCGGAGCACAAGCTGAGGCTGGTCAGGGCATTGCAGGAACAAGGCGAAATCGTGGCCATGACCGGTGATGGGGTTAACGACGCGCCCGCTTTAAAAAAGGCGGATATTGGCGTGGCGATGGGTATAAAGGGCACCGAGGTAACAAAGGATTCCGCTGAGATGGTGCTGGCGGATGACAACTTTTCATCCATTGTTTCCGCTGTTGAAGAAGGCCGGACAATATACGACAATATAAGGAAAACACTGCTGTTTATCCTGCCGACAAACGGTGCCGAAGCATTGGTGATCGTGGCTGCGATTCTTTTCAGCTTTACGCTGCCGATTACACCTGTGCAGATACTCTGGGTAAACATGGTGACTGCCATCACCCTCGCCCTTTCTCTGGCTTTTGAACCGGCGGAGCAAAATGTTATGAAAAAACCTCCCCGTAATCCCAAGGAGTCATTGATTGGCGGATATTTTCTGTTCCGTATACTGTTTGTTTCGGTCATTATAACTGTACTAACGATCCTTTTGTTTTCGAGCTATGGAAACAACGGCTATGATCTCGCGTATGCAAGGACAGTTGCCGTCAATATGCTTGTCTTCGGCGAGCTGTTTTACCTTTTTAACTGCCGCAAACTACATCATACAATTTTCAGCACAGGCTTTTTGGGAAACAAATTCTCCTTCATTGTTTCGGGGATTTTGCTTTTGATACAGGTGGGATTTACCTACCTTCCTTTCATGCAGCAGTGGTTCGGTACCGCACCTTTGCGTATGGTTGATTGGCTGTATCTTCTTGCAGGAGGAGCGGTGGTTCTCTTAGCTGTGGAAATTGAAAAATTGCTGACCGGTTATATATTCAGAAAGAATCGGAAGATGCTGTAGCGCATTTGTGAGTCGCAGCATTCCTTAGAATTTAGGGATCTAAGGAATGCTCATCTGAATGTTCTCGGTAAAGAAAGAAGAGAGGGAATGTATATGACTATATTTCATACAAATGTTTACCGAGAAATATACCATACCGCGCTGTGCGTAATCGGCCTCTCGTTCATGATGATCAGCTTTTATATTTTTACGGACAAGTTTGATCTTTCCGTATTATTGGGCAGCATTGTTGGCAGCGCAGCTGCTATTCTGAGTTATGCTCTAAATGTGATGACCGCTCAGATTTCCGCAAAATACGATTCAAGAAAAGCTGCATCCATCATACTGATGTCTAAAATATCCAGAACATTTTTGATGGGCTTTATCGCGTTTCTTATTCTGCTGTTTCCGATATTGCATGTTGTAACGGGCATTGCGGCGCTGTTTTTTGCCAACATTAGATATTGGGTTATCAAAATACTTAAAAGTTGAGTTAGGTGCAAATTGTACTTATCGTGAAAAGATGCACCCATTAAATGCACCCGCTTATACGACGAGAGCGAACATGAAATTGTATCAATATTACCGTCATTAGACAAAAGACTTTCTGCGTGGATTTTCTCACGAAAAAAATGAAGGTCAACGAGGGTGAGGTTCCGCAGTATTATGTGGAAAACAGCCACCCCGCTATCGTCACGCCGGAGACTTTCGATTTGGTGCAACACGAACTCAGCCAGCGTAAAGGATACCGAGGCTACAAAGCCAGCGACAGTCCATTCTCTGGCAAGGTTATCTGCGGCGAATGCGATGGTGTTTACGGCTCGAAGGTCTGGCATTCCACCAGCAAGTACCGCCGCACCATTTGGCAGTGTAACCATAAATATAAAGGCAAAAAATGCGACACACCGCATCTTTACGAAGCGGCTTTGCAGAAGGCTTTTGTGGAGGCGTTTAATCAGCTCATCGAAAACAAAAATGAGGTTTTAAGTGATTACGAGACTGTAATTCTGACGCTGACAGACACTTCCTCCCTTGAAAAAAGACAGGCGGAGCTAAAAAGCGAATATGATATCGTCATGGAGCTTATGCGAAAATGCGTAGAAGAAAACGCCCGCACCGTTCTGGATCAAAATGAGTACAACAGACGATACGATGTTTTAATGAAGCGCTACGAAGCCGCTCGGAACGGCATTGCTGAAATCAACGATAAATTGTTGGAACGCACCGCCAAGCGAGAAAGGATAACAAGCTTCCTTGACGATTTGAAATGCCATGATAAGCTGGTTACCGAGTTTGACGAAAAACTCTGGCTTGCCACTATCGAATCGGTGACCGTCCATTCGGAGAGCGAAATGACTGTGAAGTTCAGAGATGGCGTCGAAATCCATGCGGATATAAATAATAAGTAAGATGGAAAACCCACAGGTGGCGGTGTGTAGACCGTCATCCTGTGGGTTTTTCTTTTGTGTATAGGACATATCGCTGAGTATGGCAACAATGCAAAAGACGCTGTCAAGGTTGCAAAAATAAAGTGCTAATTGCAACCTTTACTTCGCTCAGTATTCCTTGATATTCCGGGGTATTTTATATGAAAGAGTGTCAAGGTTGCAAGGTTGCAAAGGGTATCCCTGCTATGATCTATTTCGTTCCAAAATCGTCTTTAACGCGAGAAGTGACTCACTGAGGATCGCCTTTTCATAATCAGAACAGTCGGCCAACAATCCTTCATACGAGAAAGATTTATGGACGCGCAGTGCCATGGCGTCATCGTAGAACAGGTCATCGAGTGTCAAGCCAAGAAAGTAAGTACTTACAAAAGCTCAATACATTTTGAATCATAGCGAATCAACCCGTCCTTTTCCATTTTGGCCAGTTCTCTGGACAGGGATGTGCGCGAAACGCCGATTCTTTCAGCCCAAGCTTTTTTGGTGATGGGTAGCCGGATTATTTTTGAATTTTGCTTTTGCCGCTCGTGCTTCAGATAGGCTATTACGCATTCTCGTATCGTTTTGTTTACGTAGTGTTTGATTCGGTCTCCGAGGATGGTGGTGTGGTCGGCCACAAATTCAAGATAACTTCGCAGAAAAACAGGTTTACTCGAGAAAAGTGTTAAAAGACGCTCCTTGTCAATCTCCAAAATAACGGCGGGCTGCTTTGCGGTAATGGTCAAGGGATAGTAGGGGCTTTTTGAAAAAAGCAGATTGCCGCCTAAAATTTCGTCACCGCTAAATTCCGCTATGGTCATCAGGTTGCCCGCTTCGTCAATGCGTTCTACACTCACATGCCCCAACAGAATAATCTCCAGCTTTAAACAGGCCTCACCGGAAAAGTGGATGATATTGTTTTTACCATAGGTGCTGATACGGAAGCTTCCATCCCTTAAACAAGAATCTACTTCTTGTATAGAGAACGATCTCAACAGAGAACTTTTCTCTATTAGACCAATATATTTTTTCATTTTGCACATTCTCCTTAGAACAGTGACATTGGTAACACCTTTCTCTTCATTATATTAATATAATAGAAAAATAGCAAGTTAAGGGGGATTATTTATGAAATATGCTGCAACAATCATTCGGCTATTATTTTTAGCGTTGTTCGCCTTTCTTATGGCACAGGGAAAGATGGTGCTGTGGTTGGCTTTGTTCGGTATTAGTCTTTTGGCTGCGTTGCTTTTCGGGAGAATTTACTGCGGATATGTGTGCCCCATGAACACATTAATGATACCGACGAATTGGATTGCAAAGAAGTTGAACATTCAAACGCAGAAAACTCCTAAATGGCTGAGAAACGGATATTTTGCCTGGATTGTGCTGGCGCTCAGCATTGCAGCGATGCTTTTGCTTCAGCGGTTTTTTAAGATTAATTTGCCGATTTTGCTTATCTGGCTGGCAATTGCAGTCCTTGTTACCCTTCGATACAGACCCGCGGTGTTTCACAACCTGATCTGCCCCTTTGGAGCGCCCCAAAAGCTGTTTGGCCGGTTTGCGAGGCGGCGTAAAACTGTGGATAAAGCCGACTGTATCGGATGTAAGCTTTGCGAACCGGTTTGTCCCTCCGATGCGATCGTGGTTGTTAGCGAAGACAAGAAGGCCGTTATCAACACGGCGCTCTGCCATCAATGTACAAATTGTGGGCAAGTCTGCCCCAAAGAAGCCATTCGTTACTCTTAATAAGCAGCCCTTCATCAGAAAAAAATCGGCAGCTTGATAAAATAGGCTGCCGATACTGCTATTCAAAGAGGCTCAAATGCCATTTGGCATCCACGGCGCGGTTTATTGCTCAAGGCTGATTTGTTCCAGCGCCGTTTTATCTTTTATGATGATGTTGCGGTGCCCCTTTAGAAGGATCAATCCTTCTTCCTGCAAGGCGGCCAGCTTGCGGCTTAGGGTTTCCTGCGTCATCCCCAGTTGAGAAGCCAAATCCCCCTTGGTCATGGGCAGGACAATATCCTGCTTGACCTCTGACAGCTCCAGCAGAGCCCTCGAGACGCGGGTGGTCACCGAGCTTAGGCTGATGTCTTCGATTCGGTTTTCGGCTCTTTCCAGCCTTCGAGAAAGCTCATCCATCACTTTAAAGGCAATAGAAGGGTATTTCGCCATCAACGCCTTGAGCCGTTCCCCTTGCAAAACGCACATGGTTGTGCCCTCCAGCGCTTGGGCGTTATCCGTAAGGGGCAGGGATGAAAACAGAGACAGTTCTCCGATAAATTCCCCCGTCTCCACCAGCCGGAGAACTTGTTCTTTCCCGCTGGCATTCAGGCGGAAAAGCTTGACCCGCCCGGTGTAGAGGACAAAGAGGGTTCCGCCCTCATCGCCTGCCCTGTATACCGTTTCGCCTTTTTCGAAGATGCGGGAGGAAGCAATTTCTACGACCTCCATTCTTTCCTCGTGGCTGAGACTGGAGAAAATAGGCACATGCTCAATACAGCTTGCATGGCTTTCCGAGTGGTGGCAACATTGCATCTGAATTTCCCCCTTCCCCGACTCGTATCTATCCTAGTTTCCCAACTAACAACTATTATACAGCATGCGGATTTGATTCGCAAAACAAGATCGATTTAACCTATGCAAGTGTCCGAATCCTTGACTATTAGATATATCTATTCAATTTTGATTTAGGTCAAATCATTATCCGATAAACCATGATACACTATATTCAGAAAACAAAAATAATAACGAAGGGCTGGGAGCGAAATGGCAAACAAACAGATATTCAAAAAGGCAAAGGCTACGCATATGAAAACGTTGAAGCAGTACGTGCCGATTGTGGCAAGGGTTCATGGGCAGAATCACCCCGAGTTCCATGAAGTCCATAAATTGTTTGATGCGATCAATCAGAAAAGTAAAGGAAGCGGGGTCGAAAAGACCCGAGCTAAACGAAGAATTTGCCAGGCTACGTGAAGTTACAAACGACTATACCGTGCCGGACGATGTATGTGAAAGCTATGAAGCAGTTTACAACATGCTGGCGGAGCTGGATAAGGCATATCTGGCTTAAACGGATATTAATTTGGAAAAGAAGGTGGTAAAATGCAGAGAGTGATACTTAGCAAGAAAAACCATATAACATTAATCAGTGCCATTTTAATTGTAATCGGATTTACCAGTGCGCTGGGTTTCAAAAATGAAGTGGTAGCTGTTTGGGCTTTGGCTGTTGCTTCTGTTTTGGGTCTTGCACCCATTGCCATCCAGGCGTACCAGGCAGTAAGAGTCAAGGTTATCAGCATTGATTTACTTGGTCACCATCGCTGTTATCGGTGCGTTTTTCATTAAAAACTTCGAAGAATCCGCCATTGTGACGTTCCTGTTCTTATTCGGTGCTTTTTTAGAGCAGCGGACATTGAACAAAACGCGCTCTGCTATTAAAGAACTCACAGAAATGGCACCGGAAAGCGCGCTAAAACAAATGGCAAATGGAGAATTTGAAGAAGTTGAAGTGGACGAAGTGGACGTGGGCGACATTTTGCTGGTGAAAACCGGCGCGAAAATACCCGTTGACGGTACCGTTTTGTCCGGTGAAGGCAGCATCAACGAAGCGAGCATCACAGGCGAATCTCTTCCCGTTTCTAAGGAAGAAGGGGCGAATGTGTTCGCAGGCACAATCCTCGACAATGGAACCATACAGATTGTCGCCGACCGCATAGGCGACGACACAACCTTTGGTAAAATCATTGAGCTGGTAGAAGAAGCGCAGGATTCCAAATCGGAGGCAGAGCGTTTCGTGGACCGTTTCGCGAAATACTACACGCCGGCCGTTCTTCTCCTTGGCATACTCGTTTGGGTGTTCTCCCAAAACATCGAGTTGGCCATCACCATTCTCGTTCTTGGATGCCCCGGTGCGCTGGTGATCGGCGTGCCCGTATCCAACGTAGCAGGCATCGGGAACGGCGCGCGCCATGGTGTGCTGCTCAAAGGCAGCGAAGTCATCGGCGACTTTAGCAGGCTGGACACCATGGTGTTCGACAAAACGGGCACGTTAACCGCAGGAAACCCATCGGTTGCGGAAAAGGAATACTATGGGGATAATATTGATGAGGCATTAAGGTACCTGGCAAGTGTGGAGCGTGAGTCCGACCATCCCTTGGCTAAGGCCGTGCTAGAGAAAATTGGCGAAACCACGCTCTCACCGGTGGAAAACACCGAAGTTGTCAAAGGCGGCGGAATTGTAGCCAGCGTGGATGGTCACAGAATTGCGGTCGGCAATGTGACCTTGATGGAACGAGAAGGTGTAGAACTTAGTGAACAGGCAAAAGCCGATATCGCCCGCTCTGAGAAAAACGGGAACTCGCTTGTGCTGACTTCTGTGGACGGGCAACTGAAAGTGTTGATGGGGGTGCGCGATCAGATCCGCCCCGGCGTGAAGGAAGATCTGCGCAGGCTGAAAAAGCTGGGCGTCAAGAACCTTGTGATGCTCTCGGGCGACAACCAGGGAACGGTGGATGCGGTCAGCCGGGAACTGGGCTTGACCGAAGCGCATGGCAACATGCTGCCCGAGGATAAGTCTGCTTATATCAAAAGGCTGATTGAGGAAGAAGGCCAAATCGTTGCTTTCGTAGGCGACGGCGTGAACGACAGTCCTTCCCTGGCGTTGGCGCACATCGGCATCGCCATGGGAAGCGGCACAGACGTGGCCATTGAAACCTCTGATGTGGTCTTAATGAATTCAGATTTTAGCCGTTTGCCCCATGCGCTGGGACTGACAAAAGCCACAGCTCGAAACATGAAGCAGAATATTCTGATTGCCGTAGGCGTAGTGCTGTTCTTGCTCGCCAGCGTGTTCTTCAGCGAATGGATGAATATGTCCATCGGCATGCTGGTGCACGAAGCCAGTATTCTGGTGGTCATCTTAAACGGCATGAGGCTGCTTCGCTATAAATTGAGGAAGCAATAATCAAAATAGAAAAGGAGATTAAAAAATGCAAAAAGCAACCATCCAATTAGGAACATTGACCTGCCCGTCCTGTGTGCAAAAGATCGAAAACGCGACAAAATCCTTGAGCGGCGTGGAAAAGGAAAGCGTAAAGGTGTTGTTCAACTCAAGCAAAGTCAAGTTTGACTTTGATGATGAAAAGCTGTCGGTGCAAGACGTAGAAAAGGCCATCACCGCTCTTGGATACGAAGTGAAGAAATCGCAAGTCAAGGCGAAATAAAACACAAGCGATCCCCTGGGTTATTCTAAAACCTATGCTCGGGGGATCATCCCTTACATTCTTAACATAGTAATATCCTTCATTTTTACAAGAGACATTTATATGCATAAGCACCAGCCTTACTAATAGCTGCGTTATGCCTTAATGCCATATTTCTCTTGCTTGTTGATAGCGCAATAAAGTGCCGTGTCATAGTATGCACCCAATGCACCCGTCTGGTTTTCCAAAGGAATCGTGTTATTGTATCAAAAGCGGCGTCATTAGACAGAACGCCAACCATCTGTTGATAAAAGAAATTTTACCGGCAGATGGTTTTTCTTTGCTTCCAACGCCCGATAGCACGGGGCCTTTTCCCGTCTCAGGGGAAAGAACAAGCCTCCTGTTGTGCTTTTTTTGTTGCAAAAAGCGGCTTGCATATGGTTCCTCAGATGATACAAATTGTAAAACCGTGCTTCTGGGCCTTCCCCCGTAAGACATTTTAAAACAGGAGGCAACTATATTGTGGGCAACGTAAAAGCCACACGCAAAAAGGACACAGGTTTTTCAAGGGCATTCCTCTGAATTTCGCGGATGTTTGGCCCCTACCCGAAAAAGGTAGGGGTCTTTTTTATACAAACTACCCGGTCGGGTGGTTTTTTATATTTGCGTTTTAGCTATGCTGTTATTGAAGAATGCAACTCTGCCTGAAAAGGAGGGGTATGTTTGAAAACAATCAAAAGAAGATGTTTTGTATTCAGAGCCTTTACCGGTTTTATTATACTGGCTGGCGCTGTGCTTCTCATTTTTGGCAAAGCGGTATCCGAAACACAGACGCAGGTGCTGCTTGCTGTCATCATCATTGCGGGCGGAATTGCGGCAGGGCTCTGGGTGCGAGAACTTGGAAAGCTGAAAATTGCGCGCCTCATTGCGGAAAACCCAATCCTGCACATCCGCACTGCCGTTATCAGCGATCTAGCCAGCGAAGGCGCCCAGCCGGAGGAACGGGAAAGCATTGGCGCAACCGTCTCTTATTTCGGTATTCTCTTGGATACGAAAATCATTAAGTTCAACCAGGACAGTATTCGGCTAAAAGCCGTGGAGATCGGAGAGGACTTCATCTCCTTTACCTATGATAAAGAAAAATGGATGTGGAACATACGGCTTCTGCGCCCGGCAATCGATCCGGCTTCCATGGAGAAAATCTGTGAACGATTTCGCTTTGAGACAGGGATTACACCGACATTGTTGGTTTAATGGGAAGGTTCCAACACGAAGCCCCGCTTTTTTAAAAACACGCATGACAACACCGGCTCTATGTTTCCCGGCCGTATTTCTGGTTGGAGTCGTGTTTTCTGTTTTTGCGCTTGCGGCGAACCCAAACCCAAGGAAACGGAAAAAGTCGACCCTGTTTCAGAATCGGCAGAGCGGGAACCGGAACCGAGAAGGGAACCGACATCCGACCAAAGCGTGTGTAACATCATGTTGGCGGAACGTCCCACCGAAAAAGCATTGTCAGAATACAGGATCGGGCGGTTATCGCCACTTGACTTTTGAAAGGAGCAGCAATATGTATTGCGAACAATGTGGCGCCCGGCACGAGCCGGGAAGTAAGTTTTGCGCTGAATGCGGAACCCCTATCCCCCAGCCTTCTGCCAACTTCGCTGCAGAATATATCCCGTCAAAGCCGGCGCCGGCCAGCCCGCCCGGCGGCAACGGAGAGATTGTATTGGTCCTCGCAGCGCAGCGCAAGGAATCGTTTTTCAAACGAAAAGCCTGCTACTTGGTCTTTATGAAGGACAAATTGATTGTCGCTCACCTCTCCGCGCAGCGTCAAAAGGAGGAAAACGCTAGAATCTCGAGCGAACTAAAGGCGCAAGGTAAGGGCTTTTTTAAAGGCAGCGTGGCAATGATGCAGCACTGGGCAAATTATCACACAAAGTACTATTCCATGACACCGGGGCATATTCTCGCCGAAGATTCTACAAACTTCACAATTCAATACACGGACATCAAAAAGCTTGTTTTTCGATGCGAGTCAACCGACATAGACGTTGACGGCGGAACCTCCAGTCGTCAGGGTAAGCTTTCCATTGCACTCTTTGACGGAAAGAAAATCGAGTTTTCCCATACGTTTTCTCACAACAGCGCAATCAAAAAAACGCTGGTAGATCTTTTTGGAAAAACGCTGAATTACAAAAAATAGCGCTCCCACGCCTTGCTCATACGACCAAACAAATGCGGGCGCACCAGAAAACTAAGGAATTGTAGGTGAATGACATGAACAACCCCAAGAAGCGAAACGGAATCGTGATCTTGCTTTTGGTATTGGTGCTTGTGGTATGGGGTTTGGGCTTGGCGGGCTTGGTAAAAAGCTTCGTAGGCCGCCCTCCCCGGCTTAAAAAGGATGATCCCGGCGCAACGGAAAGCCAGCATATGGAACACACTGCTCCGGCCGAGTCTCCTGCGGAAACATCGTCTTCGCCGAAGGTTGATGAGACTGCGCCAATTCAAACCCCCGCGCAGCCAACGGCCCCGCAGACGCTTAATGTGAGCGGCATATGGGATATGACCTTCCACCGCTACTACTCCATCGAGGACGAAGGTTCATGGGAGCCAATCGGTATGGAAGAGATTTTTCTTTGGATGGAAATCTATCCCGGAAAGCAGTTCGAGTGCGATATCATGCCGTATGAGGGCTACATAAACGGCGAGTCATTCGCCGATTCTCTGGCTCTCGAGCCACAGCTTCATACGGGTGAGGTAAGCGGAAATACGCTGAGGCTATACCTCGACCTCGACAATTTCTATCTCAACCCCGCCATAGAGGTCAACGACACCATTCAGCCCGGCTATATCGAAATTCCGATCACCGAAAACGGACTGCCACGCGGCACCTATGACAATACATGGGTGGCAGTTGTTGGCGATTACAACTTGCAAAGCCGCGTAACCATCGATTTGAAGAAAAGATAAGCGAACGCGTTATCAGGAGGGATTGCTATGTTTTGCAGACATTGCGGATCGGAAGTCAAAGACAGCGCTAAGTTTTGCCGGAAGTGTGGCTCCGATATCAAAAGAAAAACCATTGATGCGGAGGGAAATGGCCAACAGGGCGGGCCTCCGCAGCCGCCATCAAGTCCGCCATCCCAACAGCCCCGCCAAGAGCCGTTTCCTCCCCCCCGGCAGACGGTAAACCAGCCCCCCGCACACGGCGGCGTGGTGAAAAAATCGAATGGACGGACTGTTTTGTTGATCATACTGATCATCGCGCTTGTGGCAGGGCTGTGCGTCAACATATTCCAGTTTATAAATGGATCGCATCTTTTTTCCGGAGGTTCGGCGCAAAAAGGGCTTGCGACATACCAAGAGGTAAACCCCGCCTCTGTCATCAAAACGGAAAAATGGGGCTATGTGCCAACCGACCAGGTCATCGTTGTGTTTAAAGACGATGTGGACAAAGGCACGGCCCAGAAAGTCGTTGAGCAGATGGGCGGCACCGTTGTCGGGGAATTGGAATTTATTAACCTATATCAAATTGAGACCGGCGACAAAACCGAATCTGAGCTCAACGCCACTCTGGACGCTGTTTTTGAACTGGAGGGCGTTGAGCTTGCTTTCCCTAACATGCCTGCTTACGGTTCGGATATGGCGGGAGAACCATGTTCTCCCCTCAATGATCCCGCGTACAAGGATCCCGCGAATTCGCATTATAACGTCATCGGCATGGAAAACGCGTGGAAGATACTCAAAGGCAGCGGGGTGCCTCTGAACAAGGTAACTGTCGGGGTGCTGGATGAAGCCTTTTATACCGGGTCGAGCGAATTTGACGGTAAAACCAAGCTGTCCGGCGATACCACAAATGACCCAGCCAAGGAAGACAGCCAGATCATCGACGGTGGGTTTACACACGGTACCATGGTCGCGCACGTGATCGGCGCGGATTCTAAAAATGGCGGTATGGTCGGTGTGGCCGGTGTGCTGGAAGAGAACCTTCACATCCATTCGAAAAATGTCTTTGACGTCAATCCGCATTACACCGCCACGCAAGCCGACACGCAGGACCTGACGCAGATTACGGTTCCGGCAACCGGCGTAGCCTATACCGATAAAACTTTGGTTTATTTAAAGAAAATGGTGGACGAAGGGGCCACAGTGATCAACTGTTCCTTCAACTTCAAACCGCAAAACGATAATTACGAGTACATTGTGAAGGCCTACGAGAAATTTTTTAAAAAAATGCAGGAAACAAACCCGAATGTCGTTTTTGTGGCAAGTGCCGGCAACACCGGCAATGCGGACAAGAGCAAAGGGGGGCTCAACGGAAAAAACGATTGCCCGGCGGGCATCAAGCTGCCGAACGTGGTTACGGTCGGCGCGATCAACAACGACGGGTCACGCGCGGAGTTTTCAAGCTTCGCAACAGGCGATGCGGAATTGACCCTGTCCGCGCCGGGTGTTGAGATGGTCGTAGGCACGGATGAAAACGGACAGCCGGTCAAAGCGAGCGGCACAAGCTTTTCCGCGCCGCAGGTCACCTCAGCGATTGCGTTGTTGCAATCCATAAATCCCAAGCTGAATGCCGAAGAAATAAAGGATCTGCTGGTAAAAACCGCCGCCCCCGGAGTCACAACAGGAGAGCAATCCATACCTATTCCGGAAGGAATGGGCGCTGGCGTGCTGCGTGTCGATCAGGCGGTATTGCAGGCAATCAACGACCTGCGGTCCAAGGAAAACAACAGCCCCTACACGATGCAGGAGCTGTTGGACAAGAGCACAGTGGATCTCTATGCGGAGACTGGCTTCAGAGAGTATACCGTTAGGGCCAGCGTGCCTGATGCGGAGGGATCAAACGTATCTTTGAAAATCGAGGTCACAGGCAAATGCAGCATTGAGGAAGATACGGTGCAAGCTGTTCAGGTCGGCGAGGAGGCCGTTTGGAATCTCACGATTGAGGATGATTCGGTTTTTGTAAGGGTTGTCAGAACGGATACCGAAGGTTGCGCCTTTATGACGCTTAAAATTTACGAGTCTGTTTCAGGTATCTATGAGGTGAAGGGTGTTTGGGATAGCGGCGATGGTCCGGAGCCGCTTACAGACTGGCGTGCGCAGGTTCAGGATACCGGAGACGGGGAAATGACGATCACATTCTTCAATGCGCTTGGCACCGTATTGACCGGCAGCTATGACGAGATAACCGGCGTATTTGTCGGCATTGACCGCAACGAGCCGGCCGATTTTTTTGCATTCAACTGGTGGATGGGGGATAATACCACGATCACATTTGATTTTGACAGCATGCCAATGACGGCCAAGGGTACGCTCACTTATGACTGGCATGCAACGGTAACGGCGGAGGACTCCGATTCCGATCCGATCGACGTATATCTCGGCCCCCCGACCAAGGTCGATTTTGAAATGCTCAAGGTTGAAGAGCTCCCCCAATAACACAGAATATGCCCAGTAAAATCACATGTCAGAAGGGAGACCAAATGCACGGGATCAATCGATTGGTTTGGCGATTGTTTTGCTGGAACACAGCGACAATTTTCTTTGCTTCGAGTTGTGTTTCCGTCCGGCATCTTAAACAAAATAACAGACCGTGTGCAGGCTGCGGTTTTTTCACCGCGTCGATTCACGCGGGTTCTGGGACAGTCATAAAATATTTCAGGAGGCTTGCAACATGTTTGTTTCCGGCATGAAAAGGGCGTTTGCTTTGGCCGCGGATTACGACGGCACGACCCCGGAGGAAATGGAGCTGTCTGGTTTGACCTTTTATATCACGGCATATACATACTCAGGATCCTGCCAAACGAAATACATTGCAGCAACCGACGGCAAAAAACTTGAGATCGGGATTGCGGGAGCCGACCATAAAAACAACAAGGAGCTGCAGGGGATGCTGAACAGCATCCGCTTTACGCCGCAGGGCAATTCCTCAGCTCCCGCCATGGGGAAACCCCTTCACGAACGGGATGTGACACGGATCAAAGGGGGACCCCTTAACCAGGGAGCGATCATCGATAACGGCCCCAAGTCCATTATGCTTGTCGCCAACGCAACCTCCGAACGGTCAAAGGTAGGTGCGATATGAGCTGGACGGATATTGCCATCCCGCTGGCGTTTCTGCTGGTGCTTGGCGGCATGGCGTTTTTGCTCGTAAAGGGCGGACAAAAAGCGGATAGCGTACGCGCAGCCGCAGCCATGGCCGCGGGTTACACCTACACCCCTAAAAAAGAAGCCAAAGCCATCATGCCGGGTATGGCATGTAATTTTCAGTATCGCCTGAGCGGCACGCTGCCCGACGGATCGTCTTGGCACATGGACTCGCATTATGAATTTGTAAGAGAAAACAAAAGGCTTATGGCGTTCACTCGATGGAGCGCCCCGATAGGCCGGGGAACGGTGCTGCTGCTACCGCCGTTGCGTGGGGTGTCTTTGTCTGCCATGGGCGGTATGCTGCGCAGCTTCGGAATGGATCTGGATATGGACATCAGCAAACTAGCACCTGTACAAAACACCACGGGGTTTGACGCTTATGCCGACGATGCCGTCTACGCGGTGCGCCTTTTGAGTGAAAACGCAACGGCGCTTTCCCGTTACGCAGCCACATATGCGGGCGCCAGACAGCCCGTCATTACAATACAAAACGGCCGCTGTGTCATACACGCCAGCTGGAACGCCGGCAAGCCCGATGATATGATCGCGCTGGCGAAGCTGGGCATCGCGCTTGCACGCAGCCTTTGATTATATGACGCTTGCAGCGTCACATTTGGAGCGGGAAGGCCGGCAGCGCGTACCTGCGCTTGCCGAGGCGGGCGGCGCTTTCAATGGTTAGGACGGACAAGGCAAGTGCGGGCTATATGGGTCTTCCGAGCGAAGCTTGTGCTCTTTTGCGCGCGTTCAATTAAAACCAAGCTGAATTTGACTGCAATAAAACCCTCTTGAATTCAAGAGGGTTTTATTGTTTGCGCCCGGAAAAAGCAATGCCGCGCTTGGCATGGCCATTTTATTTGCGGCATATCCCCATTATGCAGACGCCGGCACATATTCAAAGTTCAAATCCACACCGCTTGGCGGCAACGCCGTAACCGTTTTCCCCGTTGTCGCATACCATTCTGAACACGCTTTCGGGAAATCAGCGGATTCGCCGCCGGTAAGCGCCGAAGGCTTATCCACATTCTTGGAAACGCCCACCACGCCATCCTCTCCGCTTAAAGAAAGCTGGTAAAGCCTACCCTCGCCCTTTTCGTTGACGATGTAATACTGGGCAGCATACCCGTAGCCTGTCTTTTGATATTCCGCATAGATATTTTCCTTGCCGTCTTTTGTGTTGATGCAAACCAGCGCGTCGGCCCCCGCATCATACGCTACGCTAAGCAAATACGATGTGCCGTTTTTATCCGCGTAGCTTATCGAGTGGTTTCCTCCGCTTTCCTCGTGTTTGACGTCGGTTGCCCCCATGATTGCCAATCCAATCGCTATGGCCT